>CAZTFU010000061.1:0-2147 GCA_964612925.1 uncultured Clostridium sp. | reverse complement strand
AAAACGGGGCTTTTGTTGTTGCCGATACGGCTTGGACTGTGCGGAGTTGTGGATTGGCTGATAAAGCAAAGGGGATAAAACGGATCGGCGGTAAGAGATGCGGAAGATTTTAATTATTGCATCAAAACTGTATATTGGCGGCGCGGAAAAGGTCGCGGCGGATATTGGGCTGTATGCGGACTCGGAGAAATACGAGGTTCATTATGTCGTGTTCGGCGGCGAGGTGGGCGCGTATGAGGCGGAGCTTAAAGAGCACGGATGCAAAATCTTTCATATGCCGCAACCGTCCGAGAGCTACTGCGCTTACCTGAAAAATCTCAAAAAGCTGATTCAAACTTATCATTATGATGCGATACACGCGCACACCATGTTCAATATAGGTTGGGCCATGCTTGCGGGGAGGCTTTACGGCGTTCCGATACGCATTTCCCATGCGCACTCCGCATTGCGGGAAAAGCGTGGCTTGAAGGTACGGCTGTATGAAGCGATAATGCGGGTGCTTATATTGTCTTGTTCAACGAACCTTGTTGCGTGCGGTGTGCAGGCGGGGGAAAGACTGTATGGGAAGCGAGCCTTTCAAGAGCGCGGCACGCTTATACTAAACGGAATAGATACGAAAAAATTCGCTTTTGATGCGGACAGGCGTGAACGCTTCAGGCGGGAACCGGGGCTTGAAAACAGCTTTATTATAGGCCATGTCGGGCATTTGGCGGGGGTGAAGAATCAGGCGTTTCTGCTTGAACTCATGCCCGAAATACTGAAAAGGAAGCCGAACGCATACCTTTTGCTTGTAGGTGACGGTGAGGACAGGACTATGCTTGAACAGCGGGTTGCCGCACTGCACCTGCGAGATCATGTAAGGTTCACGGGTAATGTTCGCAACGTGCCCGATTACCTGAATGCCATGGATGTGTTTGCGTTTCCGTCGCTGTACGAGGGTATGCCGCTGTCCATAATTGAGGTGCAGACAAACGGATTGCCTTGCGTGATATCAAACCGTGTGCCCAAGGATGTGTTTTTAACAGACCTTATTCATCCGCTGCCGTTGGAGGATAAAGCGGCGTGGATAGACGCTGTCTGCACGGCGGAACGCGGCGAATCGTGCAAATATGCCGCACAAATGCTGAATTCGGGGTTTGATGTGGTTTCTGCAATGGGCAAAATCTATAAAATATACAACGGGAACCGTGCCATATGCTAAACATCCTCTTTTTTATTGAATCCCTCACGGGCGGAGGGGCGGAGAAGGTCCTTCGCGACCTTGTGAATGCGATGGACAGAACCAAGTTTGCCATTACCGTGCAGACGCTTTATCCCGATGAAAATGCGCGGGAGCTGGCTGAGGGCATACGGTACAGGTATTGCTATGCCGCAAAAAGCCGCGTGAATGATATGCGCATGCGCCTTGAGGCCGCGCTGGGGCTGACCTACGCCTTGCACATCAAGGACGATTACGATATTGAGGTTGCGTATCTTGAATGCGGCTCTACCAAAATAATGGCGGGCTCTACCAATGAAAATGCGCTGAAGCTTGCATGGGTGCATTGCGACATAGAAAAAATGGCGCAGGGGATGCCGAATTATGCAGAGAAAACGGCGCGATGGTACAATAAATTTGATAAGGTCATATGCGTTTCGGAAACGGTGAAGCAAGCCTTTGACAGGCTGTATGACTACCGAATAAAGACAGAGGTTCTTTACAATACCGTAAACGACGAAAACATAAGCCGTAAAGCCAAGGAACCATTGCCGGATTTGGCGAAACGGGGGAAAAACACACTTGTGTCCGTTGGCACGTTGTACCCGCCAAAGAATCAGCTTCGCTTGTTGAAGGCTGTAAAGAAGCTGATCGAGGAGAAAACGGATGTTGTACTGTGGCTACTCGGCGACGGACCGGACAGAGAAATGCTTGAACGATACACAGATGAAAACGGACTTAGGCAGAATGTTCAGATGTTTGGCTTTTGCAACAATCCGTATTCGTACATAAGTAATGCCGATATTGCGGTGTGCTCGTCCAATTATGAGGGATTCAGCACATTCGTTACCGAGGCACTTATACTCGGCACACCCGTTGTAACGACCGATGTTTCGGGCATGAAGGAACTCCTTGGCGACAGCGAATACGGCCTTATAACCGAGAACGA
>CAZTFU010000060.1:0-2610 GCA_964612925.1 uncultured Clostridium sp. | reverse complement strand
CAGGGTGCAAAACAGCACCTCAAAACCGTGTGTTTCTTATTTCAGAGGGCCTTATATTTATTTTCTGATTTAATCCTCTACTCTTGTTATGTCCGCACCGAGGGCACGGAGCTTCTGTTCAAAATACTCATAACCGCGATCTATGTATTCTATGTTATGTACTTCACTGCGGCCTTCCGCGGAAAGTGCGGCAACTATCAGTGCGGCACCCGCGCGCAGATCACTTGCGTAGAGCGGTGCGCCCGTAAGTGCTTCAACGCCGCTTACGGTCGCAAGGCGGTCATTTATGGTTATGTTTGCGCCCATGCGCCTAAGCTCTCCGACATGGTTAAAGCGGTTTTCGAATATGTTTTCGACTATAAAGCTGTTACCGTCCGCCCGTGTAAGGTATGCCATCATGGGCTGCTGTAAATCGGTCGGGAAGCCGGGGTAGGGCAGCGTTTTTATATTCACCGCACGGGGGCGAGTGTCACTACTCACGCGCATGAAAAATTCCCGCCCATCATCGCCGTCAATAACGCGCGCACCGCTTTCCATAAGCTTTGCCGATATCGCCTCAAGGTGAGTGGGTATTATGTTGTTTATAACAACGTCACCGCCTGTTGCGGCCGCGGCTATCATGTAGGTTCCCGCCTCTATTTGGTCGGGTATTATGGGATATGTGCAGCCGTGCAGCTTCCTGCCGCCCGTTATGCGTATAACATCGGTACCCGCACCTTTTACCTGTGCGCCCATCATGTTTAAGAAATTGGCCGTGTCAACAACATGCGGTTCCTTTGCGGCATTGGATATGGTGGTTCTGCCCTCCGCGCCGACCGCCGCAAGCATTATGTTTATCGTTGCGCCAACGCTTACCACGTCAAGATATATTTCCGCGCCCACAAGCTTTTTCGCGCTTGCGGTTATAATGCCGCGCTCTATTTTCACATCCGCGCCAAGCGCACGAAAGCCCTTTATATGCTGATCTATCGGCCTTTGCCCTATCGAACAGCCGCCGGGCAGAGCAACCTCTGCATAGCCGTAACGGCCGAGCATCGCCCCAAGCAAATAGTAAGAGGCACGCATACGCGATACCATGTCAAACGTTACATGGCGGGTGTTTATGGTCTTGGGGTCTATTCTCATGCCGCCATCGGGCGTAAATTCAACGCCTGCGCCCATCATGCGCAATATCTGTTCAAGCACATGAACGTCCTCAATGCGCGGCAAATTTTCCAGCCGACAGCTTTCGCCCGCAAGTATGCATGCGGGAATAATGGCAAGGGCCGCGTTCTTTGCGCCGCTTATGGTCACGCTGCCTTCAAGCCTTTTGCCGCCGTTTATAACATAATATGCCATTGTATTCTCCCAATGTGTTTTTTGCCCGCAGCAATGCGGTATGCGCTCAATGCCCGCAACCGCTGCAACAGGAACAGTTGCCGGAGCAGGAACCGCCCTTTATGCTTACGCATTTGCCTTCATAGGCGCGTTCCGTTTTCCCTCCGCAATCGGGGCAGCGAAGCTTATCCACGTCGCTCAGTTTAACAAGTTCGTCGAACACCTTTGAGCAATCAACACACCTAAACTTCAAAAATGGCATATATGCCGCCTCCCGAAAGTAACTTTGCCCATGTATATTACCATTTATCCGAATTTTTTGCAAGTTTATAGCCGTATATGTGCAATATAAGGCATGCCGGGGCATCAAAAGCAACCTTCACTCGGCCTTGCGGCACGGTTTTGTGCCGTACCGTATCATTTTGGGGTGAAATAGCGGGTAGGTTTTACCGCTCAGTGCCCCAATCAACAATAAAGCAAGTGTGAATCACTTGCGCGGTGGTTTATTTATGCCGTGGGACGATGCTTGTGCCATTATGCCGAGCGGGCGCCGCCGCTGCTTTTTTGGGGGGACGCTTATGGCGGATAATAAAGTGGATGGCATGCTTGTTTCTGTCTGCGTATTAAAGCCGCTATTTTATGCTTTGCTCAAGGGCATCGAATTCCTCGCTTGAAAAGAATTCGCCAAGGGTTATGTCAAGCCCGTCGCATATAAGCTTTATGGTCATTAGCTTTGGGTTGTTGCTTTTGCCGTATAGGATATTCTTGATGCTGCTTGGCGGCACTGCGCTTATATTCGCAAGATTATTTATGCTTATGCCGCGCTCTTCGCACAGCCTTAGTATTCTAAGCCTTACGGCAAGTATCGTTTCATCCATATCGGGATTCCCCTTTTTTATAAAAAGAGTACCCAAAACGGGTGGACATTATAGGCTATGCGTGCTACTATCAGGCTATACATAGCCTACAGTAAAGGAGCCGACATGACTGACAACAAAAAGAAACCGGATTCGCTGCTTATGCGCAGACTTACACCCGACCAATACATTCTTTTGCAGGACGAGATAGCCGCCACCGTTGCCGATCTTACGGAGCGCGGCTTGCCCCTTACCTCGCCCGAGCTTGCGGAAAAAAGCATTGCCGCCGAGGAACTTTATATTGAGTTTATGCAACAACTCCCGACGTATATACAGTCGCTCTCTCGTTCAAACCGCCGCCATCGGACAAAGCACGAGGACTAACTTACGCCGCACGGAAGCCATGCCTTAACAGTCGATCATGCACCCATATGGT
>CAZTFU010000059.1:0-2943 GCA_964612925.1 uncultured Clostridium sp. | reverse complement strand
GGCGTACTTATCGGCATGGATACGCTAAAAATTGGCGGATTAACCTTTAACAGCATTCTTGAAGCGGAGGCAGGAACCTCCCTCGGCACGGTATGGGCGGCACTCGCAGTCGGTACAATACTTTGCATAGGGGAACTTATTGTTTCCCGCATGGCACACCGCTATTTTGAAAACGAGCTGAGCACAGGCACACCGTTTACATTGGATGGCGCAAAGGAACTTATGCGCCTTGGTATTTCTGTGATATGGATATCTATTGTGACGGCGGTTCTTGCAGAGGTTGTGCAGGGCGTGATAGCGCATTGCATGGAAAACGTGGAGAAGGTCAGCATAGACGGCTTTGACAGCGTAGCATTGGGCGTGGCGTTTATCGTGGTGTCATTACTGTGCAAATACGGGGCGGAAATGAAAGATGATATCGGTTGAATACGGTAGCACCAAGGATATCAATCAATGGATGTGCCTTGTTCGCATGGTAAAAAACAGCTTCCCGGGGTTAGAAACGGAGGAAGCGCTCAGCGAGCATCGTAAAACAGTAACCGCTTTTATGGGTAGTCAGGAAGCGATTTGTGCAAAGGAAAACGGGGCGATCGTCGGTATCCTTCTATTTTCAAAGGAGAACAACGAGCTGTGCTTTCTTGCGGTTGACCCTGCTTTCCGCAGACAGCATATTGCAGATAGCATGTTCAGTTTTATGCTGCCGCAAATGGATAAAGATAGGCCGATTACCGTAACGACATATCGAGAGGACGCGGCGGAAGGAGCCGCCGCAAGAGCCTTTTATCAAGGACTCGGATTTGTTCCGAACCGAATGACGGAGGAATTTGGAAGCGAAGTGCAGGAATTTGTGCTGAATACGGGAGGACAAAATGAACAATAAGGCGAGCATTACAGCGCTCATGAGCGCGTTCGGGCGGGCATTTCATGCGGAGAATGAAGCCCACCCCGTGTTTTGCGATTGCCTTGCAAAGGAGCTTATGACGACGGAGGAGTATACGGCCGTGCAGAATCACATCCTTAGCGGAGCGCAGTTCTTTGAGCCGAATATCAATACCGCAAATATTGGGAAAAAGGAGTTGCTGAGGTACCTTGTGAATACACACATTGCCCCATCCCCGCTGTGCCGCGCGGCATATACGGAACGGGCGTTGGATGTGGCCGTAAAAAGCGGAACCGAACAGTATGTGATACTTGGGGCGGGGCTTGATACGTTTGCCTTTCGCAATAAAGAGTTCCTTAAACAGCATAAGGTGTTTGAGGCAGATCATCCGCTTACACAGGCGGACAAAACGGAACGAATTGAGCGCGCAGGATGGAAAAGGCCGAATAATCTTACATTTGTTCCAATGGATTTTACGGTGGACAGCTTAACGGAGAATCTGCTTGCGCTCGGCTTTGACAAAATTGCGAAGTCCTTCTTCTCGTGGCTTGGCGTAACCTATTACCTCACGGCAGAGGCGATGGACAAAACTTTAGCCGAGTTATCTAAGCTCTGCTCGTACGATAGTGCGGTTGTTTTCGATTATCCCGACGAAGGCTTTTTTGCGGCTAAAGAAAGGCGCGTACAGAATACCGTCATGATGGCACAGGCGGGCGGCGAACCGATGAAGTCATCATTTTCCCGCGTGGAGCTTGAAACTTTGCTTAAAAAACACGGCTTTTCAATATGCGAGCTACTTACGCCGAGCGATATCCAAAGCGGTATTATCGATAGCGTTTGTGCCGATATGAAAGCGTTCGAGCATGTAAACTACTGCCTTGCCGTCAAGAAAGAGTTATAAGAGCAGGCAAGGAGCATGGATTGCCACTCTGCCTGTGTTTTGCGCGTTCCGTGAAAAACAGCAAAAGGCATTGACTTAACAGTGATAAGGAACTAATTTACTTATCAACTATTAGCTGACGGATTCCGGGGTGCATACGGACAAATCCCGTCTGATTTCTAACAGGAAGTCAGACGGGATTTTCTATCTTACAATGAATTACAGAGGATACGCCATGAAAACCTTAATATTTTGCGCCTATAATATGGACACTGCCTGTGTTGAACTGAAATTTTCTGATGGTAGCATAATTGCGATTGATACCATTGCCGTTGAGAACGAGTTTGCCCGAAATATGTATGAACGGTCAGAGCTTGACTATCTAATTTACAACGCTCCTTTGGAGTATGCCGACCTTATCTTGAACGGCAATACCGAAACTTATTTGAAAACTGTAACCGAGTATAAGCCGCTTGATTAACTATGTCCTGCCCGTTCTGATCACAAATATATCGTGACGGGCGGGATTTCTACGTATATGATAGATTTTTTCACGAATTTATGCTATAATTATTATGGAAATTTGTATGCAGCCAAAGGAGGGCAATTATGATGGAGATATTAGAGATAACACAAGTAAATGATGCACTTGCAGAAATGGTTGCCCTGTTTCGGGTAGAGTTGCGTTCATATAAAGGTATTGCATCCAAGCTGAACATTGAAGCAGGGCGAGAAGAAATGGAAGAATACCTTTCTGCCAAGTTCCCGGTGTATGCCGCCCTTGTCGATGGCGAGTACGCAGGCTATGTGGTTTGCCGAGTTGACAGCGAGGTTGTGTGGGTGGAATCCATATTTGTCAAAGAGGAATACCGCCGTCACGGTGTTGCTACTGCTTTGCACAGCAAAGCAGAGGAAATTGCCGCTTCTTATGGGGAAGATACCGTTTACAACTATGTTCACCCCAACAATCACCACATGATCGAGTTTCTGCGGAAGCGTGGTTATACGGTGCTGAATTTGATCGAGATTCGCAAGCCGTATAAAGACGAAAAGCTGACGCAGACAATTGCGGTCGGTGAACATAAATTTGATTATTGAGAGGTTAATGATATGACGATAAATTGCGTCTGGGAGCATAACGGCAATGATACTTTGCTTTATGCGGTAGATTATATCGGTGCGT
>CAZTFU010000058.1:0-3264 GCA_964612925.1 uncultured Clostridium sp. | reverse complement strand
CGGGCATGAAGGAACTCCTTGGCGACAGCGAATACGGCCTTATAACCGAGAACGATGATGAGGCATTGTACCAAGGCATAAAGCGCATACTTACGGAAGACGGACTTATGGCGCACTATGCCGAGCGTGCGCGTGAACGTGGGACAGATTTCAGCCAAAGCGTGCTTGCGGGGAAGACGGAAAGGTTTCTTGCGAATGAATTGCAAAAGAAACGGGGAATGTAAATGGGCGTAAAGGTCTATTATTATATGCTGGCGGCGGTGCTTGTATTTGCCGCATTTTTGCCGCAGCATGGCAAGCAAAAGAAAACATACATAATACTTATGGCCGCACTGCATGCGTTTGTGTGCGGCTGGCGGTATATGTATCTTACGGGCGACCTTATAAAATATTCAGGCTTTTATGTACGGATCTATCCGAATAACGGATGGTTCAGCACACAGGTATTTGATGGAGGGCGCAACTTCGGCTTTGCGTGGCTTTCTAAGTTCCTGTCTCAGATTTCAAACGGAGATTTTCAAGTTTTACTGATATTCATTGCCATCGTTACGGAAATAGCCGTGGCGGTGATAATTTATCGCTATTCACCTGCACCATGGCTCAGTTATCTGCTGTGGAACTGCTTCGGATTCTACGTTTTCGGCTTCAGCGCAATTAAGCAGGCACTGGCTATGGGACTGCTGATGTTCGCATTTGTGGGCATTATGGAGGAAAAACCAAAGAAATTCCTGCTTTGGACGGTGTTGGCAGGGTGTGTGCATGCGCCGGCACTGATATTTCTGCCCGCCTATTGGATGGCAAAAAGCCGCCTCAGCGTGCAAAAACTGGTGCTGTATACTGTCGGTGCAGCACTTATATTCGTTTTCAGGGATCAGATAGTCACGTTCATAAGCGAGTTCTATTATGACGAAACGGATTATCTGGTAAACGATTCTGTCGGCGGTCGCTTTCTTATGATAGCGGCTTTGCTTGTTGCGGGCATTATACTTCGAGGCTTTTCGGGAAAGGACTTTACAAGGCTGTTTAATTTGATGGTCGTTGCCGCAGTATTGCAGATGTTCTCGGGCTACGACAATGTGTTTTCACGCCTGACGGACTACTATTTTCAATTCCTTATACTGTATCTTCCGATGATGCTTTACCCCGAAGCGGATAAGAAAACGATCAGCAGTCGACACCTTGCCCTGACAAGGCAGCAACGCACGGCCGCGGTATTATGCGTAGTGCTACTCGCAGGGCTGTTTTATTACACAACAAATTTGAATGTAGTAATAAATGATATAGATAACTATCTCAATTATCGCTTCTGCTGGGAGGTAACGCAGTGAACCTTTCCGTCATCATCCCCTGCTACAACTGCATAAATACGCTTAAAACCACCGTGGACAGTATCCGCACGTGCGGCATAGAGGATTACGAAATTCTGCTTGTCAATGATGGCTCGACCGATGGCACGGCGGAGCTGTGCAACGCTTTAAACGAAGAATATGCCACGGTGCGCTGTATCCATCAGGCGAATGCGGGCGTGAGTGCGGCGCGCAACCGCGGCATAGACGAGGCGCGGGGAGAGTACATTTGGTTTGTTGACGCGGATGATACGGTGGATGAGCTAAACATGGATCTTATCGGCAAAGCCATAGCGAGCGGCGTTGATTGCATCATGTTCGGCATGAAGTTCTTGCACATGAGGCGGGAAAAGCTAATTATGCAGGAAAACCTTTCCTGTGAAGAGTATATGGAACTGACACCGCAAAGCCTTGGCAAGCAGTTCCGCTTTTTATTTGAAAAGAATTACTTTACGGCAATATGGAATAAGTTTATTCGAAGGGATGTGCTTGCTCAAAATCGCATATATTTTGACGGCAGCCTCATCAATTACGAAGACCTACATTTTTCGATTTTGCTTGCGGCCTGTTGCGAGAGGATGGTAGCTCTGCCTGATACGTATTATAATTATATCAATACATTCGGCCATGATCGTACCGTGGACAGAATACAACGGATTTCCGATATTGTTGAGTATACGGATAAGATAGTCATGCCGTTTTATATGTTGGACGAACACCTGATGAAAACCGGATTTGAGCCGATAGACGGTCTGAGCGAGATAATAATGTGGCTGTATATGGAGGCTGTTTATTTCAAACTGAAGACCGCAACCTATAATGAGTTAAAGAAGCTTTGTGCCGATGTACAAAAAAACGAGAACGTGCTGAAAGAGGTACACTGTGTTGCACATTTGTCACAAGCGAATCAACGCCTGCTTAGTTGGATAACGAATGACTCATACATAAAAATATGGGGTTTTATGCGGTATCGCGCACTGCGGAGCATCGTAAGTCGTATTTACCGCATTACAAGAAGCTATTTGGGTATATGAGCGTGAAGAAAAGAACCATATTTGAACGCCTTTTTTGGTCGCCGAATTACTTTACAATAGCGATTAGAAAAAAACAAGGCGCAGAATTGCCGATATGGGAACGGAAGAAATATGTTCCCGATTATGTAATGCCGGTGACCCGTAACCATTGGGTGGCTGACCCAATGCTTGTTGAAGACAACGGGCATACATATATGTTCTACGAAGCGGTGCTTAACGGTAAAGGACGTATAGAGGTTGTCGCGATTAACGACGACGGAACGACTTCAAAACCAATGGTTGCTCTGGAACGGGAATATCATCTGTCCTATCCTTTTGTATTTCAATATAATGACGAATGGTATATGATTCCCGAATCATGTGCCGTCCATAAGGTACAGCTGCTGAAGGCAACGTATTTTCCGACCGAGTGGGAATACATGACCACGTTGCTTGATGAATATGCGGTGGATACCACAATACAGGAAATAAACGGAAAGCTTCTGATGCTTACCTTTCTGCCGCAAATAGGAAGCGAAAACGTGATACCAAAGGCATTTTGGATCGATCGAAGCAACGGTATTCGGTTAAATGAGATTCCGTGGCCGAAATATGATATGTTGCTTGTGCGAGGTGCAGGGAAAATGATAAAGGGTACAAATGGTTATATTCGCCCTGCGCAGATAAATCAAACGTTAAGCTATGGAGACGGAGTATTATTTGCCATGTGCCACTGTACGGACACGGCATATGAGGAGACGGAAATCGGCCGCATAAGCGCGGAAAACATATGCGTTCACGGCTTGAAAGCCGACGGACTGCATACCTATGCCGCCACAGAGCGGTTTGAGGCGATAGACATTCGGTGTCAACTCCGTGACCCGTGGAAAGTCTTGCGCCGCTTG
>CAZTFU010000057.1:0-3267 GCA_964612925.1 uncultured Clostridium sp. | reverse complement strand
TACCCTAAAGGGCACCTTTGCACAAGGGAGGCTTTTTCTCCCTACTGTCTGCCTCCCTACAAAAGCTCCTGCGGCTGAAGGCTGGCTGACATGGCGTGATTCAAGTTTGTTATCACAGCACAAGAGTTTTAATTTAATTCCGAATTACGCATTACGAATTCCGAATTTCCAATGGCACAGCGGCTCCGCCGCAGTTTCTTTGGCGGGAGGCATGATAAGTGGGATATTCCCCTTGACCTCCCCTCGCAACCTGCGTCTC
The DNA here is from genome assembly GCA_964612925.1 of uncultured Clostridium sp. Lineage (GTDB taxonomy): Bacteria > Bacillota > Clostridia > Christensenellales > CAG-138 > Phil1. Next base: position 3,008 of record CAZTFU010000057.1, on the reverse strand, counting down.
AGTCTTGCTGTATGTTATGGCGCAAAAAAAGAGCGCATCGGCGTTGATACGCTCCGTAAAATGGTTTCACCCGTTTGGTTGAATGCGCCGATTTTTGACTCGATGTTATCGGTTATTGAGCCGAGGTTGGGTTTGACGTGGCGGCGGGAATAATTGTGCCGTCCGCCTTGACGTATACTCTGTCCACGCTTGCGCCGCTGAGGGTTATAAGGTAGGTTTGCGCGTCCATATAGGTTGCGTAGGTCGCCCCTGTTATTTCGGCATCGGCATACTCGGCCTTTATTGCCGCAGTGACCTTTTCGGGGAGAGCGGCTATGTCCACCGTCTCGCCTTCCTTAAAGTCGGCTATGGGCTCGCTTGTGCCCGCAGTGCCCGTATCGTCGGACGGGATTGGTGCCATACTTGGGGATACGGCCGCACTTGGGCTGAGTATGGGTGTTTGCACGGGGCTTGCACTCGGCTTTACAGTGGGACTCGGCGTGGCAGTACCTCCGTTGAGAGTACAGCCGGCCGCGGCGACCGCAAGCAAGGCCGCACACAGCGGTATAATAAGAGTTTTCTTCATTTTTTTGCCTCCTTTGGTTTGTCGGCACGGCCGACATGTTATAGGCTTATTATGGCCCGCGGCTTTTGCGGATATACATAAGTCGTTCACCTAAAGGAAAAGACTCTTTTTTTATTTGCGGTCGCTTTTTACACTTTGACTTTTCGGAAAATGCTTTATTTGCGCCCCTGATATGACGTTTATACACTTTTATTTATCATAATAAAAAAGCGGTGCAAACCAGGTTGCACCGAAAAAAAGCCGATGTTTGAGCCGATAGGATAAGCTTTACAACCACTTTTTCAGCGGCCGCAGTGCGGCCATAAGCGGCATACCCACGGCATAGCAGCATATTGTCTGCCCTATGCCCACATACAGCGCGCACAGGCCGTAGCTTACGCCCACGTTATAGCCAAAGCACAGCACCGCGCCCACTACAAGCGCATTTATAACAACAGCACTTAAGGGGGCAAGCCACTTGTTCATTGCGCGGCGCCCCATGTATGCCGTTATAAGTGCGGCGATAAGGGTGGCAAGGCTGCCGAACACAACGTCAAACCACATTGCACCCGTCAATATGTTCGCCACGGCACAGCCTATGAACAGGCCAAGCGCCGCTTCCGGCATAAAATAGGGCAGTACGCATAGACCCTCGGACAGCCTGAGCTGCATAAGGCCGCTGCTTATCGGAGCCACACACAGCGTAAGCAACACATAAAGGGCTGCCGTGGCAGCCCCCTTTACCAACTTTATTATGTTGGCGTGTGTATTATTTGTTTGCAAGGTAGTCATTGAGCTGCTTTGTCAAGGCATCTGCATCTATGCCGTGTACGGCACAAGCCTGCTCAAGGTTTTCGCCGCTTGCCATAACGCAGCCAAGGCAATGCATACCGCTTGCAAGCAGTATTTCGGCAAGGCCCGCATCGGTGCGAAGAATCTGTTCAATGGTCATGGTCTTTTCTATCATTTGTGTTATCCTCCGTTTATTGTTGCTTATCCGTCCGCTTTTGCGGCGGGTATTTCCTAAATTCTATTGTATCATGCGCCGCACTTTATTTCAACTTAGCTTTCGTATTCCATAATTATTATGCTATCGCGTCCGAGTGAATCCCGCCGCGGCACAAACTCGGATGAGTGGGTATGGCTTACGCTCATTTTCTTCATTTGGTCGATAAACTCTTCTACCGTGCCGAGTTCAAAGCTCAGTGCGGCTGTTTTATAGTGCATGGGTATAACAATTCGCGGCTTTATGCGCCGCACGGTTTCCGCCGCACCCGCAGCATCAAGCGTATATACCCCGCCAACGGGCATGAGCAGAATGTCAATATTGCCAAGCTTAGCTATATCTTCCTCATCAAGAGAAACGCCTATGTCGCCCATGTGGGCAATGCGCATGTTGTCCGTCTCGATAACGAACACGGTGTTTTTGCCGCGCTTTGCACCCATTACATCATCATGAAAAGTGCCTATGCCCGTTATGCTTACACCGTTTGCGGAGTATCCGCTCGGCGTATCGATAATTACGGGGCTACCGAGGGCAACGGCGGCATTATCGTGGTCATGGTGATGGTGACTTACGGTGAGTATGTCACATTCACGCGGCGCTATTTTGTACCCCGTTGCACTGTCGCACGGGTCGCACATTATGCGTGTGCCGTTATCGGTCGTGATGAAGAAGCAGCTGTGGCCCAACCAACGTATTTTCATTTTGCACATCCTCCTTATAAATCGGTTTCAAGTATTCTTCTGCCCGCGCTTATAAGCCGTGCGCCCGCCATGCCGACAAGTGCGCACTCCTTGCGCATGGCGGCACGCTCCTTGGGAGGCAGTTCCTTCAAAAGGCATGTTGTCGCCCTTGCGGCGGCATCAAGCCGCGCGCGGGTTCTGGCGGCGTCAAGCGGATATGCCGTTATGCCTGTCAGCAGCCACGCTAAATGCAGTTCGCTTTCCGCACCGCACAGGCCATATATCGGCCCCCTTGCAAGGGAGCGTAGCTTTAATTCCGCATACCCTACGGGCGTATCCCCGTCGGGCTCCGTTATTGAGGGCATGGCTGTTTCCGCCGCGCGGATAAGCAACCGTTCCAGCATGGGCTTAGCAAGCCTTATAAGTATTGCGCCGCCCGATACAAGTGTGCCTTCCACCATGGGTATGCCGTTGTATGTGCGGCAAAGGGACAGCACGGCTTCCGCTTCCGCCCGAGCATTTTCACTTTCGCCAAGATAGGGAAGCATTATGTTGTACGTTGGGGCATTTTCCGCATATATGGCCTTAGACCGCCCCACGGGTCTGCCATAAAGGGTGCGGTCTATTATCGTGCATATTTCAAGGCGTGCGTTGAACATGGGGATTCCTCCCAAAGCTTACTATTTCTTTTATTTTAACCCGCTTAATCGGCTTGTCAATCCCCGTTGAGCATTGAAACGGCGTTTATGCCGTAAGGCGGCCGTTTTCGGTGTTTATT
>CAZTFU010000056.1:0-3696 GCA_964612925.1 uncultured Clostridium sp. | reverse complement strand
GCCGATGTAGAAAACAAGCTTATAGCATTTTCCGTTTAGCACAAACCCATACTTTCCTGTCTGCACCTTGCGGCGCACGGGTTTATGCATAGTGAGTTTATTTTGCTCTTTTTGCAAGGCGGGCTTAAGGGAGGGAAGTTTCCCTCCCTTTCCGCTTGGAACATGGTCGCCTTGCTTATTGCCATTTGCAATTCTAATTGTTCTCCGTCTCACTTTTTTGCCTGCGCCTTGTGGCGCACAAGTTTAAGCAAAACGAGTTTCCTTTGCTCTTTTTTGCAGGGCGGGCTGGAGGGAGGGAAGTTTCCCTCCCTTGGAGCCCCCCTGCACCCCCTCCCAACCTACCCTCGCACGCTGGCGCGGAGCAAACAAGGTAAGGTCGGAACAGCTAAATTGAGCTTGTGTTGCGATGTATTCCCGCTGTAGGGCATAATTGAGTTGCATTTGCACAGCGGCTTCGCCGCAGGGGCTTTGGTGGGGGCTGACAGTGGGGAGAAAAAAGCCTCCCCTGTGCAAGGGGAGGTGTCAGCGTAGCTGACGGAGGGGTTGTCGAGACTGTACTCCGCGACTTTTACAATCCCTCAGTCTGCTCCGCAGACAGCTCCCTTTACACAAGGGAGCCTAAAGCTTGCATCCCCCTTTGAAACGCCCGTAGGGTATGCCTTGTGCGGAGCAGACTGAGAGGGCATGTCTGCGCAAGCCGTGACTGAGAGGGCATGTCTGCGCAAGCCCTGACTGAGAGGGCGCACCTTTGCAAGCATACTTAGAGGGCACCTTTCACTTATCCCCGTGCGCAGTATATCCGCGGCGACTTTTGGCAATGCTTCTGTTCAGAATAAATTCGAACGGAGGCTCTTTTTATGCACACAAAAACAAATACATACCTTTTAGTTATGCTGCTCGCGTGTGCGCTCACGCTTACGCAGTGCATGCTCTCCCGTGCGGAGAATACGCCCGACATATTAAGGCTGCACATAATCGCCGCAAGCGATTCGTTTGAAGATCAGCAGGCAAAGCTTGCCGTGCGAGATGCCGTGCTTGAACTTATGGGCAAAATGGGCGAAGCCGAAAACGAGTATGAAGCGGAGGAGCTTATATTGCAAAACGGCGACAAGTTGCTCGGCACGGTTGAAGAAAAGCTTTTGTCACTTGGGCTTGACTACGGCGCACAGCTTATAATGGGCGAATTTGACTTTCCAAACCGCGTGTATGGCGGCAAACTCTATCCAAAGGGCAGATACAGGGCACTTAGGATAATACTCGGCGGCGGCGAAGGGCACAACTGGTGGTGCGTAATGTTCCCCTCAATATGCATAAGCGGCAGCGAAACAGGCAAAATAGATATTACCGAGCTTGAATTGAAAAGCCGGATAATAGAAAAGCTGAAAAGCATTGACGGAGGAAAGCTATGGAAAAAAATAAAGCTATGGTCTGCCTGAGCGTTATTATGGCATTCGCACTGTGCCTTTGTCTAAGCGGGGAAAGCTATGCGGCATCGCTTAAATTGGGTTCAAGCGGGGAGGAGGTAAAATCCGTGCAGACAAAGCTCAAACGCTGGGGCTACTATTCGGGCAGTATAGACGGCGTGTACGGAGAAGAAACCAAAAAGGCGGTAATTGCATTTCAAAAGAAAAACGGCCTTACCGCCGACGGCGTGGTGGGAGACGCCACGCGCAAGGCACTCGGTATGAGCGTTTCTTCCTCATCCTCGGGTGCATCAAGCTCCACCAATACCGACGGTAATCTTTACCTGCTTGCGCGGCTTGTGTACGGCGAAGCGCGCGGTGAACCCTACAAGGGGCAGGTAGCCGTGGCGGCAGTGGTATTGAACAGGGTCAAAAGCAGCCAATTCCCCAACAGCGTAAGCGGAGTGATATATCAAAGCGGCGCATTCAGCGTGGTTTCTGACGGGCAGATAAACCTGACCCCCGACGAGACCGCAATAAAGGCCGCGCGGGACGCGATGAACGGTTATGACCCGACAAACGGGTGCCTGTTTTACTATAACCCCAAAAAGACCACGAACCAATGGATGCTCAGCAAAACCGTGCTTTTGACCATAGGCAACCATTCCTTTTTCAAATAAGCGGAGGCAGTACCATGGACAACGAAAACAGGCGAACGAATACGGAAGAAATGAGCGACATTGAGGCCAATGCCGAAATGGAAAAAATAGACCGCATAAGCGGATACGAATCGGAGCGCGGCGGCCTTTACGGCGGCGTTACGCCAAAGGGCGTAAGGGACATTCTGCTTGACGGCGGCGGTGCGGGCGGCCTTATACCGAACGAGCCGCGAACAGGCGAAGATAATACTCAAAGCGAGCGCAAAGTAAAATCCGGCGGGCGCGGCACATGGGGAAGAGTTGGCCGCATTGCACTGCCCATGGTGCTGGCGGCGGCGCTTATAGTTACCGCCGTGTGGGGGAACGGGCAGAGGGCGCTTGCCGAAGGATACAGGCTGAACAGTGAAAACATATATAGACGAGCCTTTACCGAGCTGTGCGATGACATGGCGAACATGCAGACGGCACTCGGCAAACTGCGCGTAAGCTCATCGGCGGGGCAATACATGCTGCTGCTTGACGATATATGGCGGCTTTCGGGTTCGTGCGTAAGCCTTATGAGCCAAATCCCCTCAAGCCACATAGACACATATGAGCTGAACAGCTTTGTCGTGCGCATTGGGGATTACGCCCATGCCCTTACAAAAAAGGCACTTGGCGGCGAAGAGCGCAGTGAGGAGGATAATGAGCAGCTCAATGCCCTCTATGAAAGCTGTGCAAAGCTCAGCGGGGAGCTTAACGAAAGGCTGAGTATAGGCGATGTGCCCACTGCGGCCGTGACAAACGAAGCTTATTATGAAAGTAACCTTACCGACGGCGAAAAGCAGTCCGATGACATAGCCAAGTTCCCCACGCTTATATATGACGGGCCCTTCAGCGAAAGCAGTGAAAAGCGCGAAGCACGTGGCCTTACGGGTGACGAGGTAAGTGCGGATGCCGCACGAGCGGAAGCCGAACGGCTTACCGATACGACCGACATGCAGTCGGACGGCGAAACGGGCGGCACAATACCCACATATGATTTTCGCGCAACTCTGACCGACGGTACGGAAGTGAGCGCCGCCGTAAGCCGACAGGGCGCACGGCTTGTGTGGTTCATGACATCGGCCTCGGGCAATGAGGACGGCGTTCCCGACGAGGCACGCTATGAACGGCTGAAATCCGCCGCCCTCGATTGGCTTGCGCGGGCGGGCTATTACGACATGCACGCAACCTATGCGCAGTTTTATTCGGGCAGTGCGGTGATAAACTTTGCCGCGACCAAGGACGGCATAATACTCTACAACGACCTTGTAAAGGTGTGGGTAGATATGCGGACGGAAAGGGTTATCGGTGCCGATGCGCGCAATTATCTTTTCAGCCATACGGAAAGGGAGCTTGATTCCCCGCTTTTGAGCATGGAGGAGGCGGAAGCAAACGTCAGCGTGAACCTTGACATAGAGGAACGCGCACTTGCGCTTATTCCGCTTACGGTTGAAACGGAATGCTTGTGCTACGAATTCAAGGGGCGTTGCGGCGAAGATGAATACATAGTGTACATAGATGCTTCAAGCGGAGAGGAAAAGCAGATATTTGTTATAATAAACACCGAAAACGGCCGCCTTACGGCATAAACGCCGTTTCAATGCTCAACG
>CAZTFU010000055.1:0-3828 GCA_964612925.1 uncultured Clostridium sp. | reverse complement strand
TAAAGCAAACAATTCGTACGCCGATAAAGCTTATATGCTATTTTCTTGTAATTGCGCTTGCCGCGGCATTGCTGTGTATCGGCCTTAACCTTTATAAGAATTCCGAAAAGAATATCGCCGCGGCGGATGAGGCATTTACCACCGTTGCCGTGCCCAAGTTTTATGCAAACATAGATGAATTCGGTGAGCTCAGTGCGCAAAGCTCCGTAGATTACCTTGGGTATGAGGAATGTGCCGCGGACGGGTATGACCTTCAGCCCATAGCGGATAATGAGGCCGTTGAGGAAATAGATGTGCGTGGTGTTTACGGGGCGTATGTGAACGATGAAAACGGCATAAAAGAAAAGATGACAAAAACCAAAAATTCGCCCAATGATGTTATTATATTCACCGTAAACGGGGATGAGAGCGTTAAGATAGCCCCTTATTCACAGCAAATTGTGCCGATAACGGTTGAATATTCCGCCCTTGGCTATACAAGCGAAAGCTTCCGTTCCGATATGACCATAAACAATAGCATAAGCACCATGGTATTTGTAAAATATATTGAGGTGGATGGCGCAATAGTTGAAAGCCATGACGATATGCCCGAGTTTGAGGTTGGCGATACGGACGGTTCAATAACCCTTGAGCCGGGCAAAAAATACATTGCCATTATAACTAACGGAGCAATGTATAAGCCAATCAACGACACACTTGAAATACAATCAATATCAATAGGCTCGTGGGATCAGCATCGTATTAAGACGGACATACGATACCGCAATAAGGCTTATGGTTGGCAAAACAGCGGCAGTCAGATTTTTATTCCGCCCGAGCATATGCTTATTGCCGAATACACGGACGATTTTTTCGATACCGAACGCGGCCGATACTATAAAGAGGTAGCGGAGGCTTATAATGTAAATAAAAACTCTCTTGTTGCGATAACCACCGATAATGCTTCACTTATTCGGGCGTTCCACTCGGATGGCGTGCATGTGGGCGAAGGCCGCATGATAAGTGAAGAAGAGTATGCAACGGGCGCAAAGGTGTGCATGGTAAGCAAACTGTATGCCGAGCTTAACGGTTGGAACATAGGCGACAAGATTCCGCTTTCGTTCTACGAAATAAGCAATTATCCCGATAAACTGAACAGAAATCCTATTATGACATACGGGCACGACTTCTTTGATGAGGGTGAATACGAAATAGTCGGCATATATGAGGGCAATGTTAAGGACATAAGTAACGGTTCGACTTATGTATACGGTGAACCGCTGAACGCGGAAAACGTGATTGTGCCCAAGGCATCGGTAGCAAATGCGCCCGAGATTGCGTTAAGCTCAGTAAATACGAGTATTCTCCTTAAAAACGACCTTGCAGAGAGCTTCATTTCGGACATGCAGGCAAGCGGTTTGATGGACGAAAGTGAGGATTGGTATCAGCTTGAACTTACGGTCTATGATCAGGATTATTCGTACTTTGCGGGCGGTATAAAGCAGCTTGAGCGCGTAAGTAAGCTTACGCTCATGCTGTCGGCGGCGGCTGCGGCGGTATCGGCGGTGCTGCTTGCACTGGTCCATGCAATGCAAAAGCGGCGTGAAACGGCGGCGATGCGCTCACTTGGCGCAAAAAGGGGTCAGGCCGTTACCGTTGCGGTGGCGGGCATTATAGTTGTGTGCCTTATCGCATCGGCAGTGGGAGCATATGTGGGCAGTACACTTTCATCCGACATAACGGAATATGCAATACATTCTGCCGATACCGAGGAAGAGGACGAGGGCGGCACGGAGCTTTCAAGAAAAATGAAGGAGGAACGGTTCATATACGTGACCGAGCAGGATGTATCCCTTGCGGTGATATCCGCGGCAAGCATATCGGTTGTGTTTATGCTGACGGTGCTTCTTCTTACACTGAACACATACCGCAAACCGCCGATATTGTTGCTTGGAGTGAAGGAGTAATGAGAAAATGAGAACCGCGTGGCGCAATTTTATACGCAACAGGGGGTCGAACATGGTTTCTGTGTTGGCCGCCGCAGTGCTTACGGCATTCCTGCTTGTGTATTGCAACAGCATAGAATTAAGCGGGGCGGAGCTTGACAATGCATATGAAACAATACCCGTAACGGCATACATTACAAACGTTTCGGCATCATACTTGCCTGTAATAAGCGAAGAACGCTTTGACGCCGTAATCAACAGCGGCTTTGTGGCAAGCTATCGTGTGGCGGCACAGTATGATATCAATAAAGATGATACTCTAAAGGGTATTGAGAGCATTGAGGCGGATTCCATGCTCAAAAGCCTTGCGGAGCAGACGGAATGGTTTGAAGGGTATGATGAAGAGTGCCTTTTGGGTAGTGATGCCGTGTGTATTGTACCAAAATCACTCGGACTTGTGGCGGGGGACACTTATTCGGCAAGGCTTGAAAATGCGAAAGAGACCGTAAAACTCGAGGTTGCGGCGACGTATGGCAGTGAGTTTTCGTCCAATTCAAACGGAGTGACGGTCTATTGCCCGCTTGCCTTATTGAAGGAGATATGTGAGCAATGCGATGTGAAGTTCACATACAATATGCTTGAAATGGAACTTCAAAATACAAGGCGGCTTGATGAGTTCAGAAAACTGGCGGATGAGCTTGGACTCAAGGGCGGCAGTGCGAAGCTTGTAATAAACGATACCCTGTTAGCAAGCGTTACGACAGAGCTCAGTGAGCATATTACGTTGCTTAAGGCTTTGCTCGGCGCACTGTTTGCACTGATAATAGCCATAGGTTTTGGCATAAGCTTTTTACTGTTGAGACGGCGCACGCGGGAAGCGGCCGTTATGCGCAGCATAGGCGCAACGCGCAGCCAAACATTTGCTATTCTTATTATAGAATGTGCGTTGCAATCGGTACTGGGCGGCATTGTCGCGGTGGTACTTGTTATGATTGCACTGGGCAAGGATGCGGCACTGAACCCGCTTGCCGCGGCCGTAATGCTGTGCTATATAGCGGGCGGGGCGATAGCATCGCTTAAACTTGCAAATGTGAATGTACTCAAACTTATGACATCAAAGGAATAAAGAAAGGATGGAAAACATGGAAAACGCTGCACTTACACTTGAAAACATATCGTATTCATACAAAAACAAATACCGCAAAACGAATGCACTCAACGAGGTGAACCGCCAATTCGATTACGGCAAATTCTATGCCATAGTGGGTCGATCCGGCAGCGGCAAAACCACATTGCTTTCGCTTCTTGCAGGGCTTGACATGCCAACGGAAGGCAAGGTTTTTTACAACGGAACCGATCTTGAACACTTTGATGGAAACGAATACAGAAGGGATTGCATTTCGGTAATATATCAAAGCTATAATCTGCTGCCGCTTCTCAGCGTTATAGAAAACGTTACGTTTCCGCTTGAACTGAGAAAGACGCCGCAAGCCGAGGCCAAGGCGCTTGCAAAAGAAAAGCTTCTTGCGGTGGATTTGAAGGAGGAATACTTTACGAGGTATCCCGCCATGCTGAGCGGTGGTGAACAACAGCGCGTTGCAATAGCGCGTGCGCTGTGCTGTGGCGCAAAGGTGATACTTGCCGACGAGCCCACGGGAAATCTTGACAACGAAAACGGCGAAAGGATAGTTGAAATACTCAAAAAGCTTGCGCATGAGGAAAACTGTTGTGTTATTGTCGTAACTCATGACATGGGTATTGCCGACAAGGCGGACGAGGTTATACGCCTAAGCGACGGCCGTATTCAGGAATAGTGGGAAAACGTGCCGTACACATGCGGACGTGGAGACGTCTGCATGTGTGCGGCCAAGTCTGCCTTGTCTATGCTACTGCTGTACTCCTT
>CAZTFU010000054.1:0-4053 GCA_964612925.1 uncultured Clostridium sp. | reverse complement strand
CAGGATATGCCAGTTTTAAAATGCACATATCTTTTTGGCTAGTATAAGTCAGTATTGTTGCGCTTATAGTTTCTTCCTCGCTCAGCCAGACTGATATACTATAAGGGTCACCTTCAACAACATGATAATTGGTGACAATCAAGGTCTCATCTTTATCGCTCTTGACTACAAATCCGGATCCTGTGACATACCCATCCGAATACTCCGCTTGCACCCGAACGACAGATTCTGCAGATTTGATTACGGGCTTTGGGACTGATGAGGATGCTTGAGCAGTGGTTTTTGCAGAAATAAGTGTTAGTAAACACAGCAAGAAAACAGATACCCTTTTCATTGTGATCCCTCCATATATAATCCTTATTTATTTTAGTTCTGAATAAGCATTTCGTCAATATACGCACCAGTTTTATATCATTTGTCGAAAAATGACCTTGTCAACGAAAAGCCCTTACTGATAGCTTATCATTAAGGGCTTACGTTAATAAATATGATATTCTATTTCCTCACTCCCACTCCACCGTTCCCGGGGGTTTGGAGGTGATGTCGTAGACTACGCGGTTGACGTGAGGAACCTCGTTTATTATGCGGTTGGAGACGCGGCCGAGTATTTCGTACGGTATGTGTGCCCAGTCGGCCGTCATAAAGTCAACGGTCGTGACGGCGCGAATGGCTATCAGCTCGTCATATGTGCGGCCATCCCCCATTACGCCAACAGTCTTTACGCCCGGAAGCACCGCAAAGAACTGGCTCATGCTGCTTGCGTAGCCGCACTTGTCCATTTCATCGCGAAGTACTGCATCGGCTTCCTGTAAAATATGAACCTTTTCAGGCGTTACTTCACCGATTATGCGCACGCCGAGACCCGGGCCCGGGAAGGGCTGCCGCCACACAAGCTCATGCGGAATGCCGAGCATTTCGCCCACGCGGCGAACCTCATCCTTGAAAAGATCCTTCAGTGGCTCTATTGTGCCCAAGAACTTTATGTCATCGGGTTGCTTCACCTGATTGTGATGTGTTTTTATCACGGCAGCATCGCCCTTGCCGCTTTCTATCCTGTCGGGATATATAGTTCCTTGAGCAAAGAAGCCGTCACCATAGCTTTCGCGTATCTTATCCCAGAATACGCGGTAGAATTCCGTGCCGATCACCTTGCGCTTCTGTTCGGGATCGGTAACGCCCTTAAGCTTATTGTAAAAGTGCTGTTGGCAGTTTATACGGACAAAGTTCATATCAAAAAGACGGGTGAAAGTGCTTTCAACCATGTCCCCCTCATCCTTTCGCATAAGGCCCTGGTCCACAAATACGCATGTAAGCTGCTTACCGACCGCCTTTGAAAGAAGAGCCGCCGCAACGGACGAGTCAACACCGCCGCTAAGTCCGAGCACAACGCCCTTATCGCCTATGGTCTCTCTAAGTTGAGCAACGGTCGTGTCAATAAAGCTTTCCATGCGCCAATCGCCCTTACAACGACATACGTCAAACAGAAAACGCCTAAGCATTTCCTTGCCGCCCTGCGTATGCTCAACTTCCAAATGGAACTGCACGCCGTAAAGCCGCTTTTCGCCATTTTCCATTGCGGCAACGGGGCAAACGGGTGTTTTGGCCGTTATGCTAAACCCCTGCGGCACGGCGGAAATGTAGTCGCCGTGGCTCATCCATGTTATGCCGCGACCCTCATCAAAAAGCTTTGAGCCCGCCATATAGTCGGTTTCCGTCTTACCGTATTCGCGTGCGGATGCCGTCTCCGCCGCGGACACGGTACCGCCGAGCATATATGCCAAAAGCTGGCAACCGTAGCATATGCCGAGTATAGGCACGTTCAGATTAAATATTTCACTTGAAATATGCGGCGAACTCGGGTCATACACGCTGTTGGGGCCGCCCGTGAAAATAAGACCCGCAGGCTGCATTTGGGCGATTTTTTCAATGGGCATTGTATATGGAATTATTTCGCAATACACGCCAAGGTCGCGCACACGGCGGGCAATAAGCTGATTATACTGACCGCCAAAGTCCACAACGATAATTTTTTCCATTAAATCACTCCTCGTTGCGGAAAACTATACCGTTTTCGTCCGCTTTTTCTATTATGGCCAATGAATGGAGATTGACACCCTCCGCCCTGAGCCTCGCTCCGCCGGGCTGGAAGCCCTTTTCTACCGCAACACCCATGCCTATGAGCTGTGCACCCGCCTGCTCTATTATATCAACAAGGCCGTGCAACGCTTCACCGTTGGCAAGGAAGTCGTCAATAATAAGCACCTTATCGTCGGGTCCGAGCCATTGCTTGCTCATCAGCAGCGTCACACGCTTTTTGTATGTGTATGAGAAAATCTCGCTTTTGTAAAGGCCGCCCTCGATATTATCGCTCTTGGCCTTCTTGGCGAAAATCATCGGCACACCGAATTCCTCCGCGCATATCGTGGCAAGCGCGATGCCGCTGGCTTCAACGGTAAGCACGGCGGTTATTCCGCTCAAATCAAAGTGCTTGCCGAATTCCTTCGCCATTTCCCGCATAAGCTTAACGTCCACACGGTGATTGAGAAACCCGTCCACCTTGATTATGTTGCCCGGAAGCACCTTGCCTTCCTTCCTGATGCGCTCCTGAAGTACGTTCATAGCAGTGTATCTCTCTCCTATCAAAAGTAATAATTACGACTATTATCTCTTAGAATCGACTATATTTCAATAGGCAAACGTACTAAATGTTTTTTAGTCTCAGCCAACTTTGTTTAGCACATGCAGCTTGTTCCGCTTTTCACAATTTCTTCAAATTAGCATTACAATGATTCCGTTGTTTATTTTTGGGGCATGACTATAATATAATCAAACATTAAGAACATTAGTTCCCGCTGTCAGGAGGTGGAAATATGAACATAAACAAGTTTACGCAGAAATCGCTCGAGGCGGTACAGGCGGCGCAGAGCATAGCCGTATCGCACAACAATCAGCAGGTGGATGAGGAGCATCTTTGTGCCGCACTGCTCGCTCAGGAGGATTCGCTTATAAAGAGCCTTATAGAGCGCATGGGTGCCGATGCACAGGGTTTTTCGGGCGCAGTGGGTGCGGCCGTGGCAAAACTGCCGCAGATCACGGGCACCGCTCGCGAAGCGGACAGGGTATACATCACTCAGCAGCTTGACAAGGCGCTTAACAAGGCCGAAGAAACGGCCATTCATATGAAGGATGAGTATATTTCCGTTGAGCACCTGTTCTTGGGCATTATGGAACAGCCAAACGATGCCATGAAGAGCATATTCTCCCAATTTGGCATTGAAAAAAACGGCTTTCTTAAGGCACTTGAAACCGTGCGCGGCGGTGCAAGGGTGACTACCGATAACCCCGAGGGTACATATGACGCGCTGAATAAATACGCTCAGGACCTTGTTGAGCTTGCGCGCAGGCAGAAGCTGGACCCCGTTATCGGGCGCGATGACGAGGTGCGCAACGTTATACGCATTCTTTCCCGCAAAACGAAGAACAACCCCGTGTTGATAGGCGAACCGGGTGTGGGCAAAACGGCAATAGCCGAGGGGCTTGCGCAAAGAATAGTGCGCGGTGACGTTCCCGCAAACCTTAAGGAGCGGAAAATATTCTCGCTTGACATGGGTGCGCTTATCGCAGGCGCAAAATTCCGCGGCGAATTTGAAGAAAGGCTGAAGGCGGTGCTTGGTGAGGTCAAGCGCAGTGAAGGCAAAATTATTCTGTTTATAGATGAACTGCACACCATTGTGGGTGCGGGCAAGACCGAAGGCAGCATGGATGCGGGCAATTTGCTAAAGCCCATGCTTGCACGCGGTGAGCTGCACTGCATAGGTGCAACAACGCTTGACGAATACCGCAAGTATATTGAAAAAGATGCCGCACTTTCGCGCCGTTTCCAGCCCGTTATGGTTGACGAGCCGAGCGTTGAGGATACAATATCCATACTGCGCGGTCTAAAGGAGCGTTATGAAGTTTACCACGGCGTTAAAATAAACGACAGCGCACTTATAGCCGCGGCAACGCTTTCGCACAGGTATATAAGTGATCGTTTTCTGCCGGATAAGGCCA
>CAZTFU010000053.1:0-4999 GCA_964612925.1 uncultured Clostridium sp. | reverse complement strand
AAAAATTAAGAGTATTATTGCGCTATATCGTTATATATTGAATCTTTCCTTGAAGGCGTAGTAGTAGCTGCGCGTAACGTCAACGTTTCTGCCGTTTGACATTGTAAGCACGAATTTCATCGATTGTGCACGGGAGATTTTCTTTACCTTATCCACGGCCACAACCACCGAATTGCTTATCCGCAGGAATTTTTCGGTCCCGAGCATGTCGTATAATTTATACAGCCGCCCCATCACCTGATATTCCATGCTTTCGGTCTGTACTTCGACATAGTGTCCGTATGTTTCGATAAACACTATTTCGTCCACCGGCAGTATCACACGTTCATTAGTGGCTTTGTCCTTAACCATCAGGCTGTTTGAAAAGTGCCTGTTTTCGATTAGCACAAGATCCGCGCTGTCGTCCGTTTCAACACCGTGTTTTTTCAGCATTTCTGCTATTTCCGGGTAGCGTTCATCGCTAACATCAAGTCTTATCTTCATTCCCCGCCCGCCTAATCATGTAAGCTTACAATTTATTATATCGTTAGATTTTATTTATTCGATGCTTCTGTCATATTTTGCAGAAAAGCCTGCATAAGTTGCACTATTTCCTTTGGTTTTCTGCATTTTTCTCTATTGACAAGCCGATTTCAGTGCGTATAATGAGTGACGTGTGTTATGTAACGCGCGTTTTATAGTTATGTGTGCTTTCTTCGTAACTCACCTCGATACCGATAACGGAGGTAGATCATTATATGAAAATACTTGTTTTTAACGGTTCGCCAAAGCGTGACAACAGCGACACCATGCACATCACCCGCGCATTTTTGGCGGGCATGGAACAGGCAACGGACATTGAAGTTGAAACGATACATGTAATAGACAAGCATATAGAATATTGCAGTGGTTGTTTTACCTGCAAGCAGAATGGCGGTGTATGCATCCACAATGACGATATGGCGAACATACTCAAAAAAATACTCGCAAGCGATATACTGCTGTTCAATTTCCCGCTGTACAGCTACGGCATGCCTGCTTCGCTAAAAAACCTTATCGACCGCACCTTACCCCTGTCCTCAATGGCCATGGAAAAGGTCAACGGCCGCTACATTCACACCGCTCAGTCGGATTATTCCCATCTCAGGTACATAATGATATGCGGTTGCGGTTTTCCAAACAGCAAGCATAATTTTGAACCCGCCGTTGCCCAGTTTAAGCTTTTGTTCCCAAACGGGCACACGATAATCACCGTTCCCGAAAGTCCCATGTTCAATGCGCCCGAAGCCAATGTCGTTACGAAACCAAGGCTTGAGCTTGTAAAACAGGCAGGTTTTGAATACGCTAAAAGCGGCACGATATGCGATGAACTGCTTCAAGAGTTGACATCGCCCATGATAAGCGAGGATGTATACGCCAAAATCGTGAACGGCGAAGCATAAGTAAATAAGCAAATCAAAAAGCAGCACTTCTTGTTAATGAAAGTGCTGCTTTTTATTGCATTGGAATTATCTCTTTGGTTTATACCCCTTTGCCCATTTCATAGGCCTGCCTTACGGCGGGGGTATTAAGGATTTCGCCCTTTTCGTATGCGCCCATGCCGTATACAACGCCCATTTCCTTTGCGCCCTCAACGCAGTCCGCATAGCCGCGCAGGCACGCAAGCGTTGTTTCCGCGGATTCTTTTTCCTTGTCCGCCGCGGTAACGATATAGTAAAACTCCTTGTTTTTCACCTCAAGCCAACGGGCAACGGTTCTGTCGATAACGGCCTTCAATTGCGCATCTACGGAATAGAAATACACGGGGCTTGCAAACACTATAACGTCAGCATTTATCATTTTCTGCAAGACCTCCGCCATATCGTCCTTTATGGCACATTTTCCCGTATCCTTGCAGGCATAGCAACCGCGGCAGTAGCCTATATTCTTTTCGGCAATGCGTATCTTTTCAACCTCATGCCCCGCCTCGCGTGCTCCTTTAGCGAATTCATCGCAAAGTATATCCGAATTGCCCTGTTTTCTCGGACTTGCGGACAGTATCAATACCCTTTTACCCATACCATGCCTCATTTCAATGCCGCGCCGTCGCTGAATGCATTTCCGACCTTTTCACCAAGCACGAGATATGCATGGTTCGCGCTGTCATAGGTTATGGGGCGCAACTTCATCGGGTCTATTTTCCCGTTTGTAAGTATGCTTTCCTCCGCGCACACATTCACTATTTCGCCCACAAGGCGGCAGGATTCCTCATCATAGCTTACAAGTTTGCATTCAACGGCCATGGGTAATTCATCTATAAGCGGCGCATCCACAAATTCGCTCTTCGTGGTATGGAAGCCCGCTTTTTCAAGTTTGTTTGCAACGTCGTTGGCCGAAACTATTCCCACATAGTCGCACTCCACAACCTTATCCGCCGTGGCCATGCTTACGGTAAAGGCTTTTCTCAAAAGAATGTTTTTGGTCGTTTTATGCCCCGCACTTATGCATATTGAAAGCTCGTTTGCTTCGCTTATGCCTCCCCATGCGGCGTTCATTACATCCGCATGCCCGTTTTCATCATATGAGCCGATCATGAATACCGGCTGAGGGTATACCATTGCTTTTGCGCCAAAATTTTTTCTCATTGCATTTACCTCCGCTTACAAATCGTATTTACAATATTATAATCCACTAAATATACCGCAGTAAACTATTTTTTGTGTTGACGTATAACACCCGCTCCGTTCAACCGTACAGTGTCGTGGATTCCGTTATATCAATACAGGAAGAACGGCTCCGTTCTTTTGCGGTATGCTTCAAGCGGCCCTTCAAGGCTTGAAAGGTAGCCTTCACAATCGAAATTCTCATCAAAAATAGCCTGTGAGCCGAACAGCTTTTTCAGAAAGTCCGTATATTCAAGTTCCTTATGCAGTTTGCGCACGGTGCAAAGCAACCTTACCCCAACGGCAAACGGATCAAACGCCGTGCGGTCGGTAATATGAATCTGTATACCCGCGCACAGCTCACCCTTATGCTTTGAAAACTGCGGAGTGAAGTATGCCTCCCTCAGCAAGCACCCGTCTTGCTTCCCCATTTCGGCAATCACGGCGCGACTGTTCATCCACGGTGCGCCTATCATTTCAAAAGGCTTTGCCGTGCCGCGTCCCTCTGAAAGGTTTGTACCCTCAAGTAGGCACGTTCCCACATACACAAGCGCGGTATCCACCGTGGGCAAATTGGGCGATGGCATTACAAACGGCAGGCCCGTTTCCTCGTGGAACATTGTGCGCGTAACGTTTTCACACGGCACAACGGTAAGGTCACAGCCGATGTTCTCCGTTATGTTTATATACTTTGCAAATTCGCCTATCGTAAGTCCCGTGCGTGCCGCGGTTGCGTACTTTCCGACAAAAGATGAATACGCCGTATCAAGTATATTTCCTTGGGCAAAGCACCCTATAACTGGCGGCCTGTCAAGCACCGTAAACGGCACATTTGCCGCGGCACAGGCCTCCATAGCCTCAGTCATGGTGTACTGAAACGTATAATAGCGGGAGCCTATGTCCACTATATCAAAGAATACGCGATCCAAGCCGCGCATTGCGGTAAACGCCGTTTCCTTACCGCCGCCGTATGTGCTGTAAACGGGAAGTCCTGTTTCGCTGTCCGTATATGCGTCCACCTCTGCGCCCGCCTGAGCATCTCCGCGCACACCGTGTTCCGGCGAAAACATGCATTCAAGCGAGAACTTTTCCATAAGTATATCATATGTGGGGCGCAATCGTGCCGTTACAGCGGTCGGGTTGGTTATAAGCCCCACGCGAAGTGAGCCTTCCCCTTTCATTCCTTCAAGCACTTCTGCGCCCGATCGAACTGTTTTTGTCATAATAAGCCTCCGTTTCGTTTTACTTTTTGTCGCTGCTTATGTGCAGTTTCTTTCAAGCCAAGCCCTTGCATAGTCAGTGTAATCCGCCTCCTTGCAAAAGCCGAGAAAATGCACATAACACTGAGCCATATAGTATCTTATCGCCTCACGGCAACATTCACCCTGCCTTTGATACCCCTGTATAAATAAGTCGATCTCTTCCTCCGTTTTCAGGAACCTTTGACTTGGCCTTAAAAACAGCGCCCAAGCGATGTCAAAATCCCTGTTGCCGTAGCCCGCAAGCTCAAAATCCAATACTGCGCTTATATGGTGAGCATCCCAAAGCACATTCGCATAATGAAAATCGCCGTGGCAAAACACGGTCTGCGCATTTTGCGGCTCCTTGGCAAAAAAGTCATTCAGGTGTGAAAGGCCAAGTGCATTCAACGCATCTTCACTTGGGCGGTGATGAAAACGCCTGTCCGCCTGCGGCCGTGCATCAACGTTCAGCTTATGTATATATGCGAGCGTTTCTCCATATTCTTCCATATACGATGCAGATTCCATATTGTCATTATCGCCAACTATAACCGACAATCGCTGTCCCCGCATTTCGCGCGTTACGGAAAAAAGTCCTGTTTCGCGGTCATAATCAATTATTTTGGGAAATATCGGTTCATCAAGCTTACTTAGTATGTCTACCTCATTCACTATGGCCGCATCCTTATGACGTGCGGCTTTTATATAGGCCCTTGTTTCTGCACCGTTCACGCTTCCGCGAACGTAGAACACATCGTTCCCCGCATGAGGATAGCCCAAAACCTCTTCAAGATTGAACACGCTGTACCTCAGCGCAAACGGGTCACAAGTTTCCCGCCACTTTTCAGGATGTATTTTAGGCTGAGTATCCATATAAGGTCTCCTAATTTGTATAATTGCGCAGGGCATGGTGAAGTCGCCATTCCGCGAGGATAAAAGACGCTCTGCAAGCATAGTATAACATCCATCTTCCTCATACGCAAAGCAGATATCTTCCGCAAACATATAAAATCGGCAATATAAGAAAATCACCCTTGTCTATTGGCAAAGGTGATTCTTTTGGCTCCCCCTGTTGGACTCGAACCAACGACACTGCGGTTAACAGCCGCATGCTCTACCGACTGAGCTAAGGAGGAA
>CAZTFU010000052.1:0-5561 GCA_964612925.1 uncultured Clostridium sp. | reverse complement strand
CGCCGATACTTCTACTGCGCATACAGGATATTCTAAGGAACCATGCGAAAGTAAGCTTTTCGGATGTGGCGGGAAATCCTGCCACATCGTTTTTGTGCCCGCGCCTTAGGGCGGAGCCGAGCCGCCTGCGCGTTTCACACCCGCACGGTTTTCGGCTTGACCTGATTTGCGGGTGTTTCTTTGTGGCGGAGGAGGGGGCGCGCGAAGGCACTTATCAAATACTATCGTGAAGCCTGAGCCGATTTTGCTTGATATTGAGACCGCCTGAGCGGAAAATGTTTGGGCGGCTACTGTACGGACGATTGATTTACTCATGCTTTTTGGTATAATCACTTTGAAAATGCGAAGGAGGGCGGAGCTTGCGAAAATGCTCGACAAGAATCGGAGGGGCGGCAAATGAATACAACAAATAAATTTGACGGCAGAGCTGCGGATTATGCATCCGCAAGGCCGAACTATTCAATGGATTTTATAAACTTTTTATACGGCAGAATCTCAAATGGATCGGTCATTGCGGATATCGGTTCGGGCACGGGAAAATTTTCAAAGCATCTCCTCGACCGACAAAGCCAAGTGTATTGCGTTGAACCAAATGATGATATGCGAAGCGTGGCCGAACAAGAGCTATGCGGGTATAGCAACTTCCATTCGGTTGCGGGTAATGCCGAAAATACGACACTGAAAGCCGAATCTGTCGATTGCATTACGGTGGCGCAAGCATTTCATTGGTTTGATGTTGTAAGGTTTAAGCAGGAATGCTTGCGCATTATCAAATCGGGCGGCAAGGTGTTTTTGATATGGAACATAAGGGATTATGCCGATGTTATCAATCAAGAGTGGCACGGCATTTTTTCTCGCTATTGCTCCGCTTTCAACGGGTTCAGCAACGGCATGAAGCGAAACGATCCCAAAATAAACGCATTCTTTGACGGGAAATATGAGTATGTGTCTTTCGATTATCCGCTGATTTTTGATAAAGCCCACTTTATAAAAAGGAGCTTATCAAGCTCATATTCCTCGAAAGAAGATGATGCGAACTACGACCAATACATATACGAGCTAAATTTGCTGTTTGACAAGTACGAACATAACGGGCTTATTTCAATTTCAAATCAAACCGTTGCCTATATAGGCGCGATTAAGTAAAGGGCAGTCACCGCTTTCAGCCTACAATAAAAATAAGAGGGAGTCTTTGCTCCCTCTACATATTCGCTTCTCTTTTCTCTTTTATTTGCTAAGTCCGTATTCGGCGAGTACACTTGCGGCCTCATCGCTCATAAGGTAGTCGATAAAGCCCTGTATGACGCTCTGGCGGTCACTTGCGTTGGTTATGGCTATGCCGTAGGTTTGGCCGTCCGCACCGTTGAGCGTTACGCGGGAGGAGTGAACTATGTGATCCTCACCCTCGGTTACGGCGTCGAGCGCATTGAGCGTTTCTTCTCCGCCAACGAAAAGCGCATCGGCATATTCGCCTGCGTTCAGCTTGTCAACAAGTGCATCCGCTTCGCCGGGAACTATAAGTATTATCGCCTTTTCGCGCTCGGGAAGCTCCCTTACGGGCTTTGTATATGCGGCGGCCGCGGCCTCCATTGCCGCTTCAATCGTATTGTCAACGAATATCGTCACTTCACCCGCATCCTTTTCGGTGGTGGCGGTGTTCGATACGCAACCCGTGAACAGGCATATCACGGCGGCAACGGTAAGCACGGCGGCTGTTATTCTCTTAAAATTCATATCATTCTGTCCTTTCTTAATGCACACGGTAAGCTATATTGTAACATTGCAAGAAGAAAAGTGCAATGCCGCGTTATTGTTGCATAGACGGGGCATTTGCGTGTTCCGCATCAAGCATATGGGTAAGGCGCAGTGTCAGCACCGCCGTGGCGGCCGAGAGATACTTGAAATACAGGCGTTTTACGGGTCTTTCAAGCATTTCCATAAAAACCATACCTCCAAAATAAAAAGAGTCGGAAGAGGCCGACCCTCAAAGGGTCGTAAGCAACGGGAATCTCACCCGGCACCTTACTTCTGACTCCTTGTTTCCGCCGAACAATTCGTCCTCGGAATGCGAAACCATTATACACGGTATAAATCAGGCTTTCAAATTGCCCGCTTATTTCTCAAGCTTGCCGTTCCTTATGTGGTTTTGGCGTATTTTCTCCTCGTTGCCGAGGGAGCCGGGGATGTAGTACCTCTTATCCGCAACGGAGGGCGGCATGTATTCCTGCCGTACAACATGACCCGGGTAATCGTGCGGATACTTATATCCCTTGCCGTTGCCAAGTTGCTTTGCGCCGCGGTATGAAGTATCCCTCAGGTGCATGGGCACGGGCTTGTCGGGTATTGATTCGGCATCGCGGAATGCTTCATCCATCGCCATTACCACGGAGTTTGACTTGGGGCTTTCGCATATAAATATTATCGCCTGAGTAATGGACAGCCGCGCTTCGGGCATGCCTATAAGTTCCAGTGCCTGCGCCGCGGCCACGGCCTGCACCATCGCCTGAGGATTGGCAAGTCCCACATCCTCCGATGCGTGGGCAATAAGGCGCCTGCATATTATGCGCGGGTCAATGCCCGCATAAACAAGGCGGGCAAACCACGCTATTGCCGCATCGCTGTCCCCGCCGCGAAGGCTTTTGCAGAATGCGGACAGCATGTTGTAAAACTGCTCGTCATCAACGTTTACCACCTTTTTCTGCACCGACTCTGCGGCGACGGCGGCATCTATGTGAATTATACCGTTTTCATCGGGCGCAGTGGTAAGCGCGGCAAGCTCAAGCGCGTTGAGGGCACTGCGCGCATCGCCGTTTGCGGTTGAGGCGATATGCTCAAATGCATCATCGTCTATTTTTATGTTCAACTCACCAAGGCCGCGTTCGGCATCGCAAAGTGCGGCACGCATGGCGTTGCCCACGTCCTGCATGGTAAGGGGATAAAATTGAAACAGTCTGCACCGCGAAACGACTGCGCCCGTCATTGATACCATGGGGTTTTCCGTGGTGGAGCCTATAAAACGCACGGTACCGCTTTCAAGTGCGGGGAGTATTGAATCGCTTTGCGTTTTTGACCAACGGTGGCATTCATCAAGCAAAAGATAGGTGGGCCTTCCGTAAAGCTTTAAGTCCTTGTCCGCCTTGTCTATTACGGCGCGAACCTCCCTTACCCCCGCTGTAACGGCGTTCAGCTTTGCTATTGCCGCACCCGTATGCGCGGCTATAACGCTTGCAAGCGTGGTTTTTCCGCAGCCCGGAGGGCCGAAGAATATGCTGCTTGTAAGCGTATCCGTTTCTATGGCGCGGCGAAGCAGTCTGCCCTTGCCCACAATATGCTCCTGCCCTATAAATTCATCAAGCGTTCGCGGGCGCATTCTGTCCGCAAGCGGGGCGCGGCGGTTCGCCTGTGCCGAAAAAAGATCCATAAATCCGTATCCTTTCAATATGTGCCTTTACACATTTGATTATACGCCAAATCTACTCTGCGGGCAACAAAGTGCACAAGCTTTATAAAGCCACGGCGGAAATATTTCCCTTCAATAGAATCATGTCCGTGCGCAGATAATAAGCATGCAAACAAACTTAAATCAAAAGGAGCTTTTATATGGACACATTATCCTTGATACTGATGATAATAGGCGCACTTAATTGGGGGCTTGTGGGCGTGTTTCGCTTTGACCTTGTGGCGGCGATATGCGGCGGAAGCACCGCGGTGATAGCGAGAATAATATACACGCTTGTCGGCCTTGCTGGCATATGGGGCATAGCGCTTATGTGCAGGCGCACCTCTCACCCGAAAGAATAAATGCAACAAAAGCGGCACCCTATTTTTAAGAAAAGGGTGCCGTGTTTAGGTTATACTGTATTATCAGCTTTCCAAGGCTTGCCCTGCCGTGCGGAGCAGCTTTCTCTTGGTCACTATGTACATGCCTATAAGCACAATTGTTGTTGCCGCCCAGCTAAGCGGGTAGGATACGAATATGCTTGCTATTGTGCGGTACTTTTGGAATACGGTGGATATCCACACTATTCTCAGCACACATGCACCGAACAGACATACTATCATGGGCGAAAACGTCTTGCCCATGCCCCTGAGGGAGCCTGTAAAAACCTCCATATTGCCGCAGATAAAGTCAAATGCGATTACTATAAGCAGCCTTTCGCATCCGTATGCTATCACCTCGGGGTCGGTATTGTAAAGGGAGAGGAGCTGAGTTCTGAAAATGACCACCACCGCGCCCGTAACAAGCCAAGCAAGCATAACAAGTATGTTGCAATACAGGCATATGGGGCCTATTCTGTCATATTTCTTTGCGCCCACGTTTTGGCTTGTGAATGTTACGGTTGCCTGTGAAAAGCTGTTTATGGCTATGTACACAAGGCTTTCAAGATTGGCCGAGGCCGAACTGCCCGCCATGACAAGCGACCCGAACGAATTGACCGAGGATTGTATTATCACGTTTGAAACCGAGAACAGCGCACTCTGTATGCCCGCGGGAATGCCTATTTTTATCATTTCGCCAAGCTTGTTCAAATGCAGTTTCATCTTTGACGGATAAAAATGCACACTGCCGGGCGTGTGTATAAGGCAGTTTACAACAAGCACGGCGGAAAGCACCTCACTTGCAACGGTTGCGTATGCAACGCCCGCAACGCCCATGTTGAAGTATATTACGGTTACAAGGTTCAGCACGACATTGAGCAGGCCCGATATTATAAGGTAATACAGCGGGTGCCTTGTGTCGCCCACGGCACGGAGTATGCCCGCGCCGTAATTGTATACCATAAGCGCGGGGAGCCCCGCAAAGTATATCTTAAGATACAGTGATGCGAGATCTATAACATCCTCGGGACTGCCCATCCACATAAGGAATGTGCGCGCCATGAAAAAGCCGAATATGCCCATCACAACACCCGAAATTATGCTGAAGAGCATCGCAGTATGCACCGTATCCGAAACGGCATCAAAATCGCGTGCGCCAAAGTAGCGCGCAACGGTAACGTTTACACCAAGGCTTATACCCATAAACAGCGCAACCACAAGGTTCACAAGCGAGCCCGTTGACCCGACCGCCGCAAGTGCCTGACTGCCGACGAACTGCCCGACCACAACGGTATCCGCCGCATTATATAAAAATTGAAGTACGCCTGTTGCCATTACCGGCAAGGAATATGTAAGCAGCATCCTAAAAAGCGGACCTGTCGTCATATCCATTTCGTAGTTTGAATGTTTTCCCATGTTTCTCCTGCTTCCGTTCACGGCACACACCGCAAATATCAAATATATTTATTATAACAGAGCTTTCATAAAAGAAAAGACGAAAAATACGTACCCCACGACAAAGGCCGTGTTCCCCCTCCGTAATACGGGAACCCCCCGCAAATCGGGCCAAGCCAAAGCCGTGCGTGTGTGAAACGCGCAGGCGGCTCAGCCCCGCACAAAGGCGCGGGCATAAAAACGATGTGGCGGAAAATCCCGCCACATCCGAAAAGCTTACTTTCGCACAGTCCCTTAGAATATCCTGTATGCGCAGTAGAAGTATCGGCGCCAGTAGTCGGTTTTGT
>CAZTFU010000051.1:0-6557 GCA_964612925.1 uncultured Clostridium sp. | reverse complement strand
AATAACACAAAAATGCGGCGTCCCACCAAATGGACGCCGCTTTTGTCATTCGCCTTTAACCCGCTTATATATTCCGTGGTCACGCTCAAGTAGCCGTTCTGATATCATGTCACGGCGAATGGTACAGAAATCGTCGTGAAAATCCGCTATTATTATGTTTACCTCGCGTTCGGTGTAGCACCTGTCATATTCAAAGGATT
The DNA here is from genome assembly GCA_964612925.1 of uncultured Clostridium sp. Taxonomy (GTDB): domain Bacteria; phylum Bacillota; class Clostridia; order Christensenellales; family CAG-138; genus Phil1. The sequence continues at coordinate 6,357 of CAZTFU010000051.1, read as the reverse complement.
CGGCAATAACCTCCAAAACAATGCGCTCTTTCTTTCGTTGGGAAGGGATGGACTTCAATTTTCCGTATTCGAAAAAGGAGTTTATAACGCGCTGACGGTATTGTTCATCTCGTCGGGATTGAAGCTCTGCTTCCGAGGAGGATTCGTTCAGTATATCAAGTATCCTTATGTTGAATAGATCCTTGTTGAGAGAGTACATGGTGTAATACTGACTTTTGATGCTTGATACCGCACCGACCTCCGCAAGCTTTTTCAGGTGGAAGGAAACCGTGGGTGCAGTTATGCCGAGCCGCTCGGCCAACCGTTCCACATACATATCCTCTATTGCAAGGGATTTAAGTATCTGCAGGCGAGATTTATCCGCAAGGCACTTGAAAAGTGCTATGGATTCAGCTTCAGTCATGGCTATTCACTCCATATTTCTTCAAATGCCCGCTTGATATCCTCCACGGTATCAAGTTTTATGCGCTCAACGGTCAGCTTGCTTACCTCATCGTGCTGCACGGCCTTTTCATAAGCAGTATGCCAGCTCTGCGGTATTTTTTCAAGCCTGTCATTGAAGAAAAGCCTTGCTTCATCATCGGAGCGCGGTGCGCTTGCGGTAACGCCGAGCACGGTTTTGAATATGCCGTATACGTTGGCACGAATCTTTTCAAAATTAGCTTCATCATTGCGGCTGTCCGCAGAGAATGCGGCTTCACGCTGCCTGCATAAGTCTATTCGTTCATCAAAAAAGCCGTTATAGCTTTCAAAAATGCGTTTGTTCATGTTTGTCACCTCTTTTATCGTAATTGCGTGGGCTGCTTCCACACGACACTGATTATACAACAATGATAATAGAATGTAAATACTGATTAGATAAATATAAAAATAAATTTTTAATGGACAAGATTATTGCTTGCGGCCAAAAAGAAATAAATTCTGCTTGCAAAAAATTAAGTGCCGTGCTAAAATACATGATGTTTGAGTAAAAACGCACGCTACCGTCGTAAGGAGGTGTAATGCATGGGTAAGTACTGCGAAATATGCAAGAAGGGCGTTATGAGCGGTAATCTGGTAAGCCATTCCAACAGAAAGACCAGGACCACTTGGGCTCCCAACATTCAGACCGTTCACGCGGTGGTTAACGGCACTGTGCGCAAGGTGAATGTTTGCACTCGTTGCCTTCGTTCCGGCAAGGTTGAGCGCAGCATCTGATTGAAAACGATCTCGGTGCATATACGCGGCATATCGAAAGATGTGCCGCGTTTTCTATTTGCTTAAATTCCAAATTTATCATTGAATATCAAGCGGACGATTTGCCGACCATAATAGCAGGCGAAGGGAGGAAAAAGAGATGAAGTTCAGCTATGACGAGAGCTATCTGCCTCTTAAAAAGAACCTTACAGCGCCTGTGTACCCCAAGGACAACGCGGGGAGGAACGGGACAGGGCGCATAGCGGCACGAGACGAAGAAAGCGCCGCATCTGCCGACCCTGTTCGCAAGCAAACGGGCGAATAGCCGAAGGAGCGCTTGGGATTGCATACTATATGCGATCCCGAGCATACCTAAAGCGGCGCACCGCACAACATGTTGTATACACAAATTAGAAGGAGATATGGCAAGATGGAACAGCAAGCTCACCATGCACACCTAAGTGAGGACGACAAACGCGAAATCAGCGAGTTTGAAGGCACCCTGAGTCGTCGCCTCGGGCGAGAAATAATACTTGTTGCGTATGAACGCGACGAGCAAGGGTATGTATAACCCACGTTTATGGAAACAACACCGCACCGCGCGGGGCTTTTTATGTGTCGAAAAAGTGGCTCTCTGCCACTTTTTCGAGTTTTATCGCTTTTTGCCTCTCACGTTCGTTCCCGGGCGGCAAAAAGCGTAAAGTACGAAAACCTATGGGTTTTCATCCGTTTTGACGCGCATGTCGTCAAAGCCGGAAACACTTTAAGGGACTACTGCCCCTTAACAACCCCGCGCAACGCGGGTTTTGCTTATTATGGGGTAAAATAACTATAACACAATATAATGTGTATCGGAATATTTAATGATAACAATATGTAGACAAAAGCATAAACGCTGAGTATAATAAAAAGGCGGCTACACAGTATATATGCGGTAATGAATGCGATGTGCATACTGTAAGGCTGCCAATATATTGTGTATTTAGAGGGGCGCCCACATGAAGATCATTAAGCGGAACGGTTCTGAAGCAGCGTTTGATATTTCAAAGATAACCGTTGCTATAAGCAAGGCAAACGACACTGTTGACGAAAGCATAAGAATGACACCCGTGCAGATAATGCGCATTGCCGAAAGCGTTGTACTGAGCTGTGAAAAACTCGGCCGCTCGCCAAGCGTTGAAGAGGTGCAGGACATGGTCGAGAAGCAGATCATGGCGCACGGTGCATTCGAGGTGGCGAAAAACTACATCACCTATCGCTATACGCGCACCCTTGTACGACAGTCCAACACCACGGACGATAAGATACTCAGCCTTATAGAATGCAACAATGAGGAAGCCAAGCAGGAAAATTCCAACAAGAACCCCGTTGTCAATTCGACTCAGCGCGATTATATGGCGGGCGAGGTATCACGCGATATAACAAACCGCATTCTGTTGCCCAAAGAAATAGTTGAAGCGCATAACGAAGGCATAATCCATTTTCATGATACCGATTATTTCGCACAGCATATGCACAACTGCGATTTGGTAAATTTGGAGGATATGCTGCAAAACGGCACCGTTATAACGGGCACTCTTATTGAAAGGCCGCATAGCTTTTCGACCGCATGCAATATCGCCACACAAATAATTGCTCAGGTAGCGTCGAATCAATACGGCGGCCAATCGATATCGCTTGCACACCTTGCACCGTTTGTTGATGTATCCCGCAAAAAGCTTCGCCGTCAGGTGGAGGCGGAAATAGCGGAACTTGGCATTGAAGCAACCGAGGAGAAGGTATCATCCATAACAGAAAAGCGCCTGCGCGAGGAAATTCGCCGCGGCGTGCAGACGATACAGTATCAGGTTGTCACACTGCTTACCACAAACGGACAGGCTCCTTTTGTCACGGTTTATATGTACCTTGGCGAAGCAAAGAACGAGCAGGAGAAAAAGGACCTTGCCCTTGTAATAGAGGAAACGTTGTTGCAACGCTATCAGGGTGTTAAGAATGAAAAGGGTGTTTGGGTAACGCCCGCATTCCCCAAGCTTATATATACCCTTGATGAGGATAATATTTATCCCGATTCTCCTTATTATTATCTTACCGAGCTTGCGGCGCGCTGTACCGCAAGGCGCATGGTGCCCGATTATATTTCGGCCAAGAAAATGCGCGAACTCAAGGGTGATGTTTATACCTGCATGGGTTGTCGTTCGTTCCTTACGCCTGATAGATTTACTGAGGCGGGTGTGGGCAACATTGCAAATGCGGGCAACTATGAACCGGGCAAGCACAAGTATTATGGTCGCTTCAACCAGGGCGTAGTTACTATAAACCTGCCTGATGTTGCGCTTTCCTCAGGCGGCAACATGGAAAAATTCTGGCAGATATTTGAAGAAAGGCTTGAATTGTGCCATAGGGCACTGCAATACAGACATAATAGATTGAAGGGTACGCTGTCCGACGCCGCGCCCATACTTTGGCAGTACGGTGCTTGCGCCCGCCTTAAAAAGGGTGAGCCTATCGACAGACTGCTGTTTGACGGGTATTCGACCATATCGCTCGGCTATGCGGGACTTTACGAGTGCGTAAAGTATATGACAGGTCGTAGCCATACCGACCCTGAGGCTACGCCGTTTGCGCTTGAAATAATGCAGAAGATGAACGACAAGTGTAAGCAGTGGAAGGGCGAAGAAAACATCGATTATTCAATATACGGCACTCCGCTTGAATCTACAACGTATAAGTTTGCAAAGTGCTTGCAAAAGCGTTTTGGCATAATCAAGGGTGTAACGGACAAAGGCTATATCACCAATTCGTATCACGTCCATGTTACGGAGCCCATTGATGCTTTCACAAAACTCAGCTTTGAAGCGCAGTTCCAGCACCTGTCCCCGGGCGGCGCAATAAGCTATGTTGAGGTGCCCGATATGCAGAATAACATTCCCGCCGTGCTTCAGGTAATGCGCTTCATATATGACAATATCATATATGCGGAGCTTAATACCAAGAGTGACTATTGCCAAAAGTGCGGGTGGGACGGCGAAATAACCATAAAGGAACAGGACGGCAAGCTTGTTTGGACGTGCCCGCAGTGCGGCAATCAGGATCAGGATACCATGAACGTGGCACGGCGCACATGCGGCTACATCGGCACGCAGTTCTGGAACCAAGGACGCACGCAGGAAATAAAGGACAGAGTTTTGCACCTGTAATGCCATGTATTATAGCGAAATAAAGAAAACCGATATTGCAAACGGCACGGGCGTTAGGGTGACGCTGTTCGTTTCGGGCTGCAACAGGCATTGCAAAAACTGCTTTAACAGGGAAACGTGGAGCTTTACCAACGGTTATCCGTTCGATAAAGCGGTGGAAGATGAGCTTATTGCCGCGCTTGCACCACAGCACATAAACGGACTTACCCTCCTTGGCGGTGAGCCTATGGAAATATCGAATCAGCAGGCATTGTTGCCGTTTGTGCGGCGGGTCAAAAAGAAATATCCGAATAAGGATATATGGTGCTATACGGGCTGTACGCTGGAACGCGACTTGTATCGCGGCGGGGCATATCATTGCGAAGCGACAGACGAACTTTTAAGCCTTATAGACGTGCTTGTTGACGGCGAATTTGTAGAAGAATTAAAGGATATTCGGCTGATGTTTCGCGGTTCTTCAAATCAACGCATAATAGACATGAAAAAAAACCTAAGCGAAGGGCATACGGTTGAGGACACTCGATTTACAAGAAGATAAAAAGATAATTGATAAGAGGGCGGGAAGTACCGCCCTCTTACTTAACTGTTATATTACTTCACGACCAACTCGTCGTTTTCCGCATCAACGGTGTATACGGTGTCGGGCTCGGGGTCGGTTTCGATTATCCTGCGTGCAAGAAGCGTTTCAAGCTTGCTTTGCAGCAGCCGCTTGAGCGGTCTTGCGCCGTAATGCGGGTCGTAGCCTGTATCGGCAATGTAATGCCGTGCCTCATCCGTAAGCTGTACATCAAGCCTTCTTTCGGCAAGACGGCGGCGGATATCCTTCAGCAACAGTTCGGTTATGGCAAATATCTCCTGCTTGTCAAGGGGTTTATAGAACACAATATCATCTATTCTGTTCAGAAACTCCGGACGGAAGCTCTGCTTGAGCAGCAAATCCACCTGTTTGCGTGCTTCATCGGTTATTTTGCCGTTTTCTATTCCTTCAAGAATATACTGACTGCCGAGGTTGCTTGTCATAACGATTACGGTGTTTTTGAAATCCACCGTGCGCCCCTGCGAATCGGTCATGCGGCCATCGTCAAGCACTTGCAACAGCACATTGAACACATCGGGGTGCGCCTTTTCGATTTCATCAAACAGTACCACACAGTATGGCTTCCTGCGAACGGCCTCCGTAAGCTGACCGCCCTCATCGTAACCGACATAACCCGGAGGTGCACCTATAAGCCTTGCAACAGAGTACTTTTCCATGTATTCGCTCATATCTATGCGAACCATGTTGTTTTCGTCGTCAAACAATGCCTCGGCAAGAGCCTTTGCAAGCTCTGTTTTGCCAACGCCCGTAGGCCCCAAGAACAGGAAACTGCCTATCGGCTTTGACGGGTCCTTAAGCCCTGCGCGGGTGCGCAGAATGGCGTTGGCAACGGTTGTGACCGCATCATCCTGACCTATAACGCGCTTGTGCAGTGTTTCCTCAAGCCTGAGCAGTTTTTCACGTTCGCCCTCCATAAGTCTTGCAACGGGAATGCCCGTCCAGCGGCCTACTATGCGCGCGATTTCATCCTCCGTAACACGGTCACGCAACAAACCGCTCGCCTTGCGCTGCTCCATTTCCTTTTCGGCCTGCTCAAGCTCTTCTTTAAGTTTGGGCAACTTGCCGTATTTAAGCTCCGCCGCTTTGTTCAGGTCATAGTCGCGCTCCGCACGCTCCATTTGGGCGTTAAGCTCCTCGATTTCACCGCGTATACGCTGTACATTCTTTATGGAACCTTTTTCGGTATCCCACTTTGCCTTTAACTGCTTGAACTGTTCGCGGTCATTGGCAAGCGTTTTTTGTATTTCGGCAAGATGCTCTTCGCTCAGCTTGTCGGATTCCTTCTTCAGTGCCGCTTCCTCGATTTCAAGCTGCATTATTTTGCGGGAAAGCTCATCAAGCTCCGTTGGCATTGAATCCATTTCCGTCCTTATAAGCGCGCAAGCC
>CAZTFU010000050.1:0-7826 GCA_964612925.1 uncultured Clostridium sp. | reverse complement strand
AGTGATTGGCCAAACAGTGCCTTTTTAGGCGTATGTTTCTTATCTCAGAGGGCCTTACAAGGCTTCTTTTGTCCGATCGGATGAAGGGAGCCTTTTTTGGTTGGAAACGGCGACTCTCCGCATTCAAGCCGCAAGAGTGTAAGGCCGTCACCACGACGATTTTGCATGAAACAAGGACGGATTTGCAAAAAAAATAAGCACCTGCAAATGCAAGTGCTTGTGTGGTAGCGGCGATTGGACTCGAACCAATGACACTCCGGGTATGAACCGAATGCTCTAGCCAACTGAGCTACGCCGCCATATTCAATTCATCCGCCGCAACGGACAAAGCATAGTATACCCGTTTTGAACGCGAAAGTCAATAGTGTTTATTAAATATTTTGCCGTGCGTTTTGCATGCACGGCAAGAGGACTTTACCGCGCATGCAATCAAATTTCGAGTATAATTACTTATCCGCGCCGCCGTGCACGCTGTAACGCCCCTTACCTTCCGCCGAAAAGCTTTGCAAGCGGCGATACCAGCGCGGAAAAATCCGCTATGCTTTTGTTAAGCCCCTCTACGTCAAACTGTGCTACGGTGTCGAGTGCGCCCTGCATATCCTCAAGCGCATCTTCAATGCTTGTGAGCGCTGAATCTATTGCGGTTTTGCCCTGTTCGGTAAGGTCGTTTATGCCCTGCGCCATGCCTGCAAAATCAACCTCATCAAGCGTTGAGGCAACATCGTTAAGCTCATTTGCGGCCGCGTCTATGCTGTCAAGCGCGGATATCATGCGCGGGATAAGCACCATGCAGGCGACTGCTATGGCCACGGCAATAAGCACCGCCGCCGCTGCCGTTATGCGCGCGGCAGTTGTGCGCGCCTTGTTTGATGCGGCTATTTGCCTGAGCAAAGTGACCTGCTCAACCTCGTTTGCGGATAAGGGATTGCTTTCCACGGTGATACCCTCCTTTATATTAGCGGCGGCCGTTCTTTCTGAGTGTAAGCCCTGCAAGTGCGCCCGTATGCACGCCGTTTTCGGCGGCCAATACGCCGTTCACATATACCTGCTTTATGCCGCTGCATGCACGCTTTGGCGATGTAAAGTCGGGGTCATCCTTTATCGTATCAAAGTCGAATATTACCATGTCCGCCGCCAAGCCTTCTCGTATATAGCCGCGGTCGGTAATGCCGATGCGGTTTGCGCTTGCACCCGTCATTTTGCGCACCGCCTCCTCAAGCGGGAAAAGGTGCCTTTCGCGGCAATAATGCGCAATGACACGCGGGAACGTGCCGAAATTGCGCGGATGCGGCTGACCCGGGGAATCAATGTCAAGGCACCACCCATCGGAACCTATCATAACGAACGGGTGTTGCATTATGAACTCAATATCCTCCTCGCACATGGCAAAATGAACCTCGTTTACAAGGTTGTTTTCCTCAACGATTATGTGGAAGAATGCATCAACGCATTCCATGTTGAGCCTTTTTGCTATCTCGGGCAGGGATTTGCCCGCCATCCATGCGTTCTTTTCACTGCCCACGCTTGAAACGAAGTAATCGTCCCAATAATCGCCCATGTTGGCCTCAACCTCACTGCGGATGCGTGCGCGTGTCGCCTTATCCGCAAGGCGGCGCTTTACGCCCTCAAAGCCGCCCTCAAATGCCCAGTCGGGTATGTTCACGCTTAATGTTGTTGCGGTTGCGCGGTACGGGTACTGGTCACATGTAACGTCCAACCCCTGCCGCCGTGCGCGCTCTATCAATGCTATTGAAAGTTTTGGCGCGACCTGCCATTCGGGCGGATAGCACACCTTGTGGTGGGATATTTGCAGTGGAACACCGGCCTTTTTGGCCGTGCGTATGGATTCGGCAACCGATCCGCCAAGGTCGGTTTCTTCATTCCTCATGTGGGTTGCGTAAAATCCGCCGTAGGGTGCAATGGCACTTATCACGCTTGAAAGCTCATCCTCGTCGGCAAAGCTTCCCGGGGGATATATAAGCCCGCTCGTTATGCCGTATGCGCCCTGCTGCATACCCTCGGCAACAAGCGAACGCATTGCATCAAGCTGATATTTGGTTGGCTTATCCGCGCTGTAGCCCATCACGGCCAGCCTTACCGTGCCGTGACCCATCATGCAGGCGATGTTTGTTGCGTGGCTGAAATTCTCAAGCTTGTCCAAAAAACTGCCCATACTGCGCCACGAGTAATCCCCCGCGCCCGCGGTATATGCTTTAAGCTCGTCTATATATTCGTCCGCGGCGGGCGCCATGCTTATGCCGCAGTTACCAACAAGCTCGGTTGTGACTCCCTGCAATATGCGGCTTTCGGCCCTCGGTGCGCCGAATACGCCTTGGTCACTGTGCGAATGTATGTCTATAAAGCCGGGCGCAAGGAACTTATCCTCTGCATCAACCATGGTTATGGCCTCAACACCGTCCCCTTGACCCACAAAGCATATTTTTCCCTTGTCAACGCCAACATTTGCCCTGAACCATGGGCTTCCCGTGCCGTCTATCACGCGGGCATTTTTTATAAGCAGATCTATCATTTTTATTTCTCCCTTCCGTGCGCTTATATTCAGTGGGGCTTAATCTCTTCAACGCTTATATTATACAGCATTTGCCCCTGCTGAATAAAGCATGGTTTATGCCGATATATAAATCCGTGTTCAAACATATCGGCAAATTCGTTCAGTGCGTGCATATAGCTTCTGTATTGCGACTGTGCCTCCTCCACCGATACGGGCGTAAAGCGCACCGTGTCGCCGCCCTTTAGCTGTGCGGCAAGCGGAATGTCCGCCGCAATAACACAGCAGGGCACGGCATAGCCGCCCGTTGTCTGGTGGTCGGCAAGCATTATTATGGGTTTGCCGCTCGGCAACTGCACCGCGCCGAGCGCGACAGCCTCGGATATAATATTTGCGCCCTTGCCCTCAACAAATTCCACGCTCTCGCCCTCAAGCCTGAGTCCCATGCGGTCACTTTGATTCGTTACGCGGTATTCATTGTGAAACAGTGTGCCAAATCCCGCCGCGGTGATGTCGTCGCACTGCGGGGCGGGTGTAACTCTCAATACGGGATTACTTGAATAAGGGGGAATGAGCGCGCGCGGCGCATGGCGAAGAGCCATGTTTTTCGGCTCCGCATTCGGGCATATAAGCTCTAACTTGTCATGCGGGCGAATCCTTCTGCCACCAATGCCGCCTATTGCGGCCTTTTCATATGTTGAGCGGCTACCAAGCTCATTCGGTATGTCCATTGCGCCCGCAAATGCAATATAACTTCTGCAAAGCGTCTTTGCCGCGCCAAGTGCAAGCGTGCTGCCCGCCTCGGCTATGTATGCGCGGTTTGGCACTATAGGCTGAGAATTGAGCGTTGCCGCCATGTCGGCACCCGTTATCGCAAATGCGCACCGCGTCTCTATCTTTATGGTAGGGCCAAGCAGGGTACATTCTATTGCGGCGGCGTCAATGGGGTTGCCCACAAGCGTATTTGCAAGATATAGGGCAAACCTGTCCGCCGCACCCGCAACGGGCATGCCTATATGTTGATAACCGTGCCTGCCACCGTCCTGTATCAATGTCAAGGCTCCGCTTTGTATAAACTCTATGCCTGCCATTTATCGTCCCTCCTGCTCGTGAAGTAAGCTTTCGTATTCATCAAACTCTATGGGGCGGAAGCGTATGCGCATACCCGCCTGTATAAGAGTGGGGGTTTCACGGTGCGGATCGTATATTTTAAGCGGGGTGCGGCCGATTATCTGCCAGCCGCCGGGGGATGCAAGCGGGTATATGCCCGTCTGCTCTCCCGCAATGCCCACACTGCCCGCCTCAATCCTTACGCGGGGAGTTGTAAGGCGCGGTGTTGCAAGGCGCGCATCCATGCCGCCAAGGTAGCAAAAGCCCGGCAAAAAGCCGAGCATATATACGGGGTATTCAGTTGAAGAGTGCAGTGCTATGACCTCATCCTCACTCATGCCGCAATGCTTTGCCACAAAGGGAAGATCCTCTCCCCGTTTGCCACCGTACAGCACGGGTATGGAAATAAGGCGGCCAAGCCCGTTGCCTTTTGCGTCAAGCGAATCCAATATGGGCGTTATCGCCGCGATAAGCTCACTTTGCGTTAACGTAAGCATGTCATAATAAACGGCAAGCGCACAATATGAAGGCACCGTTTCAACAATGCCTTTAATATGTGCGGCCTCTATCGCGCCCCCGAGTGCGTGTACGCGCCCGTTGGTATCGCCGTCTATGCCGTTGCCAAAGCGAATTGATATTGCGCAATCGGACAGCGTAAGTATTCTTGGCTGTATCTGTTCCATATGTAGGCCGCTATTTTGCGAACGGGCGCACGGCAATGCCCGCTTTTTCAAGTGAAGTGCGAATGTTTACGGCAAATGCAAGTGCCTTTGCGCCGTCCCCGTGTACGCATACGGAATCCGCACGAACCGGTATTTCCTTGCCCGTCACGGCCGTAACGCGGCCCTCGGTCACCATTTTTATTACGCGCCGCACGGCCTCATCTTCATCGAGTATCATGCTGTCCGCCCGACCGCGCGGCACAAGGGAACCATCCTCCATATAGGCGCGGTCGGCAAATACCTCACTTGCAAAGGTAAGGCCGCATTCCTCCGCCGCCTCACAAAAGCGGCTTCCCGCAAGGCCGAGTATTATAAGCTCACGGTCAAATTCCTTTACCGCACGGCAAATCGCAAGCGCAAGCGAAACATCTTTTGCGGCCATATTGTACATCGCTCCGTGCGGCTTAACGTGGCTCAGCTCAAACCCTGCCGCGCGGGCAAAGCCGTACAGCGCACCGAGCTGATACAGCGTATAATCGTACATTTCCTCGGCACTCACGCTCATGTTCCTGCGGCCAAACCCCATAATGTCGGGGAAACCCGTGTGCGCGCCTATCCTTACGCCGCGTTTCTTGGCCATTGCCACGGTTTTGCGCATGGTGCAGGGGTCACCCGCATGATAGCCGCAGGCGATGTTTGCACTTGTAACAATGTCAAGTATGCTTTCGTCCGCACCGATTTTGTATGCGCCAAAGCTTTCGCCTATATCCGAATTTATGTCTATGCTTACGGCCATGGTCATTGTGCCCTTCCGCTTATTCCATCGGGACAGATATCATGGGAGTAGAGCTTTCGCCTGTTGTAACGCGGGGAAGCTGTCCGTCCCACTTTTCTATGGTCTTGTTTTGCAAAACCGCCTCGTTCAGCGATTCGGCTATTGTGCGGTTGGCTTCGGCAGTGGCCTCGGCCTCAATGCGGATGCGCTCCGCCTCCGCTTTGGCGGCGATTATCGCGCTGTCCGAATCGGCCTGAGCGGCTATGCGCTTCTTTTCCGCCTCCGCCTTGGCGATAACTATCTGCTCCTCCTGCTCCGTGTTGGTTTTGATAAGGTTCTGTTCCGCAACCTGCTTTGCTTCAACGGCGGCAATGTATTCCGCAGAGAAATCCCAGTCTATAATGTTCAGATCCTCTATGAATATTCCCCATGTGTTAAGCTTGCCGTTCAGCTCCTCATCAAGCATAACGCTTACCTCGCTCCTGCTTGCGACAAGGTCGCTTGCGGTGTACTTGGCAACGACCGCCTTTAATACCTCGTTCACGGCGGGGGTAACAAGCACCTCTTCAAAGCCGGAACCGACTTCTTTATAAATCGAATAGGACATGTTTTTTGCTATGCGGTAATTTACGGCAAGCACCGTGGATACCGTTTGCAGATCCTTACTGAACGCATCCGTTGCCACTTCAAGCTTTACAACGCGGTTGTCTATCTGCACTATTTCCTGCACAAAGGGTGCTTTGAAGTGGAAACCTTCCTGAAGCACGGTTTCGCTAACGCGGCCCATGTTTACAACCACGCCCGTGTGACCCGCGGGCACCACGGTAAAGCAGCTTGTGCATATCGATATTGCGATTATCAGTACGACTGCCGCGGCAACTATTTTGCCTACGCTTAATTGACCGTTTTTATCCTTGAACATTTCTTTTCCTCCGATAGCTTTATTGACGTGATTATAGCATAACTGCGCCGCACAATGTTAAACGAGTGCGAAATTTAGTGTGAAAAAACGGTAAAGACCATCGAAACGGCACTGTTTACGGATTATTCAAAGCTTTTGTGCGCATGGTATGATATAATGAAGTTGCCATATTGCATTTTGGGAGCATAATATGCCTGATAAGCTTAAATACAAACTAAATTCATTGAACAAATCGGCACGGCGCGTGCTTAAACGCTGCACCGTGAAGGTTAAGCGCACGGCAAGGGTGCTCAATATCGTGCGCACAAAGCGGCCGCGAATTTTTGCCGCGTTCATTGCGGCCGCGCTGCTTATACTCGGCGGCATAGTATTGGCGTTTGCACTTGGCGGCGCGGGCAACGGTGACGCGGATATCGCCCAAACGAACACGGGTGACGATATCGTAAAAATAATCGATGCCATGACCCCCGCGCCGACACATGTTGTCCCCACGATTACGCCCGAACCCACGCCCACGCCCGTTTCAATGGGCAAGGGAACCACGGGTGCGCAGGTAAAGGCGGTTCAGGAAAGGCTTATGGAGCTGGGCTACATGGATTATGATGAGCCCACCGAAAAATACGGCAGTGCCACAAAGGAGGCAGTGAAGCTTTTCCAGCGCAGGCACGGCCTGACGGTTGACGGCTACATAGGTGAGGAAACGTATGATGCGCTTATGCGTGCGGATGCGCTTGAATACATGATAACCGTGGGTGATGAGGGCACGGATGTTGAGGAAATGCAGAAACGCCTTGTTGAACTTGACTACATGGAGCGTGCAACGGGCTATTTCGGAGAGGAGACAAAGGCCGCCGTTATCGAATTTCAGGAGCGCAACGGCCTTGCCGTTGACGGCATGATAGGCATATACACAAAGGAAGCCCTTTACAGCGAGGATGCTGTGCCCCATTCGCTTTCATACGGCGAAAAGAGCGATGAGGTGCTTAAATATCAAAAGCGGCTTTTCAAACTCGGCTATCTCACCACGGAGCCCGACGGCACATTCGGCAGCGATACGCGCGCCGCGGTGAAGCTTTTCCAGCAGCTTAACGGCCTTATTGCGGATGGGCATATCGGCCCCGAGACGCGCAAGTTGCTTATGTCAAGCGATGCTCAGGCCAACGCACTTACCATAGGCATGAACGGCGAAACGGTAAAGAGTATGCAAAAGCTGCTTAAAAAACTCGGCTATCTTTCCGATGCGGACGGTTATTTCGGCTCCGGTACGGAGGCGGCCGTGCGTGCCTTCCAAAAGCGCAACGGTTTGAGTGTTGACGGCAAGGTTGGCCGCAACACCATGACAGTGCTTGTATCAGGCGATGCAAAGGCCGCCGCAAAGGATGAACCCGTGGCCACGCCGAACTCAAGCTCGGGCGGCTCAAGCTCGGGCGGCTCAAGCTCGAACGGATCAAGCTCAGCTTCCTCCGCGGCAAGTGCGGACAGATTCGTGGAGATCGCCCTCGGCAAGCTTGGCAGCAAATATGTACTTGGCGCAAAGGGGCCGAGTAAGTTCGATTGCTCGGGCTTTGTATACTGGTGCCTTAACAAGGCGGGCGTAAGCCAAGGCTACATGACAACCAAAACATGGCGCTCCGTCAGCAAATATAAAAAGATAAGCTCGATAGACAGCGTCCAAAAGGGCGACGTGATAGTGTTCAAAATGTCATCAAGCAAGGGGCACGTGGGCATTGCCATAAACGGTAGCGAAATGGTGGACGCCTCCTCGAGCGAGGGCTGTGTCGTGCGCCGCTCGTACAAAACCGACTACTGGCGCCGATACTTCTACTGCGCATACAGGATATTCTAAGG
>CAZTFU010000049.1:0-8025 GCA_964612925.1 uncultured Clostridium sp. | reverse complement strand
AAAGGAAGCGGCACTGCACCGCAGGTTCTTTTGCGCTAAGCCATGCTACGCGGCATAATCCCCCATCCCAGCCGCACTATTTCAACCTTAATTCAATACTTTACAATTATTTAATATAGCACTATGTACAAAACTCCGCGCCTTTTGTTATAATAGGGGTTGCATTACTTAAAATACCGCATGTGCGTCATGCATTGCCACTGCGGGTTTTACGGAAAGGACTACCTTAGAGTTGAAACGAATCCTACTGCTTGCGATGGCCTTTTTGTTGGCCTTGGGTACGCTGCCGCTTTGCTCCGGTGCGGAAAACGATTTTGATCCGTCATCCGTTTCCACACCGTATATTTGCCTTATGGATGCCGCAACGGGCACCGTTTTATATGAAAAGAATGCCTCCGCGCAGGCATACCCCGCTAGCACCACCAAGATAATGACCTGCATTTTGGCAATAGAAAATGCAGCCGATTTGAACGAAATCGTAAATACGGGCGGCGATGTTGAAACGCGCGGTTCCGTGTGCCGTTTTTCCCGATATGAAGAAATGCCGCTGATAGATATGCTTTACGGCATGATGCTTGTTTCGGGCAACGATGCGGCCAAGGCCATTGCGGAACATATCGGCGGCAGTGAAAGCGGATTTGCCGAAATGATGAACGCAAAAGCCGCCGAACTCGGCATGACGGGTACTCATTTTGTAAAGCCAAACGGCCTGCATAAGGAGGAGCATTATACCACCGCGCACGACATGGCCGTGCTTACCCGCTATGCCATGCAGAATGAAACATTCCGCAAGATAGTTTCTACCACCACATATGATGCCGCGCCCACCAACAAGGATTCGGACGGGTATCAGTGGTACAATTCAAACCGCCTTCTTTATACAAAGGAGGGCGAGAAGAGCTATAAATATCAGTATGCCACGGGCGTAAAGACGGGCGATACAACCGCGGCGGGTCGCTGCCTTGTTGCAAGTGCACAGAAAAACGGCGTTGAGCTTATACTCGTTCTTTTCGGAGATTATGAAAACAAGGTTGCGGGCGAATATCGCTTTGAAAATGCGGCCAAGTTTTTTGACTGGGGCTTTGAAAACTACCGTTCGATAGGGGCGGACACGCTTGGCCTTGAGGACACGATGCAGCTTCCCATATCAAATGCAAGCCTTGAGGACCCCGAGGGCGGTCTGCTTACGGTGAATATAGACTTTTCCGCCGCACGCCTTACGGGATTGAAGGAAACGGTTGAGCTTATCGCAAACTCACCTTCACTGCTTACAACGACATATTCGACAACAAGAAAACTTGAAGCACCCATTGCCGCGGGTGAGGAGCTTGGCACAATATCCTATCAATATAACGGAGTGACGCTGTTCAGTGCACCGCTTGTGGCCTCCCGCGATGTGGAACAGGCGGCTACGGTGGTTGAAAGCGGCTCACCGAGCACGGATCCGCTTATAGTATCCACCATTGACGGCAATGACGGTGAAGGCGGCAGCGGATGGTTGTTCTGGGTACTGTTACTTGCGGCGTTTATAATAATAGTGCTTGTCGCAAAGGTGCTTTCGTCTCGCCGCCGCAGGCACCGCGCAAGAAAACGCCGCGCCTATCGCAGCAACTATCCGCGCAGATAACCGAGAATAAGTTTAAGCCCGCAGGTCTTTCCTATGGGCTAAACCTGTCGAAAAGCAGGGTTGTTAAGGGGCGGCAGCCCCTTAATTCAATTCCGGCTTTGACGACATGTGCGTCAAAACGGATGAAAACCTATAGGTTTTCGTACTTTGCGCTTTTTGCCGCCCGTGAACGAATGTGAGAGGCAAAAAGCGAGAAAACTCGAAAAAGTGGCAAATTGCCACTTTTTCGATATTCTAAGACCGCCTGCCGATAGGGCAAGCGGTCGTATTGAAACTACTGTTCTTTCTCCTTCAGGCGCGGATCGTTTGGGTCAAGCAGTTCGACCTGCTGTCCGCATTCGGGACAATATATGACCGCACCCGGTTTTAACTGATGAAAAGGAAAAGAAAGCGTTATTCTGCGGGAATTGCATTTTGGGCAACGCACGAGGAACCTTAACAGCTTCGCTATAAGCTCTATGCCTATCCACATCTCCAACATTAATGGAATGCGCAACCATGACGCTGTGGGTATCAATATAGCGACAACAATCGAAAGCGGATAAGCGATATACCTGAATCGCTTGATGTTGTACAAGGTTCTGTAGTTGATATACATATTGACAGCTCCTTTCGCGGCGCGAAAAGAGTGTTTCGCGCACGCTTTTTTTCAGTTTACCATATCGGGTGAGCTGTGTTCAACGCCTAAGCCAATAAATTTTGTAAACAATTTGTTAACGGGAGAATTCTTGACATGAGGAATCTTGGGACTATGGCGGCAAGCTTGAGCACTGTCTGCTCAATCTGTCTTCCCGCCGCAGGGGCTTTGGGAGGAAGGCAAACCGACATGGCGTTCGGCTCCGAACTTCCCGTCCCCCTCCTTATCCCGCTATGCGCGGGGCAACACTAAGCAAGTTCGGAATAGCATAACCGAGTTACCACAGCGGTTTATTCCCACTGTAGGGCATAACTGAGTTTCCGTAGCACAGCGGCTCCGCCGCAGATTTTTTGACGGGCAACATACTGAGCAAGTGCGAAACGAGTCCTGCATTAAGGCTTTTTATGTATAAAGCCATTGCTCAAAACAAAAAGCAAGCCCGATTGGATAAATCAAGCTTGCATGGCGCTTTATTCAAACCGAGGGCGAACGTATTTCCCCTCCCCTTACTCCCCTTCCATCAGCCTTATCGTGCCGGGGGCATCGGTAAGAGGGACGGAGGGCACACAGAGTGCCTCCGTGAACCTTGCACCTGCGTTCAAGGAGGGGTGCGCGGAGTCGTAGAAAATGCAGGGCACGGGGTCGCCGCCGTGCGAGCCAGTGTCGGAAAAAGTGAAGTGGTCGCTTATCACAAGCAGGCGAAAATCACCCTGTACTTCTTCCGTAAGGCGGCGCACGACAAGGCGGTCTATGGCCTCTATCGCATTGCGCTTGCCAATGGGATTGCGGTCGTGGCTGAGGTCATCGGTCGCCTGAATGTGAACATACGCACGGTCAAAACCGTTATTTAGTGCATAAATGGCCTTATCTGCCTTTTCCGTTAGAAAATTTTCAAAACTCACACCTTCCTCATTCGAAGAAAAGTTCGGTATTTTGGCGGCGGCGGTTATGCCGTGCATGAGTATCGTTTCACCGAATGTGCATCGGCCGCGCTCCGCATCGGGAAAGCTCGGCGCAAGGCTGTCACCCCAGAACCACACGCCGTTGCAGCGTGTATGCGTGTCCCGCAGTAGTTCAAATGCCCTCTCTTGCAGTTCGATAAGCGGCCTTTCCTTTTTGCCGCCGAGGAAATCCGCGGCGCGGCGGCCTATTATGTCGTGTGCGGGGGCAAGCTGCATGGGGTAAAGCGCGGCACCGCCCTTTATCTGTAATATACAGCGGAAGGAACCCGGGTGATGCAGTATATACTTGGGATCGGTAAAAAGCCGCTTGCGGAGCAGTTCGACTATGGGTGCGGCCTGAACGGTTGGCAGTTCGCTTGCGCTGTAGTCGTCAAGTATTGCGTCACGGTATGTGTCGCCGTCAAAATGGGCAAGGTTCATGCGAATGTAAAGGCCGTTTGGGTCAAGCGGAATGCCACTGCCCGCCGCCTCAAGCGCGGCGCGGCCGCGATACATTTTCGGGTCAAGCCCCAATAAACCCATGTTTGCCACAGCACTGCCTATTTCAAGCCCGTCGGGAATGGTCTTTACCCGCAAAAGCCGTGTTGCGTGCGCGGCGAGGGCATCCAAATTGGGCGTATATGCGGCCTCAAGCGGGGTTTTGTTTGAAAGGGCGGGATTTGCCCTGTCCGCAGAGCCGTCAAGTACAAGCGTTATCCGCTTCATAATTATCCTCCGAACATGCATAATATACGAATAAAAATTATAGCACCGATGCGGCAAAAATAATAGATAATATATCATTGAATAATTGATTGCGCCCGTCTTTTGCACGATGCTATTATACAAATACAACCATGAATTTTTATAAGGAGGTAACCTTTTATGCATGTTGAAATGCTGAGCGGAAACGAGGCCGTAGCACGCGGCGTTTATGAAGCGGGCTGTCACGTTGCCGCCGCGTATCCCGGCACGCCGAGCACGGAAATACTTGAAACCATAGGTGAGAAGTATAAGGATAAGATATACTGCCAGTGGGCGTGCAACGAAAAAACGGCCGTTGAAATAGCGGGAGGAGCATCCCTCGGTGGGGCGCGCGCGTTTGCCGCAATGAAGCACGTTGGTATGAATGTTGCCGCGGACCCCATATTCACGCTTGCATACAGCGGTGTGAACGGTGGGTTCGTTTTTGTTTCGGCGGATGATCCCGGCTGTCACAGCAGTCAAAACGAGCAGGATAATCGCCTTTATGCGCCCCATGCGAAGATAGCCATGCTTGAACCGAGCGATTCTGCCGAATGTAAGGAATATGCAAAGGCCGCCTTTGAAATATCCGAACGGTTCGACACGCTTGTAATGCTACGCATGACTACCCGCGTTTGCCATTCAAAAAGCCCCGTAAAGCTTGAAGAAAGGCGTGACGTGCCCGTAAAGCAATATGTGCGGGATACGAGAAAGAATGCAATGTTGCCCGCACATTCCGCACCGCGGCACATATACCGCGAAGAAATGCTTAAAAAGCTCGAAGAGTATGCAAACGACTGTCCGTTCAACCGCGTTGAAGCAAACGGAAGCAATATAGGTATAATAACAAGCGGCATTGCCTATCAGCACGCGAAGGAGGTTTTCGGCAACGGTGCGGACTATCTCAAGCTTGGCCTTACGCATCCGCTGCCGCATAAGCTTATAAGCGAATTCGCCGCGAAATACGAAACGCTTTATGTTATAGAAGAAAACGACCCATATGTTGAGGATGCCGTGCATGCACTCGGTTTTACAAATGCCGTGGGCAAAGCTAAATTGCCCATATGCGGAGAGCTTAACGCCCGCATAATACGGGACGCATTCCTGCCCGATACGGTAGAGGAAGGGTATGAGGCGGTATCGGATATACCCGCACGGCCGCCCACGCTCTGCGCAGGCTGTCCGCACAGGGGTTTCTTCTTTGCGCTGACAAAATATCTTAATAAGTCCATTGTTCCCATAGGCGATATAGGCTGCTATACGCTTGGCATAAATGCGCCGCTCAATGCGCTTGATGCAACAATATGCATGGGTGCGGGCATTAGCAGCCTTATCGGCCTTGCAAAGGCACTTGAATTGCAGGGGGACACTCGCAAGGCACTCGGTTGCGTGGGGGATTCAACGTTCTTCCACAGCGGAATGACCAGCCTTATGGATGTGGTGGCGGCGGATGCCAACGTTATAGCCTGCGTGCTTGACAATTCCATAACCGCAATGACGGGGCACCAGCAGAACCCGGGCACGCCCAAAAACCTTATGGGCGAAGCAAGTCCCGTGCTTAGCATAGAATCGCTCGTGCTTGCAACGGGCATAGACTCTACTCGCGTTCGCGTGGTGGATCCGCTTGACGTAAGTGCCGTTCGTTCCGCCATAGATGCCGCTCTTGAGGTGAAGGGGCCGTTCGTTATAATAACAAAGCGTCCTTGCGCCCTTATAAAAGAGGTACAGAAAGCAAATGCGGGCAAATACTGCGTAATCGACAGTGACAAGTGCCGCGGTTGTAAGCAGTGCATGAATATAGCTTGCCCCGCGATAGCCTTTGAATGCGGCAAAGCAAAAATATTCGACACGGCAAGCTGTACCGCATGCGGCCTTTGCATGAGCATGTGCCGATTCAATGCGATAGAAAGGAGGGGCGAATAATGAGCAAAAACATTCTTCTTATAGGTGTAGGCGGGCAGGGCACCATACTTATTTCCAAAATACTTGCCTTCGGCTTGACCCAAATGGGACACAGCGTTAAAATGAGTGAGATCCACGGCATGAGTCAGCGCGGGGGCAGCGTTACCACACAGATAAAGTTCGGTGATGAGGTCTTTGCGCCGAATATCGGCCTTGCCGAGGCGGACATTATAATAAGCTTTGAAAAGGTCGAGGCGCTACGGGCACTGCCCTTCCTTAAAAAGGGCGGCACGGTCATTACCGACGAAAGGGAGATATACCCCATGCCCGTATTGAGCGGCCAACACTCTTATCCGCACGATGCACTCGAAACGCTCAAGCGGCGCGTAGAAAACGTACACGTTATTCGCGCGGCCGAAACCGCCGAACGCCTTGGCAGTATAAAGGCGCAGAACATCGTGCTGCTTGGTGCGCTTGTCAGGATAATGCATCTTGAGGGCATAGACTGGAAGAGTATCGTTGCAAAAACGGTGCCGGCAAAGGCTGTGGACATGAATCTTGCCGCATATGATGCGGGATATAATATGGAGTAATGATGTTCAGAAATTTTGACGAGGTGGTAGCCGCCGTAAAGCAAAGGGAAAACGAACGCACGGTGGCAATAGCGGGCGCGCATGATGCACCCGTTATCGAGGCCGCGCTCAGGGCGCAACAGCAGGGTATAGCCGTGCCGATATTCGTCGGCAATGCGGGCAAAATAAAGGATATCCTCAGAAGCTTTGACCGTAACCCTTCAAATTATAACATTGTGGACAGCGAGGAAAACACGGAGGCACAGGCCGCCGTCGATCTTGTAAAGGACGGCAGTGCAAACGTGCTTATGAAGGGACTTATCGAAACGCGAGATATGCTGCACCCTGTTGTCGCAAAGGAAAACAACTTGCGCACGGGCAAGCTGATGAGCCATGTGGTGTTCTTTTCAAATGTGCCAAATTATCATAAGCTGCTTGTTGCGACAGACGGCGGCATGGTCATGTACCCCACACTTGAGGAAAAGGTCGGCATAATAGAAAACGCGGTTGAGGCCATGCGCAAAATGGGCTACAAACAGCCCCGCGTGGCTGTGCTTGCCGCAATTGAAAAGGTCAACCCGCGTATGCGCGCCACTGTTGAGGCGGCGGAGCTCAAACGCATGAACCGCGAGGGGCTTATTCAGCACTGCATTGTGGAAGGGCCGCTTTCCTATGACGTGGCCATGGATAAGGCCATTGCGCACCACAAGGGCGTGGATTGCGAGTATTGCGGCGATTTTGACGCGCTTATAGTGCCCGATATAGACTCGGGCAACATCCTCGGCAAGTGCCTTATCGTCACCGCCAAGGCCGAAATGGGCGGCGTTATAATGGGCGCAAAGGTGCCCATCGTGCTGACAAGCCGCGGCTCCAGCGCGGAAGAAAAATTCTTCTCCATTGCCGTCGCCTCCCTTATGGCGGGACAGGAAGTGTAAACAGGTTCGAGCGTCAGCAAAACAGTAAAAGCCTCCCTTGTGTAAGGGGGGGCTTTTTATTGTACATAAGCTTGCGGCGGAGCCGCTGAACCGCTGAAAATTCGAAATCCGTAATGCTTAATTCGGAATTAAATTAAAACGCTTGTGCTATGGTGACAAATTTGAATAACGCCATGTCAGTTTGCCTCTCTGCAAAAGAAACTGTAGCGGAGCTACTGTGCAACATAAACTCAATTATGCCCTACAGCGGGAGAAAACCGCCGCACAAACACAATTTAGCAGTTCCTGCCTTGTATCGTTTTGCCCCGCGCATAGCGGGATAAGGAGGGGATGTGGGAGTTGTTAGAGGGTTGAAGGGGAGGATATCCTCCCCTTAATCCTCTAACAAAGAAAAGCTAAAAGAAGCTCGTAGTATAAAAGTAACTGCGGCGTTAGCCGTTGCACAACACAAGCTTATAGTACATTCATACAGTAACTTCATTCCGTACAGACCATATTTTCCTGCTTGCACCTTGCGGTGCATGAGTTTAAGCAAAACGAGTTGCTTTATTCTTTTTGCAGGGCGGGCTGAAGGGAGGGAAGTTTCCCTCCCTTTCCGCTTGGAACATGGTTGCCTTGCTCATTGCCATTCGCAATTCTCCCTGTTCCTGCGTGTTCTCCGCCTCAC
>CAZTFU010000048.1:0-8105 GCA_964612925.1 uncultured Clostridium sp. | reverse complement strand
TGCACAGCGGCTACGCCGCAGATACTTTGATTGAAAGTCTTACTGTAGGACATAACTGAGTTTCCGTAGCACAGCGGCACCGCCGCAGTTTCTTTGGATGGGAAGCAGACTGCACAAGCCTCGGTTCGGGGCACCCGTTAGGGTACTTGCTTGACAAGCCACCACCCCAACCCCCCATCCCGTTGCAATGCTGATGCGGAATTGTGCTATGCCGCACATCAACGCATATTATGCGTACTTATAACAAAAACGTATGGCCAAATACGGAATTGGTGAAACAGAATAATTGTATATAATGACGAATGATGGTATAATTACAAATAACTTTAGCGTCTGCGATCGGCAGGCGGGTGGTTTTATCCAATTTTTATTCAGGAGGTTTCCCATGGAAGTCAAGAAAAATGTCGGCAAGATGATTGTTGGCGAATGGAACACCAAGACCATAGTGGCCGTGGCTATAGGCGCGGCACTGTATGGCGTGCTCATGTGCTATGGCGGCATTCAGGTATTCACCAATACCAGCCTTACCACGGCAATGATAGTTCCCGTAATAGTCGGCGCACTGTTCGGACCCGTTCCTGCAATGATAGCTGCCGGTGTAGGCAACGTTATAGCTGACCTTATAGGCGGCTGGGGCATGTGGTTTGACTGGTCTATCGGCAATGCGGTTATGGCATTCTGCGTAGGTCTGCTGCCCATCTACGGTGCAAAGATTAAGGAAGGCATTTTCACCGTTAAGCATGCCATCATCTATGCCGTTTGCTGCATAGTCGGCAACATGGTAGCGTTTGGCGTTATCACTCCGATATTCTCTACCATTATCTACGGCAGTGACCTTAACGTTACGTTCATTCAGGCGGCTGCCGCAAACATAAGCAACATTCTTGTGCTTCTTGTTGTCGGCATACCCATTCTTATCGTGCTTGCCAACCGTTATAAGGCGCGCACCAATCTTAAAGAGGACAAGGGCGACGAGTATTGATAAAGCCCGCTGCATGGGGGCGCACCGCGCTCCCATGCGCTTATCACATCGGCTTACATTTATAAAAATAGGAGGGAATGCCGTCCGCAAGCACAATGTGTCATGCGGGCAATGAACGCATCCCGTTTTTTATAGATAATGAGCCGACTTATTTTATGCGATATTCCGCATGTGCAAATATAAAAAAGTATTATATACCCATGGAGACAGGCATAGCATGAAAGAACCGGCCATAGTTTTTAAGGATTTTTCATTCCAGTATAAGGTGCAGAACCGGCCCACGCTGCATGATATAAATCTGACCATATACAAGGGCGAAAAAGTATTGATACTCGGCAGTTCCGGCAGCGGCAAAAGCACGCTTGCCAACTGCATAAACGGACTTATTCCGTTTTCACATCACGGCACGATAACGGGCAGCGTTACGGTGCTTGGCAAAGAAACGCGCGAAAGCAGCATATATGAACTGAGTAAATCGGTGGGAACGGTACTTCAGGACAGTGATGCCCAATTTGTCGGGTTGAGCGTTGAAGAGGATATTGCATTTGCAATGGAAAACGAAGCCGTTGTGCGCGAAAAGATGGTTCCCATAGTAAAGGAACACGCCATGACAGTCGGCATGGAGGATTTTCTTAAATCCGTGCCGTTTAACCTTTCGGGCGGACAAAAGCAAAAGGTAGCAATAGCGGGCGTGCTCGGCACGGACGTTAGCATTCTTATATTCGACGAACCCTTGGCCGCACTTGACCCGCAGATGGGCAACACGGCCGTTGAACTTATAGATGAGCTTGCAAAAGAGCGTGAACGCACGATAATCATAATAGAGCATAGGCTTGAGGATGTGCTGCATCGCAACGTTGACAGGATAATACTCATGGCGGACGGTACCATTGCCGCGGACATGACACCGGAGGAGCTCTTAAAAAGCGACCTTCTCAAAAAGCACGGCATAAGGGAACCACTGTATATAACGGCCATGAAGTATGCGGGTTGTTCTCTTGAAGGTACCGAAAATCTCGGCGACATAAACACGATCCGTTTTACGGACGAAGCCAAGGCAAAGCTTACTGCCTTCTTTACCGAGGAGGGGGCACCGCTACCCGAAACGGCTACGGAGGAGGTAATAGGTTTTGACCATGTGACATATGCATACGACAGCGGCAAGCCCGTTGTAAAGGATGCAAGCTTTTCCGTTAAAAAGGGTGAACGCATTGCAATCGTAGGCAAAAACGGCGCGGGTAAATCCACCGCGGCAAAGATAATATGCGGCGTTGCACGGCCGCAGCAGGGCAGCGTGCGCATATGCGGCAAGGATGCAAAATCCCTTTCCATAAAGGAAATAGGTGAGCGGGTCGGCTATGTTATGCAGAACCCGAACCAGATGATAATAAAGGATACCATTAAAAAGGAAGTGGAATACGCGCTGAACGTGCGCAATACGGCGCAGGATACCGTAAGGGAAAAGGCCACAGCCGCGCTTAATGCGTGCAGCCTTTATCCCATGCGCAACTGGCCTGTGGACACGGTAAGCTACGGCCAAAAGAAGCGCGTGACCGTTGCAAGTATATTGGTGCTGGAACCGGACGTGCTTATACTTGACGAACCCTCCGCCGGGCAGGATTACAAGAGCTATACCGAAATAATGCGCTTTATAAACGTACTTAACCGCGAATACGGAAAGACCATACTGTTTATAACGCACGATATGCACTTGGCACTTGAGAATACCGAACGCGCAATAGTGTTCAGCGACGGTGAGGTTATAGCGGATGACAAGGTGTTTGCGGTGCTTGCCAATGATGAGGTCATACGCCGCGCGAATCTGAAGCAGACTTCGCTTTATACTCTTGCTCAGCATCTCGGCCTTGAGCCAGAACAGGTGATACGTCGCTTTATAGCACACGAAAGGGAGGCAAGAAAGCATGAATAACAAGCTTGTTATAAACTTTGTGCCGGGTCCGACACCTGTGCATAAGCTTACGGGCGGTACCAAGGTGCTGATGTTTTTGCTGTTTACGCTTGCAATAATCGTAACATTTGATATTCGTATAATAGTACCGCTTATGATAATACCCATAGCGGCTATAATTTCCATGAGGCCAAACTATAAGCCCCTTGCGGTAATGTTCGGCATAATGTTTATAACCACGGGCATAATCGGTTCGATAATGCTGCTTGTGGTATCCCCCGATACGGGCGCAAGTCACGTTGGCGGCAGTACCGTAATATGGCAGATAAGCGAAAAACTTTTTGTAACACGCGAAACGCTTTGGTATTTGCTTGTTACCACGTCGAAAAGGATAGCATCATTCCTTGTGGTAATGATGTTCGCACTTGCGACAACCCCGTCCGAATTTGCAAGCGGACTTGCGTTTTTGCACGTTCCGTACAAGGTGTGTACGGTCGTGTCGCTTGCATACCGCACGATACCCGATATTGCAACAAAGTTTATAGATATCCGCAATTCAATGCAGATGCGCGGCGTTGAGCTGAGCAAAAAGGCTTCAATAGGCAAGCGGCTCAAGGCCACGGGCGCAATGCTTGTGCCGCTTGTGGTATCATCCTTCGGTAAGGTAGAAAGCATAGCAAACGGCATGGATCTTCGCGGCTACGGTCGCCTTAAAACGCGCACATGGTATGCCGAACACGAGCTTACACCCTTTGACCGCGTGCTTCGTAAGGCCGCGATAGTGCTTGGTGCGCTGATAGTTTTCTATGTGGTGTATTTCCGCATTATCAACCCATATCCCGTTGAAATGTGGTGCCCGTTCATAGCGAAAGAGGATCTTATCGTAAAGAGCCAGCTTGAGGACATATTCTTCCTCAAATGGTTTAAGTAAAATCAATTTAGGCTTTGCAAGGGCGCGGCGGCATGGGTGCTTCCGAGCAACGCCCTTAGCGTATAAAGGAGCAGGTAAAATGAAAAATGCATTGGTAATGCAAACGGACTTCGGCGTGGACAACCTTTCCGTTGCCACGATGCGGGGAGTGGCCATGATGGTCGATCCCGAACTTAGGGTGTTTGATGCCACCCATGCCATCAATCAGTTTGATGTGCTCGCAGCATCGGACGCATTGATTTACACAATACCTTTCTGGCCCGAGGGTACGGTATTCGTAAGTGTTATCGACCCGGGCGTCGGCACGGCAAGGAAAAGCTGTGTTGCAAAGCTTACGAACGGCAGTTATGTTGTAACGCCTGACAACGGAACACTTACTTATGTTAAAGAACGCATAGGCATAGTTGCGGTAAGGGAGATAGACGAAAGCGTGAACCGCTTCCCGACCACAAGAAACATACATATTTTCCATGGCCGCGACGTTTACGCCTACTGCGGCGCAAGGCTTGCCGCGGGCGTTATCGATTTTGAGGGCGTGGGAAGAGAATACAGCGTGGACGATATCGTAATGGCACCGTATGTTCATCCCGAGAGGGGCAACGGTTCCGTTTACGGCATGATAATAGAGGCAACGGAGCATTTCGGCCTTGTGGGTACGAACATACCGTTTGAGTGGCTTAAAGAGCAGGGCATGAATTACGGTGACGATGTTCGCTTAACAATAAAGCACAACGATGAAACGATACTTGATGAAACCGTGGCACTTGCAAAGTCCTTCGGCTTTGTGCCGCTTAATGCAAAGCTTGTTATAAGCAGCGAGACCGCCTGCGTAATGGCCGCGCGCAATCAGGGCAACCTTACAAAGGACTATTCGGTGGGCTTCGGTCCCGAATGGACAATGCGCGTAAGCAAGATTTAAGGGAGAACGGCCTATGAACCAACCGATAGTCGTTATTCAGTCTGACCTTGGTTCGGCTGACGGTCACGCGGCCGCTCTGAGCGGAAACATATTGAAGATAGCACCCGATGCGGATATATATTCCGTAATGCACGATTATCCCAAGGGCGATGCTTTGAACGCAGGCGGCATGATATACAGCGTTTTGCCGTTCTGTCCCAAGGGCACGGTGTATGTTTCTGTGGTAGAACAGGGCGAAAGCCGCCCCGTTGCCGTTCAAACACCCGCCGGCACATTTATAGTAACGCCCGATAACGGCACCCTTACCGCATGGCTGAACGTATACGGAGCGGAAAGGGCAGTGGCACTTGATGTAAAGGGCGTACCCTCGGGCATGAACGTATATGCCTATTACGGCGCAAGGCTTTCATTGGGCGAAGATATAGCATCGATGGGGCAGAGCATTGACAAGGAAGAACTTGAGGTGTTCTCGATGCGCGAGAGCGTTGTTCGTGACGGCTTTGTTGAGTGCGGACTTTTCAGCGTGCTTAAAAACTTCGGTAACCTTAACCTTAACGTAAGTATAGACGAATTTGCAAAAGCCAACATTGCATTCGGTGATGCCGTGCGGCTGACCCTTACGCTTGACGGCGAGGAGCGATTCTGCGCCGATACGACCTATCAGCCCTCCTTCGGCTATGTCAAGCTTGGCGAAAGCGTGCTTTTTAACGGCTCCAGCGGTTACATGGGCATGGGCCTGAACCAGGCGAGCTTTGCCGCAAAGTATATGAGTGAATCGCTTCTGCCCGGGGCGGACATTTCGAGCTATGTTATTACAATAGAAAGGATATGACGACCATGAAACCCGATATAGTTCTTCAAACAGATTTCGGCCTTACCACGGGCTTTGTTGCCAGTATGTACGGCGTAATAAGGATGGTGGACAAATCGCTTGACGTATTTGACCTTAACCACGAGGTACGCCCGTTCGACATGCGTCAGGGCAGCTTCCTTCTCAAGGATACCATTCCCTATTGGCGTGAAGGCACCGTGTTTGTAAGCGTTGTTGATCCGGGCGTAGGCACGGCGCGGCGCGGCTGTGTTGCGCGGCTTATAAACGGTAGCTATGTTGTAACGCCCGATAACGGCACACTTACCGCGCTTATGGACTGGGTGCAGGCCGTGCGCGAAATAGACGAAAGCGTAAACCGCCTAAAGGGCAGCGACAAGGCGAACAGCTTCCACGGAAGGGATGTGTTTGCATATACCGCCGCAAGGCTTGCTTCGGGCATAATCGAGTTTGAGGGCGTGGGTCCCGAATACCCCGTAAGCGAAATAGTAACGTTTAAGACCACCGTGGGCACCGTTTCATGCGGTCGTGCGGAGGGCGAGATTGCGGGCTGCACAAAGCACTTTGGCGGCGTAGGCACCAACATAGGCGTTGACGATTTTGAAAAGACGGGCATTGTTTACGGCGACATGACTCACGTTACAATAGTCAAAAACGGTGAAACCGTATATGAAAGCGACGTGCTGTACCATAAATCCTTCGGCTATGTTGCCGAGGGTGCGCCCATACTCTATAACGGCAGCACTACGCCGACAATTGCACTCAGCCTTAATAAGCGCAGCTTTGCCGAAAAGTATCTGCCGCATATATTCGACACGGGCGAGGAATTCGGCGATTACAAAATTACAATAATTAAAAAATAAAATCTGCGGTATATCATTACGGAAAGGAAATAAAAGTTATGAAACCATGTATAGTAATGCAAACGGACTTTGGCGTAGGCGGCGGCGGTGCCATGTACGGCGTGTGCAAAACGATTGACCCGGAGCTTCAGATATACGATCTCAGTCACGTTATTCCCAAATTCAATGTGGAAAAGGCTTCCGCCTCACTCAGAAACGTTATGGCGTTTTGGCCCAAGGGCACGGTATTCGTAAGCGTTGTTGACCCGGGCGTCGGCACGGCGCGCAAGGCAAGCGTTGCGCACACCTGCAACGGTTACTATGTCGTCTCGCCTGATAACGGCTCGCTCACATATATAATGCAGGAATTCGGCATTGACGCCATACGCGAAATAGACGAAACCGTAAACCGCCTCAAGGGTACGGAAAAGACCAGCATATTCCACGGCCGTGACCTTTTCGCATACTGTGCGGCAAAGCTTGCCGCGGGCGTTATCGATTTTGAGGGCGTGGGTCCCGAATACCCCGTAAGCGAAATAGTAACGTTTGAAATCAAGCAGTCTCACGTTGCCGAAAACGAAGCGCACGGTTCCATACCCGATATAATGGAACCCTTCGGCAACATTGAAACCAACATCCGCATAGACGATTTTGAAAAGACGGGCATTGTACATAACGATACCGTACACGTTGTTATAAAGCAGGAAGGCGAAGTCAAGTTCGATAAGCTGTTGCCGTTTAACAAATCATTCGGCTTTGCGGAAATTGGCAAAGAGATTCTTTATAATTCATCAAGCGGCTTTATGGGTCTTGCAATGAACCAGAAGAACTTTGCAAAGACCTACGGTATAGGTTCGGGTCCGAGCTGGTCAATCGACATTACCAAGGAGAACTGAACCATGGCTGCTCCTATCGTAATAATTTCGGATTACGGTGTCGGCGCGGGCATAGCGGCGGTAAAGGGTGTATGCGTAAAGTATGCGCCCGAAAGCCACGTTTTTGATCTTACCAATGATGTTGCACCGCTCAATATTGAGCTTGCGGGCACTCTGCTTGCCGATTCAATGTGCGCATGGCCCGAGGGTACGGTATTCCTCAACCTTGTTGATAACGGCGAAAAGGGCAGAAAATACGCCATGCTCGTTACTAAAAACGGCTATAAGGTAGTCTCACCCGACAACGGCGTGCTTTGCACCGTGGCGGCAGCTCACGGTATAAAGGAAAAAATCGATGTTTCCGCGACTGTGGCCGAATACGCCGCGCACGAAAAGGCCGCCCTTTGCCATGGCCGTGACGTGGCATATGCCGCCGCACTTGCGGCATCGGGCAGAGCGTAACGGTAAAGGGTACACAGCGTAAAACAAAGAAATATCGCCCCGTTTGCATGCATTGCGGGCGGGGCGAAGGAACGATTTTTCCCTTACTCAATCATTATAAAAAGGCAATAATACAAAAAATTGAATATCAAATAAAACTTATTCGCATAAATCAGTTGACATGGGGCAGGGAAATAGGGTATACTAATTGTCGCGGTCGATGTTGTAAGGGAGCATAGCTCAGCTGGGAGAGCACTTGCCTTACAAGCAAGGGGTCACAGGTTCGAGCCCTGTTGTTCCCACCATTAACACATCGACTGCAAATGGCCCGGTGGTGCAGTTGGTTAGCACGTCAGCCTGTCACGCTGAAGGTCAGG
>CAZTFU010000047.1:0-8109 GCA_964612925.1 uncultured Clostridium sp. | reverse complement strand
CTCCCCTCCCCTTTGTCAACTACCTTTTTCCCTTTTTTTGAAATTATTTTTGGAGTTCTGTCCCAAATGCTCCAAAAGTGCCCTATTTTGGGACTTTTTGCCGAATGATTTTCTTCCAAATTTCATATGTTTTTATCTTTCGAAGCATTCTCGACGCGCATCGGAAGTATTTTTCGCTTCGGCGGTCTCGCTCGCCTATGCTCACGGTGGAGTGATCCGCCCGCGCCCACAGGCATTTCGCACATCAAAGGCGTATTTTGCTCTAATTCCAACAGGGATTCATTCCACCGAAAGGAAATGTTTCAATAACCAATGTCAGAGGATCAACCTCGGCATCGCTTGTTTTCCCTTCGCTGTGTTTAATGAAGCAATGACCATTCGCTTTATCTCTCGGTTTACAAGAACAATTCTATAATGATCTCATCTTCATCACGATTCGTCTCTACAAATCCAAAGCTTTCATAGAGCTTTTTGGCAGCTTCGTTTCCTTCAATATAGCAAAGATCGACCTTGCGATATCTTCCGTCTTGCCTCATGGCATCCAGCACCGCTTTCACTGCGGCTTTCCCATAGCCTTTGCCTTGATACCTCTCATCAATGAACAGTTGGCTGAAATCGTAGCATTCCATGTCCGACAACCTCTTCGTCTATCCCTAAACTCTCGTCTCACAAAGCGAAAAAGCAGGCTCCTTTCGACCGTTAAACGTACTAAAAAACGACGACTTTCTCGCGAAAATCGTCGTTCTTTTCTGGCAGGGGCAGAAAGACTCGAACTCTCAAGAACGGTTTTGGAGACCGCTATGTTACCATTACATCATGCCCCTATTGGCGACTTGGTTATTATAGCACCTCCGCCACCTCGTGTCAACGCAAAATATTATTCGCCGAGCCTTACTTTTCACTGCTGCCCATCTTCCCCTCCATGCGCAGCGATTTTATTTCTAAAAGCTCATTATAGCTCAGCTCACACACATCGGTTTTCGGTACAGGTAAAAGCACCGCCTGCGCAAGTGCCTTTGCAAGGTCATAGATTATATAATCACCCGCGAGTATTTCCTCAGGCAGCTCCACACCCTTATTTTTAAGGCAAAGCGGCTTTTCGTTTAGGTTTGTTATGGGCAAAAACCATTCGCCGCGATAGCCGCTGTCTATCACGCCGCAGCGTTGCGCAATACCCTTTGAGCCCGTGGAGCCGCGCTCCCTGAGTTGAAAATAGTAATCCTCCGAGCATGCCGAGGCTATGCCTGTGGGCACGGTGCGCGTTTCGTGCGGTGCAATTATCATGTATGGTTCGTCTATGCAGGCATAGATATCATATCCCGCATCCTCCGTGCGCTTTGAGGGTATGCGCCCATTCGGCTTTACCTTTGCAAAAAAAATCTTTTCCATTATATTTATTCCTTATAAAATATGCGCCGGCGGCTTTACCGGCGCAGTGGGTTGCCGTTATTATTCAAGGAAGTCCTTCAGCTTCTTGCTGCGGGACGGGTGCCTCAGCTTGCGCAGTGCTTTAGCCTCTATCTGGCGTATGCGTTCGCGGGTAACGTTAAACTCCTTGCCCACTTCTTCAAGCGTTCTTGCCTTGCCGTCATCAAGACCGAAACGGAGCCTCAGCACCTTCTTTTCCCGCGGGGTAAGCGAATCAAGCACCTCCATAAGCTGCTCTCTGAGCAGTGTGAACGCCGCAACGTCAGCGGGTGCGGGAGTTGCATCGTCGGGAATGAAGTCGCCAAGGTGGCTGTCCTCCTCCTCGCCTATGGGAGTTTCGAGAGAAACGGGCTCCTGTGCTACCTTGATTATCTCACGCACCTTTTCCTCGGATATGCCCATTTCGGCGGCGATCTCGTCGGGTCTGGGTTCGCGGCCGTATTCCTGCAAAAGCTGCCTGTTCACGCGGATAAGCTTATTTATCGTTTCCACCATATGCACGGGTATTCTTATCGTCCTTGCCTGATCGGCAATGGCGCGGGTTATGGCCTGACGAATCCACCACGTTGCATAGGTAGAGAACTTATAACCCTTCCTGTAATCGAACTTTTCAACCGCCTTGATAAGGCCGAGGTTGCCCTCCTGAATAAGGTCAAGGAACAGCATTCCGCGCCCGACATACCGCTTTGCAACGCTTACAACAAGTCTCAGGTTCGCCTCCGCAAGCTTCTGCTTTGCCTCCTGATCACCCTCCGCCATGCGCTTTGCAAGCTCTATTTCCTCCGTTGCGCTGAGCAGCGGCACCTTGCCTATCTCCTTTAGGTACATTCTTACGGGGTCGTCTATCGATATGCCTTCGCCAAAGGATGCATCCGTTTCTATCTCGGCTATTTCCTCCTTTACGGCTTCGGGAGATTCGGCCTCCTCATCAACAAGGTCAATGTTGAGTGATTCGAACTTGTCATACAGCTTTTCTATCTGATCGCTGTCCAAATCAAGCTCGTTCAGCGCATCCATTACCTCCTTATAGGTCAATACTCCCTTTGCTTTACCATGCTCGATAAGCTCGTCAATCTTGTTCTTCTTAGGTTCATTCGCTTCCAATTCGGCCACCCCTTTGTGTGTTTTGTATTCAAACTATTTCAAAAGCTCAAGCTTTTTTGCCGTTTCCGCCGCCCGTTTAAGGCACTGTTCCCTTTCCTGTGCGCTCGCCTTTTCCGCGCGGGAAAATTCCAAGGCAAGCTGCTCCTTCAATGCATCTTTAAGCATACGCTTTATGCAGTCATCCGCCATAAGTTTTTTGTCGCCCGTAAGCTTTTCACTCACCGCTTCCGCCGCGCTTACCGCCTCTGCCTGTTCCGCATCCATGTCGCTGAGCATTGCGGCGATGTTGCCATGCCACCCTTCGGCATATTTAAGCAGTAGCGTTTCCGCCGCCAAGCCTATCGCCTCGTTTTGCATTTCAATGCCCGCTTCGGCCATTTTGTTCGCAACATATGCGGCCGTTTCCGCATCTTTCAGCATAAGGGCAAGCAATGTAAGCTCAACGCCGCTCCATTCCTCATCCGCCGCTTTTCGCGCCTTTAGCATAGTATTCCTGCTTTTGGCAGGCATATTCTCCACTCCTGCGGCAAACAGTCCGCATTGCGCCCGCACCGCATCCTCACCAAGTCCCGTGTTTCGGGATATATAGCCTATGTGCCTTTCCCGCTCCACGGGCTGAAGGGCACCCACGAATGCACACGCCTTTTTGGCAAATGCTTCCCGCCCGTCCGCCGTTTTCAGGTCAAAGCTCTTGGCCATGTTCGTAAGCTTGAACGAATTTGCGCTCATTGCGCCGTCCCTAAGGCTTAAAAACCCTGCCTTGCCGAATTTTTTGACATAGTCATCGGGATCCATGTTGTTCGGAATGACTATCACCTTTGGGTCTATGCCCTCGGCCGCAAGTATATCAAGTCCCCTCAGCGTTGCGTTTTGCCCTGCGCCGTCACCGTCATAGCACAGGTATACCTTATCGGCATAGCGCTTTATAAGCCGCGCCTGTTGCTGAGTCATTGCCGTGCCGAGCGATGCCACCGCATTCTCTATGCCCGCGGCAAAAAGACTTATAACGTCCATATACCCTTCGACCATTATCAGCTCGCCCGTGCGCTTGCCCCGTTGCATATTCAGTGCATACAGGTTATAGCGTTTGTTGTATATGGGCGTATCGCCCGTATTTATATACTTGGGGTCGTCATCCTTTTTCATGGTTCGTGCCCCAAAGCCCATCACGCGGCCCGTTGCCGATATTATCGGAAAGATTAGTCTGCCGCGATATGCGTCATATGCGCCGCCGTTCTTTTTGGATGCTATGGCAAGCCCCGCATCGACCATTTCCTTTTGGCTGTAGCCCTTTTCCTTCAAATGATCCATCAGGTTGTGCCACCCTTCGGGAGCATAGCCCAAGCCGAATCGCACTGCCATTTTGCCGCCTATGCCGCGCCGCTTGAGATACTCCTGCGCAACGCGCCCCTGCGAACTCAGCAATATTCTGTTGTAGAACAGCGCCGCATCCTTACAGGCACCGTAAAGCCGCTCCTTATACGCACGCTCGGCCCTAAGCCTTGCATCGTTCACCTCATCGGGCAGGTCCATGCCCGCCCGCTGTGCAAGCAGTTTTACCGCCTCAACATAGTTTACACGCTCCGCTTCCATAACGAAGTGTATTACCCCGCCGCCCGCATGACAGCCAAAGCAATAGTACATCTGCTTGTCCGGCGTTACGGAAAAGCTCGGCGTTTTTTCATTATGAAAGGGACAACAGCCCCAGTACCTTCCGCCCTTTGGCGAAAGGGAGACGTAATCGCCCACAACGCGCACTATGTCCGTTTTCGAAAGCAGTTCATTCAGCCATTCCTCGGGAAAGGCCGCCATGTTCACCGCCTCCTTCCGCATAATGCTCAGTGTCTGAACCAAAATTCCCGTGACTCTATTATTTTCGACACATTCCGTCATTTTCCTGCCGCGATATGTGCCGCATATTTTTTCCTATACCCATTCCTTGGGCACGAATTTTCTTTCGTAATCGGATATGGCGTAACGGTCGCTCATGCAGGCTATCCAGTCTGCGGCAACGCGCTCAACGCCGTCCTCTTCTATGTTCTTCTTAAAATCCTCCGGCAGCTCGTCAACATGCTTTGTGTAGTATTCATACAGCTCCGCAATAACATGCTTGCCCTTTTTCTCCTCATGCTTGGCATTTTTGTTAAGATAAACATGCTCAAACATAAAATCACGCAGTAGCTTAAACTCCTTCCACACCTCATCGCTCATGCGGATATCTGCGCTGTCCATGCTGTTTATGATGGTATCCGTAATAAGCGTATCTATCCTCTGTCCGTGGGAGGAGCCGAGCACATCCGTGCAACTTTTGGGCAAATCCCTCTCGTCAAGTATGAGCGCACGAACGGCATCGTCTATATCATGATTTATGTATGCTATCCTGTCGCTCAGGCTTACGACCCTGCCCTCGGGCGTCATGGCAACGCAGTCGCTTGGGTGGTTCAGTATCCCGTCCCTCACCTCAAACGTAAGGTTAAGCCCCGTACCGTTTTCAAGCTTTTCCACCACTCTTAAACTTTGCACATTGTGCTCAAAGCCGCCCGGCACAAGCGAATCGAGCACCTTTTCCCCCGCGTGGCCGAACGGGGTATGCCCCAAATCGTGCCCGAGAGCTATGGCCTCGGTCAGATCCTCATTAAGCCTTAACGCGCGGGATATCGTGCGCGCAATCTGGCTTACCTCAAGCGTGTGCGTCAATCTTGTGCGGTAATGGTCGCCCACGGGTGAAAGAAACACCTGCGTTTTATGCTTTAGGCGGCGGAAGGATTTGCAGTGCAAAATTCTGTCCCTGTCGCGCACAAAATCCGTCCTCAGCGGGCACTTTTCCATCGGGTAAGCCCTGCCGCGCGTGTTCACGCTGAGCGTGGCATACGGGCTTAGAAGCTGCTTTTCAAGCTCCTCCGCCCTTATTCTCAGCATTCCTGACATAATTTCCTCATTCATGCAGGCCGCACCTCCTCATTCTGTCGCATTCGACCCCGTCTCCCTTGCTTTTTTCAACATTAAACCCGTTTTTCCTGCATCTCAAATGCAACATTTTATTTAACATAATGCATTTTGCTTATCTCAGCGGTGCGTACCATGTGCAAATGTGTCCGTTAGAGGGTGTGCAGGGGGGAGGCAAGCTTTTTGTTCTGTACAAGCGAGCTACTGCCCTTGGCTTACCCCTGCGCTACAGTTAAGGGCTTTTGCTCTATTATGGATTTCCGAATTTCCTTCACTCTTCCCCGAAAGTAAAAAGGCAGCCCCTTTTGAGACTGCCTTATGTCTATTCTTTTACGGTTCAGATGCTTTCGGGAACGCAGCTGTTTATGCGTGCATAAAGCTCCGCAACTATTTCCTTTGCGCGCTCGGCGGCATTTTCAAGGGGAACGTCTTCCTTTATGCTCTTATCCCTTGTCGTTATCTCCACCACGCCGCGCTCAAGCGTCTTGGGGGATATTACCACGCGCACGGGGCAGCCGAGCAGGTCCGCATCGGAGAACATGAAGCCCGCCGACACCGTGCGGTCGTCAAGCAGTACCTCATAATTCTGTGCGTTGAGCGTGTCATACAGCTTTTGAGCCTCTTCCTTGACATGGTCCTTGTCCGCACGCAGGGCACATATTTCAATCTGCCACGGTGCTATCGTTATCGGCCACACGGGGCCGTATTGGTCATGATGCTCCTCACACACGCTCGCCATCAGTCTGCCCACGCCTATGCCGTAACAACCCATTATGGGACTTACGCGGTTGCCCTTTTCGTCGTCATAGGTCATGCCCATGGACTCCGTGTACCTGCGGCCAAGCTGGAATATGTTGCCCACCTCTATGCCATTTTTGATGTTCAGCGTGTGCTTACCGCACTTGGGGCATATTCCGCCCTCCTTGGCCTTTGCAACATCGGCATATTCGGCGTTGGGCACATCCCTATCCATATTGAGCCCTGTGAAGTGATACCCTTCCTCATTGGCACCGCATATAAGGTTGCGTGCATCCTTTATCGAATTGTCATACACCACGGTTATGCCCTTTGCCAAGCCAACGGGGCCTATCGCGCCCGCCACAAGACCCGCATGGTCAATCTCAACAGCGGGATGAACATCCGCCTTGATGTAATTTCTCAGCTTTGTTTCGTTCACCTCAAGGTCGCCGCGCACGAATACCAGCACATAGCTGTCATCCTCATTGCGCTGATACACAACCGCCTTACAGCTCTTTTCCTCGCTGCCGTGCAGGAATCGGCACACCTCTTCTATGGTCTTTTTATCATAGGTAGCAACCTTTTCAAGAGGAGCGGCTTCTTCGCTTGCATCATTGTGAACCATGCACTCGGCCGCCTCCATATTCGCTCTGTAGCCGCATTCGGGGCAGATAACTATCGTATCCTCACCTATGTCGGTAAGCAGCATGAACTCGTGGCTGACCTTGCCGCCCATCATGCCCGAATCGGACGCGACCGCAACCACCTCGGGTATTCCCGCGCGGGCATATATGCGCTCATATGCGCGGTAGCAGCGCGTATAGTATCTTTCAAGATCTTCCTGCGTTGTGTGGAAGGAATAGGCATCCTTCATGGTAAACTCGCGTACCCTTATAAGGCCGCCGCGGGCACGGGGCTCATCACGGAACTTGGTCTGTATCTGGTATATCATAAAAGGATACTTCTGGTACGTTCCCGCAACATTCATCGCCATGTGTACGGCCGCTTCCTCGTGCGTCATGCCGAGCACCATGTCCGCACCGCTCCTATCCTTAAAGCGGAGCAGCTCACGACCCACGCTTTCCCACCTGCCGCTCATCTGCCAAAGCGTTGCGGGCATCGTAACGGGGAAAAGCACCTCCTGCCCGCCTATCTTGTCCATTTCGTCACGCAAAATGGCCTCTATCTTATTATGTATACGCCTTGCGGGCGGCATAAGGGAATATATGCCGTTGCCCACCTGCTTTATATAACCGCCCCTTACCATAAGGTTCTGGCTTTCTATTTCGGCTACTCTGTCCTTATACCTTTCGCCCAACAATTCGCTTACTTTCATGCTGTACCCTTCCTACCCGCGCATGGCGGATACCTAAGTTTTGTCATACTAAAGCATTATACCACGCACGGCACAAAAAACAAACATCAAAACGGCGTTTTGAGCCGTTTCACGCGAAAAATGCGCATATGATGCATTTGTGCCGTTCAAATCGGTTTACAAACCGCCTTAATGCGGGTAAACTATCGCTATATTATAAAAGGAATAAAAGGAGAGCATTTCATGCAGTATTCACCCGCCGTAAAATATAAAAAAGAGCTTGAATTTGCAGGGCCGTTCTGCATTTCGTTTGACGGCTTCGGCACCGCCCCCTGCGGGCAGATAGACTACCCTTCCCTTGCGAACGCATTCGCGCTTTGGCTTGACGAGCGCTCAATTCTGCCCGAAATAACGGGTTGGAGCAGTCTTAGCGGCTTTTGCAAGGCCGATGCAGGCTCTTACAAGGCAAAGTACGGTCTTGGCGAAGAAACCCTCTCATCCGCGCTTAGCGAGCTTGAGACCGCAATCTGGAACGACTTTTGCGCTACGGGCATCATAGAGGAGCACGTTTACAACTC
>CAZTFU010000046.1:0-8237 GCA_964612925.1 uncultured Clostridium sp. | reverse complement strand
GATTAAAACTCGTCCACCACGTCATAGCCCGATCCGTTCCATATGGCGGCCTTGGGCTCGGTTGCATGGAACTGGGCAACAAAATCCTCAAGCGTGGTCACTTTTTCGGGGAACCATGTAACATACTTGGCTATCTGCTTTACAACATGCGCATCGCTGCCGCCCGTTGTTTTAAGCCCAAGTTCCCGCGCATAGCGAAGTGCCGTGCGGTTTGCCTCCATGTCGGTACTGCCGTTGAGCACCTCAACAGCGTGAAGAGAATGCACATTGCGAAGATTATCCTCAAGGCCGCGGTTGTTGTTGCGGAACGGGTGACAGGATACGCAAAAGCCGCCCTGCTCGTTTACCATGTCGATAAACTTCTGCGCCTCGTCACGTTCGGCGGGGAATCGGTCTATGCCCCATGCAAGTATGTCGCCCCACAGCGAATAATACTCAATGCCCACGAATATGGGAAAATGCAGTCGCTTTGAATACTCCTCAACCATATCCCTCAGCCCCATGGTATCGTGGTCGGTAATGCATATGGCATCAAGCCCACG
This sequence comes from uncultured Clostridium sp., assembly GCA_964612925.1. Lineage (GTDB taxonomy): Bacteria > Bacillota > Clostridia > Christensenellales > CAG-138 > Phil1. The sequence continues at coordinate 7,695 of CAZTFU010000046.1, read as the reverse complement.
CGCCTTTGCCACCTCCACCATCTGTTCAACGGTGATAAAGCTGTCAAGAGAGAATATTTTTTCGTGTAAATGCAGATCTACAAGCATCGGATTCACTGCCTTTCATTTAATGTTTACATGTTTTGACCTATTACCTTCATAAGCTTACCGTCCTCGGTCCAAATAAGCTCATCAAGGTTAAGAAAGCTGCGCACAAATTCGTTTGCGGGGCTGTGGTAAATGTTCTTGGGCGTATCGATTTGAACAAGCCGCCCGTTATCCATTATCGCCATGCGGTCGGAAAGCAGCATCGCTTCCTCCTGATCGTGGGTAACGAAAACCATTGTCATGCCAAGCTCCCGCTGAATCTTTTTAAGCTCAAGCCGCATTTTGCCGCGCAACGCCGCATCAAGGTTGCAGAATGGCTCATCAAGCAGGCATATTTTCGGTTCCACTATCAACGCCCGTGCCAATGCCACGCGCTGCTGCTGGCCGCCGCTTATTTGGTGAATGTAATAATCGGCATGGTCGGTCAATCCCACAAGTTCCAGATATTCCATTGCACGCCTTCGCGCATCGCTTTTGCGTATACCCTTGAATTTTAATCCATACATAACGTTCTCTGCAACCGTCATGTGCGGAAAAAGTCCGTATGACTGAAAAACCGTTGTAACGGGGCGCCGCTCGGGAGGAATGCGGGTGATATCCTGCCCATCAATCAGAATCCTTCCGCCGTCGGGAGTCAAAAAGCCGCCTATCATGTTCAGCGTGGTGGTCTTACCGCAGCCCGAAAAGCCCAAAATGCACATAAGCTTTCCCTTTTCAAGCTCAAGGCTCAAGTCACAAACCACCTCGCGGCCGTCAAATTGCTTTTTCAGGTGTTCAAGCTCAAGAAACATTTGTCCTTCCTCCTTTTTGGGAAAGCTTATGCGAAATCAGCCACATAAGCCCTTCCACCGCCAAAACTATGACTATTATCACCGTTGCAATAAGCGCGGCTTCGGAATATTCCCCCAAGTATACCGAATCGAAAAGCTTGAATACCGCAAGCTTCTTGCCCGGATTTATAAGGAACAGTATTGCGCCCGCAGTGGTCATTCCGCTTGAAAAATTATATGCAAAGCAGCTTAAAAACGCGGGCCGCATGCCCGGCAGAATAACATCACGGAGCACCGTAAGCTTGCCGCCGCCAAGGTCTCGCACCGACTGTTCAAGAGAGCGCGGTATCTGCGTAAGCGCGGCGGAGCATATCTTTGTTGTGGTCGGAAGCTGCTTAAAGAGCATATTCAGTATAACTATTATAGCCGTGCCCGTAAGCTTTAACGGTTCATGATTGAAGGCGAGTATATACCCTATGCCGAAGCATGTACCCGGTATCATATAAGGGAATGTCGCCACGCAGTCGAAAAAGCGCCTTAGCGGCACGCGCCGCCTGTCCGTATAATAGGCAAACAGCATTGCGAAAAGCGTGCCTGCAAGCGCAACTATAAGCGCATATACAACGCTCCTTATCATCATTGCGGAATCGTAGTGTATAAGCTTTTCAAGGTGTTGCGTAGTGAAGGAGTACACGCCCTTTTTGGATTTCAAAAAGCCCAAAAGGAATATACAGCCGTATTGCAGTACCATCATTATAAAGAAGATAATGCTTATCGCCGCTGCGCCCATGCCCGCCACGCCGCAGTGCAAAAGCCTTATGTCAACTCTGCCCTGCTTGCCGCGGGAGGAGTTCAGCGTATCGGATTTTTGCAGTAAGTGCCTATATATAAAGAATGCACCTATTGCGGGGATCATGAGCATTACATTCATTGCCGATGCCCGCTCAAGGTTTGAATACCCTATAAGCTGAATATATATATCGGAAGCGAGAGTTGTAAACCGTCCGCCGACTATTGTGGGCGTGCCGAAATCCGCAATGGAGCGGATAAAACTCAGCAGCAGCGTTACCAATATGCCGGGGCGTATAAGCGGCAGAACTATATCGCGCAGTATTGCGCCCTGCTTTGCGCCAAGGTCACGCGCAGAGTGCAGGCAGGCGGCATCGGTCTTTTCGAGTATGCCGCACAAAAACAGTGCGTTCATGGGCACAAATGATATACTTTGCGTAAAGATAATTCCCCAGCAGTTATACGGATCCCAACTCAGCCCAAGCAAGCGATAGGTTATCCAGCCGCGCCTGCCGTACAATTGAATATATGCCAAGGATGAAACAAACGGCGGCGATACCATCGTTATGAGTATCACGCCCATAAGCAGTGCTTTTACAATGCCGCGGCTTGTGGAAATCGTCAGTGCCGTGGCAACCGAAAGTATGGTGCACAGCACCGCCGTTACGCATCCTGTCCATAAGCTGTTCCACAGGCTTGTGCCGTAACGCTGCCAAACCTCTTTGTATGCGGCAAGGGAAACGCCCCCTTCGCCCTCAAAGCTTTTCAATATTATGCACACTATGGGATAGAGTATGAACAGGGATATGCTGCCAAGCAGTACAAAAAGCAGCAGCTTATCCGCGCCTTCGCTTATAACGCGGAAAGGGGCACCGTAGGATGCCCCTGATTCACGCTTATTTTTTGTTGTGTGCTTATTCGGCAACGGCCTTGTCACCCATCAAAGTCTCAAACTGAGCCAGTATGCCCTCGCGCTGTGCGCCGAAGAGGGAGATATCCTCTTCCATAAGCATGGCCATGTCATAACCGAGCTCAACGCCTTCAAGGTTGGGCTTGATGACCTTAACACTGTTCTTCTGGTCTATCTTGGCAAGGAGTTGGAGATGCTCGTCGCTTGAGAACAGCCATTCAACAAAGTACTTGGCGGCCTCAACGTTTTCGGAGTTCTTGAATACCGCAACGCCCTCGGGAATGTAGGGGATACCGTCGGTGGGGTATACTATGGAAACGTCGTATTCGTCAACAAGTGCATCTATGGTGCCGTCAAGATAGGTGATACCGATTGCAAATTCACCCGCGATGACCTTGTTCTTCGGGTCGGAACCGCGGCGGCCGTAGAAGGCGATGTTCTCGTTAAGCTTGTTGAAGTATTCCCAACCTGCTTCTTCGCCCTTTGTCTGGAGCATTGCGTTGACAACGCCGTAGTTGGTGCCGGAAATGGCGGGGTTGGACATTACGATTTCGCCCGCATACTCCTCGTTGAGCAGATCTTCCCAAGAGGTGGGAGCGGTGAGGTTCTTTTCGGTCAGCAGACCATCATTCACAAGGAAACCGACAATGGTCAGGCCCTTTGCAAAGTAGTAGTTTTCCTCGTCCTTATAGGTGGGGTTGAGCTCATCTGCGGCGGCAAAGTTGACCTGTTCAAGCAGACCGTCATCCTTTGCGCCCATGAAGGCATCGATTCCGCCGCCAAACCAAAGGTCTGCGGAAGGGGTGCCGCCCTCGGCACGGAGCTTGGAAAGCACTTCACCTGAGGACATGCTCAGCAGTTCTACCTTAACGCCGGTATCTTCGGTGAATACGTCAAAAAGCTCAGCATAGCTTTCGCTTGTGGCAACGACCTTCATAGTGCCTGAAAGTTCGGGAACGGTGGGTTCGGGGTCGCCTTCCGCGGGTGCGGCGGTAACTTCCGCTTCGGGTACGTTGGATACTTCGGGAGCCGCGGTAGGATCTCCACTCGGCTCAACATTAGTGTTGTCGGCACAACCTGCGACCATGGCAAGCACCATGAGCACCACAAGCAGTACTGATAAATACTTTTTCATGTCAATTCTTCCTTTCGCTGTTTTTACAAGCGAGGTGTAGTGTATCATTCCGATTTTGTGTTTTCAAGCCGTTTCGGGGTACTATTTGATAATACAATGTTCTTTGAATATTATCGCTTTTGTTGATATATATGCGCATGGCATTTATATAAAGAATCTTAACAGCCCCTCTGCGCTCTAATACCCCATTTCGGCAAGCAGCATATCCGCAACGGAAGCTATAGCACTGTTCGCCGCAAGCGTAGCCACGGCATAGTGCAGTGTGCCTATATCCGCCGTATGGAAAGTATAATCATAATCTTCGCCGTATTTTGTCAGCATAAGTTCGTTTATGGCAATGGCATCAACGCTGCCCTTTTCAAGTGCTCCAAATAAATCCTCATAGGAAGCATAGCCCGTTATATTGTCTGTGCTGTAGCCCTGCTCCTCACGCTCTGCATAATAGCTGAAAAGCAGATTTCTTGTCGCGCCGCTCGGAACATACAAGCTTGAACTGCTTGCGGACTGTATGCACCCGACATTGAGCGTGCTCAAATCGTCCTGCTCATGACCCGCCTTGACCAGTATATAGCACTTATCGTCATAATAGGAACGCGAATAGGCATAGGCGGAGTTTGCATCCTTTGGCATAAGGCATATCGCGGCATCTATACTGCCGTCCTTCAGCTTTGCGCCAACGCTCATGCTTGTAACTTCAACGAATTCAAGTGCGTCCGCATCGCCCGTATATTCATCCGAGTGTGACAGTATGTATTCGGCAAGCGCACGAGCTATATCCCACTCAAGCCCCTCGCCGTTTTCGGCCAATAGCGGCACATCGTTTCTAAGGCCCACTTTCAGCGCACCGTTATTCTGCACCTGAGCGATTTCCGTGCTGTTCATAAGCACTTCCTCGGGCCTGAACAGTAGCAAAAGGAGCAGCACGGCAACCGCCGCCCCCGCTATGATAAGTGCGCGGCGCAGTTTTTTGCCCTGTTCACCCTTTATCGGGATAATGCGGCGAGCATGTTTTTTTCTTGTACGGCGACCCCTGCCGCCGAAAAGCGAGCGTATCTTCATATTATGATTATACCGCCGCCGCGCTTCGTTGACAAGGCGGCTGTAGGTGGGATATAATTTGTTATTGGTGCAAAATTGTAAACAATTAAGGAGATATTACATATGAAGAATCTTACTTCCGATCAGCTCAGGTCGCTTTATTTGAAGTTTTTTGAGCAGCGCGGACACAAGGTCATCTCGTCCGCCTCTTTGATACCCGAAAACGACCCTTCCGTGCTTTTTACAACGGCGGGCATGCACCCGCTAGTGCCGTACCTTATGGGGCAGGAGCATCCCGCGGGAACACGGCTTACGGACGTGCAAAAGTGCCTGCGCACGGGCGACATTGACGAGGTGGGCGATGCAAGCCACTGCACGTTTTTCGAAATGCTGGGCAACTGGAGCCTTGGCGATTACTTTAAGCATGAATCCATACAATGGAGCTATGAACTGCTCACGGGCGAAGAATGGCTCGGCATAGATAAGGACAGGCTGTATTTCACCTGCTTTGCGGGCGACGAAAACGCCCCACGCGATACGGAATCCTACGACCGTTGGGTTGAGATGGGCGTAGACCCAAGCCATATATTCTACCTTGGCGCAAAGAACAACTGGTGGATACCCGGCAACAGCGGCCCCTGCGGTCCCGATACGGAAATATTCTTTGATACGGGCAAGCCCAAGTGCTGCCCCGAATGCAGTCCCGCGTGCGACTGCGGCAAGTATCTTGAAATATGGAACAACGTTTTCATGCAGTATTATAAGGATGCAAACGGCAACGTGACTCCCCTTGCAAAGCGCAATGTTGACACGGGCATGGGTCTTGACCGCACGATAGCCACGCTTCAGGGTGCGGAAAGCGTATATGATACCGACGGCTTTGCCCCGATAATCGAACGCATAGCCGAACTTAGCGGCAAGGGTTATAAGGACAGCGAAGAAACCGTGAAGGCATTCCGCATAATTGCCGACCATATAAGGAGCGCAACCTTCATATTGGGCGATCCGCGCGGCGTAACCCCGTCAAACGTGGATCAGGGCTATATACTGCGCAGGCTTATCCGCCGCGCCATTCGTTTTGCGATGCAGCTCGGCATTGCGGAAAACAGCCTTTCCAAGGTGGCTGAGGCCGTTATAGACAGGTATTGCCATGTGTATCCCGAACTTAAAGAAAACGCCGAAAAGATAACAAGCGAACTTGCCAAGGAAGAAGCACGTTTCCAGCACACCCTTAAAAAGGGCATGAAGGAATTTGACAGAATAAAAGGCAGCTTTGCCGACGGCAAGATTGACGGCGTTACCGCGTTCCACCTTTACGATACATTCGGTTTCCCCATTGAGTTTACCGAAGAAATGGCGCGTGAAAACGGCCTAAGCGTTGACCGCGCGGGCTTTGAAGCGGCATTTGAGGAACACCAGAACAAGAGCAAGCAGGGCGCGGAACAGCGCTTTAAGGGCGGCCTTGCGGAGGCTAATGAGGTCACGGCTCGTCTTCACACCGCAACGCACCTGTTGCAGGCCGCATTGAGAAAGGTACTCGGTGACGGCGTTGCGCAAAAGGGCAGCAACATAACCACCGAAAGGCTGAGGTTCGATTTCAGCTTTGAACGCAAGATGACCCCCGATGAGGTAAAGGAGGTTGAACGCCTTGTGAACGAGGCCATACAGGCCGATGCCGAAATAACGTGCGAAGAAATGAGCGTTGACGAGGCGCGCGCACAGGGTGCAATAGGTCTTTTCGGTGATAAGTACGGCGAAAAGGTAAAGGTTTACACCATGGGCGAATTTTCAAAGGAAATCTGCGGCGGCCCCCATGCAAGCCGCACGGGCGAGCTTGGCACATTCAAAATAAAGAAGGAGGAGGCCTCAAGCGCAGGCGTGCGCAGGATAAAGGCCGTACTGCAATAAAGCATGCTTAACAACGCCGCCCAATGGTTTGAATACGAATGGCCGCTTGATGGAACAACGGCATATTTCGGCGTGGATATGGCACTTGACAATGCCGATATGCACGCAAGGGAACTGTTGCTTTATGTGAACTGCCGAAGCAAAAGCGAAAAGCATACCGAGCTCAATACATTGGAGCGCGGCATTGCCGACGGGATAAAGGGCTCTGTAATAAAAAAGCTTAATGCCCTTTATGTAGGCTATATAGAGATAGATGCTCAGATACAGTATTATTTCTATATACATGATGCAGAAGAATTTGCCCGTGCCAAGGCAATTGTGAAAAAGGCGCTCATTGTGGACTGCACCGCGGGCGTTGCGGACGAAAGTGACTGGCTTACATACAAAACGCTGCTTTACCCAAACGCGGCAAAGCTTCAAACGGAACAGAATCGCAAGCATATTGAGCTTATGCGCAAGCATGGCGACCGCACCGCGGCACTTAGGCGGGTAACGTTCACCGTGTATTTCCCCACGGAAAGCATAATGCTGAACTTTGCGGAGCGGGCAAGGGCGGCGGGCTTTGCCTATGCTTCACCCGCATATTCTCCCGAAAGGGAGCTTGCCTACGGTGCGAATATGGTGAAGCTGTCCTCATTAAAGAAGCGGGAGATGGACGCGCTTACCACGCAAATAATAACCATTGCCGAACGCTTTGGCGGCGAGCTTGGCGAATGGAGCGCCCCCATAGTAAATGCGGACGGGCCGCTGAACGCAATATAATCGCATACAAAAGCAAGGGTCGTGTGAAAATGCTCACGCGACCTTTTTTCATGTCAAAAATGCGTTTGCGATACGGCAGAAAAGGTACTCGGCACGCCAAAGGGATGCCCTTTAGGGGGAAACAAGGACGGAGGCTCATTCGGTCAGTTTGCCTCCCTGCAAAAGAAACTGCGGCGGAGCCGCTGTGCGGGCGAAACTCAATTATGCCATACAGTAGGAACAAATTGCCGTACAAACTCAGTTTAGCTAAATCAATCTTACCTCGTTTGCCCCGCGCATAGCGGGATAAGGAGGGG
>CAZTFU010000045.1:0-8782 GCA_964612925.1 uncultured Clostridium sp. | reverse complement strand
GTTTTATGCTATGCGGCTTTACTGCTTTCTTTGCCCCTTGACCGTTTCCTGATAGGTCTTTGTTATTTGCTGAAGGATGTCAAAATGGGAAAAATCCTTGTTGTACACTATGCGCGTTTCACGCACCATGCTCAAATTTTCTATCGGCAGTGCGGCGAGTTTGCCCTTGCCAAGCTCATCCATGCAGGCACTTTTGGGCAGTATGGATACGCCAAGTTCCTTCCTTACAAGATCTTTTATGGTGGCAATATTGTCAACCTCTATGGTCACGTTGAAGTTTTCTATGGAATCGTTAATGCTCTCAAGCGTGGATTCAAACAACGTGCGCGTTGCACTTGAAGGCAGACGCAGTATCATCTGTTCACCCTTTAATTCGTTAAGCGTTACCATTGCGTGTGTGGCAAGCGGATGGGTAACGGCCATTACGCACACCAGATAGTCGGTATCAAGCATCAGCGAAGAAAAGGTCGAGCCCGTGGGAGAACCGTCCACTATGGCGAGGTCTATCTCGTAATTCTCGAGCATTTCATAAAGATTTTTTATAGTATCAGTTGCAATGGTAATGCTTAACCCGCTGTGTTCGTTGGCACAATTGGCAAGCACCTGCGTTGTAAGGTTGCTTTCGGCGGTGTGCGTTATACCTATGCGAAGGTTGGTTATGCTCTTTTCAAAATTGATAAGCTCCCTGTGCAGTTTTTTGTCCAGTGCCTTCATGCGCCGAGCATATTTCACCGCAATCTCACCCTGCGGAGTCAGCTTCAGCCCGGATTTGCCGCGCACGAAAAGAGTTGCGCCGAGTTCCTCCTCGAGCTGGCTTATATGGTGACTTACCGCAGGCTGAGTAAGGGACAGTGCCTCCGCCGCGCGGGTAAAGTTTTTATGCTCGACAACGGCCAAGAGCGTTTCCATCTTTGCGCCTAACATTTACGCCTCCATTACAAAACTTGATAAATATCAAGAAATACATAATTGGATTTTATCCGTCAAATAGCATATCATAATGAACACCCGATGGCAAGAGGCAAACGCACTACGCGGAATGAAAAACATTCATTCTTTATTAAGTTTACCCTGCCGAAGGAACGATATGCAAGGAGATAAATAAGCCGTGGATAACGAAAAGGCATCAAAGCTGTTATTTGAACGGGAACCGCTTGGAAAAGCCATAATAAAGCTTGCCCTGCCCGCGGTGATGGGGCAGATAATACTTGTGATATACAGTTTAGCGGATACGTTTTTTGTCGCCCTTACCGATAACGATGCAATGATAGCCGCCGTGACGGTATGCATGCCGGCCTTTATGATACTGAGTGCGATAGCAAACCTTTTCGGAGTGGGCGGTGCGAGCGCAATGGCACGTGCCGCGGGCGCGGGGCAAAGGGAGCGCGCAAGGCAGGCGGCCTACTTTGCTGTTTTTGGGTGCATAGGCACCGCGGCGATATATTCTGCGGCCTGCACCGTGCTTTCTGATGTGCTTATAGATGCGCTTGGCGGTGCGGCGCAGGATGTACACACATATGCGCGGGAGTACCTTATATTCACCGTTTCGATAGGCGGCATTGCGACCGCATTCAGCGCACTTATGGCGCACCTTCTGCGTGCGGAGGGGCGCAGTGTGCAGGCAAGCGTGGGCATTGCCCTGGGCGGTATAGCAAATGTTATACTTGACCCGCTTTTTATGTTTGTATTATTTGAACGGGGCAGTGAAACACTCGGTGCGGCCGCCGCAACGATGCTGTCAAACGTGATATCGGCCGCATATTTTATATGCGTTTTTGACAAAAATAATACGCTTATCGATATAAGGCCGCGCATAATCACGGTAAAAAGGGATATCGTGCGGGATGTGCTGAGCGTGGGCCTGCCCGCCTGCCTAATGACGCTGTGCGAAAACATATCGTTTGCGGTGCTGGACGGCATAATAGCCGCATACGGCACGGCAGTGCAGGCGGGACTTGGCGTTGCAAAGAAAGTAAATATGCTTGCGCACTGCATGGCGCGCGGAATGGCGCAGGGGATACTGCCGCTTATAAGCTACAACTTTGCCTCGGAAAACTATAAGCGCATGAAAAAAGCCGCATTTATGGCGGCTTTCGTATCGGTTATGTTGGCACTCGGCTGTACGGTCGTATGTCTTATATTCGCCCCTAAGCTTATAGGAGCGTTTATGCATAACGGCGGTGTTTCCGCCGAAGCGGGGACGCATTTTTTAAGAATACTCTGCATAGGCGGGCCGTTTTCCGCATTTGCATACATGGTGATATCGTTCTTTCAGGCCACGGGGCACTCCAAAAGGTCCTTACTGCTTGCGTTGATGCGAAAGGGTATAGTGGATATACCGCTTATGTTTGCATTAAACGGCACCATGTGCATGTTCGCCGCGGCATGGGCAACGCCTGCGGCAGATATAATGTGCTGCATGGCGGCGACAATACTACTTGCGATTTTTATGCGGCGGCTAACCCAAAAACGTTGAGAACAAAGCTTAATCGTCAACGTCAAATGCTTCAAGCTTGTTCTTGGGTGCCTGCGGGCGATTGTCGCCGTGCTTTGCAAGGCTTATGGGTATAAGCGCAAGCAGAACGAATGCAAATCCGTACGGGAACAACGCGCCATTGCCGAATTTATCCAAAAATATGCCGACTATTGAGGGTGTGATAGTCTGCGCGGCCATTGACACGGTGTAATAAAAGCCCGTATATTTACCCACGTTCCCGCTACGGCTTATTTCCCAAACCATGGGGAAGGTATTCACCGTAACGGCGGCCTGAGCAAAGCCGACTATCGCAAACACGATGTAAAGGTAAAAGCTGAACTCCTTTGCACAGAACGTCGCTATGCCAAAGCCCAAAGCGGCCAATACAAGGCCAATGCGTATCATATTGCGGCGACCTATTTTTGCGCTTATCATTCCTATGGGAATATATGAGGCAACGGCGGCTACCGTAGCAACCATAAGGCAGGTGGAGGCGTGGCTGAGCCCGCCAGACCATGTGGCCGTTGCATAGCTTGTAAAGAATGTTGTAACGGCATTGTAGCCCAAGAACCAAAGACCTATTGTGGCGAGTATAAGCAAAAGACTTTTGAACACGGGGCGGGGGAGCTTTTCCTTGCCGTCAACGTTTTCGGTTCTGCTTTGATCCTCTTCTTCGCTTACGCCGTAGTTTATGGCCTTCATTTCGGCAACAAGCTTCTTTTCACGTATCGTAATAAGCAATATCGCCACGGCCAGCACCATAAGGCCCGCCACTGCGACAAAAAGCCAAGTATAATCGGCACTGCCGCTTTCATCGGTGGTAACGGCGAGTTTTATCATCACAAGCGAATACAATCCGCCGACAGCACCCATGAGGTTTATTACCGCGTTGCCCTGACTTCTTAAAGGCTTGGGCGTAACATCCGCCATAAGCGCGACCGCGGGCGAACGGTAAAAGCCCATCGATAAAAGCAACGCCATAAGCACGACAAAGAACACGGTTATGGAGCCGGGAACGCCACTGCCGCCGCCGTGCACGATAATGGCAAGCAGTGCGATGAACACGACCGCAAGCGCCGTGCCTATTGCTATAAACGGCATACGGCGCCCCTTTTTGTCGCTGAAGGAGCCGAATAGGGGCAAAAGGAAGAGCGCAAGCAGATTGTCTATGCCCATTACCGCTCCGCGGGAGGTATTGTCAAGCTGATAGGTATCGCGCAGGATAAGCGGGATAACGCCATCATACATCTGCCAGAACGCGCATATCGAAAAGAATGCAAGTCCCACCAAAAAGGTGCGTTTGTAGTTAAGCTTCATCGGGGATGCTCCTTATAAATACTTATTATATAAATTATAACGGCAAAAGGCGCGCTGTTCAATCACAATTGCATGATAAATATATTTTTTGCGCGATACTCAAACCGCGGGTCGATATGCTACAATGTATGCTAAGAACTACGGAGGAAAACATTTATGTACGATTTTACAACTGTTACCGATAGGCGACATACAGGCTCCGCCAAGTGGGACTTTGCGCCCGAATCCGTAAAAAATGCAGGTGTTGTGCCGCTTTCCGTTGCGGATATGGAGTTTCAAGTTGCGCCCGAAATAAAACGCGCCGCAATACGGGCCGCTGAGCACGGAATATACGGCTATACCTATGCCGATGACGAATACTTTGACGCAATAAAGAATTATTATATCCGCCACCACGGTTATGAACCCAAGCGCGAATGGCACACGATAACAAACGGCATAGTGCCCGCACTGAGCATAGCCGTAAGGGCATTTGCCAAGGAAGGCGAGGGTGTTATAGTCCAAAGCCCCGTATATTATCCGTTTTATAATGATATAAAGAAAAACGGCTGCCGCGTTGTGGAAAACAGGCTTATTTTGAAAAACGGCCATTATGAAATGGACTTTGACGGGCTTGAAAGGCTGTGCGCTCGTGAGGATGTTCACCTTATGATACTTTGCAGCCCCCATAATCCCATAGGCCGCGTTTGGAAGAGGGAAGAGCTTGAGTGCGTTTGCGACATATGCAAAAGAAACAATGTATTCCTTATTGCGGATGAAATACACTGCGATATCATAATGAGCGGCAACAAGCATAATTCGCTTTTGACTTTTGATGAATACACGGATAACTGCATGGTGTGTACGGCGATGAGCAAAACGTTCAACGTTGCGGGGCTCGGGTGTTCCGACATATTCATCCCGAATGAGGAAAAACGTAAAATTTATATGGAAGAACAAAGCCGCGGCATGGGCAACTCGCTCACCTATTTTGCCCGCGCCGTTGCGATTGCCGCGCACAACGAATGCGACGAATGGTTAAAGGAAATGATTGAGGCCGTGGAGACCAACTTCAACACCCTTTACGACTTTATTGAAAACCGTTTGCCCGCTCTTAAATGCATTCGCGCCGAGGGCACATACCTTGCGTGGATAGATATGCGCGTGCTTGGACTTAGCGATGAGGAGCTTGAAAAAATGCACCTTGACGCTTGCCTTGCACTTGATGAGGGCTATATTTTCGGCACGAACGGAAGCGGCTTTGCACGTTGGAACATGGCACTGCCGAATCATCTGCTCCTTGAGGCATTGGAACGGCTTGAAAAGGCGATAAAGCCCATACTCGAAAAGCACGGTGCGGCATTATAATACATAGAATCAGTGAAGGAGTCCGCAAAGGCAGATATGAAAAGGATACTTCTTTTGGCTACGGGCGGTACCATAGCCTGCACACAAACCGCACAGGGACTTTCTCCGCAACTTAGTGCGGGCGAATTGCTCAGCTATGTGAAGGAAAAGGCGCAAAATGTGGATGCGGTGGAACTTTTTCGCATGGACAGTTCAAACGTTCAGCCGGAGGAGTGGCGCATTATCGCAAAAGCCGTTGCGGACAACATGAAAAATGCGGACGGCATGGTGATAACCCACGGCACGGACACAATGGCGTATACCGCATCAATGCTTTCCTTTATGCTCCGGGGAATAGACATACCCGTTGTGCTTACGGGTGCGCAATACCCGATAGGCATGGAAGGCAGCGATGCCGAAGAAAACCTTGCCGATGCGCTTTGCGCCGCACGCGAGCTGCCGGGCGGAGTGTACGTATCCTTTGGCGGAAGCGTGATTTTGGGCTGTCGCGCGGTGAAAACGCGCACGATGTCGCTAAATGCGTTTGAATCCATAAACAGGGACAGAGTCGGTCGATTCGAAAACGGCAATTTTATAACTGAAAGCGTACCGCAGAGCAGTGTGGAGAAATTCGAACTTTTTACGGATATAGAACCGCGTGTGGCACTTATAAAGCTTATCCCGGGTACAATGCCGTCAATAATAGAAAGCCTTGCCGCGTGCGGGGTAAAGGGCGTTGTGGTGGAGGCGTTCGGCCTTGGCGGCGTTCACAACATAAGGCGCGACCATGCGGAAAGTCTGCATAATCTTATAGAAAAGAACATACCCGTTATACTCACCTCACAGTGCCTGTATGAGGCGAGTAATCCCGATATATACGAGGTTTCGGCTCCGCTGAGGAGTGCGGGCGTGATCTCCGCAAAGGATATGACCACGGAGGCTTCGGTTACAAAGCTTATGTGGGCACTCGGCATGCTTGGCGGCGAATCGGATATGCGCAAGCTTCGCACGCTGATGCAAACGAATATCTGCGGCGAATTAAAGGCATGACGGTGTAAAACTCAGCCTGAACGTAATCAAGCGGCCTTAATTGAGACAATATACCGGCTGCTTTTATTGTGCGTATAGAATGCCATGAAGAAACGAATATATGAAAACATGCTTTTTCACAAATATGTCAAGCTAAGTCCTTTTGACGGTTATTGCCTTTTGAAAGCAATATGGTATAATTAACTAATACTATGGCGCAGTATATCAAAATGCGCACGAAGGGGAGGACTAAATGAACGAGAAAACCACCGAAACGATGCTTTTCAGGATACCCCGGGAAAGAAATGCCGCGAGTGATGTCCTTATGAGCGTTTACGGATCCATGAAGGAAAAGGGGTATGACCCCATAAACCAGATCGTCGGATATCTTATTTCGGGCGATCCAACGTACATAACCAGCTACAATAATGCGCGTTACCGTATTTGCAGCTTGCAGCGCGATGAGCTGGTGGAGGAGCTTGTGCGCTTTTATGTTCAGGCTCAGGATGCGGCAGAAACCGAAAATGAGGATACGAAAAAATGATGCGTGTGCTTGCGCTTGACGTTGGCGATAAAAGAATAGGCATTGCCGTGAGCGACCCGCTCGGCATTACGGCGCAGGGACTTGAAACATACAATCGCACGGGCGATATTGCGCATGACGCAGAATACATTGCAGCATATGCAAAGAAGTACGCACCAGTGCGGCTGCTGTTCGGTATGCCGAGAAACATGGACGGATCATACGGATTCCAAAGTGAGAGGGTAAAGGAATTCGCCGCCGCCGTGCTTGAACGGTGGGATGGGGAGCACGCCTTTTTTGATGAAAGGCTAACTACCGTTTCTGCCGAAAGGGTGCTTATGGAGGCCGAAATGGACTGGCGCAAAAGGCGCAAGGTTGTGGACAAGCTTGCCGCAACCATAATTTTGCAGGGATATTTGGATTCAAATCCAAAACTATAAATCAGCATTAAGGAGCGTTTTTTACCGATGGAAAATAAAGAGATAAACGACGGTTTTGACGAAATAGTGCTTCTTGACGAAAACGGGGAGGAGGCACGTTTTGTGCATGTACTCACGTTTGCCTACGAGGGGCAAAGGTATATCGCACTTGAACCGAGCGAACAGCAGGACGATGAGGAAGCCGAAATAGTGCTGTTGCGCGTGGATACCAAGGACGGTGCGGATTATTACAGCACAATAGACAATGAAATCCTTCTTAACGAGGTTTTTCAGGAATTTTTGGACATTGTTGAAGAAATGGAAGGCGAGGAAGAGGAATGAGAGGACCGAAACTTTTTGAAGGTGCGCGCGTTGCGCTTATAGCTCCATCGGGCCCAATAAAGGGCAATACCGAAGAAAAACTTGACCGTGCGGTAAAAACGACCGAACGGCTCGGCCTTGTGCCCGTGCTTTACCCGACGGCAAGGCTGTGCCGCGGCTACCTTGCGGGTACGGATGAAGAACGCGCTCGCGATATAAACGCCGCGTTTGCCGCAAAGGATATTGACGGCGTGTGGTGCCTGCGCGGCGGATACGGCGCACACAGAATACTGCCGTTGCTTGATTACAGCACCATACGCGAAAATCCGAAATTCTTTGGCGGCTACAGCGACATTACCGCATTCCACACCGCATTCAGACAGAAGTGCGGATTTGGCACATATCACATGGTAATGACTACAAGCGACAACCTTTCGGGCGAAGATGAATACACTTTGCGCTATGCAAAGGCAATGCTTTTCGGTGAAAGCATAGCTTATGAAAACCCCGCGGATCAGCCGATGGGCACGCTTGTCGGCGGCAAGGCGGAGGGTGAACTTTGCGGCGGCAATCTTTCGCTTGTGGCGGCAAGTCTTGGAACGCCGTGGGAAATAGATACTCGCGACAAGATAATATTCCTTGAGGATATCGGTGAACAGCCGTACAATGTGGACCGTATGCTGACTCAGCTCAGGAATGCGGGCAAATTCCGTGACTGTGCGGGCATAATCTTGGGGCAGTTCACCAATTGTACCGCCGAAAAGCCTGATGACTCTCTTACCATAGAGGATTCTTTCAATGAGCTGGTAAAGCCCTGCAGGAAGCCCTGCATAACCAACTTTATGTGCGGCCATTGCGCACCCACCATGAGCCTGCCGCTCGGCGCGCGCTTTACGATGGATGCGGATACATGCACGGTAAAAGAGCTGTAATATAAAAACAAAAAGAAATTTGTTAAGAAAATATAAAGAAAGCATAAAGACAATATAAAGAATAGTTAAACATAAACCCCTGCAAGGACCATTCCGCCGCATACATACAGCATACACGGCGGCATGGACAAAGCGGGGGTTATTTATATTACACAAGAAAATACCCTGATATTCTTGATAAATATGATGTTCCTCACGACGCTGCGGCGGACTGAACATGGCGCAGAACGGCCATGTAAGGCACATGCATACCTGTATACATGTCCGTAACGAAATCTTAACGGGGGTGTTCGGATGTTCATAAATTACTCACAATTGCTTGACGATGGTGTCAAAATCAACTAAAATTAAGACAATCTCAAAATCTATAAGGAGGAATCCTACATGGAGAAAAAAGGTACAAGAATCGCCTATTTTGTAGCGTGTGCCGTATTTGTGA
>CAZTFU010000044.1:0-9247 GCA_964612925.1 uncultured Clostridium sp. | reverse complement strand
TCAGGGTGCAAAATAGCACCTCAAAACCGTGTGTTTCTTATTTCAGAGGGCCTTATGCCTTGTTTCAGCCATTTTGCACTATCGTTTCCACCTGCTGCTGTATCTTTTCCATGCGTTCGTCAAGGCTTGCGCCAAGGGTAGCGCATTCAAGCAGTTCCTTTGTTATTTCGGTACGTACATCATCGGGTATATCCTTTTTGTAGGATATTTTATGTTCAAGGCTTGCCCACCAGTCCATTGATATCGTGCGGAACTGCACTTCCACCTTCATGGTACGCTTTGTATCGTGCAAAAATATTGGCGTTTCCACTATAAGGTGCAAGCTTCTGTAGCCGTTCGGCTTCGGGTTATTTATATAATCCTTGCATTCCACTATATGTATGTCATCCTGCTTTGCAAAAGAATCCGCAAGCTTATATATGTCACTCGGGTATGAGCATATCACCCTTACACCCGCAATGTCGTTTATGTTGCGCTCTATGCTTTCTATTGATATGGGTATCCCCTTGCGGGAAGCCTTTTCCATTATGCTGTCCAGTGATTTAAGCCTTGTTTTTACGTTTTCTATGGGGTTGCGGTCGTATTGCAGTGAAAGTTCCTCATTCAATACGTTGAATTTTGTCGCCACCTCCATCATGGCACAGCGATAATATGCCATAAGCTCTTTATACGGCTGTGCATATCGCTGCACCCATGTTCTTACATCGCTTTTGCTCAGGCGCGATATAAGCATCTGTTCAAAGTTCTGTCTGTCCGTTGAATTAAACACCGTTTGCCTCCTTTCGTTTGATAGGTCTATTATACACGCGGCCATGCCTATGTTTCCATGCATTTATTGTGACAATTCGGGAAACAATAGTCCATTGACTTACAGGCCGCTTCGGCATTATCATTAAAGAAAAAGCTGAGGAGGCTGCATATGAATAAGGATGCCATAATATCTAAGCTCGACACCGTGCCGGGCAATGTCGGTTTTTACTATAAAAATCTTGTAACGGGTGAATCGCTCGGTTATAACGAAAACGGACTTTTTCAGGCGGCAAGCGTTATAAAGCTGCCCATATACATGGTAATAATGAAGCTTGCGCATGAGGGTGAAATAGACCTTTATGAAAAGCTTATCTGTCACCATGAGGACAAAATGCCCCCGTGCGGCGCGCTGTATTTCTTCACGGACGAGCCTATGGTGGATATAAAAACGCTTTGTGGCCTTATGATAACCATATCCGACAACACCGCCACGAATATGCTTATTCGCCGCGTGGGTATAGACAGGCTCAACAGTGAATTTAAGAAAATCGGGCTTTGCGGCACGCATATAGAGCGGTTGCTTTTTGACAGCGAAGCTTCCGCCGCGGGCAAATGCAACTATATTGTGCCAAAGGAGATGTGTGCACTGCTTGAACGGGTTTACCGCCGCAGCTTTGTTTCCGAAGAGGTGAGCGAGGAGATAGAAAACCTGCTCCTTGATCAGCAGATAAATCATAAGATACCGGGCTATCTTGAGAATACTGCCGTTGCGCATAAAACGGGTGAGGATGAAAACCTTACAAACGATGTCGGCATAGTTTACGCAAAGGAGCCGTTTGTAATAGCGTTTGCAAGCTATGATACCCGCGTTCCCACGGCGGAAATAGTCATACGCGAAATCAGCCGCGACCTTGCGGACGAATAAGCTATAATATATTCCGCTACGTCCAAGCATTGTCCTGTTGCAAAACGGACAAGTATACTATATCATTTTAGATGCGACAAAAAATGCATAAGGAGAAGAGCAAAATGAAACCTCGCATAGGCATAATAATACGAAGGAGTGCCACGGAAGACCGTTTTTCCATCGGTCAAAACGACATTTATTCAATAGTAAATGCGGGCGGTGTGCCGGTGCTTATACCGTCCTATGACAATAATGACGATATAGATGCTCAGCTCGATGGTATCGATGCACTGTATGTGCCCGGCGGAGCGGACGTGTGCCCGCTGGTATACGGTGAAGAACCGATAGAGGAACTCGGACCCGGTCGCCGCAGTAATGACGTGTTTGAGGGTGAAATAATCCGTCGTGCGGCCGCACGTCAGCTTCCCGTGCTCGGCGTTTGCCGCGGAGAGCAGATAATAAACGTCGCCTTCGGCGGAACGCTTTATCAGGATATAAAGACCCAGTACAAGGGTGCGCTCAGGCACAGGCAGACCGACAGAACCTGCGAACTTACGCACACCGCTACAATACATGAAAATACTCTGCTGTCCGAAATCTGCGGCGCAGGCAAATTGGAAGTAAACAGCTTTCACCATCAGGCGGTTAAAACCCCCGGTAAGGGCATGAGGGTAAGCGCAAACGCACCCGATGGCATGGTTGAGGCAATCGAAAGCGAAAACGGCCTTGTGCTCGGCATACAATGGCACCCCGAAACACTTCAGCAATACGGCGGCGCACATACGGCCATATTCAAGTGGCTTGTGGAAAAGGCAAGTAAATAAAAGAGTAGCTAAGCTAAAGCCCCGACATTTTGTCGGGGCTTGGTTTATGCCGTTTATGCTTGAGTAAATCTAAGCTTGAGCCGCTTTAGCAAAGCTCCTCGGCCATTTTGTCAAGCTGAGCAATGGTTTCCTGCTTCATGGCGGACTTTATGGTAACTGTAGTATCAATATAGGTAATATTCTTGCTCTTTTCAAGCATTGCACGCATTACCTTTGCCGCCATGGGGGCCCATGCGCCGTTTTCTATAAATCCGACCGTGCGGTTTTGATAATTGCGCTCCGTCAGGTGCTCTATGAATGTGCGCATAAAGGGGAATATGTCACCATTGTATGTGGTGGTTGCCAAAACAAGGTGACTGTAACGGAATGCATCCTCCACCGCCTCCGCCATGTCGCACCGCGCAAGGTCACACAATACTACCTTTTTGTCCGTGCGCTCCTCAAGCTTTGCACAAAGCAGCTCTGCCGCGGCTCTTGTGTGACCGTAAACGGAGGTGTATGCTATAAGTATCCCGTCATCCTCCGCGCGATAGCTTGACCATGTATCGTAAAGCGAAATGTAGTGCACAAGGTTTTCACTGAGTACGGGTCCGTGCAGCGGACAGATTATCGAAATGTCAAGTGTTGCGGCCTTTTTGAGCAGTGCCTGCACCTGTGCGCCGTATTTGCCGACTATGCCGATATAATACCGCCGTGCTTCACAGTCCCATTCCTCATCAACATCAAGTGCACCGAACTTGCCAAAGCCGTCCGCGGAGAACAGTACCTTATCCTTTGAATCATAAGTAACCATAACCTCGGGCCAATGCACCATGGGAGCGAATACAAACGTCAGCTCATGCTCACCAAGGCTGAGACTGTCGCCGTTTGCAACCACTACCTTGTGTTCAGCATCAACCTCCATATCAAAAAAATCACCTATCATGGAGAACGTCTTTGCGTTGCCCACTATCTTGGCATTGGGATAGACCTTTATAAACTCGGCCACGTTTGCCGAATGGTCAGGTTCCATATGCTGAACCACAAGGTAATCGGGCTGTCTGCCGCAAAGTGCCGCGCGAACGTTATTCAGCCATTCTTCGCCAAAGCGAGCATCCACCGTGTCCATAACGGCGATTTTTTCATCAAGTATAACATAGGAATTGTACGCCATGCCGTTTGGCACGATGTACTGTCCCTCAAAAAGATCAACATCGTGATCGTTAACGCCCACATACAGAATATCTTTCGTAACAGCGGATATCATTAAAATTCCTCCTTTATAGGCAATATATGTCCACTGCATATGATACAATATGCCGATGGGTTTTTCCATACCGTAAATAAGGGAACGGCCAAAAATGTTTGACGGGGGCAAATGCGGCATGATAGAATCAATCCGTAACATGACATATACATGTCCAAACCCCATTCAAAAGGAGATAAGCACCATGCAAACGAATAACGGATTCCGCACACTCGGCACAATGGTAGACTGTTCAAGGAACGCCGTGCTAAACATTGACAGCATAAAGCGTTGGATAGATATAACCTCAAGCATCGGCTACAACATGCTTATGCTTTATACGGAAGATCTGTATGAGATTGAAGGCGAACCATACTTTGGCTATATGCGCGGCAGGTACTCGGCCGGTGAGCTTAAGGAGATAGATTCCTATGCAAAGCGGCATGGCGTGACGCTTATGCCCTGCATACAAACGCTTGCACATTTGCTTGCAATAAAGCGGTGGCCAAAATACGGTGAGCTTTTTGACACGGATGACATACTGCTTGCAGGTGATGAAAAAGTTTACGCGCTGATAGACAGCATGTTTGCCGCCATAGCGGATTCGTTTTCCTGCCGCACGGTACATATAGGCATGGATGAAGCCGAGATGTTTGCCCGCGGACGCTATTATGACAAGCATGGTGACAGCGACCATTTTTCCGTGTTGCTTGAGCATCTCAAGCGCGTGTGTAGTATAGGCGAAAAATACGGTTTCCGTTTTCTTATGTGGTCAGATATGTTCTTTAAGCTTGCCGCAGGCGGAAGCTATTATGATAAAACGGCCGATTTTCGTGAAGATGTGCGCGAAAGCATACCCAAAAACGTTGATCTTGTATACTGGGACTATTATTCTACCGACAGAGCACATTATGACGGCATGGTAGCAGCGCATAAACGCCTTGCCAATAGCACTTGGTTTGCGGGCGGCCTTTGGAGATGGGCAGGCTTTGCACCGCATAACGGCTTCAGCATGTCCACGATACGCGCCGCAGTGCCAAGCTGTAAAGAAAACGGCGTTAAAGATGCTTTCTTTACCATGTGGGGCGATTACGGCGGAGAGTGTTCCCCGTTTGCACTGCTGCCCGCGCTGTTCTATGCATCGCAATATGCTATAGGCAACACGGACGAGGCAAAAATAAAGCGTTTATTTGAAGAAAGGTTCGGCATTGCCTTTGACGATTTTATGCAGCTTGACCTTATCGGCACGCTCGGCGCACGCACGGACAAGTGCTGTAATCCCGATAAGTTCATGCTCTACAACGATCCCTTTATGGGCCTTATGGACAAAACCGTTAAAAGCGGTGACGGTGCAAAATTCGGCATATGCGCACAAAGGCTTGAAGCGCTCAGCGGCGTGAACGAATGGGGCTACCTTTTCAAATCGCTCGGTGCGCTGTGCCGCGTTATAGAAACAAAGGCGGAACTTGGCATAAAGGTACATGATGCTTATAAAGCAAATGACAAAACCGCACTCAATGCACTCCTTTGCGATTTTGACGAGCTGCTCGGGCGACTTGAACGCTTCCATGCGGCATATTATGAGCAGTGGATGCACGACAACAAGCCAAACGGATTCGATGTGCAGGATATACGGCTCGGCGGGCTTATGCAAAGGGTAAAAACCTGCCGCATGCGGCTTGAAGCATACTGCGCAGGCAAAATCGAAAAAATAGAGGAGCTTGAGGAGACTCAGCTTGACTTTTTCGACGGAAGCGACCGCGCCGATTCTCCGCAAGTGACAAACTGGCGTATGCTTGCAACGGTGAACAATATTTGATTTTCTGATAATACATAAAGACTGCTCCCCATTGCCATAAAGCGGGAGCAGTCCTTTTTTGAAATGAGCCCGTATTTTGGTTATTGCAGCATCTGCCTGTATGACGATGCAAGCTCCTCAAGCGCAGTAAAAAAGGAGAGTGCCTCCTCACGGGAAAGCCGCCCCGTGCGTGCAGATGCTCGCCGTTCATACGGGTCAAATGCGGCAATGCCTTCATTCTCAAGCTCTGCCATAATGCTTTTGACAAGCGCAGGATCACTTTTTACAACCGAACGATATTTATTTTGATAACGCAGCATTGCGCGCGTATCTCCGTTACCCATGTTGAGCGTACACGCCCGCACGCTTACGCCCTTTGCCCGCTGTATAAGCACCGTGCGAACCAGCTCATGCACCTCATCCTTCGTAAAGGGTACAAATGCCGCACAGCGGCACGGTATGCCCTGTGAGTTGCCGCTCTTCACGCGCTCATAGTAATAATTACGCACGCTGTTGGGCTTTCTGCCCGTTTGCGCGGCCACGGCTTCAAACGCGCTCCTTAATGCGCGGCCCTCGTTATATGCACTTTCCGCCGCACAAAAGAGCAGCTTATCTTCCCTATCCGTCCAACCTCTTGTCGGATTTTCCGCCTTGCAGCTTTCCATATTTGCTTTAATTCCCCCTTGTGGATAAATTTGCCCATTCGGGTGCGGCATGACCGCTATGTAAGTCTCAATGCATTCAGCCGTGCCGCCCCTTATCGACTGATGCTATTATTATTGCCGCATATTGCGATTATATACTTTAAGAACGTGTATACTTTTATCAATGCCGAAAATGCGCTATAATACTTATATAGAAGCACTGTGAAGGAGCCATGCCTATGCAAAAAGAAACTGTACGCCCCAAAAGCATGCCAAGCAAAGTAAACATAACGGTATTTGATGAGCTTGATTCAACGAATACCTACTTAAAGCATTTGGCGCTTTCGGGTGCGGACGAGGGCACGGTGATAATAGCCCGCCGCCAAAGTGCGGGGCGCGGAAGGCTTGGGCGCAGTTTTTTTTCGCCCGATGCGACAGGGCTTTATATAAGCGTGCTCCTCAGGCCAAGGCTTAGAGCCGAAAACGCGGTCAATGTAACCGCAATGACCGCCGTTGCCATGGCGCGTGCAATCGAGCGAATTGCCCCCGTCAGCGCACAGATAAAATGGGTAAACGACATATTTGTCGAAAACAAAAAAGTGTGCGGCATACTTTGCGAAAGCAAATTTGACACTAACGCCGTAAGTGAATATGTTGTTGTCGGCGCGGGAGTGAATGTTTGTGCGCCCGAAGGCGGTTTTCCAAAGGAAATAGAGGGCATTGCGGGCGCACTGTTTGACCGATGCAATGCGCAAAAGAAGTGCGATGAGCTTGCATCCGCATTTATAGAGGAGCTTTTCTTGGAATACGCCGCTCTTGAAAATAGAGGATTTCTTGAAGAATATCGGCGGCGCAACCTTGCCGTGGGCAGGCGCATAGCCATACTGAGCGGCGGCAACGCAAGGGAGGCCGCGGCGATTGGCATAGATGACGAATGCCGCCTTATCGTGCGCTATGATGACGGTACAAGCGAAGCCATAGCCACGGGCGAAATAAGCATAAAACTATTGTAAAAAGGAGATATATTATGGAATTACAGGAAGCGTTACTCAAAAGAAGAAGCGTAAGACGGTACACTGAAGAGCCCGTGTCTCGCGACATGATAGACAAGCTGCTTCATGCGGCAATGTCGGGCCCAAGCGCATGCAACTGTATGCCGTGGGAATTCTATGCGGTAACGGACGGTGCCGCACTTGAACGGCTCAGGCACGTTACGCCCTACACAAACATGAATGCGCCGCTTGCGATAGTCGTTTGCGGCAACCTTTCACGCGCAATGAAGGGCATTCCCTCCGCATTTTGGGTGCAGGATTGCAGTGCGGCCACTGAAAACATACTGCTTGCGGCCGTTGACATGGGCTTGGGCTCGGTATGGTGCGGCGTTCACCCCAACAAGGAAATCGAAGAAAGGGTAAGAACCGCCCTCAATTTGAGCGACAATGAAGTACCGCTGAACATAATATTCATCGGCCACGGTGCGGAATCCCCCGCCCCGCGTGACCAATACTCGGAAGAATACGTGCATTTTATCTGATGCTGTGCGCGGCATAATGCGCGGATAAATACAAAAAAGCAACGGGTACTCGGTTTTAACCGAATACCCGTTATTTTGTTTATCAAGTTTTCCCGTTTATGCTGAAAATCAAATCACGGGAACGATTATGGTCTCGGCCGTGCCTGCATTGACGGTCACGGGGAACAGCCATATCGCAACGCGACGGTCGGGAGCCGCACTGCGGATGGAGGCCGCGCTGACGGTAACGCTCTCGCCGACGGGAACCTCGAACGTCATCGTTTCGGAGCCGACCTTCCTGCCAAACAGATTGACATATGTAATCGTCAGCGTGGTGGTCTTGGTCTTGGGCTCTTCGGGCTCGGGTTCGGGCTCGGGTTCGGGCTCGGGCTCG
The DNA here is from genome assembly GCA_964612925.1 of uncultured Clostridium sp. Lineage (GTDB taxonomy): Bacteria > Bacillota > Clostridia > Christensenellales > CAG-138 > Phil1. The sequence goes on along the minus strand of CAZTFU010000044.1, from coordinate 1,192 downwards.
GGTTCGGGCTCGGGTTCGGGTTCGGGTTCGGGCTCGGGCTCGGGCTCGGGATCGGGTTCGGGCTCGGGCTCGGGTTCGGGCTCGGGTTCGGGTTCGGGCTCAGGCTCGGGTTCGGGATCGGTGGGATCGGTAGGATCGGTCGGAGTTTCCTCGGTGATGCCGTACAGGTTCATCAAGGCAGTCTCGATATCTTCCTGCGTCAATGCGGTAAATGCGGCATCGGGATCGTCGCAGATTTTCAGCAGAGTGACGGACAGCACGCCTTCAGAAACGCTTATGGTAACGGTGTACTCCGTCTCATTTGTCGCTTTATCCGCTATCTTATAGAACATATCCACGCAGGTGCTCAGCGTTTTGGTTGTCGCTTCGCCATCGTTCACCTTGATGGAATAACTTGCGTTGCCCGTGGGTGCCTTCAGGCCAAGTTGCATAACGCGCTTGGTCTTTACCTTGAACCCAAGTGTCTGACCCGGGTAGAGGTACAGCTCATTCTTGGGGCCGTTGTCAAGCAGATCCTGTGCCTGTTGGGTGGTAAAGGTTGACCCAGTCGTCGCATCCTCGGTATTCAGAATAACTGCAACAGTGCTATCTTCGGCAGTGCTAATTGCATCATAGACCTGACCCGCCATTTGTTGTACTTCGCCATAGGTGCTCTCCGTTACATCATCCACGCCGATGACCTTCAGTACATAATCGCGCAGTTCATAGAAGTTCGGGTTATCTTCAAGGTCAGCCGCAAATACGCTGCTGTCCTTTATCGTGCCAAGTATGCGCACACCGTCTATCATGATAGTGTTATCCTTGGTATTGTACACGTTAACGGTGTATGTGCCATGCTCCAAATCCGTTTCCGATACTATAGGCAGGCTGTAGTAGGTATTGCCTGTCTGATTTTTTGTAGCATCGGATGTGCCCACGCTCAGCACGGTGTTGATCAGGTAGATCTTCTCAACAGTGTTATCCTTCTCATTGCTTACGGTCACATAGCCGCTGTTAGCTGTGCTGTTAGCATACAGCTGGAAGCCCGTGCCCGTGAAGGTAAACGATGCGCTGTCACCCTGAGTGGAGGATGTTTTGTAGGAACCGCTGCCTACATCATTATAAGCACTGTCATAGCCGTAGTTGTTCTTGTGCTCGCCAAGCTTTTCGGCTTCCTGTTTGGAGGATAGTGCAGTACCCGCGCCAGTCCAAT
>CAZTFU010000043.1:0-9449 GCA_964612925.1 uncultured Clostridium sp. | reverse complement strand
GCACAGCGGCTCCGCCGCAGGAGCTTTGGGAGGGAGGCAGACTGACCGAACGAGCCTCCATCTTGGCTCTCCCTTTGGGATGCCCTTTAGGGTATGCCTTGCGCAGAGCTGTCAGCGAAGGCGACTGAGAGGGCGTGTGACTTACGCTTCATCCATGCAATGCGCGTATTTTACCGCAAACACCCGTTATCGAAACGACCGTATCAAATGCGGCAAGGCCTTGAAAACTTCCGACCGTGCTTGACAATTTGGGGCGAAAAAGAGATAATTGACCATATATTTTTATTTGCCGACCGCGCCTATTTTTTATCACGGCACGGCGGCGCATTTTATCGGAGGATTTATATGCCATTATTCAAAAAGTGTGAAGACTATGTCTACATACGCGAGCTTACGGAAAAGGGCATCTACCCCTATTTTCACGAGCTTGAATCCCGTCAGGACATAGAGGTAACGATGGAGGGCAAGCGGCGCATAATGCTTGGCAGCAACAACTATCTTGGCCTTACCGTGAACGAGAACGTTATCTCGGCGGGGGTTGAGGCCATGCACCGGTACGGCACGGGCTGTTCGGGCTCCCGCTTTCTCAACGGAACGCTTGATTTGCACAACAAGCTTGAACGCGAACTTGCGGATTTTCTCGGCACGGATGACTGTGTGACGTTTTCAACGGGGTTTCAATCAAATCTCGGTATAATAAGCGCCATATGCGGCAGGCACGATTACATATTTAATGATCGTGAAAACCACGCCAGCATTTATGACGGTTGCAGATTAAGCTATGCAGACACAGTGCGCTATCGCCACAACGACATGGCCGACCTTGAGAAAAAGCTTGCGGCGGTTCCGCTTGACGCGGGCAAGCTTATAATCACGGACGGCGTATTCAGCATGAGCGGTGACATTTGCCGCCTGCCCGAAATAGTGGAGCTTGCGCACAAGTACAAGGCTCGCGTTATGGTGGACGATGCCCACGGTCTCGGCGTTATAGGCAAGGGCGGCCGCGGCACGGCAAGCCACTTCGGCCTTGAAAAGGAAGTTGACATAACCATGGGCACATTTTCAAAGTCACTTGCAAGCATAGGCGGCTACATGGTTGCCAATGCAAAGGTGTGCGAATATGTCAGGCACAATTCGCGCCCGTTCATATTCAGCGCATCCATAACACCCGCAAGCTGCCAGACGGCACGCGCCGCGCTGAAGGAGATAAAGGAGCACCCCGAAACGGTCACCCGCCTTGGCGATTTGGCGGAATACTACCGCGATGGACTTGCCGCACGCGGTGTACCCACGGTTAAGTGCGAAAATAAGCGCATACCCATAATACCCATATATACATATGATGCGGAACGCACGCTTGAAATAAGCAAAAAGCTGTTTGAAGAGGGCGTGTACGTCAACCCCGTTCTGCCTCCCGCTACTGCACCGAGCGAATGCCTGTTGCGCACAAGCCTTATGGCAACGCACACCAAGGAAATACTTGACGAGGCAATGGACATTATAGCAAGGGTGGTACTCAATGGCTGATACGGGCAGAATAGTTGCCGTAACGGGAGGCAGCAGCGGCATAGGGCTTGCCGCCGCCCGCCTTTTTCGCGACCGCGGAGATATTGTGTACTGCCTTAGCAGAACCGACCCGAAGGAGCATGATATAACCTTTATCCAAACCGATGTTACGGATGAGGCGAGCGTTATAAGCGCATTTGAACAAATAAACCGTGAGCACGGCAGGCTTGACGTGCTACTCAGCAACGCGGGAATGGGCGTTTCGGGCGCGGCGGAGTGTACAAGCATAGAGGAAGCAAAGCATCAGCTTGACGTGAACCTTTTCGGTCTGCATGCATGCGTGCGTGCGGCGGTACCGCTCATGCGCGAACACGGCGGCACAATACTTGCGACAAGCTCCGTTGCGGCGGTGTTTGCAATACCGTTTCAATCGTTCTACTCGGCAAGCAAGTTTGCGGTCAACGCGCTTATATTGGCACTTGCCAACGAACTTAAACCGTTCAACATCCGCGTTGCGGCAATAATGCCGGGTGACGTGAAAACGGGCTTTACGGGTGCAAGGGTAAAGGCGGAAAGCTCAGTCGCATACGGCCAAAGCGTTGAACGAAGCGTGGCCGTTATGGAGCGTGACGAGCAAAACGGCATGGGACCCGAGGTCATTGCACGGCGGTTTGTTGCACTATCGCTCAAAAAGCACCCAAAGGTGCTCAGTACGGTGGGGCTTCAGTATAAATTCTTCTGCCTGCTTGGGAAGATATTGCCCATAAGGGTGCAGAACTTTATCGTGGGCAAGATGTATATCAAATAGCCGCACCAAAAGCACAAGCATAACGGCATATTGCCGATGCTATATATTATTTTAATTTATTTGTACTTATACGGAGGACAAAAATGGAAACAGTAAAAAAGCCATGGTTCAAATTCTATGGCTGCGTACCGGAAACGCTTGACTATCCCGATTGCACCATGGCGGAGGCCGTGGAACGGATAGCCGAAAAGTATCCGAACTATATCGCCTATGATTTCATGGGCAAAAAGACAAGCTATGCCGCCGCTACGGAGGATATAATCAAGGCGGCAAAGGCACTGAAGGCCATGGGTGTTAAGGAAGAGGACAGGGTTACCATCTGTATGCCCAACACTCCGCAAACCGTATCCATGTTCTATGCGGCCAATATGGTGGGCGCGATTGCCAACATGATACACCCGCTTTCAAGCGAAAACGAAATTGCCTTTTACCTTAACGATTCAAGGTCAAAGGTGGCGATAACGCTTGATCAGTTCTACCCGAAATTTGCCGCGATAAAGGAAAAAACGGGGCTTGAAAAGCTTATAATCACGTCCGTTGCGGATGCACTCAGCCCCATAATGAAGGTCGGCTATAAGCTTACCGAGGGCAAGAAGATTGCCAAGGTTCCCGAAGTAAACTGGGTAGTTATGTGGAAGGACTTTTTAAGGAACGGCGAAAGCATAAAGGATTACCGCGTACATAGGGAAGCCGCTCAGGGTGCGGCCATACTTTACAGCGGCGGCACAACCGGCACCACAAAGGGCATACTCCTTTCAAACCTTAACTTTAATGCACTCGGCACGCAGATAATAGCCACAAACCCAATGTTTGCCCCGGGCGACAAGATGCTTGCGATAATGCCCATGTTCCATGGCTTCGGCCTTGGGGTGAGCATACATTCCATGCTTGTGAACGGCGGCAGGTGCGTGCTTGTGCCGCGCTTTACGCCAAAAACATATGCGGAGCTTCTCAGAAAGCACAAGCCGAACTTTATAGCGGGCGTACCCACGCTTTATGAGGCTCTGTTAAGACTTGAAGGACTTGAGGATCTTGACCTTTCCTGCCTGAAAGGAATGTTCTCGGGCGGTGACAGTCTGAGCGTTGAGCTTAAAAAGCGCATAGACAAATTCTTAAAGGAACATAAGGCCACTATAGAGGTGCGTGAGGGTTACGGCACGACCGAATGCGTTACGGCAAGCTGCCTTACCCCGTATAACATGAGCCGAGAGGGCAGCATAGGCATACCATTCCCCGACACATATTATAAAATAGTAAAGGTTGGCACCACTGAGGAGGTTCCCTACGGTGAAGAGGGCGAAATATGCTTGGCGGGTCCCACGGTGATGCTCGAATATTGCAACCATCCGCAGGAAACGGCAGACACCATGCGAGTGCATGAGGATGGGCGCACATACGTTCACACGGGCGATCTTGGCGTTATGGATGAGGATGGCTTCATCTACTTCCGCCAGAGGATAAAACGCATGATAGTCACAAGCGGCTACAACGTATATCCATCCCAGATGGAAAACATATTCGATGCGCACGAGGCCGTGCACATGAGTTGTGTTATAGGCGTGCCCGACCCGTACAAAATGCAGAAGATAAAGGCATTTGTGGTGCTCAAGTCGGGCTTTGCCGCGGGAGAGGACATGAAAAAGCAGTTGCTTGAATACTGCTCCAAGCACGTTGCAAAATACGCAATGCCCTATGACATAGAATTCCGTGATGATCTGCCCAAGACTCTTGTCGGCAAGGTAGCCTACCGTGTGCTTGAGCAGGAGGAACTTGGTAAGATAAGTGCGGCTCAGGATGCAAAGGAAACACCCGCCGCCGAAGCAAGCGGCGAAGCGGTTACGGACACCGTTGCTCAAGCCGCAAACTAAGTAAAATCGCATACCGAACTCAATGTAAAAGGCAGCCGTTCCCGTGTGGGGCGACTGCCGTTTATATTTTATACGGTATTGATCGTGTTCGGTATTGCCTTATTCGGCTATTTTGCCGATAAGCTCATCATATGACATTCCGCTTATTCTGTCCGTAATTGAAACGGCACCGAAAAAGCTTACATCCACCTGCTTTGAATTGCTTGCCGTAATGCGCTGACGGAACGGGTCATTATCGCCCGTAAGATTTGATTGAAGTTGGGCAACTCCGTCCACAAGCTTTATTGAAAACGGCTCTATTGCCGCATAATAATAGCCGAAATTCTTGTCCCTGCAAAGGAAAAGGATGTATTTACAATTAAGTTCGGGTTCTATGAATGTAGGGTCGGCAACCTCAACGGCAACCTCGTTTGTTACGGTTGCCTGTTTAACGATAACGCCCAAGCTGTTCACCTCGGCATCGGATTCGGTCAGCTTTACCGTCTCACAGTGCCTGTGATTCACCTGTATGGATTCACTGTCCATGCTGCCCTTGAGAACCTTTTCCACACGGAAATCATAAAGCAGACCCTCGGTATAATTATCGGGATCTTCCTTGGTTATGTCGCTTGGGTTTCTTGCCATGTTCCATCCGGAATCGAATTTTGTATACTCGCCGACGACTATGTATTGAGATCCTTCTACCATCTGCCTAAGATCCGTAGCCACGGGATAATCAAAGCTCATGGTGATTGCATCGCTCATGTGAAGCACGGTTTCGTTTGCCGAAGATGCTTCCTCATACGCCGCGGGTGCATCATAGTGATTATATGTTATTGCAAATGCAAGCAATACCATTGCCAAAACGAGTATGGGTAAAGCATATTTTCTTTCAAGCATAGTAAATCCCTCCTGTTTATTCTCCCTAAAAGTTATGCATCACGCCTGTATACAAGTATACATAAATTTCGCTACTAACGCAATACAATTATCACATTTTATAAGCATAAATCGGTTTTTATCCAAAATGTGTACCCGAATTGACATATGCATTGACCAATGCTGCCACAATGCGGTGCTATACTTGTGCATGATAAAAATATTTGGTTAAAGGAGACTGCATGACAACCTTTAGACACGAATATAAGCACGAAATAAGCCTGAGCGACCTTGTAACGCTCACCTCAAGGTTCAATGCCGCATTAAAGGCAGATGAACACGCGGGAGTGGATGGGTCATACCTCATCACAAGCCTTTATTTTGACGATTTAAGGGACAGCGCACTCATGGACAAAATAAACGGCGTTGACAACAGGGATAAGTTCCGCCTGCGCCGATACGGAAGCGACTTGGAACACATAAAACTCGAAAAGAAAAGCAAACGCAATTCGCTGTGTCTCAAGGCTTCGGAGCCCATATCGCGCAGTGATGTAGAGCGCATTATAAACGGCGATATTGATTTTCTGCTTGAAGGACCCATGCTTTATCAAGAGCTTTACAGCCGTATGCGCACGGGACATGCGCCCAAAACAATAGTTGCGTACACCCGCCGTGCATACACATTTCCTGCGGGCAACGTAAGGGTAACGCTTGATTACGACCTTCGCACAAGCTCAAACCCGAATGCCTTTTTTGACATCGCCGTGCCGCTTATACCCGCACGCGGCAACACCACACTGCTTGAGGTCAAGTGGGATGAATTCCTGCCCGACTTTATAGCGAACCTAATCTACATTCCGGGCCGACACACGGGCTCGTTTTCAAAGTATGCTCAGTGCAGGGTATACGGTTAAATAAGCATTAAGGAGTTTTTTATGAAAACAACAGACATTTTGGCCGCTATAAGCTTTAGCGACATATTCAAATCAAGCTTTCTTGAGAATTTCAACAGCGTATCCTATTTTGACATGGCAGTTGCGCTGCTGCTCAGCTTCGGCGTGGGTGTATTCATCTTTATGATATACAAAAAGACGTTCAAGGGCGTTATGTATTCATCCACATTCGGCGTAACGCTTATTGCGCTTACGATGATATCAACATTCGTTATACTTGCCGTTACAAGCAACGTTGTATTGAGCCTTGGCATGGTGGGTGCGCTCAGCATAGTGCGCTTCCGCACGGCCATAAAGGAGCCGCTTGACATAGCCTTCCTTTTCTGGAGCATTGCGGCGGGCATAGTGCTTGCGGCGGGCATGATACCGCTTGCGGTGATAGGCAGCGGCGTTATAGGGCTTATGCTTGTTGTGTTCGTAAACAAAAAGGCGCATACCGACCCGTATATAGTTGTTATAAGCTGTGAAAATGCCCAAAGCGAGCAGCGTGCAATGAAATACCTTGCCGCCCACGTTGAAAAATGCGTGGTAAAGAGCAAAAGCGTTAAGGACGGCCGCGTTGAGCTGAACCTTGAAATAAGGCTAAAGAGCGGCAATACGGGCTTTGTAAACGAGCTTGGCGCACTCAATGGCGTGGGCAGTGCGGTGCTTGTAAGCTATAACGGCGATTACATGGGCTAAACGGCCATGTCAAAGTCAAAGCATACAACGCTTATATGCGGCATTATTGCCGCGTTGACGCTGATAGCCACTATTCTTCTTTGCATGGCTGCCTCCGCAGGGGCAATAGGTTCGCTTACGCGCACGTTAGGCTATGAAGAAAGGCTGTTTGACACCTCATACGTTCACAGCATAAACATAATAATGGATGAGGGCGAATGGGAAAACTTTCTTGAAACTGCGGAAGACGAAGAATATGTAATATGCAGCGTTAATATAGATGGTGAAACCGTATCAAACTGCGCAATACGCGCCAAGGGCAACACGTCCCTTTCAAGCGTAAGACAATACGGTAACTCCCGTTACAGCTTCAAAATAGAATTTGACCATTATGATGATACGCTGACCTATCATGGGCTTGATAAGCTTGTTTTGAATAACAATATTCAGGACAACACGCTTATGAAGGACTACCTCACATACCGTATGATGGCATATATGGATGTGGCCGCACCGCTTGTAAGCTATGCCTTTGTTACCGTAAACGGTGAGGATTTCGGGCTGTACCTTGCGCTTGAGGCTGTTGAGGAAAGCTTTTTACAGCGCAATTACGGCGCACAATACGGCGAGCTTTATAAGCCCGACAGCATGTCAATGGGCGGCGGCCGCGGCAACGGACGCGATTTTGACATGCAGGATTTTGCCGATAACGGTGGCTTCGATTTCGATTTTGGCGGCATTCCGTCAGACGATGATTCAGGCAATGCGGGCACGGGTACCATGCCGCAAATGCCCGACATGACCAATCGGGGTGGTTTTGACCCGAACTCCATGCCCACTATGCCCAACGGCAATGGGGAAACACAGCAGGATGGTTTTGACCCGAACTCCGCTCCCACTATGCCCAACGGCAATGGGGAAACACAGCAGGGTGGCTTTGACCCGAACTCCATGCCTACAATGCCCAACGGCAACAGTAACGCTCCCGAGGGCGGTTTTGACATTGGCAACCTGCCCGATATTGGGAATATGGGAGATATTGCGGATAAGATAGGTGACATGTTCGGCGGCAACATAGGTGGCGGCATGAACGGTTCAAGCGATGTTTCCCTTATCTATTCGGATGATGATTTCGACAGCTATTCGAACATATTCGACAATGCAAAGACCGACATCACCTCGGCAGATAAGCGGCGGCTTATAGCATCGCTTAAAAAGCTGAACGAAAATGAGGATATAGAAAGCGTTGTTGATATCGAGCAGGTGATACGCTACTTTGCCGTACACAACTTTGTCGATAATTTCGACAGCTATACGGGTTCCATGATACACAACTATTATCTGTATGAGCAGGACGGCGTGCTTAGCATGATACCGTGGGACTACAACCTTGCATTCGGCGGCTTTATGGGCGGCAGTGATGCCACAAGCCTTATAAACTACCCTATCGACACCCCCGTTTCGGGCGGAAGCGTAGAGAATCGCCCCATGCTGAGCTGGATATTCGAAAGCGAGGAATACACGGCACTCTACCACGATGCACTCGAGGAGCTTATAAAAGGCTTTTTCACCTCAGGCGAATTTGAAACGCTTATAGACGAAACCTACGTGCTTATCGCGCCCTATGCCGAGCGGGACACAAACGGTTTTTGCACATATGATGAATTTGTGCAGGGCGTAAGCACGCTGAAGCAGTTTTGCCTGCTCCGTGCCGAGAGCATATCGGGTCAGCTTGACGGCAGCATACCCTCAACAAGTGCCGCACAGAATGCGGATTCCTCCGCACTCATAGACGGTTCCGCACTCAACATATCCGACATGGGCGGCATGGACATGGGCGGCGGCAATATGGGCTTTGGCGGCGGTGACAAGCGCCGCAAATAAGCCGCAAGCGAAACGAAATATTTCCTTGTATAATAAAAGAAGCAGGCACCCACAGCGTTGGGGGTGCTTGGAATAAGAAACATTTTGGTTTGCGGTGCTGTTATGCATCCCGACTTTAGAAAAATACTCGAAGATACACAATGGGCATCTTCGAGTATTTTTCTTATCTCCGAGGGCCTTATTGCCACATTGTAAAATACAAGACATCGAAGGAGTGAACGCCTATGAAAAAATGACGAACAGGAGGATTTTATTTGAGCGTATATGGATACATCCGTGTCAGCAGTCGGGATCAGAACGAGGATCGGCAGTTGATTGCCTTAAAGGAAGTTGGTGTGCCAGAGCGGAATATTTATCTGGACAAGCAATCCGGCAAGGATTTTAACCGACCACAGTACAAGAAATTACTGCGAAAAATGAAAAAAGACGATCTACTCTATATCAAGAGCATCGACCGTCTGGGGCGAAATTATGAGGAAATCCAGCAGCAATGGCGGCTACTGACTAAGGAAAAAGGCATAGACATCGTGGTTTTGGATATGCCCCTGCTGGACACACGGCGAGGAAAAGACCTAATGGGAACTTTTTTATCCGATATTGTGCTACAAGTGCTGTCATTCGTGGCAGAGAACGAACGAACCAACATCCGTCAGCGGCAGGCCGAGGGGATCGCAGCAGCAAAGGCAAAAGGTGTGAAGTTTGGCAGGCCGCCTATGCCCTTGCCGGAGAATTTCTATGAGGTTCACAAGGCATGGCGTAGCAAGAAAATGACCTTGAAACAGGCGGCGGAAGCCTGCAATATGCCCGTTGGCACATTCTACGGAAAGGCAAGAAAGTTTGAAAATGTGGCTTAAACAAATCATGCCCTAAATTTGTAAAGGTGTACTTTTACAAATTAGGGCATTAAAAATT
>CAZTFU010000042.1:0-10683 GCA_964612925.1 uncultured Clostridium sp. | reverse complement strand
ATAATCACGGAGGCGCATTAAATGGAAATGACAAAATTGCCGCAGGTATACTCCGATTGGAGAATAGTTAGGAAGATCGGGCAGGGTAGCTTTGGCGCGGTGTATGAGATTGAAAGAAATCTGTTTGGCAGAAATGAAAGAGCGGCATTAAAATATATCTCCATACCGCAAAACGACAGTGATATTGACGAACTTTACGGCAACGGCTATGACAATGTCAGCATTACCGAGCATTTTAGGGGATTCTTGGCGGATATCGTGCGGGAATATTCCCTTATGGCCGAAATAAAGGGGCACACGAACATAGTCTACTGCGATGATATACGCTACATTCAGCATGATGACGGCTTCGGCTGGGACATATATATAAAGATGGAGCTACTTACGCCCATGATGAAGCTACCCCAAGACGCGGCAAGTGCGGATGCGGCATTGCGGCTTGGCAAAGACATTTGCCGCGCACTGGTGCTGTGCGAGGGGAAGGACATCGTGCATCGTGACATTAAACCGCAGAACATATTCGTTTCCGACAGCGGCGATTATAAGCTGGGTGATTTTGGAATAGCGCGAACAATGGAGCATGCAACGCAGGCCACGGTGGGCGTTGGAACATACGGATATATGGCACCCGAGGTATACAACAATCAGCCCTATGACAGAACGGTGGACATCTATTCGCTTGGCTTGGTTATGTACTGGCTGCTGAATGAGCGCCGTCTGCCGTTTTTACCGCTGCCGCCCAAAACGCCGAAGAGGGAAGAAATTGAAATGGCTCGCATACGCCGCTTTAGCGGAAAGCCTCTGCCCGCCCCCAAGAACGGCAGTGCCGCGCTGAAGGCCATAGTGCTGAAGGCATGCGCATACGACCCCAAGCAGCGCTATCAATCCGCGGCGGAAATGCTTAGTGAGCTTAATACAATAGATGGCACCCAAACGGCTGTCAATATAGAGCCCGTTGCCGATGTCAAACCCAATCCCGTCGTCAACGAAGTACACGCCGAGCCCGAACCCGACGAGGACGCAACAATGGGACCCGTATTCGTAACTCCCAATGCACAGCCCACAGCGCAGGAGGAAGCAGGTGTGACCGATGATGATCCCACCGTTGGCCCGCTGTTCATAACTCACAAGCCCGAGCCCATGGCGGAAGCGAGTGACGAAGATGCGACCGTGCACGTCAACTACGGCGCACAGGGCATAAGGCTCAATACGCAGGAAAGCACAAACGAGCCCGAATATGACGCTACCATCGGCCCCGTGTGGACGGCAAACGACATCAATGAAACAAAGGCGGCGAATGAAGCAACCGAAAAGCCGCAAAGTGCAACCGCGCCTGCGGCAAAGGCGCAGAAATCGCCGTTGAAGAAGTTTTTGGTCGGTATAGCCGCGGTGGGGTGCATTGTCATTATCATTATGAGCCTTACCACTTTTAACAAAAAGCCCGCCGCAACTGATAAGCCTACGGCTACAGCCAAGCCGACAGCTACCGCCAACTCCTCTGTTATTACAGGCGGTAATGGAAACGTGAAATGGACGTTGGAGGACGGTGTGCTGACGGTTTCGGGAAAGGGTGTTTTTCAAAGGGATAAATCACTTACCCAATACAAGACGGGGATTACGAAGGTTATAATCAAATATGGTGTAACAAGCATTACCTATGGTGCACTGTCGGGTTTAACCAATCTTGAAACTATAGTGATTCCTGACAGCGTAACGAAAATCGGTGTAAATGCATTTCTCGGCTGTACCAAACTTAAGGACATCAAAATTCCTGATGGCGTAACCGAAATCGACCAGTCTGCATTCGAAAACTGCACCAATCTTAAGACCGTATTGATTCCTGATAGCGTAACGAAAATCGGCTCGCGTGCATTTTATAACTGTAGTAATCTTACCAAAATTAACTATGGTGGTACAAAGCAAGAATGGTATTCGATAACCAAACCATATAGTTGGAATAGTGGTACACCCAACTTCACCATCAACTGCAACTCAAAGTAACCCTGCCCTGCGCGGGCAAAAACAAAAACCATCAGGAGCGTGATCATGCAAAAAGGTTTTCAATATGCGGTTTTCTCAAATGTAGGCGGCAGGCGGGTCAACGAGGATTCCGTAGGCGTCTTTTCGAATGGAGAAAGGCGTTGCTATGTCCTTTGCGACGGGCTTGGCGGCCACGGGATGGGGGATGTGGCGTCCTCACTTGTGGTTTCCGTGTTTGAGGAAAGGTTTGCCGCGGCACAGGATGTGACCGACTTTATAGGGCAAACGCTTACGGCGGCGCAGGAAAGGCTGCTTTGTGAGCAGGCCGCGCGCAATGCAAAGCGGAAGATGAAAACGACCGCCGTTGCCATAGTGATGGATGAACGCAACGCCTATATAGGCCACATAGGGGATTCCCGCGGATATGTGTTCGGCAGGAACAGGGTGAAAATGCGCACGCTTGACCACAGCATACCGCAAATGCTTGTACTGTCGCATGAAATAAAAGAATGTGACATACGCAATCACCCCGACCGCAATACGCTCCTGCGCGTTATGGGCATTGAATGGGATGAAGCGATGTATGAGCTTGCGGACCCCATACCGCTGAAAAAGTGCCAAGCCTTTTTGCTCTGCTCGGATGGATTCTGGGAGCTGATAGACGAAAACGAAATGTGTGCACAGTTAAAGCGGGCAAGCTCTGCGGAGCAATGGCTTAGCGGCATGGTGGAGACGGTGCAGAAAAACGGAGAGGGTCGCGATATGGACAACTACTCCGCAATCGCAATATGGAAGGGATGAGGCAAGCGGATGATACTTCATGGCAATCAACAGTCGATAAGCGACAACAACGCCGCATTTGACATGGCGGCATTATCCGTGATAGGAGACCGCGAGCAGCAGCAGGATACATTCGGCTACTCGTTAAAGCATGACGAGGGCTTGGTTGTGGTGTGCGACGGCATGGGCGGCCTTGACGGGGGCAAGCGCGCAAGCGAGTTGGCAACGGAAGTATTGCTGAAAGAGTACGCACAAAACGAGAATCAACACAACGGCATGATTACGCTACTTGAGGCCGCAAAAACAGCGGATACGGAAATAACACGGCTGAAGAACGAAAAGGGACGGCCGATCACGGCGGGATGCACGCTTGTGGCAGTTTACGTTCGGCAGAGGGAGCTGTTTTGGTGCTCCGTCGGTGACAGCCGCGCCTATTTGATGCGCGGCGGCGAAATTGTGCAGCTTACACAGGATCACACCTACCGCACGGTGCTTATGGAAAAAAGGAATGCGGGACTTATAGACAATGCAACGTTTCAAGCGGAAAGCGTGCGCGGTGACTTGCTGATAAGCTATTTGGGCATAGGCAATCTTTCGCTTATTGATTATTCCGAAAGCCCGATAAAGCTTGAGTCGGGAGACAGAATAATAGCCATGTCCGACGGGCTGTACAAGCTTTTAACCGATGAGGAGACGGCGCGTATAACCGACAATTTCGCTAACATCACGGAAGCGGTGCAGGCACTTGACGCAAAGGCAAAAAATAATGCCAAGAAGAACAAATCACTAAGGGATAACGCAACGGTTGCAATACTTGAAATAAAATAAAGGGAGATAGGCATGAAGATAGTCAGATGCAAAAACGGTGATTGGTATGATGCCGACGAATTCGATGCTTGCCCGCACTGTGGAGCAAGCCCCATTGACGATGAGAGCAAAACCTCGGGCGGGAAAAGGAAAAAGGGGAGAAGCTTTGGAGGTCTTTTCGGAAAGACCTCCGACAGAAGCTCATCTGCGGAGCAAAAGGGCACGAGCTCGCTCGAATCAAAGCGTAATGTCGGCAATGAAAGCCGCGAAAGCGGTGTGACGGAGGCAAAATGGGCCAAGGTCGCACCCGCTGCGGAGGCGAAAAACAAAGGCGTAAATCCAACGCTGGATTTCTGGCAAGGCGGAAGCGGCTCCGAAGGTGAACAATCGGAGATGAATCCTTTAGAAGAATGGGCTCAACAACAGGGTATCAACTCGGGCGAATCGGTTGGTCGACAAGCACCCAAGCCGCAGGAGGAAAGCGGCTCCTTGCGGGACGTTGTTCGCAAGGCCACGGCAAGCAGTGAGGGAAAAACCATGGGCTATTTCAACGCGGTGGCATCGGGTAAAGCCGATAACGGCTCGACAGGAGTACATGCTGCACCGTCCTTTGAGCCCGCGGTCGGTTGGTTGGTATGCGTGGGAGGCGGCTCCTTTGGCAGGTGCTTTGAGATATATGCCGAGAAGAATTCCATAGGCAGAAGCGAGGAAAACCGCATTGTGATAAGCGATGATGAGAGTATTTCCCGCATCAAGCACGCATTTATCATATACGAGCCCAAAAAGCGAAATTTCTATCTTCAGCCGGGGGAAGGAAACGGACTTACCTATCTGAACGGAGAGTACATTACGGAATCCAAAAAGCTTAAGCCGCATGACATAATTGAGCTTGGCGGCAGCCGATTGCTGTTTATGCCGCTGTGTTCGGAAAGCTTTTCATGGGAAGATTACATACTGAAGGGAGAATAAACCGAAAATGAGACAGTGCTTTTCCTGCTTGAAGGAATATGACGAGGGCTACGGCATTTGCCCGCACTGCGGAGCAGTGCAGATGGCGGCTCCGCTTGAGCCCATACATCTTGTGCCGGGCACCATTTTAGCCAACCGTTATGTTATCGGACAGGCCATAGGTCAAGGCGGCTTTGGTATTGTTTACAGTGCATGGGACTGCAAGCTGAGCGTGATAGTTGCCATAAAGGAGTTCTATGTCAGCCACCTTGTAACACGCGCAGAGGGCGTAAAGGAGCTTATAATATCCAAAAAGGCGTGGCAGGAATTTGAATATCGAAAGGAACGCTTTTTGGCCGAGGCGAGGACCATGGCTCGGTTCGGTGCGCACAGAAGCATTCCCAACGTATTTGAGTTTTTTGAAGAAAACAATACGGCGTATATCGTAATGGAGCTTATGCGCGGTATGCCGCTGAACGAGTATCTGAACCGCTCCGGCGGCAAAATCGCTCCCGAGTTTGCAATGATGATAGCAAACGAAGTCGGTAATGCGCTTAAATCAATGCACAAAGCGAACATTATCCACAGGGATGTTGCGCCGGATAATATCTACATTTGCAGCGGCAAGGAAATAAGGATAAAACTGATGGACCTTGGCGCGGCAAAGCTGGCGGACAGTTCCGACGATGTGATCGACATTATTCTCAAACCCGGATACTCTCCCACGGAGCAATATGATAACAGCCGCAATATCGGCCCATGGACGGACATCTATGCCCTTGGTGCAACGCTGTATGTAATGCTTACGGGCATTAAGCCGAGCGAATCGACAAACCGCATGATAAAGGATGAGGTCATTGCACCGCATGTTATAGACCCATCTATCCCCGAAAATCTCAGCAATGCGATAATGAAGGCGATGGCAATAGAACAACATATGCGTTTTAAGTCGGTGCAGGATTTTCTGCTTGCGATAAACGGCAAGAAGAAAATAACCTCATTGGAAAAAGAAAGGCGCAAAAGAAAACTGAGACGGTTTGGCGGCGTTGCGGCCGCGTGCGCCGTACTGCTTGCGGGCGGGTTGATAGCGTACAATCTTTTCAACGGCAGCGTTGCGGAAGCGGAGCTTGAGAGCGCAGACATAGTGGTGTGGTTCAGCGTGGCAAACGGCTCCGTAGAAGCGGATGCCATGCAGGCAATAAAGCAAGACTTTGAAGCAAAATTCGAAGGTGTAACAGTTGAATTGGTCGCCATACCCGAGGATGAATATGCCGATAGTCTGCTTCAGGCGGCGGTAACAGACACCCTCCCCACACTTTTTGAAAGCACGGGCCTTTCCGAGGATATACTTTCACGCGCTGTCGATCTTGATGATGTTATCCGTTCGGATCAGTTCAAAAACGCACTGTTTTTGGATCAGTATTCAAAGTATTACAATACGCGCAAGCAGGTTCCGCTCGCTATAGAGGTGCCCACCGCGTACATAATCACAAGCGGCGCCACGAGCGTAAGCTACGATTCCGAATACTTTAACACTCTTGCCGACTTTAACACGACAAATATTGCCTGTGACACACGCTATACGGAATTGCTTTCCGCCAATTTTGATTTGAACGGTTTGTGCGACAGAAAAGAGTTTTTGAACAACACGGCCAACACAAGTGCGGTGTTGATATCGTCAACGATGGCATTGAACGAGGTGCGCACGACCCTTACCAATTATGAAAAGGCCGTCGTGTGCTGCAATGCGGATGAAGTCCGTTGCCGCTTTACTTATGAGTGGAGCATCGGCAGCGGGAACGAAGCAGAGCTTGAAGCAGCGGAGAGACTGCTTTGCTGGATGCTTGGAAACGTTTATCAGAACTATCTGATGATAAGTGAGTGTAATGACGGACAGATTCCTGTAAATGCCATTTCATTCGAAACAAAGCTTCAATCCAAATATCTCTCATCCATCAAGAATACCTATCGGAATTTTGTTTTTGAACGGGAGGCGAACTGAAAATGATCAGACGATGCTTGGGCTGCATGGAGATGTTTGACGATGCGTATCGGGTGTGTCCTCATTGCGGATACGTTGTCGGCACCCCGGCTGAGGAGGCCATACATATTGAACCCGGCACATTGCTTTACGACAGATATGTCATCGGCAAGGTGTTAGGCTACGGCGGTTTTGGCGTGACGTATATAGCGTGGGACGGAAAGCTGCAACAAAAGGTTGCCATAAAGGAGTATTTGCCCGGAGAGTTTTCCACAAGGATGCCGGGACAATCCGCCGTGCGCGTATTTGGTGGGGATAAGAGTGAGCAGTTCCGCGACGGGTTGAAAAAGTTTATAGAAGAAGCGAAAAACTTAGCAAAATTCCAAAACGAGCCCGGTATAGTGAAGGTGTTTGACAGTTTTGAGGATAACGATACCGCATACATCGTAATGGAATATCTTGACGGTGAAACGCTTACGGACTACCTCAAACGCGAAAAGACGATACCCGAGGACAAGGCGGTAGAAATGCTTATGCCCGTAATGGGATCGCTGAGAACGGTTCATGATGCGGGATTGCTGCACAGGGATATCGCACCCGACAATATCTTCCTTACAAAATCGGGAGAGGTAAAACTTATAGACTTTGGTGCATCAAGATATGCCACCACATCGCACAGTCGAAGCCTGACCGTTATAATCAAGCCCGGCTACTCTCCCGAGGAGCAGTACCGAAGCCGAGGAGATCAGGGGCCGCATACTGACGTATATGCACTTGCATCAACGCTGTATAAGATGATAACCGGCAAAACGCCGCCCGATTCCATGGAACGGCGCGCAAAATATGAAAGTCAAAATAAGGATATACTGGATCCGCCCCACAAATACGCAAAGAGTATATCCGCCAATCGCGAGATAGCCATACTTAATGCAATGAATGTTCGCATTGAGGACAGAACTCCCGATATTGCGGCCTTTATGCGTGAATTGAACGCGGATCCCCCGGCCAAGCGGATTTACGGTAAAATCAAGAAGATAGACTTATACACATGGCCGTTGTGGCTGAAGGTGTTTGTACCGACCCTGCTTGCGGCAATAGTCGCATTCATATTGCTGATAGTGACGGGTGTCATTCACTTCTCCAACTTCTCGGAGGATATCATTATACCCGAAAACATAGTCAGCGCACCCGATGTCGAGGGGCTTTATAAGGATGAGGCGGTACGGGAAATAGAAGACGGAAAGCTTTTGGCCTCTACCGCAGGTTCTATAGAGTCGGAATACATCCCCGCGGGCAAGATTGTTTTGCAATCCCCCATCGGCGGTACATACTTGGAGAAAAACGGAACGGTTTATTTGACGATAAGCAGCGGTAAGGCCGTTGAATCACCCGTAAACGGCGTTACAACGGTGCCGTATGTCATTTGGGACGAGAAGGATGCGGCCATAGAAAAGCTGCTTACAGCCGGCCTTGCACAGCCCGAAATAGTTGAAACCTACGACAACAGCGTGGCCTACGGTGCCGTTATAGCGCAAAGCATAGAGGCAGGGCAGACCGTTGCGGAAGGTACAAAGATCACTCTTACCGTTTCCCTTGGTCCCGCGGCATTTGAAATGCCGAACGTTGAAGGCATGAGTCGTGAGGAAGCTGAAGAAATTCTTGGCGGCAAGGGCTTGACCGTAACCGTTGAATACGTCAAAACCGACACGGTGCCCGAGGGCAATGTGGTAAGTCAAAGCATTGCCAAAGGAACCGATGTCAAGCGCGGTGACGTTATTTCAATAGTCGTTTCGGGCGGCCGCCAGACCGTTGATGTCGCAAACGTTATCGGCAAGACAAGTGAAGAAGCCGAAAAAACGCTCAAGGGACAGGGCTTTAAGGTGACGATACTCGAAAACTACGATGATTCCGTTGCAAGCGGTTACGTAATAGATCAGTCGCCCGATGCGCTCTCCGCACAGCTGCCCGGCAGTACCATTGTTATTTACGTCAGCAAGGGTAAGCAACCCATTACGGTATCATTTGATACCTGCGGCGGCGAGGTGGATTACTCAAGCAAAACCGTTTATCAGTCAGATTCATACGGTATGCTTCCCACCCCAACAAGGGCAGGCTTCAGCTTCGCGGGATGGTATACCTCTTCAAGCGGAGGATCAAGGGTCTCCGAATCCACGACCGTAAGCACTGCGGCCTCGCATACGCTGTTTGCGCGGTGGGAATTGCAGCAGTATTCGGCACAATGGAGCGGCGGTAGCGGTTATTCCGTATCCGTTTCAAGAACCTCTTCACCGTACGGAGGAGCGCGCACGGGCTCGATAAGCAGCGGTTCTACCGTCTACTACGGTGATACGCTGAAGATTACATATACCGCCGACAGCGGACTCACCATCGCCTCAACGGGAGCAGATTCGATAACAGTAAGCGGTAACGTTACGTCAAGCGATATTTGGGCCAAGGTTTCTGCAAAGCAATTCAGCGCAAGCTGGAACACGGACAACGGTTGCAGTATTACGGTCAGGAGGACGTCATCGCCCTACGCCGGGGCTTCCACAGGTTCAATAAGCAACGGAGGAACGGTCTACTACGGTGACACGCTGAAGGTCACCTATGCCGCGAACAACGGATTCTCCATTACCTCAACGGGCAGTGATTCCATAACCGTAAGCGGCAACGTTACGTCAAGCGATATCTGGGCTAAGGTTTCTGCAAAGCAATTCAGCATAAGTTGGAACACGGGCAACGGCTACAGTGTCGCGGTCAGGAGAACCTCCTCACCCTATGCGGGGGCTTCCACAGGCTCGATAAGCAACGGCGATACAGTCTACTACGGTGACACGCTAAAGGTTACATATACCGCCGACAGCGGCCTTACCATCGCCTCAACGGGCAGCGATTCGATAACCGTAACCGGTAACGTTACATCAAGCGATATTTGGGCCAAGATTTCGGCAAAGCAATTCAGCATAAGCTGGAACACGGGCACGGGATACGGCATCACCGTCAAGCGAACCGCCTCGCCCTATGCAGGGGCTTCCGCGGGCACCATAAGCAACGGTGGAACGGTATATTACGGCGATTCGCTCAGCATTTCTTATGCTGCGGAAACAGGGTATACCCTTACCTCTACAGGTGCAAGCTCGCTCACCGTCAGCGGCAACGTCGGCTCGGGTGACATATATGCCAAGGCCTCCGTAAAGGAATTCAGCGTAAGCTGGAACACAAACAGCGGCTACACTGTCACGGTCAAGCGAACCTCGTCTCCCTATGCGGGGGCTTCCGCGGGTTCGATAAGCAACGGCGATAGAGTCTACTACGGTGACACGCTAAGCATTTCATATTCCGCCAATGCGGGATATACCCTTACCTCAATAGGTGCGCAGTCCGTTACCGTCAGTGCTGATGTAACATCCTCTACGATATATGCATCGGTCAAGGCGGACAGCTATACATACAATATCAAGTATGTATCAAGCAACGGCACATCCTTGGGCTCGTCAAGCGCAACGTACAATTACGGCACGACAAATACCATTACACCCAAATCGTTCTCGGGATATTCAACACCCTCGTCCCAGACCGTTAAGTGGGATTCCGCAAACGCAAAGACCATTACGTTTACGTATACGCCGACAGCCGTGGGCTCATCCTCAACCGGCAGCAATGTGTACAGTGAAAGCGGCTCCAAATTGTCATATACCGCCACTGTAGAATGTATAAGCCGCACATCAACAAGTGCCCAGATAAGCATAACGCTTACGGCAACGCTGACGGGCACCGGCGCATATAATAGCTACAGCCAGTGGTTTAGGGCGTCGGCGGACTCGGCATCGTCGGGGAACGTACAGGTTGCTTCATACGGAACGTGGAGCTCCAAATCCTCAAGCGCAAGGTCTGAAAGCGGGTCAACCGTTTTGACCGTGCCGCTTTCTTCCACTGATGCCACATCGGTTACCGTGAGTATTTACTACTTCCAAGCAAACTATAACGGCACCGAAAAAGGCTCAAGCGCCTCCTCATCCTGTTCCGTAGCCATACCGGCATATTGATGAAATACGTTTAGCTAAGGCACAGAATAACCCCGCGGTTCCAAACGGAGTCGCGGGGTTTTGTCACGCCGTGACGCGACTGTTTTCGCCGATACTTCTACTGCGCATACAGGATATTCTAAGGAACCATGCGAAAGTAAG
>CAZTFU010000041.1:0-11022 GCA_964612925.1 uncultured Clostridium sp. | reverse complement strand
GGGGGGTCTGAAGGGGGGAAATCGAAATCCCCCCCGACCCGCCCTGCAAAGTTTAGCAACATTAGCTCTTTGCACTAACGTTCAGGCGGCGTTAGCCGTTGCACAATACAAGCTTATAGCATTTTCCGTTTAGTGCAAACCCATCTTCTCTGCCTGCGCCTTGTGGCGCATGAGTTTAAGCAAAACGAGTTTCTTTTGTTCTTTTTGCAGGGCGGGCTGAAGGGAGGGAAGTTTCCCTCCCTTTCCGCTTGGAACATGGTCGCCTTGCTCATTGCCATTCGCAATTCTCCCTGTTCCTGCGTGTTCTCCGCCTCACTTCATCCTGCACTGCAGGCGTTCGGCTCCGAACTCACCCACATCCCCTCCTTATCCCGCTATGCGCGGGGCAAAACGACACAAGGCAGGGACAGCTAAGTTGAGTTTGTGCAGTGGTTTGTTCTTGCTGTAGGGCATAACTTCTACCGCTTGCACAGCGGCTCCGCCGCAGGGGGGTTGGTGGGAGGCAGACTGAGTGGACGTGGTGCAAACTTTGCTTGCCTCTCCCTATGGGAGAGGTGTCAGCGTAGCTGACGGAGAGGGCGTGATATTATTCCCCCTCCCCCCACAAAAAAGACCGTGCGCTTTCTTGTTGCACACGGCCTGAATTATGCTTTGACTGTTGTTTGGTTCGTGCCCGATTCCTGAATTATGCGCTTCTTTTTCGTGCCTTGTAGGTTGAAATAAGGCGAAATACGGAGGATACGAGCAGTATGGCTATCGCAAGGCAGCCCGCTATGCCGGCCGTTTCAAGCCCCTTTGACATGGCGCGCTGCAAATCGCCCTCAAGGCCGATGCTCATCGTGTAGTATATGCCCGCGCCCGGCAGCAGCGGCAATATTGATATTATAAGATAGGATATTGCGGGATATTTTCTTATTCGGGCGATGCATTCCGCGTATACTGATGCAATTACGGCCGCGGCAAGATTGGTTTCGTATGCGTCAAGGCCCATTCGCTGAAAAAGAAGATAGCTCAGCCATGTTATCACCCCGCCGAACATGCTGAGCAGGCACCCTTTGCCGTGCTCGTTGCATATCACCGCAAATCCGCCGCCTGCAATGCCCATCATTATCGCCTGTACCCATGCGGAATACGTTACGGTGCTGCTTTGCGCCGTTATGCCGTATACGGATGCGGTTACGCGCCACGCGGCCGCCGTGCCGAGCGCAATGGCAAGTGCGCTCAACAAAACCTGCACTATGCGTATTATACCCGAATTGGTATCGCCATAGATAATGTCTCGCATGGAGTTGGTTATTAAAAGCCCCGGCACAAGCAGCATCAACGTGCTGATTATTACCGAGTCAACGCACTTTATCAGCCCAAACCCCGCAAGTATATACGCGGGTATTGCCATTACAAAGGATGACATTATGGTGCTGAAAAACGGGTTCACCTCAAACTTATCCATTATTCGCTTGACAAGGCCGATAATAAGCCCCATTGTACCCGCCCAGAAAATGTCCGTAAGCGAGCCGCCAAACGCGGGGCAAAAGCCCGCCGCAACGATAAAATGACCGATAAGTACAAGCCATTTTGGGTATCTGCGGCGCTCCCTGAGCGTATCTTTCAGCCATTGAACCGCAACGGCCGGGTTCGGAGTTTCGGCACATATACGGCGGGAAAGTGCATTCAGCTTTTCAAGCGATTCAAGGTCGTTGCCGTGAAAGCCCACGCGCCGCATGAGCATTATGGGGTTGCCGTCCTGCGTGTTAAGGCTGAGCATAACGTTGTTCGGCACCGCATATGATTGGCATTCCACGCCGTATGCGGTCGCTATGCGCTGCATTGTCTCCTCAATGCGGAATGTTTCCGCTCCGCTTAATGCAAGCTCGTAGCCTATTTGTACCGTAAGGTCCGCCAAAAGTTGAGTGTCCATACCGTTTTTCCTCTTTCAAAGGAGTATTTTCCGAAGGGATATGTTAGCGCGTATTCAATGCCGCGTCAAACGGAAAAACGCCGCTCTAAACGGTCTTTGGTAAGAAAATATCTATAAATAACCGAAGGCTTATAAAAAGGCCGTCCGAGTAAATGCGCGGGGACAGCCTTAGAGGTGTTCACCCTTCTTTTCCGCCTTTTTAATAAGCTCTTCACATTTTTCCTTTGCCTTTGCGTGACCCTGTGCCGCCGCCTTTTTCAAAACCTGATAGGCCTGTCTCGGTTCACGGTAGTTGGAAAGTATTATGCCGTATTTGTACAGTTCATTCGCTCCGCCCTGTGACGCGGCCTTTTCAAGCCAGTAGAGGGACTTTTCTTTGTTTTCACGGGTTGGGGAGCTCTTAAAATACATCATGCCGCAGCCTGCCTGAGCCTCCGTATTGCCCTGCTCTGCGGCCTTTTCATACCAATAGAGAGCCTTAGCTCTGCTCTTATCGGGGTCGATACTGCTGTCAATCAGCGAATCGTACAGCGCATTTTCGTACATGCGGCCGCACCTGAGCTGAGCGTCAACATCGCCCTGCTCCCCCGCCTTTTCAAACCAGTAGAGTGCCTTTTCCCAGTTTTCAAACGTGCCTATGCCCTTTGAATACATTACGCCCGCGTTGTATTGGGCAACGGCGTGACCCTGCTCCGCTGCCTTTTCAAACCAATAGAGAGCCTTTTCATCATTTCTCCTTACGCCGTTACCGTTTTTGTACATTGTGGCGCAGTTGTATTGTGAACTGACATCGCCCTGCTCCGCCGCCTTTTCATACCAATAGAAAGCCTTTTCGATGTTCTTTTCCACACCGTTGCCCGTGTAATACATTGAACCGCAGGAATAAAGAGCCTTGGCATCGCCCTGCTCCCCCGCCTTTTCAAACCAATAGAGTGCCTTTTCGGCGTTCTTTTCGGTGCCCTTGCCGTTTAAGTACATTATGCCGCAGTTGGTCTGAGCCGAGACGGAGCCAAGCTCCGCCGCCCGTTCCCATGCGGCAAGTGCCTCGGGGAACTTCTTTTTATCATAGAATGAACGACCCTCGGCAAAAAGAGCGCTCTTATCGTCCTTGTTCGTCTTGGCGGTATCCTTTTTATTAAACAGACCGAATAAACCCATGTGTGATATCTCCCAACAATTATTGTATGGAGGCAAAATAAGCCCATACACAAAAAGCATAACAAAAAACGAACCCAAAATCAACCGTTACATGCACTCATGCCTAAGCCGCCGCGCAAGCGTGTACAAAAACTCCTTTGACCCCGGCGGGCACTGTGTGCGGTTCACGAACAGCTCGTCAAGCCGCCGCTGATTGCCGCGCGCCCATATTGCGTTTATCTCCTCGCGAATGTTGCGCTCCACACGCACTGCGCGGGTATTCATAAGCTCCGCGATCTGCGGATACAGACAGCCCGACACGCTTATCACGCCCTCCTGCCGCATTATAAGCTCAAGTGCCGTGACCATTTGCTCATAGCCGTGCCTCCCCGCGGGCGCGCCAAGCTCCAGCAGTTTTTCCTCAATGTTCCAACGCAACATAATAATACCCTCCTTAAAATCCTCCGTGGTTTTTACCTATTTATATATTACACCTACCGCTTTTTGCAGGGCGTGAGGAGCTAACTGCGGCATATCACATTTTATCGAATAAAATAAAGCTGTTGCATTTGCACATGTTTAATTATATAATGTTAAATAGATTTATAGGCTTACAGCCTAATGTAAAGGAGTATGCAGTGATGGACGAGTGCGGCGCCGAAGCGTCAAGCCCTGATCCGCGACAAAACCGAATAATGCTTTGTTTCAGGTCATAATTCGTTCGGCTGAAGGGAAGGTTCCCTTGGGCGGGCAGATTATGATTTTTCTGCATATTCACTTAATTTTATTTTGGAGGATTTAACACAAAATGGATGGCGACCCACTTATAGGTCTACTGTTGCTTCAACTCTTCTTTATTCTGCTCAATGCGGTATTTGCGTGCGCGGAAATTGCGGTTTTGTCCGTTAAGGATATTCGTCTTGCAAAGCTTGCTTCAAGCGGAGACAAACGCGCAATAAGGCTAAGTAAGCTTACCGAGCAGCCGGCGCGCTTTCTTGCGACCATTCAGATATCAATAACGCTTGCGGGGTTCTTGGGCAGTGCATTTGCCGCGGAGAATTTTTCCGACAGGCTGGTTTTACTTATACAAAGCACGGGTGTAAACATAAACGAACACCTGCTAAACAGCATATGCGTTGTGATCATAACGCTTATACTCAGCTTTTTTACCCTTGTATTCGGTGAACTTGTGCCAAAACGCCTTGCAATGAAAAAGGCGGAGAGCATTGCCCTTGCGCTCAGCGGCATAATATCCTTTATATCCGCGGCGTTCAAGCCAATAGTGTGGCTGCTTACGTCAAGCACAAATCTTGTGCTTAAACTTTTGGGCATAGACCCGAACGAGGAGGACGATTCCGTTACCGAAGAGGAAATACGCATGATGATAGATGCGGGCAGTGAAAAAGGCGCGATAGAGGCGGAGGAAAAGGAACTGCTGCAAAACGTGTTCGAATTTAACGATGTCACCGCGGCCGACATGCTCACTCACCGCACAATGGTTGATATGCTCTATACAGAGGAAAGTGATGAAGAGTGGACGGAAATCGTAAACACCACAAACCATTCGCATTATCCCGTGTGTGAGGATACGGCGGACAACGTTATAGGCGTATTGAAGGCGCGTGACTATTTGAAGCTTGGCGATCGCAGTCGTGAAAGCGTGATGGCGGCGGCGGTCACGCCCGCGTTGTTCGTACCCGAAAGCGTAAAGGCGGACGATCTTTTCCGCGAGATGCGCCGCAGTCGCAACCATTTCGCCATTGTACTTGACGAATACGGCGGCATGAGCGGTATAGTTACCATGAATGACATAGTTGAACAGATAGTCGGTGATATAGACGGCGATGAAGCCGACGACGAGGAGGCCATAACCCCGATAGGCGGCGGCAAATACTCCTGCGGCGGCTGTGCTCCGCTTGAGGACATAGCGGAGCTGTTCTCCCTCGAACTGCCCACCGAGGAATTTGAGACCATAGGCGGTCTGATCTTCTCCTCATTCGATGCCATACCCGCGGACGGCAGTCGCTTTGGCATAAGCATATGCGGCATACATGCCGACGTGGACCGCATTGCGGATCACCGCATAGTCCACTGCACGATCAGCAAGGACACCCCGCCCCAAGCCGACGCGGCGGAGTAAAATAAGACCAACGCCGATAAGGAGGATGCAAGGGCGTTCGGCTCCGAACTCCCTTGCATCCCCTCCCAACCTACCCTCGCACGCTGGCGCGGGGCAACACTAAGCAAGTCGGGAATAGTATAATCGAGTTATCACGGCAATTTATCCCCTCTGTAGGGCATAATCTCCACCGTCCGCACAGCGGCTCCGCCGCAGGTGCTTTTGTAGGGAGGCTGACAGTAGGGAGAAAAAGCCTCCCTTTGCAAAGGTGCCCTTTAGGGTATGCCTTGTGCGGAGGTGGGTGAGCGATAGCGAACTCGGAGGGATTGTCGAGACTGTATGCCGCGACTTTTACAATCCCTCAGTCTGCTCCGCAGACAGCTCCCTTTACACAAGGGAGCCTCAATCTTACCTCCCCCTTTGGGGTGCCCTTTAGGGTATGCCTTGTGCTGAGGTGTCAGCGTAGCTGACGGAGAGGGCGCGAGGGCATAAGCCCTGACCGAGAGGGCGCGCCCTCCCTATATGGCGCAATGGAGCAGACTGAACAAGCTTCGCTCCTTCCTTAACACAACAGCTAAAGCGCATACGCTTCTCGTAACGCAAATCGGAGCCATCCCGTGCGGTGGCTCCGATGTTTGTGTTTCTCTTGTGTGATTATATTATATGCTGAGGTAGCGATGCACGGCGGCATTGCCCGCATGGGCAAGCGCGTCTTCGTCCGCTATGGTGAGATGACCGTGCTCAACCGTTATGCGGCCGTTTATTATGGTCATGTCCACAGGAGCCTTCAATCCGACCGTACACAGCATGTTCTTTGCATCGAAGGCCGCGCCCGCAAGCTCCGCACGGCGGCTGTCGATAAGGAACATATCTGCCGCCATGCCAACGGCTATGTGCCCTATGTCGTTGCGGCCAAGCAGCCTTGCACCGCCCGTGGTGGCGATTTTAAGCAGTTCATATCCGTTTGGCGCATTTTCGGCGGAGGTAAGGCGGTGCAGAAGATATGCCGTGCGCAGTTCCTCCAACAGATTGGATCCGTCGTTGCTGGCACTGCCGTCCACGGCAAGGCCGACGGGTATTTTCAGCTCTATCATGCGCGGTATCTTCGCAACGCCGCTTGCAAGCTTCATGTTGGATATCGGGCAATGCGCTATGCCGCTGCCGCTTTTTGCTATGCGTTTAAGCTCATCGTCGCTGAAATGTATGCCGTGCGCGTACCAAACGTCGCTCCCCGTCCAGCCGAGCGATTCTATGTAGTCATACGGCTTTAGGCCAAAACGAGACAGGGTGTAGTTTTCCTCGTCCTTGGTTTCGGCAAGATGGGTGTGCAATCTCAGTCCAAGCTGCCGCGCAAGCAGGGCACTTTGCTTCATAAGCTCTCCGCTTACGGAAAACGGCGAACACGGCGCAAGCGCAAGCGTGCGCATGGAACCGAAGGATGTGTCATGATACTCCTCGGCCAAGCGGCGGCTGTCAACGAGTATTTCGTCAATTGTTTGCACAACGCTGTCGGGCGGCAATCCTCCATCCTTTTTTGAAAGATCCATGCTGCCGCGGCTTGCCGCAAAGCGCATGCCCATGTCCTCCGCCGCACGGAACTGTTCGTCTATCAAAAGATGACCTGCCGCCTTCGGAAATACATAGTGGTGGTCAAATGCCGTTGTACAGCCCCACTTCATAAGCTCCGCCATTGCAAGTGAGGAGGAAAGGCGGACTATTTCCCTGTCAAGCCCCTTCCATATCTCATAAAGGGCGGTGAGCCAGTCGAAAAGCTCCATATTCTGCACCGCGGGCAGGTTGCGGGAAAAATATTGGTAAAAATGGTGGTGCGTGTTTATAAGTCCGGGGTAGCACAGCATGTGGCTTGCATCAATTATGCGCGCCCCCTTCTCGTATTTCGCGGCCGCGCCCATACCTATGGCCGAAATGCGGTTATCGTCTATCACCATATCCGCGTTTTCGTACACGGTGTCATTACTGTCACAGCTTACTATTGTGCTTATGTTTTTAAGTATCAGCCGTGCCATTTTTACCATGGCCTCCTTCCGCAGTAAAAATGCTTTTTCCAGTAGCTTGTTTTGTAGTCGCGGCGAACAACCTTGCCATTGCTGCTGGAAGCGTCTATCATTTCGCTGTCGTTAAGCACTATGCCCACATGGCCTACCTTTGAATAATCGTCACTGTAGAAGAATATAAGGTCGCCGCGCTTCAAATCGTTTATGCTCGTTATCTTTTCCCAATCGGTCACGCCCGAGTAGCCCGCCGCGCTCAATCTGCGGCGGTTACTGCCCGCCTCTTTCAGGCAATAATACACAAGTCCCGAACAGTCAAACTTGTCGGGTCCCTTTGCGCCGAGCACGTATTTTTTGCCAAGCTGCTTTTTTGCAACCGATATCATGTTGGATATATTAGCCTTGGTGCGCTTTTGCTTTGAAAGGGATGCGCTCTCTCGTGCATCGTCACTGTAAAGCAGGCTGAGCGTTTTTTCACCGCACATACCGTCCGCACTAAGGCCGTTCCTGTCCTGAAATTCCTTCAATGCGGCAACCGTCTTGTCCCCGTAATAGCCGGTTACGGCACTCATGTAGCCAAGATCCTTCAACTGTTCCTGAACCTCGGTTATGTCGTCACCTTCCATTCCGTATTTTATGATGTAATGCGGGGCGGAATCATCATATATGAGCGCAAGCGTTTTTTCGCCCGCAATACCATCCTCCTCCAACGTAGCGTCAATGGTATCCGTAAAATTCACCTGCCGCTGGAAAAGCCGCACCGCGTTTTCCGTTGCGGGGCCGAATTTCTGCGTGGGCTCGTCCTGATCCATAAAGCCAAGCTCCATAAGCCTCAGCTGCAGCTGTTCAACCTTCTCGTTCTCTATGCCGCGCTTTAGCGTGGGGTCGGGCGTGGGCGTCGGTGTGGGCACGGGAGTGGGAATGGGCGTGGGCGTTGGGGTCTGCACGGGAACGGACACGGCATCCGCATTTTGCACGGCGCGCTGTGCGGAAACATTGTATGAATCCACATCGAGCGTATCGGTCTTTGCGGCGGAAGAGCCGTTGACTATAAGTACTATAGTTAGCACTATAACCGCCGTGCACACGACCGCGCCGCCGCCGAGTATAAGTGCGCGGCGTTGCGGGTCCATTACCTTTAGCCGCTTGCGTATTCCGTTTGACGTGCGGCGGGTATATGCGCGAATGCGTTTATTCTGCCTGTATGCTCCTTTTTTCAGTTTTTGTATTGCGCGAGATATCGCGTTTTTCAAAGCGTTCATGCTTTCCTCCGATGATGATATGCATCTATTTTATATTGAATCGTGCGTTATTTCAACGAATTTGAGCATACAGCCAAATATTGTTTACAAAAAGGCGGACATTTTGTGCATCACCCGCGATAAAAATACAATATGTTGAATGAATACGGCAATAATGGTATAATCAAAAAAACGCTAAAAGGAAAAAAGCAATGTTTGAACAGGTGCTTGGCGCGATAGAAGCGCACGAAACCATTATAATCCACCGCCACTTTCGCCCCGATGGGGATGCAATAGGCAGCCAAACGGGGCTGAAGCTTCTGCTGAAGGAGAACTATCCCGATAAGCGCATATTTGCCGTCGGCGATGCGCCGGGGCGGTACGGCTTTGTTGAGGGCAGCGCAACCGATGAAATAGGCGATGAAGCGTATGAGAATGCGCTTGCGATAATACTCGACTGCGGCGGCAGCGGCCTTGTAAGCGACAATCGCTTTACGCTGGCCAAACAGACCGCGCGGCTTGATCACCACATTTTCGGCGGCAAGTTTTGTGATGTTGAGGTGATTTTGCCCGAATATGAAAGCTGTTGTTCGCTTGTTACCGCACTTTCGATGGAGGCTGGCTTCAGATTGACCAAAACCGCGGCAAAGGCACTGTTTACGGGCATGGTAACGGACAGCGGCCGCTTCCGCTTTGATACAACGACTGCGGGCACGTTTGAACGGGCGGCATATCTGCTTAAATCGGGCTTTAGTACGGATGAGGTATATCTTCCCCTTTATGAGGATGAGCTTGAGCGACTTCAGCTTCGCGCGTGGTTTATAAGCAGGATACAGCTTACGGAGCACAATGTTGCCTATATCTATACCGACCGTGAGACGATGATATCGCTCAACACGGATGAATTCGGTGTGTCGCGCGGCATGGCAAACGTTATGAGCGATATTCGCGGCGTAAGTATATGGGCGAACTTTACCGAAAGCGAAAACGGCGGCGTGCTGTGCGAGTTGCGCTCAAACAGGCACAATATATGCCCCATAGCCATAAAATACGGCGGCGGCGGCCACGCAAAGGCCTGCGGCGCCACGGTTGCCGATCGCGAAACGGCAATGCTTATGCTAAGCGACCTTGATGAAATAAGCAAAGCGGCGGGTGAACAAAAATGAATAATTTAGACATAAAGCGGACAATACTCAATAAAATAAAGGAATATGACAAGATAATAATCTGCCGCCACACACGCCCCGACGGGGATGCCGTGGGCTCAACGCTTGGACTGAGGCGCATATTGCAACTTACCTACCCCGAAAAGGAAGTTACGGTGATAAACGATGATTATGCGGCTTACACGGCATTCTTGGGCAAGGAGGACGAGCAAAGGGACGACGGTTATTATTCCGATGCACTTTGTATAATAATCGATACGGGCACGCCCGACAGGATATCCAACAGCAAGTATTCCCTTGCGCGCGAAACGATAGTTATAGATCACCACATAGAACCCGAGTTTTTTGGCGATATTTCGTGGGTGGAGAGCGACAGGTCCGCCGCGTGCGAAATGATAGCGGACTTTTACGCAACGTTTGCGGATGAGCTGAATATGGACGTATATGCCGCAAGCTGTATTTATGCGGGACTTGTAACCGACAGCGGACGGTTCCGCTTTGAATCGGTCACGGGCGAGACAATGCGCCTTGCGGGCATGTTGCTTGACAAGGGCGTAGACACGGACACGCTGTACGCTCATCTTTATTTGAAGGAGTACGAGGAACTGAAGTTCCAAGCATATGTGCTGAAAAAGATGAAGATTACGCCCAACGGAGCGGCGCATTTCTTCATTGACCTTGAAACGCAGAAAAAATACGGCCTCACTGCGGAGCAGGCATGCGAATCGGTATCGTATCTTGGGTCATTAAAGGGCAGCATAATATGGATAGCGTTTATCGAAAATGCGGACGGCACGGTGCGCGTGCGTCTCAGGTCGCGCTTTGTAACGGTGAATGAGCTTGCCGAACGCTACGGCGGCGGCGGCCACGCCTGCGCAAGCGGTGCCACGCTAAAAAGCCGCGCTGAGATACGCGGCCTTGTCAAGGCGGCGGACAAGCTCATATGCGAATACAAGTCCACGCATACCGATTGGCTGTAGAGCGCGGCGCTCATTTGCGAAAAGAATAATTCATCGCACCGTAAGAAGAATAAAAGAAGCTCATTAAGGCCCTCTGAGATAAGAAACATACGCCTAAAAAGGCACTGTTTGGCCAATCACTTCGTTACTCGGGTCTCGTCATACCGGGGCGTATCTTCGAGCATTTTTCTAAAGTCAGGGTGCAAAACAGCACCTCAAAACCGTGTGTTTCTTATTTCAGAGGGCCTTATGCTTAATCCCATGCGTCGCAAGGTGCAGACGGTTAGGTGTAATGAGCTTATTTTGCTTTTTTGGGGAAAAGACGGGGAGATTGGCGGGACTGAGCGATACTTATTCGCGCCCTCTCAGTCACCTGCGCTGAGCTGTCTGCGGAGCAGACTGAGGGATTGTAAAAGTCGCGGCGTACAGTTTCGGCAATCCCTCCGAGTTCGCTATCGCTCACCCACCTC
>CAZTFU010000040.1:0-11361 GCA_964612925.1 uncultured Clostridium sp. | reverse complement strand
TTATTCAAAGCTGCACCCTATCCCCTGCTTGGCGTTTGCGGGGGATGGGGTGTTTTCGTCAAACATTTCCTTGCAAATTTGCAAAAACGGCGGCAGCGAATTGTTGTCGCTTTGCGGGTTGTACACGGCATAAAAGGATTTTTTCATGGGAACCGAAAACACGTTTTCCATCCTTATATCCTCGCTGACATATTTGCGCAGGCTTTGCGGCAACAGCGTTATGCCCGCATCGGCCTGAAGCATTGCCATTGTGGGTTCGAATGAGTTTGTGTATGTAAACATAACATCCTTTATATCCCGCTCCGTGCAGAACGGCCTTATCGGTTCAAATTCATTGTTGACCATGGTTATTACCACCTGATCTCTAAGCTCCGCCCTGTCACGCGCGCTCATGCGCCAGAATTGGCTGTCCTTGTGCGCGGCCACAACCCATATATCCTCATACAACAGCTGCCGTGCAAGCTTCTTTTCCACCGAATCAAGGCAGGTATCAAGCACAATCGCAATATCGACTATATTCGTGCTTATATAGCTCACTATGGACGAATAGCCGTACTGAAGATAATTCAGCTCCACGTCACTGCATTCCTTTGTAAAGCGGCGAATAACATCCGTCATAATATGCACCTCATAAAGGCCGCAGCCAATTTTCAGCATATCGACATATTCCTTCATAAGCTTATGCACACTTGTGTTTATTGCGCGGTACTGGTTGGCATAGCGCAGTGCATTGGTCTTTAACCGCATGCCCGCGGGCGTAAGCCGCACGGAATGGGAATCCCTGTAAAAAAGCTTAACGCCAAGTTCCTCTTCAAGTGCGGCAATCCTTTTCGACATTGTCGATTGCGTTATGTGGCATTCGTTGGCGGATTTTGTAAAGTTCAGATTATTGGCCAAACTCATGAAATAATCAAGTGCTATCGAGTCCATTTTATATCCTCCCGTGCGATTTAACATTGTATATACCATATTAAGTATACCATCGGCAATTCAATAAGGGAATAGTCGCAACGAAATTTTGAATTTCCATATAGCGTGTATATATTGTAAGATATAGCTATCAGATACGTGATATTGGTACCATAACACATCTAAACAAAACTGAAGATCGAAAGGACGGACTGACCTATGAAAAAGGTAATTGCAATTCTGCTGTGTATGTTAATGGCATTTGCTGTTATCGGATGCAGTGATACTACACCCGACAATACCGATGGCCCCGTGCAAAGCAGCGCACCCAATGCGGACCCGATTGCTTCAACCGAACCCGATCCCGAGCAAAAGGGCGCAAACGTATCCGAGAATTCGGATATAACCATAGTTACCTCATCCGATATGGTAACATTCTATCCCATAAACACGGCCAATACCATGGATGGCGGCGTGCAGCGGCTTTTGATGGATGGTCTTGTGGGATTTGACAAGGACTATAACCTGATATGGATGCTTGCTACCGGTTGTGAAGTAAACGATGATTCCACCGAATACACATTCACCCTGCGTCAGGGCATATCCTTCCAAGACGGTACACCATGGAATGCCGATGCCGCAAAGGTCAACTTTGACATAATGGCCAATCAGGACCTTGGCTATAAAAAGAGCAGCAACTACCGCATGATAGACCACAGTGAGGTTGTGGATGAATACACCTTCAAGGTATATCTTAAATACCCGTTCGGCGCATTTGTCAACTACCTTGCACATCCTTCCGCGCTTATGGTAAGCCCCACTCAGCTTGAGAATGACCCCGATTCGGTCGAAACGGCTGCCATAGGTACAGGCCAATACAGGCTTGACGAATGGCGTCCGGGTGAAAGCTGGATAATCTCCCTTAACCGCGACTGGTGGGGCTATGATGCCGAAATATGCGGCGGTGAAGCGATAGTTTCCGCCAATTCGGGCTTCAACTCCATCACCTTCAAGCCCATTTCGGAAGCGGCTACCCGCGTTGCCATGCTTATGGCTCACGAGGCCGACTTCGGCGGTGCCTCTTCAACCTATGTTGACACGCTCACCAATGCGGGACTTACCGTTGAATATCAGGGCAGCGGCCTTAGCATAACCTACCTTTACATGAATTGTCAGAAGGAAATATTCCAAGACGCCCGCGTCCGCAAAGCCATAAACATGGCAATTGATATCAACACTATGATAACCGTTACCGAGGGCGGTGCGGCAGTACGTGCCGATTCCTACATTACGCCTGCCGTATCCTATTATTCAAGTCAGGCCGACAAGCTTTATGCTTACGATGTTGAAGCGGCAAAGGCTCTGCTTGCGGAAGCAGGCTGTGCCGACGGTTTTGAGGTTACCCTTTGGACGCAGAACAGCACCTCCGCAGTGCAGCGCGGTGAGTTCATCCAGCAGCAGCTTGAGCAGATAGGCATTAAGGTCAATGTTGTTCCGCAGGAAAGCGGCGTGCTTTCCTCCAACGTCAGCGGCTATTCGGGTGACCCGGCAGAGACGGGCTATGACATGTACCTGCGCGGCTTCTCTCCCTCCACCGGTGATGCCGACCAAGGCCTTGGCAGATTCGCCACTTCCATGTTCATGCCTTCCGGCAGCAACTACTGCCTGTATTCAAACGAAGAATACGATGCCCTTATCGATAAGGGTGTTGCCACGGGTGTAAGCGATGAGCGTGCCGCATATTATGCCGAGGCTCAGCAGATAATATGGGATGACTGTCCCTGCGTTCCCCTGTTCTACACCACTGACGGCTATGTATTTGATTCTTCACGGATAAATAATGTTTGCTATTATCCCGATGGATCATTCTACTTCAGGGATTGCGTATTCGTCGGATAAATACCGACTTTGCGACTTAAACTGCCAACACTCTCCCGCCCGCAGTGCGCAATATGCTCGGGCGGGGATATCCTTCCGCCATTCCATAACCATTCCTATTCAACGAGGTGGATCGAATGTTAAAATATGTTGGGAAAAGAATTATAGGCATTATACCTACAATAATTCTTATATCTATATTCGTTTTTCTGTTTGTTCGCATGATCCCCGGTGATCCGGCGCGTCTTTTGGCCGGGGATGAGGCCGGCTATGAAACGGTTGAAAAAATCAGGGAAGATCTTGGTCTCAATAAGCCGGTCGTAACTCAGTACATAAATTGGGTAAGGGACATTTTCCACGGTGACTTCGGTGTTTCGTTCAAAACCGGAAAGGCCGTTACCTATGAAATATCTTTGCGTTATAAAAACACGCTTCGCCTTGCGGGTGTTGCAATAGTGTGGGGCGTTCTGCTCGGGCTTGTTATAGGCATATGGGCGGGCACTCACCGTTCAAAATGGCAGGATTATACCGGCATGACGCTTGCCATAGCGGGTCAGGCCGTGCCCAACTTCTGGATAGGG
Organism: uncultured Clostridium sp.; assembly: GCA_964612925.1. Taxonomy (GTDB): domain Bacteria; phylum Bacillota; class Clostridia; order Christensenellales; family CAG-138; genus Phil1. The sequence continues at coordinate 7,993 of CAZTFU010000040.1, read as the reverse complement.
CTTATGCTTATAATGCTGTTTTCCGTTAAGCTTAAATGGTTTCCCGTATCGGGATCGGATTCATGGAAGCATATGGTTCTGCCCGTGCTTACGCTTGGTACGGGACTTTCGGCCACTATAGCCCGCTTTACCCGTTCTTCAATAATCGAAGCGATGAAGGGTGATTATACCCGCACGGCAAGGGCAAAGGGCCTTGCGGAATCCGTGGTTATATGGAAGCATGTGTTCCGCAATTCAATGATATCCGTTGTAACGGTTGTCGGATTGCAGTTCGGCCATCTGCTCGGCGGTTCGGTTCTTGTTGAAGCCGTATTCGGACTTTCCGGTCTCGGCTCGCTTATGGTGGATTCCATAAACAACCGCGATTACTTCATGATACAGGCACTTATACTTATATTTGCGCTTAACTTTGTTGTGATCAACTTGCTTGTGGACCTGCTTTACGCGGCACTTAATCCCGAAATAAGCTATGATTGAGGTTTGGATATATGAAGAAAAAGATAAATGACGGCAATGCCGATATCCGTACCCCGTTTTCGGAATTTGTAAGAAAATTCAAAAAGCAAAAAACAGCGGTCGTTGCTGCCATAGTGTTGCTGATGATAGTGCTTGTCGCAATATTTGCGGACTTTGTGGCACCCTATGGCATAAACGAATACAACTACAATGAAATTCTCCAAAAGCCGAGTTGGAAGCACCTTTTCGGCACGGATGAGTTCGGGCGCGATATATTCAGCCGTGTGGTATACGGTGCGCGCATATCGCTTGCAATAGGCTTCGGCGCGGTATCGCTTGCGGCAATACTCGGCGCGGTACTCGGGCTTATATCGGGCTACTACGGCGGAATAATAGACAGCATTATAATGCGCATATGCGATGTGCTGTTTGCATTCCCGGGTTTAATTTTGGCAATAGCAATAGTTGCAATTTTGGGTCCGGGCCTGTACAATGTTGTTATAGCGGTTATAGTGTTCCGCACGCCCACGTTCGCACGCCTTGTTCGCGGCACTACACTTCAAATGAAGGACAGTGTGTACGTTCAGGCGGCACGCAGCCTTGGTGCAAGCGATGCGCGGCTGCTGTTCACTCACATTCTGCCGAGTGCGTTGCCAAGCGTAATCGTGCAGTATTCAATCTCCATTGGCGGTTCAATAATGACGGCCGCCAGTCTCAGCTTCCTTGGCATGGGCGCATCACCACCCACTCCCGAATGGGGACTTATGCTGAGCAATGCCCGCACATATGTGTTCATGTGCTGGCATTACGCGGTGTTCCCGGGTCTTGCAATATTCATTACGGTATTGTGCTTTAATTTGGTCGGTGACGGTCTAAGGAGTGCGCTTGACCCCAAGCTTTCGGATTGAGGTGACAACCTATGACAGCTATGATCGAAGAAAAGAAAATACTCGAGGTGAAAAACCTCAGCACCTACTTTTTTATGGACAGCGGCACCGTTAAGGCCGTTGACGGCATAGATTTCGACCTTGTTGAGGGAAGCACTCTCGGCATAGTCGGTGAATCGGGTTCCGGCAAAAGCGTTACGTCCCTTTCCATAATGGGTTTGCTCATGGATACCACGGGCAAGGTCGTAGGCGGTGAAATACTGTTTGACGGCAAGGACCTCTTAAAGATGACCCCCGCCGAACGCCGCGCCATACGCGGTGACGACATTGCCATGATATTTCAGGAGCCGATGACAAGCCTTAACCCCGTGCTTACAATCGGTGAACAGATAATCGAAACCGTTATGCTGCACCAGAAGGTCAGCAGGATCGAGGCTAAGCAGAAAACCATAGAGATACTGAAGGCTACGGGGCTTCCCCGCGTGGAAAGCATGGTCAACGAATATCCGTTCCAGCTTAGCGGCGGTCAGCGGCAGCGTGTTATGATAGCAATGGCACTTGTCTGCAAGCCGCGCATACTTATCGCGGATGAGCCCACCACCGCACTTGACGTTACCATTCAGGCGCAGATACTTGACCTTATGCAGCGGCTGAAGGAGCAGGTCGGCACAAGTGTGATATTCATAACGCACAACCTTGGCGTTGTTGCCGAAATATGTGACAGGGTAGTCGTCATGTACTGCGGCAGAGTGGTTGAATCGGGCGATGTAATATCCGTGTTCAAGCACCCCGCACACCCGTATACGGAAGGGTTGCTTGCATCCATACCAAAGCTTGGCGAGCATGTTGACGAGCTTGAATCGATACCCGGCAACGTGCCAAACCCGATGCATATGCCTGAAGGTTGCAAATTCGCCCCGCGTTGCAAATATGCAATGGATATTTGCCGTGAACAAGAGCCCGAACTTTATGAGCTTGAGGGCGGAGTGCGCAGTAGATGCTTCCGATGCACCAAGGAATACGGAGGTAAAAGGTAATGAACGAAGTATTGCTTAGTGTAAGGGATCTGTGCCAGTATTATAAGGTCAGCAAAGGCATGTTCGGCAAGGCCCAATATGTTAAGGCGGTTGACGGCGTAAATTTTGACGTATACCGCGGTGAGGTTTTCGGCATAGTCGGTGAATCGGGCTGCGGCAAAAGCACGCTTGGCAAGACCATATGCAAACTGATAGAGCCTACCTCGGGTACGATAGAATTTGAGGGCAGGGATATAACCCACCTTTCAAATAAGGAAATGCGCGAAGTGCGCAAGGATATGCAAATGGTGTTTCAGGACCCTTATGCATCGCTGAACCCGCGCATGTCCGTAAGGAACATCGTTGCGGAGCCGCTAAAGATCCACAGACTTGACACAAGCCGTGAGGAAACAGACAAAAAGGTAATTGAGCTACTGCAAAAGGTTGGACTTGACGCTTACCACGCCGTTCGCTATCCGCATGAGTTCAGCGGCGGTCAACGTCAGCGCATAGGCATTGCCCGTGCAATAGCCGTAACGCCAAAACTTGTTATCGCCGATGAGCCCGTAAGCGCATTGGACGTTTCGATTCAAAGTCAGGTGCTTAACCTTATGAATCAATTAAAGCGTGAGCTTTCATTGACATACATATTCGTCGCGCACGATTTGAGCGTGGTTGAGCATATAAGTGATAGAGTCGGCGTGATGTACTTGGGCAACTTTGTCGAAATTGCGGACAAAAAATCCCTGTACGGCAACCCGATGCATCCGTATACGCAGGCACTGCTCTCGGCCGTGCCGATACCCGATCCTACGATTAAGCGTGAGCGCATTATTTTGCAGGGCAACATACCTTCCCCGCTGAATGCGCCAAAGGGGTGCAAATTCCACACGCGCTGCCCCAAGGCCATGGACATTTGCGGTGAGATTCCGCCCGCCAAAAAGCAGGTGGACGAAAACCACTGCGTTTACTGCCATTTATACGATTAACTCAGGGTTTTCGGGCACGGGTAAACAATTTACCGTATATCGGTATATCAATTAAGAGGGGAAAGAAACTATGCTTTTACTCAAAAATGTTCGCCTTTATGATAAGGCCGCACCGCTCACAAACGTGCTTATTTCGGGCAAAGATATTCTTGAAATAAGCGGCGATATAGCCATGCCCGCCCGCTACATTACCGAAACGGTAGACGGCGGCGGTCTTGTTGCGGCTCCCGGATATATAGATCAGCATGTGCACATTACGGGCGGCGGCGGTGAAGGCGGCTTCTCCAATCAGGTGCCCCCGCTTAAACTTTCTCAGCTTGTCGATGCGGGCGTTACCACGGTTGTGGGTCTGCTTGGCACGGACGGTACAACGCGCAGTGTTGCCAACCTTGTTGCAAAAACAAAGGCCTTTAATGAAGAAGGCTGGACGGCATATTGCCTTACGGGTTCATACTGGTACCCGACATATACCCTTACCGATTCCGTTACGAACGATATAACGTTTATTCAGGAGATTATCGGCGTTAAGGTCGCAATATCCGACCATCGCGGTTCAGGCATTACAAAGCAAGAGCTTATTCGCCTCGGTCATGCGGCACGCATGGGCGGTATGCTCGCAAACAAGCCCGGCATTGTGCATCTGCACACGGGCTCCGGCGCGGAAGAACTGCGCAAAATAATAGATATCGTAAAAACTACCGATTTGCCTGTAAGCGTGTTCCGCCCGACTCATCTCGGTCGCCACATAGATCAGGCCGTTGAGTTCGCCTCACTTGGCGGATATATCGATTTTACCGCGGGAACTCAGCATTCCCATGTTGCAGGCATACTTGATACCGTGCTTAAACGTGCCCCCAAGGACAGGGTAACGTTAAGCTCCGACGGAAACGGCAGCCTGCCCCAATGGAACGAAAAGAAAGAGCTTGTGGGCATAACCTCGGGCAGCATCACAGCCGATCACAGCGTTATCCGCGCAATGGTAAACGAATACGGCTATTCGTATGCGGATTCTATAAAGGTGCTTACGGAAAATCCCGCCAAGGCACTCAACCTTTATCCCTACAAGGGACTGCTTGCGGCAGGTTCCTGTGCGGATATCATTCTCATTGATGACCATCTAAATATAGATACAGTCATAGCCAATGGCAAGCTATTCATGCTTCACGGCGTGAAAACATACACGCCAAAGTTCGAATAAGCCTGCCAAAGAACGGAACCCCCGCCTTTTCCCTCCGGCGGGGGTTCTACCTTTTTATAGGTAATTCCGTTCTTATTGTACTATGTATCCTTGCGTACGCAGTTGCCGCATAAACGAATCATATGCCGTGCATGCGGTCTCGCCGTCTATTTCGTATTCGGCGCAAAGTGCGCTCTTTATCTCTTCGCTATCGGTGCCCTTTTCAAGCAGTCTCCAAATAAACACGGCCGTTTCATTAAGACTTAGCACATACGGTACCTTGCCGCGTGCATTGCCCGTTGCGATAAGTAAACTCTCACCGCACACTTCCGTCAGCACTATTTCGGGTAAAATTGTCGCTTTCATTTCAGGCACAACTCCTTTTCAAGCGTATCATGGCACAGCCTTGCACATGCCGCATCGCCTCGGCTATGCAAAAGCCATATCGGCACGGTATTGAGCAGCCTTTCCTCTATTTTGCAGGCAAGGCGCACATCCCGCTCCTTTTCCGCGGTGATAAGGAACTGCGTAAATAGCGTGGGCGCGGCCTCCTTTATCTGCATGCGGCGAATGGCATTTTCCTCCCCACGCACAAGAAATACTATGCCGCCGAGGGGAGCCGTTTCCATACTGCCCATGTTTTCCTTGCCGCGCCACGGCGATGGGCAAACCGTAACTCCGTCTTCCGCAAGGGCAATTATGGGCTTATCGCCGTTTATAAGAGTTATTTCGTCACCGTACAGCCGTTTCCACTGCACATAATGCGTTGACTTGCCCGCCCCGCTGAGTCCCGATATTATATATGCCCTGCCGTGCCACACGAACGCCACGCCGTGGAACAGTGCCCTGCCATGCGAAAGCAGAGCGTCCCCTGCGCGAAGGCTAAGCTCCATGTGCTCGATATAGTCCGCCTCACTTTCAGGCTCATACCTCGATTGCACACGCCGTATTTCCTCCGCACTTACGCTTATTCGCTCAAGCGGCACTTGCTCGCACTCAAACGGTACAAACAGCGGTAAATACGCGCTGTATTCGAATTGAGCCTCCATCGGCACGCCGCCAAGTTCTATAACTGTTTTCATAATACTAAAGCTTGGCGGGGCCGCCTTGTGACTGCCCCGCCCGTGTTACTGCTGTTTTGTTTTATTCCACTACGTCACCGAGTATGTTGCCGCTTGAATCAACGTTTGCAACCGACCCGTCAGGCAGCGTCATTACCGCTATGCCGCCATGTATGCTTTGCAGGCTTGTTCCTGTGGAGAAGGTAGGAGCGGTAATACCACCGGTTCCGCCGTTGATCACTTCGCCTTCGGGCATTACGAACTTATTTATACCCTTCATTTCAAATGCCCCCTTTCTCAACCTTCAAAGCCGCACCAAGAGTAGTATACCACGGTGCGCGTTTCGCCGTAAACGGCAACGCCGTCATTATTCACCCAATACGGGGTTATGTGCAGCGTTTCGCCGTTGGTGAAACCGTCAAGTGCCACATTGCAGCTCATAAGCGTTGCGCCCTCAACAGTGCTACCGAAGAGGTAATTTGCATCATACCCCTCTACCATGGTGCTGAACGCGGTGCAAACGTACTTCTTGCCGTTTATAATGAAGCCCGCCTCGCTGAACTCGCTCATGTCTACCGCGCTGATAAGCGTTGCGGTGTTCAGCATGGTGTTGGCAGTGTACTGCACACGCAGGTACTGCGCTTCGCCCTCGTAGGTCATTTCGGGCACTTCGTATACCTCGGGCTCGGTCGGAGTTTCCTCGATAACGGGTGTTTCCTCAACCGCGGGTGCATCCTCACCGTCCGCTATTGCACGAAGCTCGGCCGTAACATCTGCCAATACTGCGGTCTGCTGTACGCCTGAGCCATACGAACACGTGGAACCGCTTTTAGCATCGCTTACGACTTTAAGTTCGTTATAACCGGCACCCTGATAATAGCACGTCCTCACTTTAATGCCTGTTACCGTTACGCCGTCAAGCGTTATCCAGTATGGCTGATATACCATAGCGTTTCCTTCACTACTGTACTGCGTATGGTTGCTAACCTTAACCATGCTGACAAGGCGGTTAAGTGTAACACTGTCCGCAAGCCCACCTTTTTGCAAGGCCAAAGTGCCGTTGGAATTATCCGCATACAGATCTTCCTTTACAGTTCCGTCTGTATATGCAGTGCGCACCTTGCTGTATACGGTTGCAGTATCGCTACTGCCAAGGTTACTGAGGTAATTGTTACCATTCAGGGTAAAGCCAACCTCTTGATACATCTCACGGTCAACGGTGGAAGCAAGGTACACTTCTATAATGTTGGTCTTGCCGCCCGCATTGGGGTCACTGTTGCGCCAGATGGAGTACGCCTTAGGCTGTAAGTAATTCTCATTCGGCTCCCAGATGTAGTAGGTCGCGCCCTTGTCGGGTGTGAAGCTCAGGCCGCTTTCGCCAGTATAGAACTGGTACACAGTCTCGCACTCCTTATCACTAAACGTGCCGCCGTAGAGGTAGCCGCTTGTAACCGTACCTGTAAGGTTCTGCTTCAGGTTATTTGTTATTCTGTACAAAACGGGTTCGCCCGCCGTACCGTCCGTAACGTGAACCACATTGTAGTACGGATCGTACTTGAACGTGTATACGTTCTTTTCGGCTGTAGTTCCCTCTTCAACGGCAATGGTTATTGCGGCATTTTCAGGCGCGTTGAGAGCAAGAATGTAACCGTCTATGCTCTTGGCGTTCTGAGTTACCTGTGCCCCAAACCTTGCATTACCCGTGACGCTCGGGGCAATCGTACTACCGTCAAGCGCGCTTACGAACCTGAATTCATAGGGGTATTCTATCCTGTCGTAGTACAGGTTGATGATAAGGCCGCTTGCGGTAAGCGTAGCCGAAACTTTGGTCTTTTCATCGATTTCGGTCACGGTCGTTTGGGTTGTGCCGTCACCATAGGTTGCAGTCGCTTGGGCGTATGCAAAGCCCTCTATCGTCAGCACATCCGCAGTGATTGTAGCATTTATGTCGCCCGTATAGGAGCTACGGCTGTGCTCGGCGTAGTCATCACCCACGATGTTCTGCGTCCAGTGTATTATTGTAACAGGCGCGTGTTCATTATCCTCCGTATACCAGAAGGTAAGAACGTTTTCTCCCTCAGTGCTGATTATAAGCCGCTTCTGCGGCGCATCGGGCATATAGCCTTCTATGCTTACATAGTACTCGTCAACCACGGACTTCCTGTTGTCGCTGACTACCTTCGCATCATGCAGTACCGCTTCCGTATCCTTCTCAAGGTACCTTACGGTGTACGGCATGGCTTCCGCTTTGGTGTATATAAATACGAACTCATTTTTCGCGTTCGCTTCAATGCTCATGGTAATGCTGTGGCTGCTTACATTGGGGAAGTAGCCTTCCTGATAGTTCTTATCAAGCTCGTCACCGACCTTTGCGTCAAACGTTTTGGTCGTGCCGCCAAGCGCGGTG
>CAZTFU010000039.1:0-12065 GCA_964612925.1 uncultured Clostridium sp. | reverse complement strand
TGCAAAACCGTGTGTTTCTTATTTCAGAGGGCTTAAAGGGAGACTTTTTCTTCCTACTTTCTACCTCTCACCTAAAGCACCCACCTTGGCTCCCCCATGGGAGAATCCAATGGCAGTGAAGAGCGAATGGCGAAAAACTTCTCTCCCAATCCTCCTCATACAAACATCGGAGCCCCCGTGCGGCGGCTCCGATGCTGTGGTTTGTCAAATTATCGAATTGTTGTTATTCTGCGTCCCTTTTTGCCATGTAGGCGGCCAGCTCAAGCACCTTGCAACTGTAGCCCCACTCGTTATCGTACCAGGCGATAAGCTTTACGAACGTATCGTCAAGCATTATGCCGGCGTTCTCGTCAAATATGCAGGTGTGGCTTTCGCCGCGCATGTCGGCGGATACGACCTCATCGCGCGTGTAGGTCACAATGCCCTTCATCGTGGTGCGGCTTGCTTCCTCAACGGCCTCGCATATTTCCTTATACGTTGTCGGGCGGGAAAGCCTTGCCGTCAGGTCGACAACGCTCACGTCGGCAGAGGGTACGCGGAAGCTCATGCCCGTTATTTTTCCTTTAAGGCTTGGCATAACCAGTGCGCAGGCCTTTGCGGCACCCGTGGTGGAGGGGATTATGTTGTCAAAAACGCTCCTGCCCGTGCGCCAGTCGCGCCCGGCGCGGCCGTCTATAGGCTTCTGCTTTGACGTGGCGGCGTGTATGGTGGACATAAGCGCCTGTTCTATGCCGAATGTGTCATGTACTATTTTGGTAAGCGGGGCCAAGCAGTTGGTGGTGCAGCTTGCGTTGGATACAACGTTGAACTTGGGGTCATATTCCCAATGGTTTACGCCGATAACATAAGTGGGCGTTTCCGAATCCTTTGCGGGGGCGGTTATGATTACCTTCTTTGCGCCGTGCGCAAGGTGGCCCGAGGCCTGCTCCGTGGTGCAGAACGCGCCCGTGGATTCTATTATGTATTCGGCGCCGCAGCTGTCCCAAGGGATTTCCGTAATGTCGCTGCAGCTGAATACGGGAATATCGCGGCCGTTTACGCATATGCCGTTTTCCGTTGCCTCCACGCTGCCGGGGAAGCGACCGAATGTTGAATCATATTTCAAAAGGTACGCCATGTATTCCGGTTCAGCCTTGCGAAGGTTGATGCCGCAAACCTCAAACTCATCGGGCCGCTGCGCCGCTATGCGCAGTACTATTCTGCCGATCCTGCCAAAACCATTGATGCCAAGCTTAATAGCCATTGCTGCGATATCCTCCGATATTATGCATTTTTACGGAGATTCTTCAATCTCCGCAGTGATTATACCATAAATACAGATTATGTCAATCTAATTGAAGCTTATAAAAACGCATAACAAAACCGCTTTTGTCCGAAACATAAAAGCGTGGCTTATATTCTTACGCGAATTACAATTATTATGCTATAAATTACATATGGGCGCACGCGCTGTCCCAAACTATTTTATCCGTCAGGCATGTATATTCCGCCATGCAAATGCCGTTGCGCGGCTCGATTTCTCCCGTGCGCACAAAGCCGAACCGTTCAACGAGCGCAAAGCGGCATTCCTCACATATTATGCGGATGCGCTTTTGCGGCAGCTCCTGTGCCTTGAAAAGCAGCATTCTCAGCGTAAGCTCCGCGTAGGGCAAAGGCTCGTATTCGCTCATTACGGCAATGCGGTCTATTACAAGTTCATCATTATTGGGGTACATTCTTCCCGCGGCTATGGGCGCACCCGTATCCTCGCATACATAAACGTGACCTGCGTATGCATCAAGCGCATCAAATTCAGCATCCTCCGCAATGCCGCGGCCAAGGACATTGACATTGCATCTAAGTTTTTCAATGCGGTCAAAATCATTCTTGCCGATGCTCCATGTTGCCTTGAACATAACCTTGCTTCTCCCCATAAAGCGCAAAGTGCGCAGAATTTAATAATTATGTTAACCTAAAATGGGAATAATGTAAACAGGCTTGAAGGTGGGCGGGATATGATGTACAATTATATCATACCAAACAACCTAAACTTTGAAAGGCGGTAGCTAACGATGGAAGAAATGGAAAGGGATTTTGTGACCTTTACCGATGATGACGGCAACGAGTTTGAGCTGGACGTTATCGATTATTTTGATTATGAAGGCGATGAGTACGCCGTGCTTATGGACCTGAGCGAGGAATGTGAGCATGGTGAGGATGAGGAATGCGACTGCGCCCATGATGTCTATATCATGAAGATAGTCGTAAACGGCGATATGGAAGAATTTGTCCCCGCCGATGAGGATAAGTTCGAGGCTCTTACCGCCATAGTTGACGAGCGTCTCAGCGGCGAGTGCTGCTGTGATGACGATTGCGACTGCGATTGCGAAGGCGAGCACGAGCACGAGTGTGACTGCGGCTGCTGCCACCACGAGGAATAATCGCCGCAAAAGGAGCGGCACACCAATGCCGCATTTCACCAAAATAAAAGAGATAAGAGAGAGGATGAGCTTCACCTTTCTCTTTTTCTTTTCTCTGCTTCCAAAATGGGGCGGAGCATGGTGCCCTCTCAGTCACGGCTTGAACGCTGAGAGCTAATGCCGATACGCTGCTTTTATACCCTCTCCGTCAGCTACGCTGACACCTCCCCCAAGGGGGGAGCCAAGAAAGAGACTCGTTTAGTCAGTGGGACTCCCACCCAAAGCAACTGTAGCGGAGCTACTGTGCAACAAAAACTCAATTATGCCCTACAGCAAGAATACACTGCCGTGGTAACTCGGCTATGCCCCTCCCAACTTACTTCGTTTTGCCCCGCGCTAAGCGGGATAAGGAGGGGATGTGGGTGGTGTCGGAGGGTTGAAGGGGAGGATATCCTCCCCTTAATCCTCTGACAATAAAGAATAAAAAGTAGCTTGCAGTACAAAACAGGCTACGGCGTTAGCCGATGCACAACACAAGCTTATAGCATTTTCCGTTTAGTACAAACCCATCTTTCCTGCCTGCGCCTTGTGGCGCATAAACTTATGTATAATGAGCTTGTTTTGCTCTTTTTGCAGGGCGGGCTGAAGGGAGGGAAGTCTCCCTCCCTTTCCGCTTGGAACATGGTCGCCTTGCTCATTGCCATTCGCAATTCTCCCTGTTCCTGCGTGTTCTCCGCCTCACTTCACCCTGCACCGCAGGCGTTCGGCTCCGAACTCCCTTGCACCCCTCCCAACCTACCCTCGCACGCTGGCGCGGGCAAACGAAGCAAGTTGGGAAGAGGTTAATCGAGCTACCAAGGCAGTTTTCTCTTACTGTAGGGCATAATTGAGTTTTTGTTGCACAGCGGCTCCGCCGCAGTTTCTTTAAGAGGGAAGGCAGACAGTAGGGAGAAAAAGCCTCCCTTGTGCAAAGGGAGGTGGCAAAATCTCTGATTTTGACGGAGGGATTGCCGAGACTGTATGCCGCGACTTTTACAATCCCTCCGTCTGCTCCGCAGGTGACTGAGAGGGTATAAAATCAAAGCTTGCCTCCCCCTATGGGATGCCCGAAGGGTGTGCCTTGTGCGGAGCAGACTGAGAGGGCGCGAATGCATACTCCGACCGAGAAGGCACAAGCCTCCTTCACCACATAAAAGAACGGGCAAAGCCACATTTGCCCGTTCTTGAAATCACCTCTGTGCCGCACCTATGCGCTTATATCCTCAAATCCTGCCCTTTCAGCGTCAGAACCGCATATTCGCGCGATGCGAACAAACGCGAAAATATCCTGTCGCCGTAACGGTCAAAAAGCTCCGCACGGGTGAGGTTGGTTGCTATCACCGTGGCCTTTTTTGCAAACTGCCTTTCGTTTATTGCGGCGAACAGCGTTTCTATCGTTATGCCGGGTATCATCGGCTCCGTGCCAAGGTCATCTATAAGCAGTAAGTCTGCGCTTGTAAGCTCGACTCCCGCCGTCCTTTGCCTTACCGCGCGCAGTTGAGCGTCAATAAGGTTATATGCCGTGTATTTTTTTATGTTAAGGCCGCTCTGCATTACCTCACGCGCTATGCAGTCCAATAAAAACGTCTTGCCAAGGCCCGTTTCACCCATCAACAGCAATCCGTTCGCCCCGTTCACTTCAAGCGCCACCGCATATTGGCGGCATATTTCGGCGGCACGCTGTGTGCGCTTCAGCTGCTCCGCATCCTTGAATCTTGTGCTGTCGAACCTGTCAAACGCCGCGCCCTCACCTATTCCGGAGGAAGCGTACATTCTCCCCGCAAGCTTGGCCTTTACGCACGGGCACAGTTCTCCGTTTTGCAAGTAGCCCGAATCGCCGCACAGTTCGCATTCATAATGCGGCATTAGGCTTTCTTCGCTTATGTGTGCGGCAGAGAGTAGCTCTCTTCGCCGCGCCTTCAGGGCGGACAGCCTTTCTTCCGCATTCCGTTTTACCGCTTCCCTGTCGGCGGAGCGAACAAGCTCAATCCCCATGTTAAAGGTAATATCCAGCATCTCATCGTCTATTCCTCTAAGCTCGGGTATTGCGGCATATGCCGCCAGTGTGCGTTGCCGTGCATCCTCTTGGGCACGGCGGCGGCTTGTATCGTATTGCAGTTGCAGATCCCGCGGCAGCATATACTTCTCCTTGTAAGCTGATATGCTTTAATTATAATCCGCTTTCCCCTTTAGGGCAACCTGTTTTGCTCCTCATCGGCTTCCTTCCGGACCGTTTTAAGCGTGCTTTTAAGCTTCTCCGGCACAGGCAGTCCCAATTCCGCCGCATTTTCTATTATGCTCAGCGCCTCGTTTGCCGTGTAGAACAGTATCACCGCCGCGCGAATGGCCTGATTTGCACTCGGTATTACTCTGTCCGCTATCGTTGCCGCGGCAACCATTGCAAATATAAGTGCCTTTTTGATAAGACCCCTAAAGCCCACCGCGCTGTCCAGCGTGCCGTTTACCGCCGCACATATAACGCCCGTTATGTAATCGAGCACAACAAGCGCTATCAGTGCCGTAATAAGCGCATCCCATGGGCCGAAAAGATAGGCGGCCGCACCGCCTATCGCCGCAAATGCGCCCTTTATCCATGCTTCAATGTTCGTTTTCATGCCTTTTTCCTCCTTTCTTATACGGGTAAAACGTATTTTTCGTTCATGTAGCCCGTAAGCAGTCTGCCCTTTGCGCATATTGCTATCCTGTGCCAGCCGTTTTCCGCGGGCATTACAAGCATTCTGTCGCCCGCATGGGCTATAGCAAGTATCGGGTATGTGTTGCCTGCGCCGCTCCTAACGTTTACGCTCGGGCCCGTACAGCGGGCATAAAAGGGCGCGTCGGACTGCGTATCGTCATTCTGTTGCAAAATCGGAAGCCGTGCAAAGCGGTTCCAGCTCACCTCCTCAAGCCGCCGCTTTACCACTCCGCAATCCCTGCTGCGGGCATCCACCGTAAAGCCGTCACCTATATACACGCCCACATGGGTTATCTTTTCGCCGTTGTGGTAGAACACAAGGTCGCCCTGCATAAGTTCATCCCGCGTGATTTCCTCACAAATGCTGAATATCCCCCTTGCACTCATATCCGTTGACAAGTACCCCTTTATATCCTTCAGGTATGCCATTATAAGGCCACTGCAATCATAGCAGGCAAAGCCGCATTCTCCCTCGTCAAGCTTCTTTTGTATAAAGGCCGCCGCCCTAAGCGCATTCCTTTCGCTTGTCTCTCTCTGCTTTATCCATTCTTCATAGCTTTTGTTTACAAGCTTCCCGCCCTTATACACGCCTCCGTCATCCTCTATTCGCTGTCCCTGCGCACCCCAAACATAAGCACAGCCCGTTTGCAGCTCAAGCCATGCTGTAAATTCTTCTTTTCTTGATTTAGACATCTCCGTATCGCTCCTTCAGTGTTACCCAGTAACCGTACATTTCGGCAAACCTTGCTTCCCTTTCAAGCTCCGCCGCCACACGCGCCTCCTCCGCATCGACACGCTGCACCTCCGCCTCAAAGCGGTAGCTTTCATTGTTCTCGCGGCCGTTTTCCTTGTTTACGCGCAGCCTTTCCGCGCGCGCCCTTGCGGCCTCCGCCGTCTCTATGGCCTGAACCCGACTTATAAGCGATACAAGCAGCGGGTATTCCTCCGTTGCGGCTATGGTATCCTCGTTCAATATGCCGCGCCTGCATTTGAAGTTAAACTGCGCCGTGGTTATAAGGGTCGCAAGCTCATCTCCCGAGTACACCTGTATTTCGCTTTCAACCATGCCGGGGGCCACGGAGGAGGGGAAGAGTCGAACCGTTATTTCGTTGCCGTCATCCCCGCCTATCGATATGCCGCCGTCAGCTTCGCCGCTGTCTTGGCTCATGGTCTCGCCGTTTGACTTTGAGAACAATACAAGCACTCTGCACCCCGTAAGGTCAACGGGAGTTCCGTTATCACTCAGCGTTATAGTGAGGGTGTTGCCCGTGTCACCCTCAACAACGCTGAATTCTCTGTTGGATATGCTTTTTGCAATGTCCAGCGCAACCTTAAAGTTCTTTTTTACCTCGTTGCTCATTTACGCAGCTCCTTTGCCTTGTTCATACTGCTCCATGCGGAGCTTTTGAACGTGGTCTGTCCGACTATCGGGAATGCGGAACGCACCTCTTTGTAGCCGTCCTTGCCGAGTGCATCCTCAAGCTCCATGCGCATCAATGCCCATTCCGTGGCATCGGAATTATAAAGCATAGACCTTTCGCTTGGGGAAAGCCCGCTTACAAAGCGTACATAATCAAGCGTGGACATGTTCTTGCTTGCAAGGCCGCTTGAGGATGACCCACCAGAACCGCTCCTGTAGCCGCCGCTGCTTTTTGTATACTGCGCCGCATTGTTCATATAGGTGTTGAACCATTGCCCCGCAAGGCTTAACGCAAGCGATTGTGCATTGTATGCGTACTGTGCGTTCTGCATCTGCGCCTGTAGGTTCATCGATTCGTACTTTTCAAGTGCCGCGGCAATCCTTTCCGCAAGGGTAGCCGTGTATTGCGCCTCCATCATGGAAATGTCGCTTTCAACGTCGTCATCCTCGCGTTCCTTCATGCTTGAAACATAGGTCGATGCGCCCATGCCGCGGCTTGCGGCGTCCGCGTCCATTTCGGCCTTTGCCGTTTCGCCGCTTGAACGGCGATTTGATATAGCAAGGTCAACACTTGGGCGAAGATAGCTTGAAATGTCACTTTTCAGTTCCGCCCTGCTCGGCACGCTTACCGAAACGCTCGGCACGCTCATCGCCCCAAGTATCGTATTGTAATAGGTTTGAAAGGTGCTCAGCGAATTTGCACCATTGTATTTTTCATATGCGGCCTGCGTGTTCGGCCCCCATATTCCGTCCGCCTTCACGCCGAGTTTTTCCTGCCATTGTCTAACATCGCTTCGGCTGTTTACGCCATCGGGCGTGGTGTAGCCGCTCAAATAATAGCTTGCCATTGTTTTTCCTCCTTTAATTGCCCTCAAGCGCCTCAATGCGCGCCTCAAGCTCTTCTATTTTTTGTGTAAGTATGGTAAAGTTCTGGTTCAGGCAATTTTCGTTTGCCTTAATGTCATCATCCGCGGTGGGGCTTTCCTTTTGCACCGCAAGCGCTATCGTGTACAGCGCACGCATACCGAGTGCCATTATTCCGTCCTCCTTCGCGTTTCAAATTCGATCTCCACGCCGCTTTTCAGCCTGAAAGAGCCGCCCGCCTCATTGTAAATACTCAGCGCAAACGTTCTGCCCTCGTTTTTCAGCGGCACCTCAAGCACGTCCGCTTCGCTCTGCGGCAACAACGTTCTGTATGTGGTCTGTCCGCCGCCCACGGATACGTCTATAAGCGTTGCGCTGTCGTTTGCATCGCTCTGACCCCTTAGGTAAAGCCGCCTCATGCTTTTTATACTGCCCTTGTCGTACAGGTCGCTGAGCGGCGTGTTCCAGTATGCTTCAATATTCGCCCCGTCATAGCTTTCGCCCTCGTTCAGCCTGCATATACAGCGGTTTTCGTTTGCAAGGTAGAGCGTGCCGCCGTATGCGCATATGTCGTATGCACGAAATCCGCGCCTGAGCATATATGCCCCGCGAAGCACATCGTATTCTATTACGGCGTTGCACTCGCCGTTGTCCTCATCCACGGTAAAGTAGAGTATGTCACGGCATATCGCGCCGCGGCTGTCTACGGTGCTTGCACGTTTAAGCTCGTTTTGAATGCACCTTGCGTTGCTCAACAGCTGTGCATTTACCCCGTTGAATACGCACAATCCGCCCTGCGTAAGGAAGAAAAGACTGCCCGCTCGCTTGACTATTGCGGAATTCACCGTAGTTTCCGTGCGCGCTTCAACCTCTTCTATTGTGAAGTTGCTCGGCTTGTCGCCTATAAGGCGGTAAATGCTGTTCCTTTTGAATATGATAAGCTGGTTGCTCAGTGCCGCAAGGCCGACTATCGGGTCGCTTTTCATGCTGCCCACTTCCGCGTGGCCGCCCTCAACGTTCGCGCTTGCCTCAACGCCGCTCCAATCCTCAATGCTCCTCGTGCCGCCGGGGAGCTGAGACCAGTAAAGCCTGTTTGGGTTTTCGGGGTCGCCCGCCGCAAAAAGGCGGCTCCTGTACGTTGCAAGGTACCCAACGCTCTTGTCGGATACGCCCTCCGCGCTTCCGAAAAGTGTTGCCGTCTCCCCGTCAAACTTTATAAGCTGCCTTTCGCCGCAGGCTATTATCAAATGGTCAACGGAATTTATCTGCGCCTGTGCAAAATCGAACTTGTGCCCTTCAAGCGACGGGGAATAGGTGTATATCGTCTGCCATGCATCGTTTTTGTAGGCGTATATGCTGTCACCCGCCACGGCAATGAACATCTCTCCCGTGGGAAACGGCACGATTCTTATCGCGTGTATCCTGTCCGTGCTCGGTATCGGCGTGTTTATGTGTCTTACACAGCCCTTGCACACGCTCAAATTGCCGTCGGATGTGTCCATGTTGCAGGCATCGGGACTCATCGTGCTTTTAAGCGCGTTTTCGTCGCGGGATTGGTCTATTCCCGTAAATTCGTTTATTCTGTATATAGCCCTTGCCATGCATTACCACCTGTTCCTTATTTCATAGGCTTCCTTTCCGCCCATGTGCTCCCTAAGCTTCAGCTTGCCCGTTTCATACAGCTGAAAGTACACGTTCGCGCCCCGCTGAGACGCCGCATCTCCGCTTGCCCTTTCGCGTGCGACAACATATGTTACAATAAGCTGTTGGCAAGCCTCGGGCAGTTCCGGTTCATCCGTAGCCGCGCTTAAGCTGCGCGGCACATATCTGTAGGTGATGTCCGCTTCGCCGTCCCCGCCCAATGTGCGTATGCGGCCGTGATTCTCGTCATCGGTATAAAAGTCCATCTCACAGGAATCTCTTTTCACCTTCATCACCCTTACGCATTCCCTTTCAAGGGAAAGGCAGTCTATCACGCCGTCCTTCATCCGCACCTTTTCCGTGCGCACGGGTTTTATTGTAAGCGCAAGGTCTCGTATGGCATCGTTTGCAAATCCCGTCAGCTTGTCGCGCCATGTGTCAAGCGTCTGTGCATCGTGTCCGCGCCCCGTTTGAATAAGTGCGCTTACTATAATGTCATTAAGTGTCATGTACGCTCCTCCTTACTCAGCCGAGCTTTTTGCCTATTCCGTGCCGATATGCTTCTGTATATACGCGGCTTTGCATTCGCATGCGCTCGCTTTCGTATATCAGCCTTGCAACGCTTGCGGGAACCATTACCTTCACCCCGCGCTTTATCCTGTAAAAGCGGCCGTTCAGTCCGCCTTCCCAGGGGTAGTCGCCTACCCCCGGTAATATCGGCAGAAAAACTTCCGTCATTTCGTCCGCATTGTGCGTATCGTTCATGCCGTTCACCGCATCCATATTGCCGCTCCTTTCTTATCCGTTACCCTTACGCGCTTACGCCGTGCTCAATGCGCACTATCCAAAGCTCGTTGAGTATCACCGCCGCAAAGCCCGTTACCTTCGCGCCCACGGTAGCCCTCTGATCAAGCGGATCGTCCGCACCTGCACTGCCGCGCGGCTTTACTATGCTTTCAAGCGCACCGTTTTCAAGGTCTATAACGCCGTAAGCATCCTTGCCGAAAATAACGCTCATGTGCACATCCTCCGCGGTCTTGTCCGCATTAAGCTTGCCCGCGTCATCGGTATATATGCCCGTTCCGCTTGAAACGGTGCCCGAATACGGAGTAACAAGGGTTATGGTCTTGCTTGCGCTGTCCGCCGATGCAACGGGGCAGGCTGTGGAGCCTATTATGATGTCGGGCTTTGCGCTGTTGAGTATGGCGGCGGTTTCCTCACTAAGCTCATTTACGGTAATTACGCCCGTTGAGCTTGAATAGGAATTAACTGTGGTATGCAGTGTCTGCTTCATCACCTTGCTTTCAGTTGATTCGACAAATACCACGCCGAACATGCGGCCTATTTCGCCCGAATATATGCTTTCTGCATTGGAATACTTTGAAACGTCCTGCCAAAGGGGATCGTTCTGCAAATCGTATACCGCATCGGGAGAGCATATGCATACATAATGCGGCCTGCGACCGTCCGCGGCAAACGGGCGTGCCTTTGCCTTTTTCAGCGTGCGCACGGCCTTTCTTACCTCGTCAACGGTAAGCACGTCGCTTGCTTCTATCTGGTTTCGTGCGCTCTTGCCCGCAGGATACTGCACGTTGGTGCCGCCGCACACGGCATCTCGCGTTACCCATTCCATAACGGTACCTATCTGCTCACCGAGCAGTTCCGCGCTGTCGCTTAAAACCTTGTCATATGCGGTATCCTCAAGCAGGTCGCTTATTTCAACATACGCGCCGTACTGGGAAAGGGTAGCCTCAACGCTGCTCTGCGACAGGGACTGACCCTCAGGGGTCTTGCCCTCCTCAAGTGCGCACATGTTCTTGTCCACATCGAAAAGGTTCCATTTGCGGAATTCCACATGCTTGCCGTTATTGAGCGGCACGGTGCGCTTCTGGCCGTATTTTGTGAATACGAATCGCGTCCTTGCGCCCTCAAGCAGCTGTCTGTCATAATAATGCTTGTTAAGCGCGGTTGAATTGATGGTTGAAACGGTTGTGTTGGTGTTCATTTAAGTTTGTTCCTTTCTTTTTTACTAAAATTATCCAAAGTGTCTTTTCTTGAAGCGTGCGAATTCCTCGCTGCTCATGGTGGAAAAATCTATTTCCGCACTTGCGGGTATTATGGTGCGCATGGGTGCGGGCAGGGCTTGGCGAGCCTTAAGCTTTTCAAGCGTGTCGCGTTCGCCGCTTGCCCGTGCACAGCGTGCGCTTTCGGCTTCCCATTCGGCTTCCTTCAGCCTTATTGCAAGCTCCGCGGGCATCTCGCGCAGCATTTTAAGGAAATCCTCGTCCGCAAGATAGCTTTCCACATCCTTTTTAAGCTTTCCCTCCGCATTTTTTCGTGCAAGCAGCTCTGCGGCTCTTGCACCCACCACCTGACTGCTTTGGGGTGCATATTCACCCGTCAGCATGGCCAGTGCATCATCGCTTGAAAGCGCATACCCTTGGGTAAGCCCGTCCATTATTTGGCAGCCGAGCCTGTACTCCACGCTGTTTTCATATGCGGAGCGCACCTGTTCAAGCATCGCCTCCCACTCCGCGCCGCTCTCGTCGGCAGTGGGCATTTCAAATGCCACTCCCTCACTGCGCAGCTGCCTGAGCGCCTCATCCACGGCCTGTCGGCCGCTTGGCTTAGTCGAGTTCATTCGTTCTCCTTTCGTTGCCTTGCCCAAATTTGGGCATAAAAAAAGCGCCCGTTTCGGCCGGCGCACGCCAAATATAAAAAAAGAAGAAGCAGGTCGGTTCCTTGCCTGTTTCTTCATCGTGACCATTATAAACCGAGCCGTGCTGTATTTCAAGGGCAAAAAAATCGCATTTTTTGCGCACGAAATGGGTGCAAAATGTGCACAAAACGGGTGCAAATTGTGCACAAAATGGGCACAAAATGTGCGCAAAATGTGCGCGCACCTCAAAAAATGCAGAGAATCAGGGCTTTTTTATATCGCCCTCGACTATCATTTTATCCGTTATTTCAGCGCAAATACTGCGCAATAAACATAGCATCACCTATG
>CAZTFU010000038.1:0-13153 GCA_964612925.1 uncultured Clostridium sp. | reverse complement strand
TTGCAGGGCGGCTGAATGGAGGGAAGTTTCCCTCCCTTTCCGCTTGGAACATGGTTGCCTTGCTCATTGCCATTCGCAATTCCAACTGTTCTCCGTCCCACTTTTCTACTCGCACCTTGCGGTGCACAAGTTTATGCATATTGAGTTTCTTTTGTTCTTCTTGCAAGGCGGGCTTAAGGGAGGGAAGTTTCCCTCCCTTTCCGCTTGGAACATGGTCGCCTTGCTCATTGCCATTCGCAATTCTCCCTGTTCCTGCGTGTTCTCCGCCTCACTGTATCCTGCACTGCAGGCGTTCGGCTCCGAACTCCCTGCACCCCTCCCAACCTACCCTCGCACGCTATGCGCGGGGCAAACGAAGTAAGTTGGGTAAGGCATAATCGAGTTATCGCGGCAATTTCTTCCCGCTGTAGGGCATAATCTCTATCCCTTGCACAGCGGCTCCGCCGCAGGAGCTTTGGGAGGAAGGCAAACTGACTGAACGAGCCTCCAACTTGGCTCTCCCTTTGGGGGAGCTGGCACGGCGTAAGCCGTGACTGAGAGGGCTCGAGGGCGCAAGCAGACCGACATGGCATAGGGCTTCACCACAATCCAAAAGCTCTTATTTAATTCCGAATTAAGCATTACGAATTCCGAATTTTCTGCGGCACAGCGGCTTGCGCCGCAGGAACTTTGGGCGGGAACCATACTACGGCGGACGGTCGCCTTCGGCATGGGAAGCATTGTCGCATAAAAATTCCCCCGCATGAGATACGCTCGCGCGGGGGAATTGCTTATTCTGCTGTATGTCGGGCTTGGTTCGCTCGTTTGCGCTCGGCCGAGATTAGTCCTCTATCCTTTCCCAAACGCGGGTGCCGACCATTACAGACCATGCCTTGTTGTTGCGGATGTAGAAACGCATACGGTTTGCAACATCGCCGTTGCGTATGCCTTGGAACCACGTCTCGCCGCAGTAGACCATATCCATGGGGCCGTAGGCCGTTTCGCCTATAAGCTTGCCCTCATCATTTATGTATACCTTGAGCGTTGCGGGTATACCCTCATGGCAAATGTAGGAGCCTACCAATGCCTCCGGTGCGCCGAAGTCGTATCCCACGGGATGCAGCCAACGGTGGCTTTCCTCAAGCGGTGCGCCCATTATCATGTTGTACATCATCCAGCAAAGCTCTGACGTGTCACAATCGCCCTGATTGCACAGCGCGGAGAAGCCGTAGCCTTCACCCTTGAGCAGACCGCCGTGCGTGGATACGCCGTGCAGACCGCCGGAATGTTCGCATATGACGTGACCATTCTTTGTGCGCTTGTAAAGGCCGTAGCAGTATATCGGCTTTTCATCTTCCATAAAGCGGTTGCCTATCATTATTTCAACGGCCTTTGCGGGAATGGCCTGTACGCCGTCTATCACGCCGTTGTTTGCTATGCAGCTGTAGTAGCGCGCCATATCGTGCGCGGTGCTCTTTACGCAGGCGCAGGCGCGGAAGGGCGGCAGTACGCTCCAACAATCGTCGGCAACGCTTTCGCCGTTCACTTCTTCAAACAGGCTTGTTATGTTGCCGTCAGAGGCAATGGCCCTCGCTTCGGATCCGTCAAGGTCAAGCACCGTTCTTGTCATGCCCATGGGTCCGAACACGCGCTCTTTAAGGAACTGCTCAAGCGGTATGCCCGCCGCGGCGTCAACTATGTAGGAAATAACGGCATAACCTTCGTTTGAATAGCTCATTATTTCGCCCGGTGCGCCAAGGGTCTTATACTTGCAGTTGGCAATGTAGTCGATCACCTGCTCTATCTTGTCCATCTGGTTGGGTGCGGTGCGGCGCATCTGCACAACCCAGCTGTCGCTTTCATCGGGTGCGGAATATACATCCTTGCCTACGGTTTCCTCGGTTGCATCGGGGAAGCGATCCTTGCTGTTCATGGCAATGGACCATTCAAGCGGCTCCATGGGCGGTATGCCCGCAGTCTGCATGGCAAGGTGCCTTACGGTAACGGTATCCGTCGGGTTTCCGGGTACCCTGAAAGAGGGGATGTATTTGGTAACGGGATCGTCAAAGTTGAATTTACCCTCCGCTTCCAGTATGCAAAGCGCAAGCGTGGATGTTGACTTGCTCATGCTGGCAATGCCGAATACGGTGTTCGGGTCAATGGGCTTTTGTTTTGCATTGTCGCCAAAGCCGTAGCCCTTTTCGAATATAACGCCGTCGGGCCCGTATATGGCACAGCCCACGCCGGGCAGCTTCATGGCCTTTATCCTTGCGTCCAACGCGGCATCGAGTGCCTTGAGGTCATAGTTCATTTTGTTTTTCCTCCTTGAAAATGTAAATGTGTTAACCAATCATTTCTTTAATTTTTTCGGCAACGGCCGCGCCAAGTGCCGCGTGGCCATGCTCATTCATGTGCTCACAGTCCGCATCGTCGGGATAGGCGTATTTTCCCGCATCGAGAAACTCCACGCCGTAAGCCGTCGCGGCCTTTTCATAAAGCGGCGCAAAAAGCAGCGACTGCTCATGTCCCCTTTCGCCAAGCGGGCTCATATCGATCTCGGCAATGCGCTCTCCCACAAGTATGGGTGCCATAAGCAATATTTTGGGCTTGTTGTTTGTAAAAAGAGTGGCTGCGTTCTTCGCCTCTCTGACAAGTGCCAAGCAGCCGCGGCTTGCCTCCCACGCGGTATGGTTCAGCACAAGGTCGTTTGTGCCGAGCATTATCACAACCGCATCAAGCGGCCAATGGCTTGAAAGGCTGCACATAAAGTGATCCTTACCGTTGAGAATAGGATTAAACGGGCTGTCAAACACGCTTGTTCGGCCGTTAAGCCCTTCCTCAATCACTCTGTATTCGTCACCGAGCGCGTTTTGTAAAACGCCCGTCCACCGTACATCATGCGGATAGCGCCCCTTGCCGCCCGGGATAAAACCCCAAGTATTGGAATCACCGTAGCAAAGTATGTTTTTCATGTTCGTATCCTTCCTTTGCCGCATGTTAATGCAATTTACTTATAAGAGTATACCACAATTCGCGCTTTTTGTATTGTGATAATGCACAAAAACGGCTATAATTATAAATGTGAATATGTTGTCACAATTATATTATATATTTTTCGGGAGGGCGCAGCAATGGATTACCTTATAAAAAACGGACGCATAGCCGACAAAAACGGCTGTTATGAAGCCGACCTTATAATAAAAAACGGCAAAATAACCTACATTGGCGATGGGCTTGACGCTACCGGCCTTGAAGTGATAGATGCTTCCGGCTGCTACGTTATGCCCGGTTTTATAGACACACATACCCATTTTGACCTAAATACGGGCTCCGCCGTGACTGCGGATAATTTTGATACGGGCACCCGCGCCGCAATAATGGGCGGCACCACAACCGTGCTTGACTTTGCAACGCAGGATAGGGACGGCACGCTCAAGCACGCGCTTGAAGTATGGCACGAAAAGGCAAGCATAGCCCACTGCAATTACGGTTTTCACATGGCAATAGCCCGCTGGGATAAGGAAACCGAGGCCGAAATGGCCGACATGACGCGAGAGGGCGTAACGTCATACAAAATGTACATGGTTTACGACGCACTGCGCGTTGATGACGGCAGCCTTTATGCCGCGCTGAAGGCGGCAAAGGCTCAAAACGCGATAATCGGCGTGCATTGCGAAAACTGGGATACGCTTTTGCGTATCACGGAAGAAGTTAAGCAACGCGGCATACTCACCCCTGAGGGGCACCCGCTTTCACGCCCCAACGATATCGAGGCGGAGGCCGTTGCCCGCTTTATGCGCCTTGCACATCTTGCCGATGCGCCCGCATACGTTGTTCACCTTTCGACCAAGGAAGGACTTGAGGAGGCACTTCGTGCAAGAAAGCGCGGACAAAAGGTCTATCTTGAAACGTGTCCTCAGTACCTTTTGCTTGATGACGAACGCTATCTTGATGCGGACGCGGCCAAGTTTGTTATGAGCCCGCCGCTGAGAAAGACCGCCGATAACAAGGCGTTGCTTGCGGCCTGCGCCTCGGGCGATATAGATACGATAGGCACAGATCATTGCTCCTTCACCATGGCACAGAAGCTTGACGCCGCCGACTTTTCAAAGATACCCAACGGCGGAGCGGGCGTCAGGTGGCGTGCGGAGCTTTTATACACATACGGCGTGCTGGCAGGCAGGATGAACATGCAGCGATTCTCCGCCCTTATGAGCGGCAATGCGGCCAATATATTCGGCTTGGTGGGTCGCGGCAGGATTGCAAAAGATTGCGCCGCGGACGTGGTTATTTGGGACGGATCCGTTACCCGCACAATATCCGATACGGACGGTGAGCACAACTGCGACAACACGCCCTTCAACGGCTTTGAGGTCAAGGGCGGCGCGCGTGACGTGTTCATAAACGGCGAACTTGTGGTGAACGATTTTAAGCTTATCGCACCCAACCGCGGCAAATTCATCCGCAGAAAGGGCTTAGGCAGCATAAGATGAAAATAGGCTGCATAGTCATGGCGGCGGGGGCTTCAAAGCGGTTTGGCGGGAACAAGCTGACAATGCCGTTCAATTCAAGACCCATATTTCATTATGCGCTTGATGCATTGCCCACGGAGCTTTTAAGCCAAATAGCCGTGGTTTCTGGCAAGGCTGAAATACTTGATGAGGCAAAGCGGCGCGGCTTTATTCCCGTCTTGAACGACAAGCCGGAGCTTGGGCCGCCGCGCACGATTCGCCTTGGCATGGAAGCGATTAGTAATGCGGATGCGATAATGTTCATGGTGGCGGATCAGCCGTTGCTCACGCGAAAAAGCGTTGCGGGGCAAATAGGCTTCTTTTCCGAAAACAGCTCGAGTATAGTTGCAATGGGCGTTGGAAACAGGCGCGGCAACCCCGTTATATTCCCGCGCGCATATTTTGATGAGCTTATGTCGCTTCACGGTGAACGCGGCGGCGGCGCGGTAATGGCAATGCATGAAGATGACGTGCTTCTGTATCAAATAAAGGACGAATCGGAACTTATGGATATAGACACCGCACTTGATTATGCATTATTACAGGAGGGACGAAATGAAGTATAAAGGAATACGCGGTACGATAATAACCGCAAACGAGCAGGATAAGCTTGATATTACTGAAAACGGCACTATAATCCTTGATGATGGCGGCACCATACTCGGCGTATATGCGTCCGACGCTCTGCCCGAATTGTACAAAAATGCTGATATTGAGGATTATGGCAACAGCATAATAACCACATCCTTCTGCGATATGCACCTTCATGCTCCGCAATACCCGATGCTTGGGCTTGGCATGGATCTGCCGCTTATGCAGTGGCTTTACAATTATACCTTCCGCACGGAGGCACTTTTTAAGGATACCGCCTTTGCGCGGGATGTGTATTCCGTCCTTGCAAGGGAGCTTATAGCGCGTGGCACCACTCGCGTGTGCGCATTTTCATCCGTGCATACGGATTCAAGCCTTGTCCTTATGGAAGAGCTTGAGCGTGCGGGTGTATTCGGCTATGTGGGCAAGGTGAGCATGGACAGAAACACCACTGATGAGCTTATGGAATCGACCGAAGGTGCAATAAGTGAGGAGCGCCGCTTTATAGAAGAAAGCCTTTCCCGCTTTACCGATATACATCCCATGCTGACCCCGCGCTTTACCCCAAGCTGTACCGATGAGCTTATGCGCGGCCTTGGCGAACTCGGGCGCGAATACGGCATTCGTGCGCAATCGCACCTAAGCGAGAATTTTGAGGAGATAGAAACCGTGCATTCCCTTTGCCCCGATTGCGAACGCTATTATCAAACCTATGAGCGCGCAGGACTTTGGAACGAGGGCACCGTTATGGCGCACTGCGTACACAGCGACAGTGTAGAGCGTGCCGCAATGAAGGCCGCAGGAGTTTGGGTAGCGCACAGTCCCAATTCAAACACGAATATTTACTCGGGCATAGCACCCGTTAGGCGCATGATAAATGAGGGCTTGAACGTATCCCTCGGATCGGATATTGCGGGCGGGGATAACCTGAGCATGCGCCATGTTGCATGCGCCGCAATAAGGGTATCAAAGCTTAGGTATTATTATGCAGATCGTGCCGAGGAGGAACGTTTTCTTGACGTGGCGGAAGCATTCAGCCTGTCTTCCTCCCGTCCAAGGCGGTTCTTTGACCTAAGTTACGGCTTTGAAGCGGGCGAAAAACTTGAAGCCGTGGTGCTAAGCGATGTTTCACACGGCCCATCCATACCGCTTAACCCACAAGAACGATTTGAGCGGCTTATATACTCCGCCGACCCAAGCGATATCCGCGCCGTGTATTCGCTCGGCGTAAGGCGGCTGTAACAATATCAAAAAAGCGGCAGATTGCCGCTTCTTAGAGTGCCGAAAAAGTGGCAGTATGGTGCTTTTTCGATAAACCGACACCCGACCCATAACGGATCGGGTGTATTGCTTTATGTGGCTTCTTACATGAGCTTTTGGCGTATCAGGTGCGGCTTTCGGTCAAAGCTTCCTTCATAAGTTCGCCCATAAGCTTCATGCCCTTGTCTATGTTTTCAAACGCTGTGCCCGAGAAGTTCAGCCTGAACGTGCCCTCGTGCCCTGCCGCATCCGTATAAAAATGCACTCCGGGGATGTAGGCAATCTTCTTCTCTTCGGTTGCCCGCGGCACAAGCTTGAGCATGTCAAGCCCCTTGCACTCACCCCATACGAAAAGTCCGCCTTCGGGCCGCGTATAGGTGCATTCCTCAGGGAAATACTTATCCATTGCACAAAGCATTGCATCAAGCCGTGCGCCGTACTCGGGGCATATCCGCTCAAGCTGTTTGGGCAGCATGCCGCGCATAAGGAATTCCGCCGCTATCGCTTGGGTAAGGTTTGCGGTGTGTGTGTCAACGCCCTGCTTCGCTATCGTCATTTTGCGGATAATCTCGCTTGTGGCGTATGCACTGCCCACCCTTATGCCGGGGGATATTATTTTTGAAAAGCTGTTTAGCAGAATAACGTTGCCCGATGTATCAAACTTCTTTATCGGCGGCAATGCTTCTCCGCGGTATCTCAAATCGCAGTACGGGTCATCCTCGGCAACTATCATGTCATATTCTGCGGCAAGGCTGGCAATGGCCTTTCGCCTTTCAATACCAAGGGTTTTGCCGCTTGGGTTTTGGAATGTGGGTATGCAGTAAAAAAGCTTTGGCCTGTGCTGCTTTATAAGCCTTTCAAGCTCGTCGATGATTACACCTTCTTCGTCCGATGGCACGCTTATAAGCTCGGCCCCCGCAATATTGAGCGTTTGCAGTACGCCCAAAAACGTCGGTGCCTCAACAAGCACCCTATCGCCCCTATTAAGGAATATGCGGCAGATAAGATCCATGCCCTGTATGGATCCCGTGGTGGGCAAAATGCACCCCTCATCCGCATCAAGTCCCTTGGGTTTAAGCATATGTTCGCTTATCGCGCTTCTTAGCGGGGCATAACCCTCCGTTGCACCGTACTGCAACAGCTGCTCCGCCTTATTTTCAAGAAGATATTCACTTATTTCCCTTACCTGCTCCACGGGAAAGCTTGAAGCGGAAGGGTTTCCCCCGCCGAAGGAAATAATGTCCCCCTTGGAAAGCAGTTTGAAAAGCTCCCTTATCGCGCTGCCGGTTATACCGTCCATTCTGTGTGCAAATTCAGGCATATGTTTTCCTCCTTCAGACCGAAATGGTATTAAAAAATACTTATAACACAATTGTAAATGCCCGTTTGCCCCGTATCAAGGCTTTGGGTGATTATATATATTAT
The DNA here is from genome assembly GCA_964612925.1 of uncultured Clostridium sp. Lineage (GTDB taxonomy): Bacteria > Bacillota > Clostridia > Christensenellales > CAG-138 > Phil1. The sequence goes on along the minus strand of CAZTFU010000038.1, from coordinate 5,387 downwards.
ACTTGCTTTTTGCGTATCATTTCAAGTATTCGCTCGGCACATCCTTCAGCACTACCCTAAGTTCGCCCGAGTCCTGCGCTTCGTTCCCGCCGCATAACTCCATTATAAGCTTTGCCGCGGCTATCCTGTCAGCATCGCGCGCATCCTCGTTGGAGCATATGCCCGTCAATGTCGCAATGCATATATCCATGGCCGCCGCGGCAGCCGCCTTGCGTGTTTTCGCCATATTATCCCTCCCTTTTAACAAAATAAGCCGTTGTGTACGCCCCTTATCGTGTGGTATCATCTTCATGAGGTGTTCTTTATGAAAAAATATGTTTGCCTTGTGCTGATTTTTGCGTTTATATTTACGCTTTGTGCCTGCACCGCACTAAGCGATAGCACGCCCGCGCCGGAGCAGGTACAGAATGTACCTTCCTCTGCTGAGCCCACCCCCACGGCCACGGTTATTTCACCCGACTCGGCATCACCCGATGCCGAATCGAGTGCGGAAGCTTACTTCCCCTCAAACGGCACGCTCATGAGAGAGGATGAGGGTTGCTCTTATTCCGCGGAAACCGTGTATTTTCCCGAGGATTCCTCGGACGGCGATGCTCTTTTTACCCTTTGCTGCACATTACCGACCTTCGGCAGTGAGCTTATGTGCGGCTCAAACGCGAATGCCGCCGTGTATGAATATAAGGATGAGCTTATCACGCGCATAGCAGAGGAATACCTGCCCTTTGTTGACGGTGAGGCTGGCAAATTCAGCGTAACCTCAACCGTTACGCGCTGTAATGAGTACATAAACATATTTCTTTTTGAATCGGTAAGCTTTGGCGACTTCGATGAAGAAGCATCGCTTCATATAATAGTGCTTAACGAAAACGGTGAACGACTTTCGCTTGCCTCCGCCACGGCGGTGTATGAGGCGGAGCCCCTTGCCGCACAGCAGATATTCAACCAAATTCAGCTTCTTGGCGAGTCGACTTCCGTTTACGGAGACATTACGGTGGACGATATTTCCCGCGCAATAGACATCTATTCCCTGTTCTATGCCGCAACAGACGGTTTTGGCATAGTAATAGGTGCGGGCTCCATAGCCCCCGAGGGAGAAGGGATGCTTACATTCGTTATCCCCAAAAGCGCATTCTATCCCGCCTGTGTAGGTGACATTATCACCGCAGATGAGTATTCGCGAATGGTACAGCCGCTTAATCTGCTCGCGGCCGCCTGTGCGCTTGATTATTCGGATTTTGATGTAACAAACCCTTCTCCGTATATATTAAGCTCCTTCATGACCCGCATAATTACCCTTGGCACGGAGCAGACAGCCTTTGTGGCAATCGCACGGGATGAATATGAGCGAATATATTATTCCTACTTCGCTTCACCCGTTCCCGAGGGCATATATACCGACGGTGACGGCACATATTCGGAAAACGAAAGCGTTATACTCCCCGTATATCCCCATGCCGATTACATATTCCGCATAGACGATGCCGTATCCTCAGGTGACGAGATAACCTTTTACGGCATGATATGCTTCGGTACGCCCGGCACGGCCGATGCACACGAGCTTACCGCCGCAAGCGCTACCGTGGTTCGTGATGAGGATTCGGCCTGCGGCTTTACATTCACCTCTCTTCGCCTGCGCTGACGGTTTTGCCCCGCATCAGCGCAAGTGCCTGTTCCTTGCCGTCAAACAGCATAAGCTCGAGTGCGGCATCGGGAGAGAGCATATTCAAATTCACAAGTGCCATTATTGTTTCGTTATGCGCCGCAACGGTAAAGCGGTTTTCACGCTGAGCCTTAACGGTTATCATAAATTCTATCGGCAGCGAATTATTGAGTGAGGACAGCGAATACATATCCTTATAGGTAAAGCGCATGGGTTCGCTTTCGCCCTTCAGCCTTACGGTGCGTTCAAACGTACAGTATTCGCGCTCCACCTCCACCTCCTGCCGCACGGCCTGTTCAAATGCGCCGTGTATAAGCCTTGCGGTCATTCGGCTCCGCTTGCCGCCCGCCTCCTGCAATGCAGCTATTGCGCTTGCGGCCGTAACGCCACCATATGCCGTGCCGCGCGAAAAATCGTTTGCGCCGGATTCCTCCTTTATGCTTTGGCGAATCGCTTCCGCATATTGAGTAATATATGCGGGCAGCGGCGCGGTCGGGAACCATGTTATGCCCGATAAGCTGTCACCTTGGTGTACCTCCTTTGACCAATCCGCCATGTCGGCCGCATCAAAGCCGCTTGCGCCCGTTATAAGCAACTTGTTGTGGGATGCCATAAGTGCATTTTTAAGCACTATCTGGTCTATTTTATCCGCATAAAGCTGCTGTGTCGCAAACATGTCTATGTAACCGTAGCCAAGTGCCGTACCCTTGCGGTTGAAAAGTGCCGTTACCACAAACGGATATTCGCCGTGTGCATAATACCCCTGCGGCTTCATTATGCGGCTGTCCTCAAGCATGCGCCTGCCCGCAAGCCGCGCCATGTGTACGCGGAAACAGCCCGTTTCCTTGTCATATTCCCTTTCCCAGCACTCTATCATAAGCACTCTTTCTTCCCTGTCGCGTCCAAGATACGCATCCTGCTGAGGGATCACGGTATTTGCATCCGACTTCAGCTTGTCATAATCATCGGGATAGCGGCTTTTGAACCATTCCTTGGGATACGGCGCAAACTTAAATATCGCCCGCGAATCCTGAATGTCCGCACACAGCGGGTCAAACATCACGTTGTGCGCATCCGCATGGCGAAGGAACGCCCCGCCTATGCCGCCGTCCGCATATGGGTCAAAGCCCGTTTCCTGCACCATGTAGCCGCCTATCAAAAGATCGTGCAGCATTTTTGCGTATTCGCTTTCGTAATGGCATCGGCGGTGGTTTTCCCCGAGTATTGCCGTAAGCGCGGCGGCCGCACGCTCGCTTGACGCATCATCCGCCGTAACTATGGCCTCGGGCATTTGATCCATAAGGTCCGCCCGCAGATTTTCTATCGTGGATTGCAGCACGGGCGTTACCGGACGCGGCTCGCGGCTGTCCTTTTCGGGGATATCGTGCCAATGCTGCCCCATGAACAGCCTTTCACAGCGTTCAAGCCGCTGCCATTCCTGCGCGTATGCACGGGAATACTCGTCAAAAAGATCGTATATTCGCTCTATTCTTGCTTCATCCTGCTTCATTTTTGTTTCTCCTTTTGTTTTCCTATTCGTTCATAAAATCCGCCCGCTTTTTTGGTGAGGATAGCGGGTCGTATGCCCTGCGCTTTGGCTTTTCCTTGGCACTGCTCTTTGCGGGTCTTGACATAAGGGCGTATCTTAGTGCCTCGGGCGCATGGTCCTCGCCGTCCGCCGCATCTTCGCGGTTATGCTGGCTGTACGTAAGCATGGGTAGCGTGCGTATAAGGTTTTCACAGCACGAGAACGTGCGCCACATCGGTTCGCCGTCCGCACCGTCCGCCATATACGCGCGCACCCTCTGCCACCCCGCAACGCGGGCATTGTCCGCCGCATTGAGCGGCACACCTGCGCGGGCAAAAAGCTCCGCAAGGCTTTCCCCCTCAAAGCCGCCCTCGCCCTTGAGCAGTGCACCACGCTTTTGCCACATATCGGGGCTTGCCACGGTATAGCTTATCTCTTCACCTTCACTCATGGCCCTTATGCGTTTTGCAACCTCGTCCGCCCTAAGCTGCCTTACATAAAGCTCTCTGTAGGTATAAACGCGCCCCTCTCCGTCAACGGCATGCCAAAGCACACAGCACGGGTCATTGTATCCCCAGTCCATGGAGCGGAATCTCCGCCACCAGCGCGGCAACTCAAACGGCTCCGTAACATGCCTTGCCCTTGAAAATTCGCGGAAGTACTGCCCCGCAAACGCATCCCAATCGCCGTAAAGGTGAGCACGCTTCATATCCTCTGGCAGGCTTTCAAGCGTGCGTATATATTCGGGGTCGGCGTTCAGAAGAACCTCATTATCATATACGCTTGCCGGTATAAACGCATAATCCTCGCGCCGCTCGCCACCCTCCGTCCGCCTGTCTATAAACAGCCTTTTCACCCACGCATGTCCCACGTTGCCCGGGTTGCAGGTATAATACATCCTCGGCTTGAAATCCTTGCGTGTGGTGCGGTTGCAGGTGGATATAAAGCGCATTTGCTCCTCCGTAAAATGTGTGGCCTCCTCAAGCCCTATAACGTCATACTCCTGCCCCTGATATTGATAAACATCGTTTGCCCCATCGCAATAGCCAAGTTTCAGCCTGCTGCCGTTGGGAAAGCGAAATACCCTCTCAGTCGCATTGTATGTCGCAACACCGCTCAGCTCCTTCAGCAGCGGTATAACATGATTCTCTCTCAGTTCGGGCAGAGTACGCCTTAAAAGCAGGCAGTTGAGCCCCGAATACCTCAGGCACAGCAAAACGAGCTTTCTTCGCATTGCCCAGCTTTTCCCGCCGCCCCTTGCCCCGCCGTATGCCGTGTGCGCCGCGGAGGATGCAAAGAATTCCTCCTGTTTCGGATTGGGCTTTCCATATAAGGTAAGCTGCATTCCCTTACCCCACGCAATACGCCGCCGTTGAACCATACAGCCTGTACGCTATCTGTTCAACAAGTCTGCGACGGTTACGGGCTATGGTACTTCGGTCATAGCCCAGTGCGTCACCGATGTCGGCATCGTTCATGTTTCGCCCATAATATTGCTCAAGTATGCAATAGTACGGATCCCCTTCAACGCTGCAAAGTGCCCGCTCCATCTTTCTAAGCTCGTATTTGTCCGCATTGATACGCTGGCGCAGCATATCCATCTGCACCTCGTGTACCTCCTGCGGTGTAAGCCGCATACCCGGGCTTATAAGGCTTACAAGTGAAGCATCGTGCTGCCGCAGGGCTTCTATACCCTTGTTCTCAAGCTCCCTGTATTCCGCCTCCGAATCCTCAAGCCTGCCCCTTACCGTGCCGAGCTGTCTAAGCCTTTGTTCCGTGCTCATAAAGGCGGCCTTTTCCGCTTCGCTCCTCGAATTGCAGTGCCTTTTGTTCGGCGCGTTCCATATCACGCTTGCAGCAAGCATGCCGTTTTCTATTTGAGCATCCATGTGTTGTGTTCGCATAATCGCCTCTCCTTTCGCATAATTTGCCTTGCGAACTCTCGTCCGTCATGGCGAAATGATATCATTCGAACATTTGTTCCGTCAACTTCGATTTTGCTGTTTCCTTGGTTTTGGTACATGTATTTGTACCTATTTTGCGAAAGCAACACTATTCACGCCCGCAAAAAGCTTATTCCGGGTGCCTATAAGGGATTATATGGCTGTTCAAAAGAATGCGGGATACTTCCCTACCCGCGCCTTACGGCGCATGAACTTATGCATAACGAGCTTGTTTTGCTCCTTTTGCAGGGCGGGC
>CAZTFU010000037.1:0-14736 GCA_964612925.1 uncultured Clostridium sp. | reverse complement strand
CTCGCCTTTTGTTGTCTGAATATATGGTTTTATTTGATAAAGGCCGCTTATCAATCCATACTGCGGGTTATGATGATATCCGTGCCCGTATCGGCAACGTTTTTTATCACCGTATCCCCCGCTTTTACGGGTGCGCTTACGCTTATGCGGTCAAGTGCGGCCATGCATTCTTTTATGGTTTCCTTGGGTATTTCACCCTTTGTGCGCACGGGCACCACGGCGGCACCGCTTAGGCTGTTTGTAAGCCGTACCGTGCTTGTAAGTGTGCGCATCGGCGCGGTAAGCTCCGTTTTTGCATATTTCGCTCCTCTCGGGCACGAATTGCCGCTCACGCTCACTACGCATTTGCCGTCAAGCCGCGCCTGTATCGTACAGCCTATGGGGCAACAAATGCAGGTAAGAATTTTTGTTTCCATATTACTTTGCCTCCTCCGCCGTGATAAGTATGCTTTCAATATTCGGATACTTAGCGATAAGCTGTGCGTCAAGCGTAAGCTGTTCCATCTCCCCCGGGGTCATAACGGGGCAAATACGGCTTAATGCCCTTTCGCCGTTTATGTATACGCTAAGCCGTTTCCCCTTCATTATGCTGCCGACACGCATTCTGAATGTTACGCCGTCACTTATATTGTTCGGCGCAATACGGCTTGGCACGGCATAGCGTATGCCGCCTGCCGTTTCAACTTGCACGCGGTTTTTCTCCCCGCCTTCGCCGTCAAGAACAAAGCTTGCCGCATTTCTTCCCGCGGATGCCGCCTCCTCGCTTACATAATCCACAAGGTCGTGAACGTGCAACGCATTGCCTGCGCTGAACACGCCCGCAATATCCGTTTCAAGCATCTCGTTTACTACGGGGCCGCCCGTTATAGGGTGCATGGATGTTCCCATTCCCCGCGAAAGCTCATTTTCGGGCACAAGGCCGCAGGATAAAAGCAGTGTGTCGCACTTTATATATTGTTCGGTGCCGCGTATCGGCTTTTGATCCGTGCCCACCTTCGCTATGGTAACGCCCTCAAGCCGTTCCCGTCCATGTATATCCACCACGGTATGGCTTAATAAAAGCGGTATATTGAAATCGTCAAGGCACTGCACTATGTTGCGCTTCAATCCGCCCGAATACGGCATAAGCTCCGCAACAAGCTTTACATGGGCACCCTCAAGCGTCATCCTTCGCGCCATTATAAGGCCGATATCGCCGCTACCGAGTATAACTACCTCCTTCGCGCTCATAACGCCCATTATGTTGACAAGCTTTTGCGCCGTGCCCGCAGAGTATATTCCCGCAGGGCGAAAGCCGGGGATGTTCAGCGCACCGCGGCTCCTTTCGCGGCAGCCCATGCAAAGCACTATCGCCTTGGGCTTTAGCGTAAACATGCCCTGTTCGCGGTTGGTTGCGGTAATTGTCTTGTCATTGTTTATCGAAAGCACCATCGTGGAAAGCAATATGTCTATTTGTCGCTTCTCGACCTGCTCAATAAAGCGTGATGCATATTCGGGTCCCGTCAATTCCTCGTTAAACGTGTGCAGACCAAAGCCCGCATGTATGCATTGATTGAGTATTCCGCCGGGCGATGGTTCCCTTTCTATTATAACTATGTTTCTTGCGCCCGCATCGTATGCGGCCACGGCCGCCGCAAGTCCCGCGGGGCCCGCGCCTATCACGGCTATGTCATATTGTTTCATTGCCGCATGTCTCCTTTTCGGCTTGTTCCCATTATCATTTTGGATTCGCCTCCGCACTTTGTTACGTCGTTTATGCTTATATTAAGCTCCCGCGCCAGTATTTCCATTACCCTTGTCCCGCAGAAGCCGCCTTGACAGCGCCCCATGCCCGCACGCACACGGCGTTTAACCCCGTCAAGACTTTTTGCGCCTATCGGGCGACGTATGGCCGATATGATCTCACCTTCGGTTATGCCCTCACAGCGGCACACTATTTGACCGAAAGAACCGTCCCTTGCAATAAGTGCATTGCGTTCGGCGTTTGTCAGTTTCCTTGGGTTGATTATCCCCTGTCGCCTTGGCTCAAACGATTTATTCTCCTCAAGTCCGAGTGACTCTGCAACAATTCCCGCTATCATCTTGCCAACGGCGGGTGCACTTGAAAGGCCGGGGGATTCCATACCCGCACAATCAAAGAAATTCTTCGTCCCTTCCGCCAATCCTATTATGAATTCATGCCCATCCTCATGAGCCCTAAGTCCCGCAAAGCTCGTTATCACCTGCTTCAGCGGCACACATTCGACCGCCGCCACGCTCTTTTCCATAACTGTCGCAAGGCCCGATTGTGTGGTGTTCACCCCGTCCCTGTCGAATACATCTTCTGCGGTGGGGCCGACTATTATATTGCCGTGTACCGTGGGGCTTACAAGCACGCCCTTGCCAAGCTTGCTCGGCAGTTGAAATACCGTGCGCTTTACAAAGCCGCCCACGCTTTTGTCAAGCAGCATATATTCGCCCTTGCGCGGCGTTATGTTTATGCGCCGTGTGCTTACCATGTTATGCAGAACATCGGCATATGTTCCCGCGGCATTTATAACGGAGCGTGCACGAATAAGACCTCGATTCGTCTGTATGCTCCAGCCCTCATCCTCATATCTCAGTGCGGTAACAGTGGAATTGAAGCTGAATTCCGCTCCGTTTGCTTCCGCATTTTCCGCAAGCGCAATCGTCAGCCCAAAGGGGCAAACTATCGCCCCCGTGGGTGCCCACAGTGCGGCGTATGCATCCCTCCGCACGGCACTCTCAAGTTCGAAAAGCCTTTCCCCGCGCACTATTTCAAGACCCTCTACGCCGTTTTCGATGCCGTTTTGATAAAGCCGTTCAAGCTGAGGATAGTCCGCCTCATTCATGCACACAACAAGGCTACCATTGTTTATATAGTCAAAATCAAGTTCTTTTGAAAGCGCACCCATCATTTTGCTACCTTCAACGTTAAGCTTTGCCATAAGGCTGCCGTGGTGAGCGTCAAAGCCCGCATGAACTATTGCGCTGTTGGCCTTGCTTGCACCGAGCGAGCAAACATCCTCCGCGCGTTCTATAACTATTGTTTTTGCTTTGTATGCGCTAAGATACCTTGCCGCGGCACAGCCCGTTACGCCCGCGCCTATTACGGCAACATCATAAACCGTTTCCATTTTCAGCTTATTCCCTTTCTTCCCAAGCATAGGAGCGTTCTACCGCGCGGAGCCAGCCGCGTATTCTCTCATTGCGCACTTTTTCGCTTATCGTGGGACAAAACTCACGCTCGGCTTGGCGGCTTAAAAGCAATGCTTGCATATCCGCCCAATAGCCCACGGCAAGCCCCGCAAGAAATGCCGCGCCCATGGCGGTGGATTCAACACAACTCGGCCTTACTACGGGTGCGTTTATTATATTGGATTGTGTCTGCATAAGATAATTGTTCGCGCTTGCGCCGCCATCCACCCGCAGTTGATTCAGCTTTATGCCCGAATCCGCCTGCATTGCGCACAGAACATCATTCACCTGATAGCATATGCTGTCAAGCGTTGCACGGATTATGTGGTATTTATTCGTGCCGCGGCTAAGGCCGACTATCGTGCCGCGGGCATATTGATCCCAGTGCGGCGCACCGAGTCCCGTAAACGCCGGCACGACGTAGCAACCGTTGGTATCCTTCACCTTTGCCGCCATATATTCGGAATCCGCCGCGCTTTCTATAAGCTTTAATTCGTCTCTCAGCCATTGCACCGCAGCACCCGCCACGAATATGCTGCCCTCAAGCGCATAATTCACCCGTCCGTTCAGCCCCCATGCAATTGTCGTAACAAGGCCGTTTTCGGACATCACTGGTCGAGTGCCGGTATTCATCAGCAAAAAGCAACCCGTGCCGTATGTGTTCTTCGCTTCACCCGCTTCAAAGCAGGTCTGTCCGAACAGTGCCGATTGCTGATCTCCCGCAACGCCCGCAATGGGTATGCTGCCACCCAGAAAGTTAGCATCCGTACAGCCGAAAAGCCCGCTTGAGGGTTTTACCTCGGGCAAAATCGAACGCGGGATATCAAGCTCTCTCAATATATCATCGTCCCAATCAAGCGTATTTATGTTAAACAGCATCGTGCGTGACGCATTTGAGTAATCCGTTGCGAATATTTTGCCGCGGGACAGTTTCCACATAAGCCATGTGTCCACCGTGCCGAAGCAAAGCTCTCCCCGCTCCGCCCTTTGCCGTGCGGATGGCACGTTATCGAGTATCCATTTAAGCTTTGTTGCGGAAAAGTAAGCATCTATAACAAGGCCCGTCTTTTCGCGTATCGTCTTTTCAAGGCCGCGCCGCTTTAATTCGTCACATATATTTGCCGTACGCCTGCACTGCCACACGATGGCATTATATACGGGTTCCCCCGTCAGTCTGTCCCACACAACGGTGGTTTCGCGCTGATTTGTTATGCCTATTGCGGCTATGTCCGCGGCACCTATGCCAAGTTTCTGCATAGCTTCCACTGCAACGCTAAGCTGTGTGGCCCATATTTCGTTTGCATCATGCTCCACCCAACCCGGTTTTGGGTAATGCTGGGTAAATTCTCTTTGCGCAACCGCGCATAATTGCGCATTGGTATCGAATAAAATACAGCGGTTTGATGTTGTGCCCGCATCAAGTGCCATTATGTATCCTGCCACGGCGATTTCCTCCATACATGAACTGGATAAATTATACCAGATATGTTAACCATATAAAAGCCGCCGCGGTGCAAATTTGACGGATACGTCAAGGAATGGTAGAATGTGCATAATATTCTTTTTAAGGAGGTCAGGCATGAAGCCTCGGCTTAGGACGATCCTTTATTTCATAGGTGCCGTGCTTATTACGGCACTTGTATCCGCCGGCGTTACCATGCAGCTATATAACCAAAATCGAGAGGATGCGGTGCTGCTTTCCGCACAGGAATATGCGGAGCTTTCGGATATTCTTGCGCTTGACGAAATAATAAAAGACATTGAAAACAGAAGCTATTACGATTCTCCGTCGCGTGAACAGCTTATAACGGCCGCCGCACGCGGCATCGTGGCGGAGCTTGATGACCCGTACGCCCAGTATTACACGGACGAGGAGTATGAAAAGTACCTTTCAAGCCTGAACGGAACATATGACGGTATAGGCGTGCTTATAGGCCAGCCCACGGAGGATGGCGCATTGCTTCTTGACGTTTATGACGATACGCCCGCAAGTGAGGCGGGGCTTATAGCGGGTGACCGCATAGTGGCGGTTGATTCTCAGCCGACCGCGGGCATGGAGCTTGAGGAGCTGAGCGCGCTTATAGTAAAGGGTGACGGCGAAAGCGTTGAATTGACCATAGCAAGGGACGGTGAGGATGATTTTACCGTTGAGCTTACATCGGGGCGCATAAACATAAAATACGTTAAGCATTACCTTTATAACCACCACACGGGTTACATACGCATAAGCCAATTCGGCGGGAACTGCGCGGAGGAATTCCGCGAGGCCATAAAGGATCTTACCGACAGGAACATGACAAGCCTTGTAATAGATCTCAGGAACAACCCGGGCGGGCTATTGAATGACGTTGTAAGCATTGCGGATACTCTGCTTGACGAATGCACCATAGTTACCGTTAAGGACGGTAATGACGGCGAGCAGGTATATACCTCAAACAAAAAGGGCGTTAATGTGCCGATGGCAATAATAGTAAACGAAAACTCCGCCTCCGCAAGCGAAATACTTGCCGCCGCCGTGCAGGACAACGGCGCGGGTATTATAGTCGGTATGACCACGTTCGGCAAGGGCGTTGTGCAGACCACGGGGCGCATAAGCTCAAACGGTTCATGGTTAAAGCTGACCACAAGTGCATATTATACTCCAAGTGGAGAAAGCATTCACGGCAAGGGCGTTGTGCCCGATATAGAGGTGGATCTGCCCGAGGAAATGAAGGGGCTGCCCATAGACGAACTCGATCAGGAGCAGGACGCTCAGCTTTGGGCGGCACTTGATTATGTGCGCGAACAGGCGGGCGAGCAATAATATAAGGTAATAAAGCCATTTAAGGCCGTAAACACACGGCCTTACGCCTTGACAATATAGGGTTTGGCAAATATAATTACAAGGATAGTGGGAGTATAGCTTTTGTTTGTCTGTCTCCCCGATAAAAATAATTTATTATGCCGCTTTTACGGCGGCTAAGCGGAGGAAAAAACATGGCTGAAGTAAGGCTTACCGCCGAAGGCGTGGAAAAATACGAACAGAGATTAGAGTACCTTAAAACCACGGCACGCGCCGAAATAGCGGAAGAAATAAAGACGGCAAGGGCCTTTGGTGACCTTAGTGAAAACGCCGAATATGATGCAGCCAAAATTGAGCAGGCACGCATTGAGTACGAGATACTTGAAATCGAGGCCATGCTCAAAAACGTTGTGCTTATAGACGAGGGTACGCTGAACACCAACGCCATAGACGTCGGTTCCAGCGTAACCGTAAGGATGCTTTCCGCGGGCGGTATGGAGAAAACCTTCCAAATCGTCGGCAGTGCGGAGGCAAATCCCTATGAAAACCGCATTTCGAACGAATCTCCCGTCGGCAAGACTTTGCTTGGACACAAGGTGGGCGACATAGTCGAGATTCAGACCCCCGGCGGCGTAGGCGAATTCGAGGTTCTTTCAATAGGCAAGTAACACCACCACAGCATTAGGAGGCAGCGCATACACGAATGGAAGAAAAGAACGTAAATGTACCCGTTGAGGAGCGTGAACAGACGGCTGAAGAAGTAAACGAGCTTATACAAATAAGGCGCGATAAGCTGAAGGCTCTTCAGCAGCGCGGCAAGGATCCTTTTGAAATTGTAAAATTTGCAAGGGATGCATACAGCACCGAGATTCTCAACAATTATGACGAAATGGAGGGTAAAACCGTTACCGTTGCGGGCAGAATGATGTCCAAACGCATAATGGGCAAGGCCTCTTTCGCGCATATACTCGATTACAAGGGCGACATTCAGATTTATATCCGTAGGGATGATGTTGGTGATGAATCGTATGCCGACTTTAAGACATATGACATCGGTGACATAATCGGCATTACGGGCATCGTGTTCAAGACCAAAACGGGCGAGGTGTCAGTACACGCCTCAAGTGTTACGCTGCTTTCAAAATCACTGCGTCCGCTCCCCGAAAAGTTCCATGGGCTTAGGGATCAGGAGCTTAGGTATCGTCAGCGCAGTGTTGACCTTATCATGAACCCCGATGTCAGGAACACGTTTATCAAGCGCGCCAAGATAGAGGCTGAAATACGCCGCAGGCTCAATGAGCTTGACTTTATAGAGGTGGAAACGCCCGTGCTCAACTCCGCAGCCTCGGGTGCAAGTGCACGCCCGTTCATAACCCACCACAACACGCTTGATATCGACATGTACCTTCGCATAGCAACGGAGCTGCACCTTAAGCGCTGCATAGTCGGCGGACTTGAAAGGGTGTATGAGATTGGCCGCCTTTTCCGCAATGAAGGTATGGATGCCACGCACAACCCCGAGTTTACCACAATAGAAATATATCAGGCGTACACCGACTACCATGGAATGATGGAGCTGTGCGAAGATCTTTTCTCCCGTTGCTGTATGCTTGTAAACGGCACCACCAAGATAAAGTACGGCGAATACGACATTGACCTTACCCCGCCTTTTGCTCGGCTGAGCATGAACGATGCGGTGAAAAAGTACGCAGGTGCGGACTTTATGGCCTGTGAAACGGATGAAGAGGCGCGTGAGTTGGCAAAGAGAATAAAGCTTCCCTTTGAGGATAAAACCGCCAACCGCGGCAAGCTGCTTGCGCTTGCATTTGACGAATTTGTCGAGGACAAGCTTATCCAGCCCACGTTCATAATCGACTACCCCGTTGAAAATTCTCCGCTTTCAAAGCGCAAAAAGGGTGTTAGCGGCATAACGGAGCGCTTTGAGCTGTTCATTGCGGGTCACGAATACGCAAACGCTTTCAGCGAGCTTAACGACCCCATCGACCAGCGCAACCGTTTTGTGCAACAGGCCATGGAACGCGCCAAGGGCGATGATGAGGCCATGATGATAGACGAGGATTTCTGTCAGGCCCTTGAATACGGCATGCCGCCAACCGGTGGCATAGGCATAGGCATAGACCGCATGGTCATGCTGCTTACAGGCGAAACAAGCATACGCGATGTACTGCTTTTCCCGACGATGAAGCCCCTCGACTAAATAAATCCGCATAAGCTACTGTAGCCCTCCAAATTGATCAATTTGGAGGGTTGTTTTTTCGTTCTTCGCTTTTATCTCCGTATTTGCGAAAAACCGCGTAAGAATATAGAAGGCGATAGTTTTTCGATTGAGTACAATTATTACGAGAGGGTTTGAAAAATGATACGAATCCGCTTAGATAGCAGAGCTTCTTTGTGCTTTTGCGGTGTGGATGGAATTACAGACGGGTATGTCGAGGTATGGTACGAGTAAGCTCTACACTCTCTCCAAATCTCTCTCCGTAGAGAGTGTGGCAATATAGTATTAACGATGGCTCGAATAAAAATCCAATTAAAGCAATAATGATTCCTACAAGGGCCTACACCTCTGCTCTTTCAAAATATTTTGCAAATAATTCTCATTTGCATATTGACATAAGCAGTTTTGCATGGTATTCTATATTTGCAAGTGAGAATCACTTGCAAATGCTGCCAAGGAAGTGTCCACGGAGGCGACAATGAGGCAATTTCGTAAGCGTAATGCGATTTATGAATGCTTGCAGGGAACTACCTTGCATCCGTCCGCAGAGATGGTACACGAAATGCTCCACGCGGAGCATCCCGACATCTCTCTTGCCACGGTATATCGGAACCTGACCTATTTTAAGAATCAGGGTATGATAACCGGTGTGGCTACCGTCAACGGTGTAGAGCGGTTTGACGCCAATACCGTTCCCCATGTTCACTTTATCTGCGAAAGCTGTCATGCCGTGCTTGATCTCCATCAGATCCAAGTTCCCGACACATTAAGCCAAGCGGTAGAGGAAAAAGCGGATTGTCAGGTTAACTCCTGCTATCTGACATTTAGTGGCAAGTGTCCGACTTGCAAAACAAAAAATCAAAATACAAAATAACAAAAATTACGGAGGAAATTATTATGAAGAAGTTTGTGTGCCCTGTTTGCGGTTATGTCCATGAAGCCGACGAAATGCCCGAAGGATTCGTTTGCCCCATTTGCAAGGTTCCCGGTTCCAAGTTCAAGGTCATGGAAGAAGGTAAGCTTGCTGCCGAGCATGAATACGGCATCTATGCCAAGACTGTGAAGAACAATCCCGACATTTCCGAAGAAGATAAGAAGTTCATTTTCGAACAGCTTATGGCGAACTTCAACGGAGAATGCAGTGAAGTCGGTATGTACCTGTGCATGGCTCGCATTGCCCACAGAGAGGGTTATCCCGAAATCGGTCTGTATTGGGAAAAGGCGGCTTATGAAGAAGCCGAACATGCGGCCAAGTTCGCAGAGCTGCTTGGTGAGGATCTTGAGCCCAACATGAAGGCCGCCACCAAGGACAACCTTGCATGGCGTGTGGACTGCGAATTCGGTGCGACCGCGGGTAAGTTTGACTTGGCCAAGGTTGCCAAGGCCAACGGTCTTGATGCCATCCATGATACCGTCCACGAAATGGCTCGTGACGAAGCGCGCCACGGCAAGGCTCTGAAAGGTCTGCTGGAGCGTTATTTCAAATAAGGTAAATAATGAGAGGGGGCGGATAAAAGCCCTCTCTCTTGTATAAAACAATAATAACCGAAAAGATTTCAACTTTAGGAGGCTTGTTATAATGAAGGGTTTTGCAATGCTAAAAACCGGTGAAACCGGCTGGGTAGAAAAAGAAAGACCGACTTGCGGGCCGTGCGACGCTATTTGTAAGCCGATCGCACTTGCTCCCTGCACTTCCGATGTTCATACCGTCTGGGCGGGCGCTATCGGTGAACGCCATGACATGATTTTGGGTCATGAAACGGTTGGTGAAGTCGTGGAAGTCGGATCCGAAGTAAAAGATTTCAGACCCGGTGACAGGGTGCTGATTGCGGCAATCACGCCCGACTGGAACTCGCTTGAGGCGCAGGGCGGCTATGCAATGCACTCAGGCGGCATGCTTTCGGGCTGGAAATTCTCCAATTTCAAGGACGGTGTGTTCGCTGAATATTTCCATGTGAACGATGCGGACGGGAATCTTGCGCATATGCCCGAGGGAATGGACATTGCGGCGGCGTGTATGCTGGCGGATATGGTTCCCACGGGGCTCCACGGTGTAGAGCTTGCGGACATTCAGTTTGGCGATACCGTGGCGGTTATCGGGATCGGGCCCGTGGGCCTTATGGCAGTAGCGGGTGCAGCAATCAAAGGTGCATCTACCATTTATGCAGTGGGTTCCAGAAAGAATTGTGCGGATCTTGCCATGGAATTTGGTGCAAGTGAAATCATAAATTATAGGGAAGGCGACATCGTTGACCAGATTTTGGCCAAAACCAATGGTAAGGGCGTTGACAAAATCGTTATTGCGGGCGGCGATAACGACACATTCGATCAGGCGATTCGCATGCTGAAACCCGGCGGAATTATCGGCAATGTCAATTATTTGGGTGAAGGCGATTATGTGAAGATTCCAAGGGCCGAATGGGGCTGCGGAATGGCACATAAGCAGATTCGCGGCGGTTTGATGCCGGGCGGCAGGCTCCGTATGGAAAAGTTGGCAAGCCTTGTCATGGCGGGGCGCATTCACCCCGAAAAGCTTGTAACTCACAGGTTCGTAGGCTTGGAGAATGTTGAGCCCGCATTGATGCTGATGAAGGACAAGCCCCGTGATTTGATCAAACCGCTGGTTATCATTGAAAAATAAGCGTATCGGCGATGTTACAAGGCAGGAGATTTACGGTTTCCTGCCTTCAGCTTGTCGAAAAAACGGGGGTTGTTAAGGGGCGAAGCCCCTTAAACCAATTCCGGCTTTGACGACATGTGCGTCAAAACGGATGAAAACCCATAGGTTTTCGTACTTTGCGAGTTTTGCCGCCCGTGAACGAATGTGAGAGGCAAAACTCGAGAAAACCCGAAAAAGCGGCAACTGCCGCTTTTTCGACGCTCTAAAGGCAGGAGATTTACGGTTTCCTGCCTTTTTCCATGCAACGTCACACACGCCTTAAGTGCCGATTTGCGCTTTGTACAAAAAAAGTAAAAAAAGTCCTTGCATATATTCCAAACTGATAGTATAATATATCCTGTTGACGCGATAAGCGTCGCAAATGGTTTGCTGGTGTAGCTCAGTTGGTAGAGCGCGTCATTGGTAATGACGAGGTTCATGGGTCCGACTCCCATCACCAGCTCCACGAAAAAGTCCTGTATATCAGGGCTTTTTCTTGTTTCACAGGATTAGTACTCCACACACAAGGCAAAGCACCAATGTTTTAAGGAGGATTCCGCATGAAGCACATCATTATAAGCGGCGAAATCGGTGTTGGCAAGTCCACACTTATAAAAAGGCTGACAACCGCGCTTGACGTGCCCACCTACGGTTTTTATACAAAGCGAGCGAACGAGCCAAACGAAAGCGGCCTTTTTCCGATTTACTTGCACCCCGCACAATGCACGGAGAAAGAACGCATTTACACCGCCGCAAATACTGTGGGCTTGGTCGGCAGTGCAGAGCGAACGGCTTTCCCAAATGTATTCGACACACTCGGAGTTGAATGTATTCGCAGTGCGAAATCGGACGGCATTATTGTTATGGATGAGCTTGGTTTTCTTGAAAGGGATGCGTTTTTGTTTCAATCGGCCGTGCTTGATGCGTTAAGCGACAACACGCCTGTAATTGCCGCAATAAAGGCGCGCCACGACATAGAGTTTCTTGAAAGGGTTCGCGCACACGAGAATGTTCTTTTATACACCGTGACCGAGCAAAATCGTGATGCGCTCTATATGGAGCTCAAGTCTCTTTTGATCGAGTGAGCCACGAAAGTGCTACACAATACAGCTTACTTATAGAAAAAGGCGGTCTTGGATAGACCGCCTTTTTTGCGATTTTATTATATATCCATGCTTGATGCCGTGCGCGGGAACGGGAGCACATCGCGTATGTTGGCTACGCCCGTAACATACATTACCATGCGTTCAAAGCCAAGGCCGTAGCCCGCATGCTGTACGCCGCCGAACCGCCTCAAATCCATGTACCAGTTATACTGGCTCATGTCAAGGCCAAGTTCCTCTATGCGCTGTTTAAGCTTATCCTCGCGCTCCTCACGCTGGCTGCCGCCGATTATCTCGCCAACGCCGGGCACAAGCAAATCCGTTGCGGCAACGGTCTTTCCGTCATCATTAAGGCGCATATAGAATGCCTTTATATCCTTGGGATAATCCGTTACGAACACGGGACGCTTGAATATCTGCTCCGTAAGATAGCGTTCATGCTCGGTTTGCAGATCGCAACCCCAATCAACGGGGTATTTGAACTCGGCACCCGACTTTTTAAGCAGCTCCACTGCCTCCGTATAGGTTACACGGGCAAAATCGTTCTCAACAACGTTCGTAAGCCTTTCGATAAGGGTCTTGTCAACAAAGCTGTTGAAGAATTTCAGCTCATCGGGACAACGCTCCATCACGGTGCGGATTATGTATTTCACCATAGCCTCCGCAACTTCCATGTCGCCCTGCAGGTCGCAGAACGCCATTTCAGGCTCTATCATCCAGAACTCGGCCGCATGGCGTGCGGTGAACGAGTATTCTGCCCTGAACGTGGGGCCGAATGTATAAATATCGCGGAAGGCAAGCGCAAACGCCTCGCCATAAAGCTGACCGCTCACGGTGAGGTTCGATTCCCTGCCGAAGAAGTCCTTGCTCGCATCGACCTTGCCCTGTTCGTCACGCGGCAGTTCATTAAGGTCAAGCGTAGTCACGCGGAACATTTCGCCCGCGCCCTCGCAATCGCTCGGGGTGATGAGCGGAGTATGCACATAAAGGAAGCCGCGCTCATCAAAGAAGCGGTGTATTGCCTGTGCAACAACACTGCGCACCCTGAACGTTGCCTGGAACATGTTCGTCCTTGGGCGAAGGTGCTGTATCGTGCGCAGATATTCAAGGCTGTGACGCTTTTTCTGCAAGGGATAGTCGCTGTCGCATCCGCCGAGAATTTCTATTTCCTCTGCGCGAATTTCAAAGGGCTGCGGCATGTCCGGAGTAAGCACAAGTTCACCCTTTATGCCCACCGCGGCACCCGTATTAAGCTGCTTTGCTATGTTGGGATTGATATTATTGGTTTCGTATACCACCTGCACGCTTTTGAAGCAAGAACCGTCGCCCAATTCGATAAAGCCCACGTTCTTGCTTTGGCGTGCGGTTTTTATCCAACCCACGACCTCAATTTTGCCTTCATGCGCTTCGTAAGCCCTTACAAGCTCATTCAATCTCAACATTATCCACCTCCGGATGAAAGTAATAAACTATTTGGCTATTATATTCCGAATCGGCATCTTTATCAAGCGTTGAACATATATTTCATAAGAAATAAGTGGAGGAACAGTATGTACTATGCAAGTGTACCCACGCTGACGGTGCGTGCTCAGTGTGCCGCGCTGATACTCATAAACGGCCGTATTGCGGGCGAATGCGATAACGCGGACTATATTTCCGTGCCACTCGGCGCAAACGGGGATTATTATATAGAAATGCAACCGCTCGTGCATGAAAACGGCGGCAGGGCACTGTGCGGCATAACGCGCAAGTTTTCCATGAAAAACGGAATTATGGTACAGCACGGCTATGCCGATGCAACTCTGTGCCTTTGGCCGGGCGGCATGGATGAGGTATTTATGTACCCGCAGGAGCTTTATACCTTGCAAAGCGGTAAGGAAGCAACCGTGCTTGACGCCATAACGCCCACACTTGGCGGCAAGCGGTATGACATTGTTTTGTACCGCGATACCGAGGCCAAACTGAGCATATCCTCCCCTACGCAATGTACCGCCTGCTATTCACTCGGAAGCGCAAATGACGGCACACTCGGCGTATGTTCACTAAACGCCAAGGAATATGTGTTTGTTCGGCTCTGCACGGATAAAGCGGAAAGGCTTGTTTTACTTGATGAAAGTATGCGTCAGGCGGCGGATATAAACGGCACACGCTGTTTTATCGACGGCGGAAATATAGTTGCCGTGCGCGCGCTCAACACCATCTGTGCGCACGAATTGCGCACCGTGTTTTCATATGAAAACGGCAGTTTCGAAGCTACAAGCGAGGAAACGGGCTTTTTCACGCACGAAGCATACAGGCCGAAAAACGCACTTGAGCGCGCCGTGGCATTTGCCGAGGCGAATATGCTCAATCTTGAAGCGGAGGCGTTGCAATACCTTTCCCCCGAATTAAGGAATTCCCTTGAGGCCGGCGCACTTACGGCATTCTTCGGCCAATACGAACGTGTACAGCCGCCCGTGGGCGACCTAAGCGGAGATACGCTCGGACTTATATCAAAAAAAGCGGAGCATGTGTATTCCGCGCGGCTGTTCGCATTTGAGCACAGTGAAGCGGGCATAGAAAACATACGTGAGTTGTAGGTTAAACATACTCGATGAAGAGGCCTCATTCGGCTATGTTAGGCTCATTGTCCGCAAGGTTGTTCGAATCTTCCAATCTTGTATCCAATATATCGAATGCACTTAACCGTGCCCGTAATACTTGCGGATGAAAAGCAAGCCAAACGGTTTACGGATAGGATAGTCAATTCCGACAGCAC
>CAZTFU010000036.1:0-15099 GCA_964612925.1 uncultured Clostridium sp. | reverse complement strand
TATCTACATTTTGGACGATTGGACGATTGGACGATGGTTTTACGGAAGTGCGGCACGGGCATATCCTCGGCCGAATGCGAATAATGTTAAGCATGGCGGAGGTGGTTGCTATGGCGAAAAACAGAAATACGGTCGGTGCTAAAATATTTGTACTTGTGCGTTCGGCGGCGGTAGGCTGTGTGATAAGCACCGCGCTTGTTGCGGCAGTGGCGGTGCTTATGTGGAAACAGGCGGTAGGCGTTGAACTTATACCCCTGTTTACCGCAATAATAAAGGTGCTGAGCGCCGCGGCGGTCGGCCTTCTGGCGCAAAGGCGCATGGCGGGGCGCGGTTGGCTTATAGGCGGCACGGCGGGGCTTATGTACTCTATGGCGGCGTATGTGCTGAGCGCACTGCTCGGGGGCAGTTTTGGCATAAATGCCGCATTTTTCAGCGATATGGGCATAGGCGTGTTTGCAGGCATGCTCAGTGCCATGCTTGCCCGTGCCGCAAGGTGAGTTGTCGGAGCTTATTTTAATTTTTACTATGTAGGCCGCGCATTATGTGATATAATAAAATGCTGAAGCAGGTAATATAAGTATTACTTACGCTTATTTCACATAATCGGAGGGTGTCTATGTTAAGGCTGATATGCAAGGCAAAAGAGCAGCCGCGTGAGCGCGTTTGCGCATTGGCGGAAGAATTAGGCATCAGCCCAAGAACGGCCGAATTGTTGCTTAACCGCGGCATAAATAATGCGGAGGAGGCTACGGCGTTCCTGCACCCGTCTCAGGGGAGCCTTGAGGAAGCATATCTTCTAAAGGATATGGACAAGGCCGTAGAGCGCATACGCAAGGCCGTTGCAAACGGGGAAAAAATAGTCATATTCGGTGATTACGATGCGGACGGCGTGTGCGCTACCGCAATAATGCTAAACTGCCTTAACAAGCTTGGCGCAAGGGTTGATTACATGATACCTTCCCGCCATGAGGACGGTTACGGCATGACCGTAAAGAGCGTGGAACAGCTCCACGCAGCGGGAACCGATCTTATAATAACGGTAGATAACGGCGTAAAATCGGTTGAGGAGGCCAAGCGTTGCTATGAGCTGGGGATGGAGCTTATTGTAACCGACCACCATATACCGGGTGACGAGCTGCCAAGGTGTGAGGCACTCATACTCTGCAACAATGCAGATGACTACCCGAACCGCCACATATGCGGTGCGGGCATTGCGTATAAGCTGGCGGAGGCCATACTCGGCAAGAGTGCCGCGCTTGAGTATATACCCTTTGCGGGCATAGCCACGGTTGCGGACATAGTTCCGCTTACGGGTGAAAACCGTGCGTTTGTGGCACTTGCGGTAAAGGCGGTGCGCGCGGGCAAATGCGCCGAGGGGATAAAGGCGCTGTGCAGTGTGGCTCAAGGAAAACTGCAAACTTTAAGCGCGGGTGATTTTGCATACAGAATTGCGCCGCGCCTTAATGCCGCAAGCAGGATAGAAGATGCGGGCATTGCCGTAAAGCTGCTTATGGAGCGCAATGCGGATAACGCAATGCGGATAGCCGCCCGCCTTGAGGAGCTTAATTCCGAGCGCAAGGCGCAGGAAACGGGCATATTCAATGCCGCCTGCGCTCAGCTTGAGGGGCAGGACCTTACAAATCGCCGCTGTATAGTGCTGCACGGCGAGAATTGGAATTCGGGCGTTATAGGCATAGCCGCCGCAAGAATAGCGGAAAAGTTCTACCGCCCCACCATACTTTTAAGCGGAAGCGGCACATTGACGGGCTCCTGCCGCAGTATACGAGATGTGAATATACACTCGGCACTTGCCTCCTGCGAGGAGCTGTTTTCCCGCTTTGGCGGCCACGCATATGCGGCGGGGCTTACCATGCTTGAAAAGGATGTTGACGCATTAAGGGAACGCCTTGACAAGTATCTTTGGGAAAACGAGAGTGAGGAACGCTTTATACCAAGCGTGGAGTACGATTTTGAAACGGAGCTTGGCAGCGTAACGCGCAGCCTTGCGGAGGAGCTTAATCTGCTTGAACCTTTCGGTTCGGGCAACCCTCAGCCGGTTGTGCTTACGCGGGGCGTGCGCTTTGCAAATCTTGAGCGCATAGGCAACGAGGGTCGCCATGTGCGTTGCCATATGGTGCAGAATGAGCAGTATATACCCTCCGTGTACTTCAATGCGGGGTCCGACCTTAAAACAATGCTTGAAATGGACAGGTGTGACGCCGTATATACTCCCAACATAAATTGCTTTATGAACCGCACAAGTCTACAGCTCGGCATAAAGGATATACGCTGTGCTGAAAGTGAGAATGTTGAAGAGTGGGTATATCGGCACTCGGACAAATTTATTGATGCAATATGCAGAAATGTTTTGTATAATAGTAGCCGTGTTCCCGAAGGTCTTGTCTTTTCGGATAATATAGAGGCACTTGTTACGGAGCTTGTAGAAAAAAGCGCACTCGGCACCGCAGTTATGTGCTTTACCGTTGCAGGGGCAATACGACTTTGCACATTGCTTTCTCGGCGCGGCCTTTGGAACAGGATAGACGTGCGCTTTGGCGGCAACGCGGGCGGACTTTGCGCATACAATGCGGCGATACTCGCGCCCGAAATGGCCAAAACGGAGCTTAGCCGCTACAAAAACATAATAGTGTTTGACACCGTGCCGAGCGGCGGTATGCTTTCGTCACTTAGGATTGACAACGATAAGGCAAGGATGTATGTCGCAAGGCCGAACGGCAATGAAATAGCCGACCTTATTGCGGATATTCCGCAGACGAGGGAGGATTTTATAACTCTGTACCGCGCACTGCGCCAAACCGCGGGCGTGTTCTATAATCTTGCCGTAATGGCGGACACGCTGTGCGCCGTGACTCACGCCCCAAGGAGCCATTGTGAGCTTGCGGCCAATGTGTTTTACGAGCTTGGCTTTGTCGTAAAAGCACAGGGCGGGATTCGCGTTGAGCAGTTCCCGCCGCGACGCGCACTTGAAGAAAGCCGCACCTATTTTGTACTCAACTCTCTAAAGGAGCTGAACGATATGTACCTGCAACAATGCAAGGAGGGAAACCATGAAGCTTGAAGATACCATCCGTACCATACCCGACTTTCCCAAGCCCGGTATACTTTTCCGTGATGTTACGACCCTTTTTAAGAACAGTGAAGCATTCAACATGCTCATTGGCGAAATGGCCGCAGAACTTAAAGACAAGAACGTTGACATAGTGGTGGGACCCGAGGCACGCGGCTTTATAATGGGCAGTGCGCTTGCCTACGCACTGGGTGCGGGCTTTGTGCCGGCAAGAAAGCCCGGCAAGCTGCCCTGTGAAACGATAAGCTATGAATATGCCCTTGAATACGGCACGGACAGGCTGGAGATTCACGCCGATGCCATAAAAAAGGGTCAGCGCGTGGTTATAGTCGATGATTTGCTTGCCACGGGCGGCACCGCGCTTGCGGCAATAAAGCTTGTTGAGCAGATGGGCGGCGAGGTTGTGGCAATTCGCTTTGCAATAGAGCTTAAAACCGAGCTTAACGGCATAAAGGCACTTGACGGTTATGACGTTAAGGCCTCGATAGTGTATTAAAAAGGACACAGCATTGAACGAAAGGAGGATTGCCGGAATGAATACCGATGTTGAATTGAAACCGTTTGAAACTGAGCGGATCGAAAGTACTCGGACGGATACCGTTGTCGAGTCTGCCGGCAACGCTCCGCAACAAAGGCACCTTTACGATGACGAGGTAAAGATGCTTATGTATGAGCTTGAAAACGCCTGCGCGCAGAAATTCTCAAGCGAGGATGTGGAGCGCGTAAAATGTGCCATGCAATTCGCATACGAATCTCACGCCCCGCAGAAGCGTGATTCGGGCGAACCGTACGTTATACACCCGCTTGCGGTGGCAAAAATGCTGTTTGACATGGGCATGGACGCAAATACCGTAATAGCGGGGCTGTTGCATGACGTGGTTGAGGATTGCGAGGGTGTTACGGTAGAGGGCATCGCTCGTGATTTCGGTGCGGACATTGCCGAGATGGTGGACGGCGTTACAAAGCTTACCAAAACGGGCAAAAGCGATATAATAAGCAAGGAAGAAGCTCAGGCCGAAAACCTGAGGAAGATGTTCCTTGCAATCGCAAAGGATGTTCGCGTTGTTATAATCAAGCTTACGGACAGGTTGCACAATATGCGCACGCTTGCATATTGCAAGCCCGAAAAGCAGCAGCGCAAGGCGCGGGAAGTGCTGGACGTTTACGCTCCCCTTGCAAGCCGATTCGGCATGGGCGCGATAAAGTGCGAAATGGAGGATCTTGCGTTCCGCTACCTTATGCCCGATGAATACGCCTCTCTTGAACGGCAGATAGAGCCTCAGCGCAGGGAGCGTATGCAAACGCTTAACAGGGCCATAGAAACTATACAGGCTCAGCTTGCCGCGGCGGGCATACAGGCGCAGGTAAACGGCAGGCCGAAGCATCTTTACAGCATATATAAAAAGTTTTTAAGGCAGAACAGAAGCCTTGCGGAGATTTACGACCTTATCGCCGTAAGGGTAATAGTTAATACCATAAATGATTGCTATGCGGCACTCGGCATAATCCATTCCCTTTGGAAGCCCGTGCCCGGCAGGTTCAAGGATTATATAGCCATGCCAAAGACCAACATGTATAGGTCTTTGCACACAACGCTGTTTTCGGATACGGGCTTGCCATTTGAGGTGCAGATAAGAACCTATGAAATGCACCGCACAAGCGAATACGGCATTGCGGCACACTGGATGTACAAGGAAGGCCGCGCCAATCAGGACGAGCTGGACAGCAAGCTTGCATGGCTGAGGGAGGCACTTGAGCTTGAAAACTATGCTGACACCACAAAAGAATTTGTCGAAAGCATACGCAAGGACTTTTTCAGCGACTATGTATATGTGCTTACCCCGCGCGGGCAGATAATAGACCTTGTAACGGGCTCCACTCCGCTTGATTTTGCATACCGCATACATTCAAACGTGGGTAACCATGTACAGCATGCAAAGGTAAACGGCGCAATAGTAAGGCTTGACTACAAGCTTAAAAACAATGATGTTTGCGAGATAGTCACCGCGCCCAACGCCACCCCAAGCCGAGACTGGCTTAAAATAGTAAAAACACAGCAAGCCAAGGCAAAAATACGCCAGTGGTTCAAAAAGGCCAACCGTGAGGAGAACATAATACGCGGCAAGGAAATGCTCTCAGATGCCGCAAAGCGTCAGGGCAGGCAGCTTGGCGAGCTTACAAAAAAGAGCTACTATGAGGATCTCCTCAAGCGTTTCAACATGAACGATATTGAGGATATCTATGCCGCAATAGGCTACGGCGGCATAACCACGGGTCAGGTACTGCATAAGCTTATAGAGCAATTCCGCAAGGAGGAAAAGGCCAATCAGCTTGCCGCCCGCCTTGAGCAAAAGGAAGAACAGCGCATACAGAGCGCGGTTGCGCACCACGGCGTTATAGTAAAAGGAGAACCCAACATGGCCGTGCGCTTTGCCCATTGTTGCAGTCCCCTGCCGGGAGATAAGATAGTGGGCTACATCACCCGCGGCCGCGGCGTATCCGTACACCGTGCGGACTGCCCCAACATGACTGACCTTATGCTTGATAAGGAAAGGCTTATAGATGTCGAATGGGCAAGCAGTGAAAAGGCAAGTTACCCCGTTACCATACACATCGTTGCGGGCGAAAGGCCGGGATTGCTTATGGAAATATCGCAACTGCTTATGAGCCTTAATATAAGCATATTGGCAATGAACGCCAAAACCACCGAGGATATAGTTACGGTAATGCTTACGTTCAACGTAAGCGGCGCGGCTCAGCTTGACAGCATAATGAAGGGTATGCGCAAAATACGCACCGTAAACGACGTGTACAGAATAAACACATAAAGGAGCTGCTACTTATGAGGGCTGTTGTTCAGCGCGTGGACAGCGCAAGCGTGACGATAGAGGGCCGTGTGAACGGTAAAATAGGCAAGGGCTTTATGGTACTGCTCGGCATTGACGAAAACGATACCGAAAAGGACCTTGATTACATCTGCACAAAGCTTATCGGCCTTAGGGTATTTGAGGATGACGCGGGCAAGATGAACAAATCAATACTTGACGCGGGCGGAGAAATACTGCTTATAAGCCAATTCACCCTTTACGGGGATGCGCGCCACGGCAAACGCCCGAGCTTTATCCGCGCCGCAAGACCCGAAAAAGCAATACCCCTTTATGAAAAGGCCATAGCAACACTAAGTGAGCAGTTGCATGTGGAAACGGGCATATTCGGTGCCGAAATGAAGGTGGAGCTTATAAACGACGGTCCCGTTACAATATTGCTTGACAGCGAAAGGACGTTTTGATTCAAATGGAAATAGTATCCCTTATAACAGGCCCCGTTGGGGTAAACACATATATAGTGTACGGCAAAAACGAGGGCGAGTGCATTGTGATTGACCCTTCCGATACCGAGCTTGTAAACAAAAAGCTTAATGAGCTTGCACTTCGTCCCACTGCCGTGTTGCTGACCCACGGCCATTTTGACCATATTGTAAGCGTTGCGGATATTCAATCTCAGTATTCAGCCCGAGTATACATCCATTCCCTTGATGAAGCGGGACTTAGGGACCCTGCCGTAAACCTGTGCGCCATGTCGCATATAGATATACCCCCGTGCAATGCGAACGTCATACTCAATGGCGGCGAAACCATAGAAGAAGCAGGTTTTTCCGTCCGCGTATTGTATACGCCCGGCCACACGAAGGGCAGCGTATCCTATGTTATTGAGGATGGCGCACGCAGGGCCGTATTCACGGGTGATTGTCTTTTCCACGGCAGCATAGGCCGCAGTGATTTCCCCGGCGGTGACCACAAGGAACTGCTTGATTCGATAGGAACTCAGCTTTTTACGCTTGAGGGCGATTACGAGGTTTACCCCGGCCATATGGGTGCAACAACACTGCAATTTGAGCGGGAACATAATCCGTTTATGCGCCGCTGGGGCAGGTAATATGGTAACTCTTTATACAAACAGGATTGAATATGCAGCCGATATAGCCGATGAGCTTCGGCTGTTTTTGGCAAAGGAAGAAATAGTGCCGAGCGAGGACGGCGATTGTGCCGACATACACGCACTGCTGCTCGAATCGGGCAATAATCGCACCGCCACCGCCGACATAAGCTTAAACGGCAAGACCGCACAGTACACATGGCACTGTCGTATAGCTGACGGTGCGGATGCACTTGAAATCAAGCGGCAGGAAAAGCGCACCGTGAAGATAGCCGTGTTCAGGGCAATGGCCGAAATTTACGGTTTTATGCCGCCGTGGGGTTCACTTACGGGCATACGACCCACGCGCCTACTGCGTGAATTATACACGCGCCACGGCGAAGCGGAGGCCGTGAGAATGATGTGTGAGGATTTTGACGTAAGCGAGGAAAAGCTTATGCTTGCACAGCGCATAAACGCGGTACAAGCGCCAATACTCATGAGCCAAACCGAACATGATGCCGACGTGTACATTGGCATACCGTTTTGCGCATCGCGGTGCCTATACTGTAGCTTTGCCTCTCAGGTTCGCACGAAAAAAACGGATATGGCCGCCTATCTTGACGCACTTAAAAGGGATATCACACTCGGCTCCGCCCTTTTGGAGCGGGCAGGCCGCACCGTTCGTGCAATGTACATAGGCGGCGGCACACCCACCGTGCTTACAGCTGAGGAGCTTGACATGCTCCTGACCCACACTCGCAAAGCGTATTGCGGCTTTAACGGCGAATTTACGGTTGAAGCGGGCCGCCCCGATACCATTACAAAAGAAAAGCTAAGTGTGCTGAAAAAGCACGGCGTAACGCGGCTTTCAATAAATCCGCAGACAATGAACGATTCTACGCTTGAGCTTATAGGCAGAAGTCATAAGAGTGCGGACATAATAAGTGCCTATTCAATGGCGCGGGATATGGGCTTTGACAACATAAATATGGATATTATAGCAGGTCTGCCCTGTGAGGGCATATCCGATATGGAGCACACGCTTGAGGAGATAATAAAGCTTGCCCCGCAAAGCCTTACCGTGCATACGCTTGCGCTGAAGCGGTCAAGCCGCCTTGTTACGGAGGGTGAAAAGTACCCCATGCCCACCGCGGATGAAGTGGAGCGCATGGTAAGCATGGGCAGTGCGGCGGCAGAGCGGCTCAACATGTATCCATACTATATGTATCGCCAAAAATACATGAGCGGCAACCTTGAAAATGTGGGTTATACCGTAGCGGGTGCTCAGTGCATATACAATATCGACATGATGGAAGACACCACCGCCATAATGTCTCACGGCGCGGGTGCCATGACCAAATGCGTTTACGATGCCGCCCGCCGCGTGGAGCGCGTACCCGCCCCCAAGGAGATAAGCACATACATAGCCAAAATAGACCGCCTGAATGAGGAAAAAGAAAAGCTATTCCTTTGATTTAATGTAAGCAGGAAAAAGGTCTGCACCGCAAGCTGCGACTAAAAGGGTACGAGCTCTCCGCCCCCCTCTTATCCCGCCAAGCGCGGGGCAAAACAACATAAATAAAGCCGCTCGGCATAGGCTCGAGCGGCTTTTGATTTACCTGATTGGTTTGTGCCTTACGCGGCGGGGGTAACGGAAGTGATGTGGGGGTTTACGCCCTCATACCAGTAGAGGAAGCCTTCCATGTCGATAACGTCACCGACGGAAAGGTTCTTCACTGCGGCATATACATCGGTGGTGTTGTCGCACAGGTAGGATTCTACCGTGAAGCTGTAGGTGTTGCCATCAAGGG
Organism: uncultured Clostridium sp.; assembly: GCA_964612925.1. Lineage (GTDB taxonomy): Bacteria > Bacillota > Clostridia > Christensenellales > CAG-138 > Phil1. Next base: position 6,282 of record CAZTFU010000036.1, on the reverse strand, counting down.
TCACGTCAAAGTACAGGTCATCACCGTCTTGGCCGGAACCGTCCCACTTGTAGAGGTAAGCAACCTCGTTGCCGTCCGCATCGGTCTTGGCGGCGACGGTCATGCCCTTGAAGGACACGAACTCGTTCTGGTGGTTGATAAGCTCGTCCGTGCCGAGGAGTGCGGTAACGTCCAGTGCTTCGGCAATGTAGCTGCCTTCAAGGATCTCAAAGGTAGCATCCACAACCTCAACTTCGCCCGCCCATTCGGACTTGTAGCCGGTTACCTTTATCTTGGTGCCTTTTTCAAGCTTGGCATAGTCCTCCTCGGAGCAAGCCATTTCGTAAAGGAAGTATGCGCCGTCCTTATCCTGAGTATAAACGGTGGCCTTATCTTCCCACCAGCTCTGCTTGGCCTGAACATAGGTCTCTATGACTACTTCGGAATCAAGCTCCGCAGCAGCATACTCTGCATAGGTCATTACGCCTTCGCCCTTTACATCGGTATCGGCAGTGTTGTCATCAGCGTTGTTTGCGCATGCAGCAAAGCTTGCAGCGAAAGCAACGACCATGAGGATAGCTAAGAACTTCTTCATTTTCGTTCTCCTTTTTGTTTTATGGATCAAAGTGCGCTCTGTGCGTCACTGATCATTAAAATTATAATGCAAAACCATAATAAATCAATATAAAGTTATAATTATATCAAATATTACGGTTCTTTTGCCTGTTTTTGCGCTTTGCATACAGTGCATATGCACCAAGAAGCACCCATATCACCACAAGCGATATCAGCAGCGCGCGCGAGGCGGAGGGCAGCTCCCCAAGCTCCTTTTTGCCCGATGCCGATGTGCTCTGCCGATTGTCAAGGCGATAGAGCGATATAACGTCTGAATACAGCTCACTCATATACTCATCGTCTACGGTTTCCCTGCGCCTGATGGACTTTGTCACGTTTTCTATAAGCTGACCTGCCGCATCCCTAAGCGAAGCGGAACCGTTGTATACGCTTGTTACAAACGTATTATCCACATTTTCAAGCAGCATGTTTACCGCATCAAGCTTAACACCGTAATGCTCCGCGTCATTTTCGGTACTGTTGAGATAGCTTATGTAATCCTCGTTACTGCGTGCGGTCTCGGTCACGGGCACATAGCCCTCGGTCTCGGAGTAGGCTATCTGCACATCATCTGTGAGCAGATACTGACAGAACAGCCAAGAGGCCAGCACCTCATCGGGGTCAGACTTATTGAACACGCACACGCTCGGGCCCTGCGACATCATGTACGTTTCACCCGTATCCGCCTGCGGCACGGGGCTTACCACGGTTTCAAACTCCACAAGCTTGTCCGCACTTATATCGGAAAGCGGGGCATATGTGCCCATCCAAGTTGAGCCGGCTGTTGAATCCACGGCGAAAATGCATTGCCCCGCATTAAGAAAGTTTGCGGGATAGCCCGATATCTTGAACGTTGAAAATGCACCAGATTCGGCATGTTCCGCCACGGTATAAAGAAGAGCGCGCGCATCGTCATTGAACATAAGGGCGTTGCCCTCATCGTCGGAATAGCCTATGCCGTATTGTTTCAGCATGGTTATCATCATGTTGTCGGTAGATTTGTATATAAACGGTATCATCACGTTTTGACCGTTCACCTTATATGTGCCGTCCGCATTCTTCTCGGTGGCGGCCTCGGCAACTTGCCAGACAAAGTCCCACGTTACGGTTTCGGGAATGGTGAAGCCCAGCTTTTCAACATATGTTTTGTTTATATACAGTGCCTCGGTAGAGCGCATAAAGGGCAAAGCATAATAGCTTTCGCCTATCTTACATTCATCAAGATAACGCTGCACAAGCTTGTCTGATGTGGGCGTTGTGAACCTAAGTTCGCTGCCGCCAAGGCCATATTCAGGGTCGTTCATAAGCGTGTCAAGCGGCACAACAACATTTGTACCCGTAAGATAGGTTGCTATGTGGTCGGGATAGGTTATACACACGTTCGGTGTAGTGTTGGTTGCAATGTTGGTTATAACATCATTATATATGCGCGAATAATCCGTATACAGCCTAAGGTTTATTTTGATATTCGGGTAAAGCGTCTCAAAATCCGCAATGGCCTTTTCATAAATGCGGGTCTGGTTCTTGTTGGTATCGTTCTTTGCCCAGAAGGTAAGCTCGTATTCGCGGCTCATATCAAGCTCCTCGGGCATAACAAACTCGTCAAGTCCTCGGGAGCCGTGGCAGGCGCTCAGCACGCCGCACACCATGGCGATTATCATTATAAGGGCGGTAACCTTTATTGTGCGTATGCGTGTGCTCATCCCTTGAGTCCTCCCCTTGAAACACCTTCCATTATTTTCTTTTTGAATATAAGGAACAATACTATCAGCGGAATCGATATTGCAACCACGGCCGCCATCATTGCGGGTATATTGTCCCGCCCGAAGCCGTTTTCGCGAATGGCCTGTATGCCGCCCGAAACAAGGTAATAGCTTTCGTCATCCGTTATAAGGCGCGGCCAAACATAGCTATTCCAACATTCAATCACCTTTAGTATTATCACGGTAACAAGCGTTGGACTGCATATGGGTATAAGTACCTTGGTAAGGTAGGTCATGTCCGTTGCCCCGTCCACCTTCGCGGCATAATAAAGCTCGTCGGGCACCTGAGCAAAGTTTTCCTTCAAAAGGTATATATAGAATACGCTCGTGACAGATGGGAGTATAAGCCCCGTGAATGTGTTCCGCAAATCAAGGTCGGTTATGGTGACAAAGTTTGTTATTATAACAAGCTCATTGGGTATCATCATAAGCGAAAGCAGCAGCGTGAACGCCAATCGTTTGCCCTTGAAGTCAAGCCGCGCAAATGCGAACGCCGCAAGCGTTATCACCACAAGCATAAGTGCGGTGGTAACGACCGTGAACAGCAGCGTGTTCATAAAATACCTTGCAAGCGGCACGGCCGTGAACGCCTCAACATAGTTTTCAAGCGTTGGCGCAAGGGTAAAGAACTTTGGTATGTACTCGGAATTATACGCGCCGTAGCCTTTCAGACTTGTAAGTACCATCCAGTAAAACGGGAACAGCACTATTACGGCCCACAATCCAAGGAAGAAATACTTTATGCCAAGCCATATTCCGTGCTTTATGCTTGCGCACCGCTTCAGTTTAGCCAATTCGCTTCGTTTTTCCATCGGCCTGTCCTCCCCTTAATAATGCACATGCTTTTTGCTTATCATAAGGTTTATGCAGGTTATGGTAAGCACTATAGCGAAAAGCAGAATTGCCGCGGCGGATGCAAATGACGGATAACCGCCGCTGTTGCCGTAAAGCATATCGTAAATATAGCCGACTATTGTATTCATGCCCGCAGAATTAAGGTCCGTGCCGAAAAGCGCCACCGAATCGCTGTATGCCTTAAATGCACCTATAAAGCCCGTTATTACAAGATAGAATATCATGGGCGATATCATGGGCAGCGTTATGCGGCGGAACATTGTCGCGCTCGATGCGCCGTCTATCCGCGCGGCATTATAGTATGTTTCGTCAACGGAGGCAAGCGCACTTGTGAGTATAAGCACCTTAAACGGCATAACAACCCACACCGTATAAAAGCTGAGCACGAACATCTTTGCCCAGTACGGGCCGCTTATGAAATCCACGCTTTCCCCGCCGAACCAGCTTATCATAAGGTTCACAAGCCCGTCCGTATACGGCGTTTTCTTGAAAAGTATCATAAACACAAGCCCCACGGCAAGCGTGTTTGTAACATATGGCAGGAAGTAAACGGTTTGGAAAAGGTTCCTCAGCTTTGTTATGGAGCTTAGCGCAAGCGATATCATAAGCGCAAGCGTAGTTGACACGGGAACCGTTATTATAACAAGCAGAAACGTGTTTTTCAGTGCCTGTAAAAAATACGGGTCGCGCAGAACATACGAATAATTGTAAAGCCCAACGCCGAAAAACGTTTGGGATGCGGAATTGTACCCCTCCTCAAACGAATAGACGAACACGTCTATCAGCGGGTATATCATAAACAATCCAAGGAACACTATGGCGGGCAGCAGGTACAGCCACGCCTTTTTGCTTTTGGTTTCCATAGCTTAATTTATCCGTATCCTTTCGCATTTTTTGGCAAGGGACAGTATACTAAGTTTATTTTACCATATCGCGGCGTTTATTTCCATCTATATAAAAATATATGTGCAATGTGCTGTCGCGGCAGTGAAGAGAGGCAGGTTTTCAGGCTCATTCAGCTTGCGCTTGCTAAATAAAAGCATCCGTAACGGTGACGCCGTGCAGGCGGTGACGCAGAACAGCCCCGACATACAAGTGTCAGGGCTGTCTGCCTCTAAGAGCGCACATACGGGGGGTGCCCCGTATAGAAGTGCGCTTTTGTTGCCAAGGGATATTATCAAGCGGCAACTTCATCGAAGGTTTTGATGATTTCAAGGAACTCATCCATATATTTTGAGAGTTCATCCTTGCGGGAAACTATTTCTTTAACCGCACTTTCATCAATGCTGTGTGACGTACCATCTCGAAGTTGTTTTGCAGTACGCCCCTTGGCAGTAGGCTTTCCACCAAATAATTCCGACAAAAGTTGTTTTTCAAATGTATATCCTGCAAAGGTGAGTGCTGAAGGTACTTGACGCATATCAATTTTGAGGTGAGTTGTTTGGTTTTTTCCCTTGCGTTTTTGATGTTCGGCTAAAATAATCTTATAAGCAGATTCACAAACATTAAAGCGGTTTTTGAAAGCATCAACAATCTTGGTATTTTTATCTTCTTTCAAAAGGGTCTCCAAGCGTTCAACCTCGCTTTTGGCCGCACTTCTCAGTTTTTTCTTATCTTCATCAGAGATATTTATATTTGCCATGCAAATCACCAATTTCTATCTTCGTAAGGCGTATCCTCAACACCATCGGCATTCAGGTTGGCGACCATGCGGTCAAGCTTGCCTTTCCACATCTTCTTAAACCACTTGGTATGTCCGAACCACTTAACAAGGGTGGGGCTGATTGCGTAGTAGGTACGGATAAATGCTCGGCCATACCATGTTTCGGCAAGGGTGTAGTCACGATAACGGCGCAAAGTCCAAACTTGGGGACAATTATAAGAACCATAAACTGCAGTAGCTACATAGCAACCACCACTTGTATTTATTTCAGGTGCTTGATATGTTGTTTCATACTTTTTGATTTTTGCGACATACGAATTGATCTCATTTTTGTTACCTTCTTCATCCTGCAATCTCCAAATTAGTGTTTTATGCCACTCAATACCTTGTTTCCAAGCAGCTACAGCTAACTTGTTAGCTTCAGAATCAGAACCAAACAGCAAATCTAAATTATTACCCAGACAGTAAACACATCTAATAGATGCGAACGCATTATTCACAAATTCTTGAGTATATCTATCCATAATTTGAGCATCAATGCCCTCATAATGATTTTTTGCACCGTTGAAAAGCATCGATGTAATAATCATAACTCGAGTAGAAACTTCGGTATATGCCTTCACTTGTTCTGCATGACCGCTAACATTATCCTTGATTAACTTTAACACCGTATCAATACAGTTTCTAACCGAAATTGCTGCTGATTGTATTTGGGCAATCCTACACTCCATGGCCTTGAAATAAACAACATAGAACGATGCTTCCCAGCTTGTGGGATCTTTCACAAGCACCATATCGTAATATTTCGCCGCATTTTCGCCATTATTATCATCTTTTGCTCTGCGTGCAATTTGATAGAGGTTCGCAAGTTCTCCGGACGTATCAACTTTTACAGTACTTCCCGATACATCAACAGTTCCCTCAACCATTATTTTCTTTGCTTCTTCTACAGAATACTTAGTTCCGCAAGACTGGCAGACAAAAACGCCATCCTGTTTCATCAGATCTGTACTACCACACATTTCACAGGTCAACTGTTTCATTTCTCTATCCTCCAATGTTATTTCAAAATTTTACATTTTTTATTTCGCTCATCCAGTAGCGAAAGGATTTCTGCAATGATTTCCGCTTTGTTGGTTGCTACTTTCAGATCAGAAACTTTCGTTGCGATCTGTGCTTCCAAGTTGGCCAACTGCTCATGGCTCATGGGATCAGAGAAACGGATTTTTTCTGCAAGCTGTGTAAGTGCTGCCTTGGTTTCTGCATCGGTTTCCTTATCAGCCAGCAGTTCAACATCCACCTGTAACGATTTAATGTAGAAAACCTTTTTCTGCACCTTGGCTTCTACCCGTTTGATCTCATTTCTGCCTGTGTCGGCAGAAATCATGTAAACAGAAGGAAGACCGG
>CAZTFU010000035.1:0-16360 GCA_964612925.1 uncultured Clostridium sp. | reverse complement strand
CTTGCCTCCCCCTTTGGGGCGCCCGTAGGGTGTGCCTTGCGCTGAGGTGTCAGCGTAGCTGACGGAGATGGCACAAAGATGGAACAAACCCGACCCATGATGTTGCTCACGGATCGGGTTGAATATGTTTTCTCTATATTCTCTTTTCCCGCACTGTTGCTTTTCGGGATGCTCGGGTGCAAGTGCGGTTTTGTTTGGCTTTGATTATATTCCCGTGAAAAGCCTTACGGGGAGCACGAGATAGTAGTAATCGTCGCCGTTTATCGGGCGGACAACGCAGGGGCTTACATTGCTGTTGAAGTCCATGTATATTTCCTCGTCCTCAAGCACCTTGAATACGTCGGTGAGATACTTGTTGTTGAAGGCAATCTCCATATCAGCACCCATTGCGGCGCAGGGAATTTCCTCCTTGCTTCGTCCAATTTCGCTGTTGGCGGTTATTTCTATCATTTCCCGGGAAATTGAGAACTTAATAAGGTTGCTCTTGCTCTCGCGTGCCATGAGTGCAACGCGCTCAATGCCCTCAAGCAGCTCTTTGCGGTTCACACGCACCCGCGTCATGTGGTCGTGGGGAAGTATCTGCTTGTATTTTATAAATTCGCCTTCCATAAGGCGGGCGATTATCTTCACGTCGCCGCCCGTTGCGCTCAGGTGAGTCCTGTTGAACGAAATTGCGGCCTTTTCGCCCTCATCGGGCAGAATACGCGCAACCTCAAGCAATGAACGCGCAGGCACAACTATTTCTTTTTCTTCTGTCGCGTTTTCATTTTCAATAAGAGCCGTCCTCAGCGCAAGCCTGTAACCGTCCAGTGCTATAAGGCGCAGACTGCTTTGCCCCATTTCCATAAGTGCGCCCGTCAATATGGGCTTTGAATCGTCCTGTGCGGCGGCAAATATACATCCTCTGACCATGTTCTTGAAGTCGGCAGGCTCTATTTTTATAACGTTTGCACCGTCAACGTCGATCATTGAATGGTACTCGTCCGCATTTTCGCACTGGAGCGTTGTGCGGTATGCGCCGCTTATTATCTCGGCGGTGTTCTTCTTTACTTCTATTGATACGCTCTCACCCGGCAACCGCTTTGCCATTTCGGCAAAAAGCCTGCCCGGCAGCACGGCCGCACCCTCTTTTTCTATTGCGGCATCAATGCTTGCCTCTATTTGAATGTTCAAATCGGTGCAGCGAAGGAACAGCTTTCTTTCCTCCGCACTCATGTAAACCCCCTCAAGCACGGCAATGGTGCTCCTCAGCGGCAGTGCCTTGGTAACGGTGGAAAGGGCACTGTTCAATGCATTGGTATCGACTACTATGCGCATATATGTATCCTCCTTGGTTTGTAATCAACTTGTTTTGTAAGCACATGGTGTTGTCCACATACTGTCTTAGTGTGTCTATATATATTAACAGTAGCAGTAGCAGTAGTGCTGTAAACTGAGTGGAAAGGGTAGGTAAACCCTTATATTACAAGGAAAAATGATGTTGAAAACGGTGTGGATAAATCGATAATAGGGGGTGGATTTATCAACGTAAGTGACATTTTGAACCGAATCAACATATTTTCAATGTGTAATCCACAGGAGTTATCCACACCATGTGGATAACTTTAGGTATAAATCACTGCTTTTTAATGCGCCGTGTAAGGTCCTCTATAAGGTCGGAAACCTGCGGGTCATCCTTTATGTCGGCCTCAATGCGCTTGCAGGCGTTTATCACGGTTGAATGGTCCCTGCCGCCAAAGCTTGCACCTATGTTTTTAAGGGATTTGTTTGTAAGCTCCTTACAAAGGTACATGGCTATCTGCCTTGGGTAGGTTATTTCCATGGTGCGCCGCTGGGAAAGCAAAGCATCTATATCTATATCATAATAATCGGAAACCACCTGCTGTACAAGCGGAATCGTGACGGGCGCACTGTCATACCCCGCAACTATATCCTTTAATGCGGTGGCGGTAAGCGTCATATCTATGGGTTTTTTGGTAAGGCGGGCGAACGCGATAACCCGAATGAGGGAACCTTCAAGCTGGCGAATGTTGGAATTCACCTTTTCTGCTATAAGGGTCAAAACATCCTCGCTTATTTCAACATTCTCGCTCTGCGCTTTGCGCTTGAGTATAGCAACGCGGGTTTCAAGATCGGGCGGCTGAATATCCGCAACAAGGCCGCCTTCAAAGCGGGAAACAAGCCTTGCTTCAAGATTTATAAGGTCCTTGGGTGCCTTATCGGAGCTGATTATAATCTGCTTGCCGAAGGAATGGAGCGCATTGAATGTGTTAAAAAACTCCTCCTGCGTTCTGTCCTTTGAAACAAGGAACTGAATATCGTCTATTATAAGCACGTCCGCGGTTCTGTACTTGTTGCGGAACTGCACACGGCTGTTTTCCTGTATGGATTGAATAAGGTCGTTGGTAAACGTTTCCGACGTTATGTAGATTATCTTCGCGTTTGGATCATTATCGAGTATCCTGTGGCCTATTGCGTGCATAAGGTGAGTTTTACCAAGACCCACACCGCCGTATATGAAAAGGGGATTGTATGCCTTGCCCGGCTCATCCGCAACGGCCTGCGCCGCGGCATGGGCAAAGTTGTTGCTGCTGCCGACAACAAAGCTTTCAAAAGTATATTTCGGATTAAGGAAATAGTCACTTCCCGCAACGGGCTTATCTTCTCGATAGGCATTGTATTGCGAAAGTTCGCTTTCATCTATAAAACGCACAAGATATGCACCGTTTGTGGCCCTGTTTATGCAATCGGTCAGGGTTTGGGTATATATACTCCTGAGTGTGTTCTTTGTGGACGGATCCTGTACCTGCAAAACAAGGGTATTATCCTTTATACAGATAGGGGTCATGGTGGCTACCCATGTATTGTAGCTCAACGGGGTCATGGAACGCCGAATTTCATCCAGCGAATTCTTCCAAAGCTCGGCAGCGGACAACATAAAAAAACAACCTCCCGCGATAAAAACCCCGCTAACGGGGTCAAAAAATGATATCTGCATAGATAATAATATCAAAACGGCGCGACGAAAACAAGTGCGATTCCTTTGGCGTTGTGCGCGAGGTATGCACATGACAACAACATATTGTGGACAACTAAAAATAAAGTAAAAACGGTTTGATTTTCTTGACAGAAGCGCCGCTTTTCCTATATAATCGTATATTAGTTGAATTATACTGCTTAACTGCTGTACTCTGCCCATTTCGGCAGGACCGGCCGCGTCGGGCGGCAACAGCCCGATATTGCTTATCTATCTTAAACGAAGGCACCGTTCTATTCGGTCCGTGAGTGGGATGGGGCAGGTGCGGTATGATATATCACATACAGAAAGAGGTGCAAAGAGATGCTTGGAACATTCCAGCCCAAAAAAAGGCAGCGCAAGAAGGTACACGGTTTCCGTCAGCGTATGAAGACCCGTAACGGCCGCAACGTGCTCGCCCGTCGCCGCAACAAGGGCCGCAAGGTCCTCTCCGCCTGATAAGGGGCAAAAAATAGCGTAACAAAAGCGCATTTTGTATTTGATGCGCAAAAGGGCCGCCCTTAAGGTATATATATGTATATCAAAAGGTGCGGCCCAACAAAGGGGAAAAGAAAATTAGGTGAAACGCTGCTATTCATTGAAGCGAAATAAGGAATTCAGGCGTGTATACAGAAGGGGAGCTTCGCGAGCGAACGAGTTTATGGTAATAATTTTTACCCGAAGCAGAACACCCGATAAGGTACACATCGGCTTTTCCGTGAGTAAAAGGCTTGGTAACAGCGTTATGCGCAACCGCATAAAAAGGCGGCTGAGGAGTGCGTTTGACACTGTGCTCAGCGATATAAAAGCGGGCTATAATATAATAGTTATAGCGCGTGCGCCCGTTGCGGATGCCGAATTTGCCGATATATGTGCCGCGGCGCGCAGCCTTCTGCGTCGGGGCGATTTGTTGAAGAAAGAAGAAATTAAAGCGTGAAGCGTTTTCTCTTAACGCTTATTGAAGGATACAGAATATGGATATCTCCGTTGCATCCTCCCTGCTGCCGCTATATCCCCTCGTGCTCGAGTTATGCAAAACAGGCCATAACTCGTTTTGGCGCGCTTAAAGGCGGCCTGCTTGCATTGTGGCGTATATTGCGCTGCAATCCTTTTTCAAGGGGCGGGTATGATCCCGTTCCCGAACGGTTCGGTTTTCGTTTGGGTCGACGGAATAGGCAAGACGGCGACGAAAACACAAGCGAAGGCAATGATTGACATTACAACAAAAATACCATCACTCATCGGGTGCTTAGTGTTGAGCACTCATGGAAAGAGAGGAAATAGAATTGACCGGTGATTTCTTTTTGACCAACTGGTTCCTTGAGGGAATGCGCTGGATATACAGCCTTACCTGTGCCATATCCGAAAGCGGATACGGCAACGTGTTCCTTACTATACTCATAAGTACAATACTTTTGCGCTGTTTGACCATATTCTCGGATATAAAGACGAGAAAGTCTTCCGCAAAGATGGCGGCTATACAGCCCGAAGTACAGCGTTTGCAGAAAAAATATGCCAATGACCCGAGAAAATTCCAAGCTGAGCAGACCAAGCTTATGAAGGAAAGGGGAGTAAGCATGTGGGGAAGCTGTTTGCCCATGCTTATAACCATGCCGCTTTTCTTCTGCTTTATTGCGGCATTCCGTTATTGGGGATATGAGATGAATTTGAGACTGCTTGTTGACGAGAACGCAGAGGAGCTGTTCAAATCCTTCAAGTTTTTGTGGATAAACAACATTTGGCAGCCCGATAACGGCTTGTCTCCCGTACTTGCGGACGGTGCAACTTTCCTTTCAACGGTGAACCTTTCAAACTTACTGTATTTGAATGAACCCGGCGTTGGTGAAAAGCTGGTTGAAATGGGCCTTGCAGTAACGAAAGTATATCAGGGCGAGATAAGCTATCAGATTCTTTCCACCGATGCGGCGATCGCAATCTACAACACCGCTATTCAGCCCTTCCTTGACATATATGCGGGCTACAACAACGGCTGGTTCATAATGAGCATACTTGCGGGCGGCACGAACTTCTTATCCGCAATGATTGTGATGAAGAGCAATCCTTCCGCGGCAAATGACGAGGCGGCAAAGTCCACAAAGTGGATGAACTACCTTTTCCCGATAATGAGCTTTATATTCTGCTTGAGCTACAATGCGGCATTCGCAATTTATTGGACGCTCACCAGTATAATAATGATAATAGTGAACCTTGTACTTAACAAGAAATTTCCGCGCACGCCCCAAATTCAGGAGGATAAAAAATAATGAGGACACTTGAAGCATCAGGAAAAACAGTAGATGAAGCCATATTTAACGGTTTGAGGGAGCTTGGGGTATCTATTGATGAAGTTGAAATAGATATCGTTCAGCACGAAACAAAGGGTATACTCGGCATAGGCGCAAAGCCCGCCATAGTAAAGCTTACCGAAAAGGAGCCGGAGCAGATAATAATCCCCGACTACATGAACGAGGCCGAACGCCGCTCCAACCGCCGTGAAAAGCCCCGCCGTGACCGCGATGACAAGTATCGCCGTGAGGACAGGCCCCGCCGCGAAAAGAGCTATGATAAGGGCTACGATAAGCCTTATCGTGAGGACAGGCGCAGCGAGCGCGTGAAGGAAAAGGCGGTTGAAGTCGTAATTGAGGAAGAGACAAGCGCACCCGTGCAGGAAAATGTCGCACAAAGCGAGGTTCAATATGACGACAGACCCGTTTACAGGGAAAAGAGGCAGAATAAGAACTACCGCGAAAGGTCTTATCGCCGTGAGCGGGACGAGGAAAAGCCCAATATAGAATACACACTTGAGGCGGCCGAGAACAATGAGGCGGCGGAGTTTGTAAGGCAGCTGCTGAAGATGATGGATGTTGAAGCGAACGTGCTTGCAAACGTAAGCGAGGAAGAGGGCGTAAGGCTCAGAATAGATTCCTCGGGACAGGGCGTACTTATAGGCCACAGGGGAGAAACGCTTGACGCGATACAGTACCTTACGGGTCTGCATATAAACCGTGACCGCAAGGAAAAGGGTTACACCCGCGTGACCGTGGACACCGAAGGCTATCGCGAAAGGCGTGAGGAAACGCTTGCCCGCCTTGCACGCAAGATAGCATCCCAAGTGAGGAGCACGGGCCGCGCAAGAACGCTTGAGCCCATGAACCCCTACGAGCGCCGCGTACTGCACGCAACGCTGCAAGGTAATCCCTATGTCGTGACCTTCAGCGAGGGTGAGGAGCCCAACCGCCGCGTGGTCATCGCCCCGAAGAAAAGGGACAACTAAAGAATAGGCGTAACCAAAGCGCAAAATAAACCCGATCGGAGAGAAATGCCGGTCGGGTTTTTGTATCTTCGCGCCCTCTCGGTCACGGCTTGAGCAGACACGCCCTCTCAGTCACATTCGGTGACAGCTCAGCGCAAGGCACACCCTACGGGCGCCCCAGAGGGAGAGCCAAGGAGTAGCAGCTTACTTATCATGCCTCCCTTGTGCAAAGGGAGGTGGCAAAATCTCTGATTTTGACGGAGGGATTGCCGAGACTGTATGCCGCTACTTTTACAATCCCTCAGTCTGCTCCGCAGACAGCTCAGCACAGGGCACACCCTAAAGGGCACCTTTACACAAGGGAGAGCCAAGAAAAAGTGAAGAAAGAAAATAAGAGTGAAAAGCGGAATTAGTTCTCTTCACTCTTATCTCTTATCTTCTTTGCCTCCATTGTGCGTAAAGGAGGCTTGTTATGATTATGCTTTGGCGGTGTACGGAGGGCGTGAGCTCTCCATAAATGCCTACTTTCCCACGCAAAAGCGGGAGAAAATGCGGTCTATCACGTCGGAGGTGACTTCGCGGCCGGTGATTTGGCCGAGTGCGTAGAGGGCGTAGCGTATGTTGGCGGCGGCAAGGTCACTGCCCATGTATGGGTCTATGGCACAGAGGGCATTGCGCGCCTCGATAAGGGCGTGTATGTGGCGGGAGTTGGTGACAAGTGCGCTTTCCGCCTCCTTTGTAAGCAGAAGCGCGGCCATGCGTTCATACAGCGCATCAAAGCCCGTGCCCGTTACGGAGCTTATTGCGATGGGGGAAAACTCTTCTAATTCTTCGGGTATCGTAAAGGAGGGCTTGTCCGCCTTTGTTATAAGAACGATGAATTTTTTGTATTCGTTTGATGCGGCGGCGGAAATTATACTTCGAGATTCGGCGGAAACGGGGGAGGAACCGTCAATTGCGATAAGCACAAGGTCGGCACGCTTTGCCGCTTCCGTTGCGCGTGATACGCCTATGCGCTCGGCCTCGTCCGCGCCGTCGCGTATGCCGGCGGTGTCGGTTATGCGGATGGGTGCGCCGAGTATGTTCACGGATTCTTCAAGCGTGTCCCGTGTGGTGCCGGGGATGGAGGTGACTATGGCGCGCTCCGTGCCCATTATGTAATTGAAAAGGCTTGATTTGCCCGCGTTGGGCGCACCGAGTATAGCAACGGATGCACCCTCGCGGAAGATTCGTGCGGCCTCGCCGCCGCGTATCAGGGCGGACAGCTTTTCCTTTATGGGCGCTGTTTTTTCTTCAAGGGAGGAAAGCGTATCCTCCTCAAGCTCATCGGGATAGTCAAGCGCGGCCTCAACTCCGCTTAAAATGTCCAAAAGCTCGTTTTCCGTCTTGTATATCAAGCCGCCTATACTGCCCTCAAGCTGTTCTTCCGCAATGCGGGCACTGCGCTCGGTGGTGCTTGATATAACGTCCATCACGGCTTCGGCTTGGCTTAAGTCCATTTTGCCGTTCATGAATGCGCGGCGGGTGAATTCGCCGCCCTCTGCGGGGCGAAGCGTGCGCGAAAGAATGTCAAGCGTTCTTTTTGCTATTATGCGGCTGCCGTGTATGTATATTTCCGCCATATCCTCGCCCGTATATGTGTTTGGTGCGGCGAAATAGCACGCCATTGCGGAATCTATATTTTCTCCGCTTTCATTATCATATACATGGCCGTATGTCATAAGGCGGCTTACAAAGGGCTTATTTGATACGCTCTTGAATACGGCATTAAGCGAAAAGAGCGCATCGTCTCCCGTTATTCTTATTATTGCTATCGCCCCGCCAACGGGGGAGGACAGCGCAAATATCGTATCCTGCTTCATGGTTGTTTATTGCCCTTTCCTATCTTTTTTGTTATGCGTTCAAGCTCTTTAGGTGTATTATCCTCACTTTTGCAGGCACAGTGCATAAGCAATTTGCGCTTTACCTCGCCTACGCGCGGGGAGGGCGGTATATCAAGCCAGCGGCAAATATCGCCGCCGGTGCAGTTGAGTTCACTTTCCGTGAACGGCGCACCGATTTTCACCATGTTATCGAGTGTGAGCCGCCAACGCTCCGCGGTATCTACCCTGCCAAGCACTATGCCGCTGCCGTGAACGTCCGCATTTCTTATTGATATAAGCTTTTGTGCGCCGTCACGGCCGAGATATACGAACATCTTCTTTACCTTGCGTATACGAGTTTGCCCTTTCAGGTCGAACATGTGCCAGCGGGTAAGATTTACAACTTCTTCCCTCAATGCGTTGGGTGCTTTAAGGCGGGTAAGTACATTATCGGCAATTCTTGCTGAATACATTTCGTGCCCGTGCATTGAGCCGTGGTCATAAAATGCACTCGCTTTGCCCGTGTCGTGCAACAACATTGTCCATCTTAATTCAAGCTGAGGCTCTATCGCAACGCATGCGCGAAGGCAGTGCTCCATAACGTCATATTTATGATAATCCCTGCGCTGAACTACGCCGTCACACAGCTTGAGTTCGGGGAAAATTTGCTCCAATGCTCCCGTTTTGTCAAGCGTGTGAAGTGCATACAAAAGACTATCCCGACCCGAGGAATACTTTATGTCGCTTAAAAGAATCGAGCAAAGTTCTGCATATATCCTTTCCGCGGCAATAAAGTCAAGCCCCGCACGGCTTGAATATGCGGCATCAACGGTTGCGGGGTCGGCCGTAAAGCCAAGCTGACCGCAAAAACGCGCAAGGCGAAGTATGCGAACGCCGTCATCCTTCATTATAAGTGCGGGGTCGGTGCTTGTGGCACGCACGGTTTTAAGGGAAATATCCTTAATTCCGCCCGTTGGGTCGATAAGTTCAAGCGTTATCGGGTCAAGATATATTGAGTTTATGGTAAAATCACGCCTGAAAGCATCCTGCTCAAGGGTTGCGCCAAAGCGTACATTACTCGGGCAATGACCCGCCGTAGAGTAGCTTTCCGTGCGGAAGGCTGCGTATTCAAACTTTACATTATCGAATACTATATCAAGTGTGCCGAAAGATGCGCCCTTTTTGCGGCAGGGTATACCGCGCTCACAAAGCATTATTTCAACGTTTTCTATGGGCAGTGCGGAGCATATGTCAATATCGTTTACGGCAAGGCCACACAGCGCGTTCCTTACCATGCCGCCCACGGCATAAAGGCGCGCCCCATTTTCATTAAAAATTTCTGCAAGCCGCCTTAATTCAAACGGCACGGATAATTGAACCATGACATTCCCCTTGATTGAATAATATAACCATATTACCATTTTTATTATTCCATTAAAAGAAGCATATTTCAAAACGGCTTAAATTTGTTGCCGCCAAAGTGCGTAAATGATATACTTATATTTGAGTAAAAGCATATTATAAATGGAAAAAACGGTTTTTCCGAAAGGCGGATGCAATGAATAAAAAGATAGTTTTTACAGGCGGCGGCAGTGCGGGTCACGTTACGCCTAATATGGCCCTTTTCCCACAGCTTTTGGACGAAGGTTATGAGATACATTATATCGGCACGGCGGACGGCATTGAAAAAAAGCTTATGGCGGATATGCCCAATATAACATATCACGAGATAAGCGCGGGCAAGCTTAGGCGGTATTTTTCGCTAAAGACGCTTAAAATGCCGTTTGAGGTGATAAAGGGAGTATTCGAGGCACGGCACATAATACGCGAGGTGAAGCCCGACATAGTGTTTTCAAAGGGAGGGTATGTAAGTGTACCCGTTGTGATAGCGGCGCGGATGAGCCATGTGGGTGTGGTAACGCATGAGAGCGACTATACGCCCGGCCTTGCAAACAAGATAAATGCGCACTTTGCGGATAAAATATGCGTAACGTTTGAAGATACGCTTGCATACACGGGCAAAAAGGGAATACACACGGGCACCCCGATAAGGCCCAATCTGTACGGCGGAGTAAATAAGCGCGGCCTTGAATTTTTAGGCTTTGACGGAGAAAAGCCCATTCTTTTGATAATAGGCGGCAGCCTTGGCGCGGCGGCGATAAACGAGGCCGTGCGCGATGCGCTCGGCAGCCTTACAAGAACGTTTGACATAGTGCACATATGCGGCGCGGGCAAGGTGGATGAGAGTATAGACAATCCGTGCTATCGCCAATATGAGTTCATATCAAAGGAGCTTAGCGACGTTTTTGCCGCGGCGGACATTGTGGTAAGCCGCGCGGGCGCAAATGCGGTGTTTGAACTGCTTGCGCTGTGCAAGCCCATGCTGCTTATACCCTTGCCGCTGAGTGCAAGCAGAGGGGATCAGATACAGAATGCGGGCTATTTCTCCCGCAAGGGATATGCCATGGTGCTTGAGCAGGAAAGACTTAGTGCTTCAACATTGCTTGACAGCGTAAACGATCTTTATGACCGCAGGCTTTCCTTTATTTCGACAATGAGTGCCGAATCGACCGCAGACGGCACGGACGAGGTGCTTGACGCAATACGTGCCGAGGCCGCAAAGAGGAGCAAATAAATGATACAGATGAACCGCGACAAGGTAAGGCGCATATTGAGCGAGCCGAACGGCACCGAAAAGCTTTCCGACAGGGCGGAACAGGCATTTGAGCCTGCGTGGTCGCTTTATTGTGATGAGGAAAACTCCGCCGCGTGCGCATTCCTTGTAAGGCTGTCAAAACAGAAAAAATACCGTGAAGATATCAAAAAAAGGCTTGATGAGTACGCAATTGACGTATTTGCGCATATGATGGAATCATCGGATGCAAAGCTGCGCAAAAACACGGCGCGGCTTATGGGTGCGCTGAAGGATGAAAAATATGTGCCGCAGCTTATAAAATCGCTTGATGATGAGTATATGCGCTTTGTAAGGCCAAGCATGATACTTGCCATAGGTGCATGCGGTGGGGATGAGGCAAAGGCTTTCCTTGAAACATACTTAATCGAGCCCGCAAGGGACGAAAACGAGGTTGCCCACTGCAACGAGGAAAAACGCGCACTCGCTACCGCACTTAAAAATCTTACAAAAATGCCAAAACATGAGTTTACGGCACTTGACAGGGAATATGAGTTTGAACTGCGCGCACCCGACAGGCTTGTCGGCTCTCTCTTATATGACCTTGAGGAGGCGGACTTTGAGGGCTACACCCACAAGGGCAACAGCGTGTTCATAAAAACCGATGATATTGAAAAGCTGTATACGCTAAGGAGCATGCAGACACTGCTTATGCCCATTGTAAAGGGCGTTGAAAAGGTGGGCACGGCGGAGCTTTTACTCTGCACTCGCTTTATAAGGGACTTTTTTGAAGGGTGCTGTAAAGGGGAGCCTCCCTACGGCTACAGAATAGAAATAAAGGGCGAAACGGGTAAAAAGTCCGACAGAATATATGAGCTTACTTCCGTGATAGACAGCGACAAGGTGAAAAACTCTTTTTCGGATTATGAAATTGAGCTTGTGTTCGAGCCCTCTGCAAAGGGCAAGACGAACATATATGCTCGCCCCACGCTTATTCATGACGGTCGCTTTGACTACCGCGAACAGTCGCTTCCCGCAAGCATACACCCGACAACGGCGGCGGCGGTGCTCAGATACGCAATGGAGCACATGAAGGTGAATGCAAGGGTACTCGACCCATGCTGTGGCAGCGGTACATTGCTTATAGAAAGGGAAAAACTTGCGCCCGCGGCCAACCTTACGGGCGTGGACATTGCGCACAAGGCTATTGACATTGCCCGAGTAAATGCGGAAAAGGCCGAAAGCCGCGCAAAATTCATATGCAACGACATGCTGCGATTTGAAGCCAAGCGACCCTATGACGAGGTTATTGCCAATTTGCCCTTCGGCAACCGCGTGGGCACGCATGCGAACAACGAAAGGCTATATGCGGGATTGTTGGATAAGCTCCCTACATGGCTTAACGAAAACGGCGTTGCGATACTGTACACAATGGAGTTTACGCTACTCAAGAAGCTCATTCGCGAAAGGCCGTACCTTGACCTTGTTACCGAAACCCGCACGGAAGCGGGCGGCCTGATGCCGGGCATATTTATATTGAAGCTTAAATAAGAGCGGAGGATGTTTCACGTGAAACAAAATGAGAGCGAAATGTATGAAAGCTTGAAATGCGTTATAAGCGTAAGGCTTTTTAAGAATGAAAAGTGCTTCGGCCCGGGCATTGCGGAACTGCTTGACGGGGTGGAGGAGCTTAGTTCGCTCCGCGCGGCGGCAACGCGCATGGGCATGGCATATTCAAAGGCATGGCGCGTAATGCATGAGTGCGAACAGCAACTTGGCTTTAAGCTGATAGACACATCCACGGGCGGCAAAAACGGCGGCGGTGCAAGGGTAACGGAGCAGGGGAGGAGCCTGCTTGAAAAATACCGCACACTGCAAAGAGAACTTTCACGCACGGCGGATGCCGTAATTGACGGGTGGAAAAGGGATAACGATTAGAATTTCGGCATAATAAAAATGCAGTTTGAATTTCCTCAAACTGCCCGACCTGGTAAAAAAAACAGGGTTTTTAAGGGGCGGTAGCCCCTTAATTTAATTCCGAGGTTTTCAGACGATTAAGGCGGCTTGTTTTTTTCTCAAGCCGCCTTAATTTTTATATTGTCATCAGCGCGTCGTAAAGTGCCTCAAGCCCTTCGCGGGAATAATACTCTATCGTTATTTTGCCCTTCTTTTCACTGCCGTCTATAGTGACCTTTGTACCAAGGCGTTCACGCAACTTTTCCTGCGCAACGTACATATCGTTGGTCTGACGGACGTGCTTTTTCTTTGCTTCGCGTTCGATGCTTGCAAGTTCGGGATTTATTATCCTTGCCGCCTTGCGCTCAATTTCCCTGACGGACCAGCCGTTTGTTGCCGCATCGTTTGCAAGGCGAAGCACGGCGGCACTGTCCTTCACGGCGGCAAGTGCCCTGCCGTGACCCGCGCTGAGCTTGCCTTCCTTTACCATATCCTGCACGCTGTCGGGCAGGGAAAGGAGCCTTAAACTGTTGGCTATGGCGGGTCTGCTCTTGCTGAGGCGGGAGGATACCTCCTCTTGCGTAAGGTCGTGCTGTTGCATAAGGAAGCGGATAGCCGCGGCTTCCTCTATGGGGTTCAGGCTTTCGCGCTGAAGATTTTCAACAAGTGCTATTTCCTGTATTTGAGCATCGTCAAACTGCTTTACTATAACGGGTACCTTTTCAAAGCCCGCAAGCCGAGCCGCACGGAAGCGGCGTTCACCAGCAACTATTGTATATCTGTCCCCGTTTTGATGTACTATTATCGGCTGAACCATGCCGTGCCGCTTTAAACTTTCGGCAAGCTCATTTAGCCTGCCCTCGTCAAACGTCTTTCGCGGCTGATCGGCGTTTGTGTCTATCATATAAATATCGGCCTGAACAATGCCTTCGGGCGGGGTTGCGGTGTAATCTCCAAGCAGGGCATCAAGTCCGCGTCCCAGTTTTTTCATTGCCATATTATATATCCTCCTTACCTATAAGCTCCCGCGCAAGTGCATCATATGCTTTTGCACCTACGCTCTTGGGGTCGTATTTGTTTATGGGCATACCGAAACTCGGCGCTTCACCAAGGCGAACGGAGCGGGGAATTATGGTATTGTATACCTTGTTTTTGAAGAACTTCTTCACTTCAAGCACCACCTGCTCCGATAAATTGGTCCTTGCGTCAAACATTGTAAGTACTACGCCCTCAACGGCAAGCTTGCTGTTTAAGTGAGTGCGCACGAGCTTTACCGTGTTCATAAGGTCGCTTAACCCCTCAAGTGCGTAATATTCGCACTGTATGGGCGCAAGCAATGTATCTGCCGCCGTAAGCGCATTGATGGTCAGCAGGCCGAGGGAGGGCGGACAATCTATAAAAATATAGTCGTACTCGTTACGCACCTTGTCCAGTGCCCTTTTCAGCACCGTCTCTCGCGCAAGGGTGTTGACAAGCTCCACCTCCGCTCCCGAAAGCTCCTTACGGGCACATATCAGCTCAAGATTTTCGGTAGGAGTGGCAACGCGAGCCTCCGCCGCGCTTACGCCGTTTATCAAAACATCGTATATGCTGTGCTCGGGACTTTCCTTATCCACGCCAAGTCCGCTTGTGCAGTTACCCTGCGGGTCTATATCAATACAAAGCACCTTTTTACCGAGTGCCGCAACGCAGGCCGAAAGATTTACCGTGGTAGTGGTCTTTCCCACGCCGCCCTTTTGGTTGGCGATAGCTATTATCTTAGACATATTAAATAGTTTCTCCCGTAAAAGTCATGCGGTGCGGGGCGAACGAATCCGTGCCCCCGTAACGCCGTATGCGCCACCGTGCCGCCAATAAACATTATAATGTATATTTCCTCATAAAACAATCAATGTTTCACATGAAACAATCTAAAAATGCGCCTGTACATAAAAGAGCATTGATGGTATCGTCCTTTTATAGCGGATAATAAGGAGCTTTTATAAGGCCCTCTGAAATAAGAAACACACGGTTTTGAGGTGCTATTTGCGCCCCGATTCAATAAAAGGGCCGCCTGATTTCATTCAAAAAGTGAATAAAATAAGGGAAAAGTGAAATTTTATCAATTATGCGAATTATTTAACGTCAACCTATTGACAAATCGAGATTGATACTGTAAAAGATAATCGTAAAACCGATTTATATCAAGGAGGATAAATAAATGAGCAGATTTACATTACCCAGGGACCTTTATTACGGCAAGGATGCACTTGAAAACCTGAAGAACCTTTCCGGCAAAAGGGCGATAGTCGTTACGGGCGGCAGCTCCATGAGAAAGGGAGGCTTTCTTGACAAGGTAGAGGCTTATTTGAAGGAAGCAGGCATGGAAGTAAGATTCTTTGAAGGCGTTGAACCCGACCCTTCCGTTGAAACGGTAATGCGTGGTGCAAAGGCTATGACCGAGTTCCAACCCGATTGGATAGTGTCGATAGGCGGCGGCTCTCCCATAGACGCGGCAAAGGCGATGTGGGCATTCTATGAATACCCCGATACCACGTTTGAAGAGCTTTGCACGCCCTTCAACTTCCCCAAGCTCAGAACCAAGGCACGCTTCTGCGCAATACCCTCAACCTCGGGCACCGCAACAGAGGTTACGGCTTTCTCCGTAATAACGGATTATTCAAAAGGAATCAAATATCCCCTTGCGGACTTTGAAATAACCCCCGATGTTGCGATAGTCGATCCCGCGCTTGTTGAGTCGTTACCCACAAAGCAGGTTGCATATACGGGCATGGATGCCCTTACCCATGCGATAGAGGCTTATGTTTCCACGCTCAACAGCCCCTTTACCGATCCGCTTGCGATAAAGGCGATAGAGATGGTGTTTGACTATCTGCCCGCTTCCTATAACAATGATATGGATGCGCGTGAACAGATGCACTATGCGCAGTGCCTTGCGGGTCAGGCATTCTCGAACGCACTGCTCGGCATAGTTCACTCAATGGCACATAAGACGGGCGCGGCGTTCTCAACCGGCCACATACCGCACGGCTGCGCGAATGCGATATATCTGCCCTATGTTATAAAATACAATTCGCACGATAAGGAGGCCATGCGCCGCTATGCCGATATAGCGCGCCGCGTGGGTCTTGGCGGCACATCCGAAAAGGCTCAGGTCAATGCCCTTATCGAAAAGATAGAGGAATTCAACCGTGCCATGAACATACCCAAGACCATACGCGAATTTGGCGTAAATGAGGACGAGTTCCTTGAAAAACTTGACTCCATAGCCGCAAATGCGGTTGCTGATGCATGTACCGGCTCCAACCCCAGGGCCATAACCGAAGAGCAGATGGCAAAGCTGTTTAAGTGCACGTTCTACGGCACCGAAGTAGACTTCTAAAAAACCAATCTGCAACAAAACGGCGGCAGGGAATACCCCTGCCGCCATTTATATTCTGCGCAAGATAAGGTGACTTGTATTCAAATTGCACCGTATTGCACTTGTTATTGTAATCTGTCCACCTCTCCCATAGGGAGAGGCAAGCTTTTTGTTCTGTACAAGCGAGCTATTTCCCTTGGCTCTCCCTCTGGGAGAGCTGGCACGGCGCAAGCCGTGACTGAGAGGGCGAGAGGGCGCAGGCCGACTGAGAGGGTGAGAG
>CAZTFU010000034.1:15196-16984 GCA_964612925.1 uncultured Clostridium sp. | reverse complement strand
TCTCACGCACTCGCTCCATCATCTTGTACTGCTGAGAACCCGTCAGCCAAATAAGGCCCTTTCCATCGCTCTCATCGCAAATTATCTTGATCTGCTCGAACAACTCCGGCGCTTTCTGCACCTCGTCAATGAGAATAGGCGGCTTATAGGTCTGGAAAAACAGCACGGGGTCAGTCCGGGCAAGTTCTCTTGCCATTGCGTTATCCATAGTAACATAGGTTCTGTCGGAGGATGCCAAATGCTTCAGCATCGTTGTTTTGCCAACCTGCCTTGCGCCCGTTACAAGGATAACCTTGAAAAAATCATTGAGCTTCAGAAACTTCCGTTCCAGCTCTCGCGTAATATATGCCATAACGCACCTCCAACTTACGATTTTACGAAAATCCGTGGTCAATCGTATTTTATCATAATTATGCCCATGTCAACAATAGCTTATACTTATTTTTATGTGCGGAGCAAAAGGGGTGATTTGGCGAAAATCATTCAGAAACTTGCTTCTCTACTTCACATTGCCGTTCACGTCGCAGGTGAGCTGCACGGGCAGGGCCTTTGTGTCCGTCCGTATGCCGAGCGTTTTATGGCCGAACAGGGCAAAGGAGTCCACCGCGACAATATCTTCCGACTTATAGCGGCTGTCAACCGCACTTATAAATTCGCAATCGGTGCTGTAAAGCTCGTAGGAATAGCTCTGCTCAATCGGCCATACGCACTTGCCGTCATAGCCGAATGTTGCGTATAGGGTAAAGGAGAATTGCGGTTTTCCGCTTTTTGTGTAGTAGTGCGCCGTTTTGCTTGCGGATACGGTGGAATACTCATTCGGCACGGCATCGCACTGAGTGCCGTTTTCCCCCGCAGAGGGAAGAGAGAGCGCAAATATCAGCGCAAGCAACGCCATCGCGGCCAAAAGATGCTTTTTCACGGTGTTATTCCCCGCTTTCCATTATAATATAGCCGTTGTGAAAATCATCGTTTACGGCTTTTATATAATGTATGCTTACGGCAAGCGATATCGCCGCCGCAACGGATATCACCGCCGCCGTTATGCACGCTATGCGCAACGCTCGCCGCCCGCCCCTAAGGCGGGCATCAATCTCGTTATACGGCATTTCGGATACAAAAGAAACAGCTATCTCCTCGGGCTTCCCGAACCGATCATAATAATCAGACAGCGTTGCGCTGGGTACAGAGGCGGCATATTCGTCTATTTCGGCCTTGATATTCAATAAAAGCTCCCGCCTGCGCTTACCGCCCACGGGTATGCGCCGCTTTATTCGGTTATAATATGCCCTTTTGTGGTTCATTCCTGCTCCTCCTCCTTTTGCTGTGCCGAGTGTGACAGTATCATTTCAACGCCCGCTTGTATGTTCCTGTAATCCTCAAGCATTTCCTTATAATGCTCCATGCCCGATGCGGACAGACGATAATATACCCTTTTCATCCGCTTGCCGACAAGCACATGCCGCGTTTCAAGGTAGCCGCTGTCCTCAAGCCTATACAGAATTGGGTAAAGCGTGCCCTCGGGCAGACAAAAGCGGCCGCCGCTTATGTTCTCCATGGCCTGCACTATTTCATAGCCGTACATTTCATCTTTGCTTAAAAGCGAAAGCAAACAAAGCGTTGCCGCGCCGCGTTTGAAAAAGCTCTGTGTGCCTTCCTGTGTTTCTTTCTTCATAAGATTCCCCATGCATAAATTGATGCACCTACATGATAAAGCAAATACCTTTCACTGTAAATACTATTTTTACAATAATATTGTTGACAACTAATTTTGCATATGTTAGTATATGG
>CAZTFU010000034.1:0-15096 GCA_964612925.1 uncultured Clostridium sp. | reverse complement strand
TACTATTTTTACAATAATATTGTTGACAACTAATTTTGCATATGTTAGTATATGGCCATAGCTCGAGCAACGGCAAATACGGTCAACGGCCAAGGCGGCATTGACCGAAGTGTAAAACGATTATATGAAGGGAGAAACGGTGATTTATCATGAAAAGAATATTATACCTTGCATTATTATGCATCCTTTGTGCCCTGCTGACTGTCGGCTGTACGAACGACAAAGCAGATGAGTATGATTGGCCAAAAGAGCTTGACGATAAGGGTGTTTATGCTCTGCACAAGTGGGTGCTTGACGGCAAAACGGTAAATATGGACTTTACCGCAAAGCTTGACAATACCACATTCACGCAATATAAACTCAATGACACAGGCTTTGACATGGCCGAGGAAAATGTTGAATCGTCCCTGTTTTCAAGCAGTACCACCGCACTTACCGTAGGCGATGCGCGGCAAATGCTAAATACCGTTGAAAGCTGGATAAGGGATTCCCGAGCGGAGCTTGCAACCGACTACAACCTAAGCCTTCTTCTGCCGCGCTTTGCGTTCATAAGTGACGAGCAAAGTGCAGACGGGGTCGAAAAATATGTATATTCCCTCTCCGCGAACAGCATAACCGCGCTTGAGGGTGATTATACGGGCAGTGAAGCGTATGGCAGCCTTGGCATAATGCATCAGTACCCACCCGCGAACATACTCTCCTCTGCCGAAGAGGGCATATACACCAATTATACCGTGAACATAACCGTATATATTGATAAGTAGCAATGGCTGAGCGCGGCGGCATGAGCTTATGCCGCATTCTCTCGTCAATGATAGGCGGTATACGGCTTGCCTGTTCTTAGTGGTTTATCAAAGTGTAAAATCGAGTCAAGCAAACAGCGACCACCCGAAGTTTCAGGTGGTCGCGTTGTGTGGTGCGTGGTGCTGTGTAAAATAATTGGTTGATCGACCCGTCAGCGGATAACGCCGTTTTCGTATACGGGTACAACGGTGGAAATATCCTCACTGAAACAATAACGGATATCCTCCTCAAAGCCGAGCGATATAAGGCGCGCGCAATGCTTTGTAACGTTCAGATCTGCGCGGCCCTGCTTCCAGTCCGCATAGAGCATACAGCACACCATTGTGATGTCGCTTGCCTCCATAGGCTCGCGCGCAAGACGGTGTATAGCCTCCGCAATGGAGCCCGCCGCAAGCAGATCGTCCGCCGATATCTGCCCATAGGTACCCGCGCAGGCAATTATTATGTCATTGCCAAGCTCAACGGCCTTTTTGGCTATTGCGGTGCGGTTTATCATACCGCCGATAAGCACCGCCCTTGCCGCTGACATGCTGTGTATTGCGGCCGTGCCGTTTGTTGTGCTGATTATGACGGATCTGTCCTGCACTGCCTTTGCCGTAAATTCGGCAGGGCTGTTGCCAAGGTCAAAATCAGGCAGCTTCAGCGAATCCCGCTCGCCCGCAAGCACGGTTTCGCGGTAGCCGAGCGTACCCGCCAACATTGCCGCTTCGCCCGGGTCTATTGCGGGAATAACCCTGTTTGCCCCGTTTTCAACGGCTGTTATTATGCAGCTTGTAGAGCGCAGAACATCCACAACAATGACCGTACTTGAGGATATATGGCTGCTGAGTACCTTACCGCATACGGGAATAACGTCTATCTTCATATGCCCCTCCCATTATGGCCGGCTAAAAAAGCCCGCAAAGCCTTGATTTATGGGCAACAACAATAATATGCCCACATATATTTATTATACCATTACTTGCCGTATTATGCAAATCTGCGCAAAAGCGGTGAGACTAAAGTCATAGACGATTCTAACGAAGAAAGGTCTCAGCAGGCTTCATGGCAAATGCAAAAACCCGAATACCTTCAATCTGTGCCGACCGTGGGGGCGACGGGCAAAGGAGCTCTCGCCTTATTAAAGGAAGTGAGAGGGTGGATGTAGACTCGGGAGAATTATTTCCCAAGCTGATTACGCTTTCATTATCGGACAACTTGATATATTTACCGATTGTGGCTATGCTTCAACATGGTCAATACAAGATTCTATGTTCTGCACAAGTCCCTTCTTAATCGCGGTATGGCAAAGTATTCCATAATAGTCCTGCTCTAAGCGTAATTTACACAGTGACTTGGATTCGCTACTGAAGTTTCCATAACGCGGCTGTGCCGGCACGGAATCAGCGATATTTAGCATAATATCAATGATTGGATATTTCTCGCGCAGATAACCGTCGAGCGTTATGGCTTCTGAATCAGATCCATAATGTATTCTGTTTTGGATCGCCTTCAGATCATTTGCAATATCTAAGCAGTCATACGACTCTTGGATAATTTTCCATACATTCTCGAATAATTCTGCCGTAAAATATATTTTTCCCATTGCAATAGTCTTCCTTTCTTATAAATAATTATGCGATTTTGCTTCCGCCAAGTGGCATATATTATAACTTGTGAAACAGGCTTACACGATACACCGCTCTGCAAATTCTGTAGTGAAGCAAGGAGACACAGCTTTCGTATGTACGCTCTATGCCGTCTGTTTACGTCTTACTTATTTTTGCTCCTTTGGCTCCTGTTATTGCTGTTCAAATACTTAATCCATATAAAACTGTTGGTCACGCCAATGCTTGAAATGGAATTGGTGATCTTCCTTTAGATATATATCAGAATACAAAAAAGTAATTATATCATTATCATCAAACATGTTGAATACCCAATCTTTCAAATCATCAGGCTCTTCGTTATTAATGAAATCATCCGCGTCTGTGCTAATATCAATAAATACTTGCGCTTCTTCGTTGCACAAATAAATGATCAGCTCCTCTAAAATGCTGTGAGCCGTCATCGGCATCCCATGCTTGGCCCTCCACCTTAATTGCAGAAGAACGCACCTCATATTATAGAGGAAGTCATAGTCGTACTGCATCAAGAATTGTGGAGGAAGTTCCTCGGAAATGAATGACGTATTCAATTGACCGATATGTGAACCCGAGGGCATGGATGCAAGATCTGACAGATCCTGATCAATATAATCGAGCAGGATGTCGCTTCCCGCTGCAAAAGCAACGGCGGCTCCCGAACCATAATTATCTGCAAGGAACTGAGACCAAGCTTCATGATTTCTGTATTTTTCAACCAGAGATATCTTCTCGCCTGCTTCTTCTCCGCTTGGAAAATTGCGCCAGTTTAATGCTTTGCATATTCCCTTGCATTTGTCCAAACGAATGGATTCACCCGCTTCATAGCGACTCCAAGTTTTTGTGCCCACCCCGGCTCTCGATGCAGCTTCTTCTATCGTTAGATTCAGTTCGTTACGCCTAAGCTTAATTTTTCTCGCAAGTTCTTGATTGCCTTGAATACTTCTTTGAGCCATTTTTGTCCTCCTTGATTTTACTGACGCGTCTCAATAATGTCAGTATGTCACAATACGAGCGGGTTGTCAATATATATTTAGATTGCAATGAAAGTCAATTTATTCTTTTCAAAGAAACAGTCCTGATTTATCGAAATAGCAATCAGAGAGTATGCTCCCTTCGATTCTCTAACAACTCTTACATCTTCTCCTTATCCCGCTTAGCGCGTGGCAAACGAGGTAAAAAGGTTATAGTATAACTGAGTTTATACAGCCATTTCTTCAAATTACAGGGCCTTATCGCCCACCATTAACGCGGTGGTCTTACCGCAGAAGCTCAGAGAGAAAAGAAGACTGACTGAACCTTTGTGCTTTGGCTTACCCAGGGAGAGCTATCACCGAAGGTGACTGAGAGAGTATGAGAACGCAAACTACGACTGAGAGGGAGTTATAAGGTGAAGCGGAATGTCGGTAAACCCTCCATCGAAATCAGAGACTTTGCCACATTTTTTACATAATGGCGGTATATCTAACAATCTCTCTCCAGATGTACAATGTCTATTGCTGCGCAATTTACTTTGCGAAGGCATCCTTCCTCAACCATTGCCCAAACGTACCCGAAGCCCAACAGACCCGATCCTTCCACCAAACCCAAACGGGAGCGAATGTTCGCTCCCGTTTGGGTTTTAATAAAGCGGTATACCGAGACAAAAGCTACAGCATACCGCAATATATCATTATTGTATGGGCTTATTTCTTCATGTCCTTCAGACTGAGCTGCTGGGCAAAGCTTATTTCAAGCATCTTTTTGGGGGTATGCTCGAAAAGGTTGCTTACGGGCTCGCGCTCACATGACGTCTCGTGCCGATGTAGGACTTTACACTCCGCACATTCCTCTCGCCTCACAGCCCCCCGATTCGTTCAGTAGCGAACGCTCAGCCGCCTGGCCCCTAAGGTGCAAAGCTTGTCCGCAAGCGGGTCTTGAGCGGAGCCTATGCTTATTATCGCAAAGCGGGCGCGTGTGTTTTGCCGTATGCGCATGAATGGGCTTATACGCATGTCGTCTCCTTTTCCGCATAGCAGTGCGCAGGCTTCGTGGGCACGCCTTTCATATGGACCCGAATCGGAAGGGCCGACGGTTATCAGCACTATCAATCCGCATGGTTCGCCCGCGTCCTGAAGCTTTATTGCGGCGCGGAGTATGGCGTCTGCCCTGTCACGCACATGCGGGCAGCGCGCGGTGTCTATTGCATCAAAAAGCCGGTGCATTGCGCCATCGTCCGCTATGTTGAAAAGCACGGTATCGTCCCGCTCGTCTCCCGTTGCGCCCACGGCCACAATGCCCACACGCTCATACCCCGCATCGGCAAGTCTCTCCACGGCATATTTGGCCCACGTTCGCACTGCGCCGTCCGCAAAAATACAGCCGTTTTCCTCGCACAGCGTTATCCGTTGGTAGACTCCGTTTTCATATTTGTAATGCATAAGCCACGGCTGCCATGACAGCGTAGTCTTGTCCGAAATAAAGCGGCGCGTTATCGAGTAGCTTATAAGGGTGTTTGCTTCTCCATTTTCGTTAGGCTTAAAATAATAATGCTGCGGATTTATGCAGGGCTGCATCAGCCACGGCTCTTGCGCGGCGCATTCGGGGCTGCCCGCCGCATCTATGATTATTACGGCCGTCCCACCGCCACTGTCTGCGGAAGCGATGTGCGGGAACATAATAAGCACGGCAAGAATTATGCATAATCTTTTCAAATCGATTCACCTCCGCACTAATATTGCACCCAAATAAGAAAAAGCGCATTACATTCGCCAATAAAACAGGGCGAACGACAAAGAAAGTGCGTTTTTTCATGAATAGATTCGTTATACCATCGCAATTTCGGTGAATGACATTCTGCATAAAAATTAAACGTTCTTTTAATATCAACGCTTAATTGTTGCGGCGCGGCCTATGTTTGTGACTATTTTGTGAATTTTTGGCATGCGGCTTTGACTGCACCGCAGTGACTGCAAATATGCACCTAATATAATTCTTTCTTATGCCCTTGCACGGCGAGTGCAAAAACTATAATCCCTCTTACTTGTTCAAATCGCGATTTTTTGCTATAATACAGGCGAAAATCAGCATAAGGGGGGTTCAGGCACCATGCTTGCACTTGGAGGAAACGAACAGATAAGAATATTCGGCGGCAGCGGCAGCACCAAATTCGTAAAAAAGATGTGCGATTATCTGGGTTGCCCCGTCGGTGATAACACAACACTGGTATTTTCCGAGGGAAACACGTTCGTGCGCATAAACGAAAGCGTACGCGATAAGGATGTTTATCTTGTTCAGACCATCGGCCTTAACCCTAACAATGAATTTATGGAGCTGATATTCTATATCGATGCTCTTAAACGTGCAAGCGCAAACAGCGTAAGCGTTATAATCCCCTATTTCAGCTATGCAAAAGGCGATAAGAAGGATGAGCCCCGCGTTTCTATCCGCGGCCGCGTGTGTGCGGACATGCTGGAACAGGCGGGTGCCGACCGCGTGCTTACCATGGACCTTCATGCGGCGCAGGTACAGGGCTTCTTCTCAAAGCCTGTTGACCACCTTTATGCACAGCCCCTGCTTGCGGCGTATGCGCGCTATGCGGGCATTGTAACGCCGGACAAGATGGATGACATTGTTGTCGTATCGCCCGATGCGGGCAGTGCAAAGCGTGCGCGTGCGATGGCCGATGAACTCGGTTGTGCCGTTGCAATAGGTGACAAGATGCGCGTAGGTCACGATGAAAACGCGAAGGTGCTTGAAATAATCGGCGACGTTAAGGGCAAGGACTGCATAGTCGTTGACGATTTCACCATTTCGGGCGGCACACTGATAGACGTTGCCCACGGCCTCAAGGACAAGGGTGCAAACAAGATATACGCCTTCCTTTCCCACGTTGTATTGCAGGAAAAGGGCGTGAAGCGCATAGATGAAAGCCCCATAGAAATGCTTGTTTCTACCGACACGGTGGATTGCCCCGCCGTTGCAAACAGCAAGAAGGTTCGCATAATATCCGCAGCTCCCCTGTTTGCTGAGGCGGTCAAGGCCATACACGAGCGCGAGCCTGTAAGCAACCTTTTCGAGCACACCCCCAAGAAGATGCTTGAAATAAGCTTTGCCCAGCAGCTCAGTCTGAAGGACATGAAGAAATAAGCCCATACAATAATGATATATTGCGGTATGCTGTAGCTTTTGTCTCGGTATACCGCTTTATTAAAACCCAAACGGGAGCGAATGTTCGCTCCCGTTTGGGTTTGGTGGAAAAAATACGGTTCCCACCGCGCAGTAATTACTCCGTGCGCAGGGCTATTACGGGGTCCTTTTTGGCGGCTTTCTTGGCGGGGATAAGTCCGCCCACTACCGTTATCGCAACGCTTAGTGCCACAAGTATTATGGCCGACACAAGCGGCAGCCGCGCCGATACCGTTGCCATGCCGACAAGCTTTTGGAACAGCGCGTTTATGGGCAGGGTTAAAAGCTCCGTTACGCCAACGCCTATTATGCCAGCGCACAGGCCGATTATTATGGTCTCCGCATTGAATATCTGCGATATGTTCCTGCGCGATGCGCCGAGTGCGCGCAGTATGCCTATCTCCTTTGTGCGCTCAAGCACGGATATGTGCGTGATTATGCCTATCATTATGCAGGATACGATAAGCGACACCGCAACAAACGCTATAAGCACATAGGATATTACGTCTATTATAGATGTAAGGGAGGATGTCATAAGCTTTACATAATCGGTATAGGTTATTTGCTTATCCTCGTCAACGGTTTCGTTATAATCGGCTATGCAGTCGGAAACGGACTCCTTTGCCTCAAAACTGTCGGTATATATGCTTATGCCGGCGGGAGCATCATAACTCACCTTGCCGAACGCTTCCATGTTGTCCTCATATGATGCGCCGCGTATGTATTCGTCATAGAGGGAGAGCAATATCTCCTCATCGGGAGAGTTTTCAAGCCATGCATCAAGCGCGGCCGCCATGGTGGATTCGTCCGTCTGCATGCCGCCCATCTGTGCCATGCCCATTCCGCTTGGGAGCTGAGATGCATCGTCTCCCGTCATGCCAATGGTAGCGCCGTCAATGCCGCTCATGTCGCCCGAAGTAATGTCGGGATTCATAGCGGCGCTTTGCTGTATATCCGTCTCACTACCTTGTTCGGTCGCATCGGCGGCATCCGTATCGGTCTGAGCGTTGTTCGCCCTGTAGTACATTATCATCGAATAAAGCGAAGCCTTCTGCGATACGCCGAGTGAGGAAATGTACGCCTTTGCATCTTCTGCTTTTTCCTCATCGGTTGCGGCCTCAAACTCCATGCCGTTAAGTACGTTTATGCTTTCATCGCTTTGCTGAGCAAGCACCACCGCGCTTTCGTTGGTGTGGGTTATTACATAATCAGTAAGGGCCGATGTGTAGGCAACGGCCGTGGTAAGGGTAGCGTTGTTCGCACCCTCCGCAGGGCGAATTATGCCGCTTATTTTAAGCTCAAGCGCGTCCTCCAAAAGCTCTTCAAGTTCAAGCGAATCGTCCGCTACATAGCTGAATGTGCCATCCTCGTTTTCAGTATAACGGTCACATGCGGGCACAAGGTAAAAGCTGTGGGCGCATACATCGGCATAATCAAGCTTTAATTCGGGCGCATCCTCGCCGCCGTCAACGGTATCCGCTATATTCGTATATTCCTCTGCGGTTATAAGGCCGAGCTGATAAAGCGTAGCCGTATGCACGTTGTTATTGCGGCCAAGAACAAGCACTACCTCGTCATAGCTTTCGGGCCACGCGCCGTATACAAGCTCATAACTGTCCGTAACGACTGCGCTTACCGATGTGCCGTCACTGCCCGCCATAAGTTCGGAGAAGTTCTGTGCACTGCTGCTGCCGATGCTGCCCCCAAGCATGCTGCCGAGCATGGTTTTATTCATCATGGTGCTAAAGCCCTGCGCGGGAGTAGCCGCGGCATCATCCGTATCCGCATCGGAATCGACAATATTGCCGTCCGCATCGTATGAATACACGTTAAAGCTTACGTTGTAGGTGTACACCACGCCGTTTTCGCCTATGTATTGATTTATCTCACTTTCCTCATCGTCAAGATATCTCTTGAATGCGGTAAGGTCGTTTTCGGCAATGCTGCTTGTGAACTTTTCGCTCATT
This sequence comes from uncultured Clostridium sp., assembly GCA_964612925.1. Classification (GTDB taxonomy): domain Bacteria; phylum Bacillota; class Clostridia; order Christensenellales; family CAG-138; genus Phil1. The sequence continues at coordinate 6,536 of CAZTFU010000034.1, read as the reverse complement.
TCCATTGCGGTACTGTCCGCATATACGGCGTCAAGCTTGCTTTCTTCATCATCCGTGCCGCCGCGGCGGGATTCTATTATCTCGTTGCGCACGCCCATAATGCTTGTCATATCTATGGTTTGAGCGGATATTGTTATCGGGTAGGAGGTCATGGTCTCCTTTTGAATATCCTCTATATAGGTATTCACGCCCGTTGACAGCGCAAGTATAAGCGCAATGCCTATTATACCTATCGACCCCGCAAAGGAGGTAAGCAGTGTGCGCCCCTTTTTGGTACGAAGGTTATTAAAGCTTAGCGCAAGCGAGGTCATAAAGCCCATCTTTGCCCTGCCCATGCGCTCATTTTTGGGCGGCTGTGCGGCGGGTGCAACCTCATACGGGTCGGAATCGTCAACAATGCGCCCGTCCGTAAGCCTTACTATGCGGGTTGAATATCGCTGTGCAAGCTCGGGATTATGCGTTACCATCACAACAAGGCGATCCTCGGCCACTTTTTTCAAAAGCTCCATCACCTGCACACCCGTTTCCGTATCAAGCGCGCCTGTGGGCTCATCGGCGAGCAATATGTCGGGATCGTTCACAAGCGCACGCGCAATGGCCACGCGCTGCATCTGACCGCCGCTCATCTGGTTTGGCCTTTTGTGAAGCTGATCGCCAAGGCCGACTTCTTCAAGCGCGTGCACGGCACGAGCGCGCCGCTCTGCACGGCTAAGGCCGGCTATCGTCAAGGCAAGCTCCACGTTTGCAAGCACGCTTTGGTGCGGTATAAGGTTGTAGCTTTGGAATACAAAACCTATTGTGTGGTTGCGGTATGCATCCCAATCCCTGTCGGTATATTTTTTGGTGGATATGCCGTTTATTATCAAATCGCCCGAATCATACCTGTCAAGTCCGCCGATTATGTTGAGCAGAGTGGTTTTGCCCGAGCCGCTCGGTCCAAGCACGGACACAAATTCATTATCCCTTAAATTAAGGCTGACATCTTTAAGTGCGTTCTGCACAAGGTTGCCTGTTTTATACTGCTTTGAAATGCTCTTTATCTGAAGCACTTTATTTTACCTCCGTTATTTGCCATTGAGCGTAAGGATATCCCCAAAACCTCAACTGATTCTCAACTTTTGCCATTATACGAAAAAGTTCACACGACGTGCATATTTTTGAGCATTAGTTGAGGTACGCGCCATAAAATAATGGTACAATCATATTATACACAAGGAGGGCGCAACAATGTTCAAAATTTTAGTCGCGGAGGACGATGCGGAGCTTAGGGACCTTTTCTGCACCGTTTTGAACGAAAACGGCTACACCGCAATAGGCGTATCGGACGGCATAGCGGCATTCGACAAGCTTGACGATACATGTGTCGATCTTATAATATCCGATGTTATGATGCCCCGCATGGACGGTTACGAGCTTACGCGCTCACTTAGGCAGGCGGGCTACACCACACCCGTACTTATGATAACCGCACGCGACTCCCTTGCCGACAAAAGGGAGGGCTTTCGCGCCGGCACGGACGATTACATGGTAAAGCCCATTGACGTAAATGAAATGCTTTGGCGTGTGGAGGCATTGCTTCGCCGCTGTCAGGCACTTAATCGGCGCAGGGCACGCTTGGGCTCCACCGAGTTTGATTGCGATACGCTTACCGTTTCATACGCAAATACGACCGTGGAGCTGCCGCAGAAGGAATTCTTTTTGCTGTACAAGCTTATAAGCTCACCCAACCGCATATTCACGCGGCGGCAGATAATGGATGACGTGTGGGGCCTTGACAGCGGTGCCGACATGCACACGCTTGAGGTTCATATAAGCCGCCTTAGGGAGCGGTTCAAGGGCAACGGCGATTTTGAGATAGTCACCGTTCGGGGACTTGGGTATAAGGCGGTGCAAAGGCAATGAATAGGCATTTTTTTCGCACGGCGATGCTGTTTTCGCTTATACTGTTTATACTGCTTACGCTTATGTCTCTGCTGAATTCCGCTCTTACAATGCTTATGTACAGGCTTGGCTTTTTGGACGAGGGTACAAGTCCGTTTTTTGTGCTTGTACCGGCCGTGATAAGCATAATTGCGGGTGTTACGGGCTTCAGCATAATCGGCAAAAGGCCCGTGCGTGCCATTGAAGAAATAAGTCGTGCCACAAAAAGTGTTGCGGAGGGAGACTTTTCTGTTCAGTTGAAGCAGACTTTGCCTTTGGAGGAATTTGAGGAGATGACAAACAACTTCAACACGATGACACGCCAGCTTGCATCTACCGAAATGCTGAGGAACGATTTTATAGCAAACGTTTCCCATGAGTTCAAAACCCCGCTTGCGGCGATAGAGGGCTACGCCATGCTGCTCCAGCGCAAGGGTTTGAGCGAGGAAAAGCGGGAGGAATACGTTGCGCGGATACTGTACGGCACAAAGCGGCTTTCCGCCCTTACGGGGAACATACTGCTGCTGAGCCGCCTTGAAAATCAGGAAACGGGGCTTGAACGGGAACGGTTTTGCCTTGACGAACAGCTGAGGGAGGTCATTCTGCTTTTTGAGGAGCAGTGGACGCAAAAAAAGCTTGAGCTTGACATAGAGCTTGACGTGGCGGACTACAACGGAAACCGCGAATTGCTTGCGCAGGTGTGGCAAAACATACTCTCAAACGCCATAAAGTTTGCGCCCGAATGCGGCAGGGTAGGAGTGTATCTTACTTCAAACGCGGACGGCATAGTCGTTACCGTTTCAGACAACGGTCCCGGCATGGATGAGCAGGCGGCCAAGCGCGTATTTGAAAAGTTCTATCGTGCGGACACATCCCGCGCATACGGCGGCAACGGCCTTGGGCTTACGCTTGCAAAGCGGATAGTTGAACTCCACGGCGGCACGATAGCCGTGCGCACCGCCCCGAACAAGGGTGCGACCTTCACGGTGAAATTGCCCGTTATAAGCGGATAATCGGCAGTGTTACCGTACACGGAATCCATATTGCCGTTTATTGACATACAGATAAGGCGGGCACCATGTGCCCGCCATGCTTATCTTGTATTTTCCGTGTTCGGAAAAGCTCGCCTTTATTCGCTTACGGCGTGAATCACAAATTCGGTAAAAAGGTCACCGAGCGAATCTATGGCCTTATCTATATCGTCATTCATTCTGCTCCAAAGGAACTTCAAAAAATAGCCCAAAAATGCATAACGACACAGCTCCGCTATTTCGTGCAGATGCTCATCGTTCGCGTTTCCGCCGCTGTGCTCGGCGGCGGCCTTTACTTGGCGGTAGAACACATCGTCCGTGATGGAGAAAACATAGCGCTCAAGTGTGTCACGCGATATGGAATCGTAAATATGGTATATTATGTTTGCACTTCGCCTGCAATCCTCAAGCAGAGCCTTTGTGGTTGTGCGCCAACCTTCCCGCTCAATGCGTTCCTCGGTCAGGTAATCTCCGAACCGAGATGAAAGATAGACGTTCAACAGCGCATAGATATCACTGTAATGATAATAAAACGTGTTCGGACTTATATCGCACCGCTTGACAAGCGCGGATACGGTTATTTTTTCAAACGGCATTTCGTTTAACATTTCTTCAAACGTGGTCAATATAAGCCGTTGCGTGTATCTTGCCAAAATAAAGCCTCCTTCCACGCAAATAATACATTATATTAGCACAGGAAGAAGGCTTGTTTCAATAATTACGGCAAAAAAATCATCTGCGGCTTCCCGCAAAAAGGAATGCTTCCTTCGCCTGCTTTGACATGCTGCGGCTTATCGGTATATGCTCGCCGCTTTTCATAATGAACTCGCCCGGCAGCATGGATGCAAGGTACTGAGTGTTTACATAATAACTGTTGTGGCAATGGCAATAGCAGTTTTCGTCAAGGCCCGCAACAAGCTGCTGCGGGGCGGTGCTTGTCCAGTATTCTTCGCCCGACGTGGTGACTATTTTTGTGCGCCTTAGCACACGTTCTAAATATTCTACCCTCTCCCATGGCATGCGCTGAGCCACCGCACCGTTTGTTATTATAATATAATTCCTCTTTGCGTTTTCGCGGCGTAAAACGGCCTTTTCAAGTGCGTTTTCAAGGTATGTTTCGCTTTCCGATTTAAGTACGAAGAAAACGTGTTCCGCATTGTATGCGCGGGAAACGTATTCAACATAGCCCGTAAGGAATATTATCTGACACTCGGGCGCAAGGCTGTTTATGTGCTTTGCAAGCTCTATACCGTCCATGGATTCCATCTGGATGTCAAGCACGGCGATATCCGCGGCATAGTTATCTTCTGTTATGGCAAATATAAGGTTTTCCGCCTTGGTAAAGGTCTTTATTTCGGCCGCCGCAAATCCCTTAAATGAGGATATCTGTGTGGCCGTATGGTTGCCGTGCAGTACATCGTCGTCACAAACGGCTATTCTCAGCATTATCTTCCCTCCTATACAACGGTTACCTGCATAATCAAGCCTGTTGCGGCAGAAGCATGGTAAGTGCCGCCATGAATACGCCGTTCTTCTCGCCCGTTACGAATGTGCCGTTATACTTGTCGGCAAGGCTGTTCAATATGCTTGTGCCTATGCCGCGGTCAAGTCCCTTTATGCGCTCCTTGCGCGTTTTATCGTCGGAAGTGGAATTTTCCATCCTTATTGTACAGCAACCGTTTTCCTCGCGGGCAAATACATATATGAACCTGTCGCCATCGCTCATCTTGCGACAGGCTTCCTCCGCATTGTTCAGCAAATTGCCGAATGCTATTATAAGGTCACTGTCCGCAATCGTAGTGGATTGGGGAAGTATTACGTCCGTTTCTATCCTTATGCCGCTGTCCGCAAGCCTTGAAATACGGCTTGCCATAAATGCATCCACTATGCGATTCTCACAGCGGCCGAGTGAGCTTGAAAACCTGTGCTTGGGGGCTATTTCCGCGGCATATTGCGCGGCGCGCTCGGTATCGCCGCTTGAAAGCAGTGCCTGAATTGTGTACATGTGGTTTGCAATGTCGTGCCGCAGTGTACGCGCCGTTTCAAACTGGTCAACAAGGGCTTCGTAATGCTGCTTTTCGTTTTCAACTTGTTCGTTGAGCAGCTCGTTTGTGACCCTAAGCTCCGTCCTTTGTGCAAGGCCGCGTATAACAAGGAACAGCATAACGTCATTTATAAGGCAGAACACAATGCTTGCTATGCGCCACCCCGTGGTCTGGGTGTAGCTTGGCGATATCATAAACAGGCTTATTACCGCCTGCGTAAGCGGGGATACGGCAAGCAGCAGCAGTTCCTGCCAGCCAAGCTTATCCGCGCTTCGGTTGATAACAAGCTGTGTGATGTACAAAAGCGTGCCGTACACGGCTATATATATCCCATACCATATGATAAGCGTATCCACGGGCAGATCATAAAGATTGCGGGTATCGTACACCTCTATACTGAATATAAGCGGCCCCACAACCTCCGCAATGGCCATGTGCATAAACAGGATTACCGTGCACATTGTGACTTTCCACCGCTTGTCCTTAAAAAGGAACATGGCCCATGCGGTATCCCAAGCAAGTCCTGTAAACATTTTCAGCATGGGATTTGTGTTTTCGGGGAAGAGCATCATGCTGTAAAGGCTTGTATAAAAGCCAAATATGAGCAGCATTACAAACGTTTTCCAAAAGGATGGAAACCTGCGTTCGTGTAACGTAGCCATCAGGAACAGTGCCATGCACAAACCGATGGACGCATTTGCAAGGAGTGCTACAATCATGAATGATACCTGCCTAAAAATTAGTTGAAATGAATGTATAAAACCATATACAACCTTATCTTATTATACCTCCGATATGGTGTCAAGCGGAGTGCAAATTATTACACTAAAAGTGCAAAACATGACATGTTCACCCACAAATCGGCACATGCGATGTATTATAGCACCAACGCATAACCCAATGCGGAAGTGCGGGAGGGGCAATTATACACGAGCCGATCGGCTCAACACCAAAGGGACAGCACCGGGGGGATTAAGGCGTGCTGTCCCTTTGCGTTAAGGCTAATCCGATTGAACCCCGCAAACGGGTCTCCCAAAACGGGATTTCGGAGTTGGAACGTGGCGCGAATGACGGGGGTATGCCGCCGCCGAGAAAGGTGAGAGGGGATGGGTGATGAATGTCTTCTCGGTCGGCATCGGTGGTAGCTCGGCAAAAGTCATACTCTATGGGCACCCATAGGGGGAGCATAGGGAAGCCTGAACCACACTATGTCAGTATGTCTTCCGGCAAAAGCTCTTGCGGCGGAGCCGCAGTGCAGGCGGTAGAGATTAGGCCCTACCGAGGGAACAAATCACAACATAAGCTCAATTTAGCAGTTCCTGCCTTGTGCCGTTTGCCCCGCGCATAGCGGGATAAGGAAGGGATGATGGAATCGTTAGAGGGTTGAAGGAAAGGATATCCTCCCCTTAATCCTCTGACAAAGAAGAACAAAAGAAGCTCGTAGTATATAAGTGACTACGGCGTTAGCCGTTGGAGAAAACACAACGATTCGATACGCAAAGTATTATGCTTGACAAGTGGTGCGCACTTTGCTATAATA
>CAZTFU010000033.1:0-18078 GCA_964612925.1 uncultured Clostridium sp. | reverse complement strand
GCGCGTTGCGGTGCGCACGGCAGATTAGTGCTTTTTTGCATATGATAATTTGTGCTTTATATTCATTAAGGGTTCTGCTAAAATAAAGGCATCAATTTTTTCGCATACGAAAGGGTAAGTGAAATGGCCAAGCTATATTTTCGCTACGGTGCGATGAGCTCAAGCAAAACCGCAAACGCCATAATGGTAAAGTACAATTACGGCGAACAGGGGCAGCGCGCGCTGCTTGTGAAGCCGAGGACGGACACGCGAGACGGCGTTCATATTATGAAAAGCCGCAGCGGCGTTATGGATGAATGCACCCTGTTTGACGAGATGGATATGGACGCCGTAAGGCGGCGCGAATACGATTGCATAATAGTGGATGAGGCTCAGTTCCTTACAAAGGCGGAGGTGGAAACGCTTACCGATATAGTTGATGAGTACAATGTGCCCGTTATATGCTACGGCCTGAGGGCGGATTTTCGCGGCGAATTGTTTGAAGGCAGCAAATGGCTGCTTGCTTGGGCGGACAGCATAGAAGAGGTCAAGACGATCTGCTGGTGCGGGCGCAAGGCAACCTGCAATGCAAGGCTTGACGGCAAGGGAGGCATAACCAAACACGGTGAACAGGTGGTGCTTGGTGCGGATGATAAGTATGTCAGCCTGTGCCGCCGCCACTGGAAGCAGGGAGACCCGGGTCCAAAGCTGAGAAATCGGGAATAAGCCGAATTACCGTAAATCGGCATATTATGCTAAAAATACAGCAAATCAGGGCATAAACCGACAGCGTTCGGAGAAAAGCAAATTGGGCGGCATTATCGCACCCATAATACGCCTTAACACGGATAAAGGAAACAAAAAAGCAGTCGAATATCAAATTTCGGCTGCTTTAATACTACACTGAAGCGGCTGACACGGCATACATTTTTGCCTATGCGTTGCGGGTTATGCATCATGCCGCACTGTCCTTAACATCATTTTGCGGAAGTCGCTTTAAGCCGTTCGAGATAGTCGTTCAGTTCGCTGTTTTTTATATCGGTTATGAACATGTGACCGGGGCTGTGCGTTATGACTATGGGCGGCTTCGCATTTTCGATGGCGGCCTGCGGAGTAACGCCGCACGGCCAGAATACGCATACCTCGCCGTCACGAATATCAACGCTGTCGCCGTAGTCGGGGTGCATTATGTCATCGATGCCTATTTCTTTCGGGTCGCCTATATGTATGGGAGCCCCGTGCACATTCGGCATGGCCGCTGTTATTTTTTGTGCAAGATGTGCCTGTTCAATGGTCATTGGGCGCATGGAGCACACCACGGGTCCCGAAAACGCCCCGCACGGCACGGTCATTATGTTTGTTTTGTACATGGGCACATTTCGACCCATGGAAATGTGGCGAACCTCAATGCCCGCACGCATAAGAGCCTCTTCAAAAGAAAAACTGCACCCTATTAAAAAGCCGACCATGCCGTCTTGATAATACTTGCTTGCATCCAAAACCGTTTCTTCAAGTTTACCGTAACGGTATATGCGGTATTTGGGAATATCCGTAAGAATATTGCCGTCCTTGGCCATGGTGTGCGTGTGCGGCGTGGAAGAGAGCACCTCAAGCACGGGGCAGGGCGCTCTGTTAAGGCGTGTGTAGCGGTCAAAATCGGCCGCATATTCATGTGGAAGTATAACAAGATTGGCCTGCGCGTATCCCGCTGCCATGCCTGCGGTGGGAGAGGTGATACTGCCAATTCGTATAAGCCGCCTTAGCTCTTTGGGTGTTGATGACGAAAACTCGTTTGTCATTTTCGCTCCTTTGCGGTGAAACTTTTTGCGTCAAGGCGAATTATCGCAACAGCAGATGCCTGTTCTTCACTGAATTCCGCACTTATATTGGCGGTGTGCTTAACTATAAGCGAAAGCGCACGCCGCTTTTCCTCCGCATCGGTAACAATGCTTGCCGTGCCGACACCCGTGATGCTTACATAATTACAGGAGAAGCTGCAAAGCGATGCGCCGCTTGCGATGCTTCCCATTGTGTCAAGCTCAAATGCCGCGTTTTTGTCGGCGGCTATGGCGCGGATCTTGCGCCCATCCTTTGCGCTGTGAAAATAAAGGGTGAGGGCGGAACCGTCATACTCATAACCGAAATTGAGCGGGACTATATAAGGCCCCTCCTCATCCGTCAGCGCAATGCGGCACACTCTGCAACCGTCGAGTATCTGCCTTATGCGCTCGACTTCGATGACTTGGCGGTCTTTTCTTCGCATATCCATAGGTACTCCTCCTTATGCTATAATATCTCGTCCGCCCAACGGCAAAGCGTGAAAGCATAGCCGTGCGGGGCAGGTATCGTATCAAATCGGGCAAAAAGATGCTCGCCGTCTATCCGACCCGAGTGTATAACGCTAAAGTGGGAAAAACTGCCGCTTATGCCCGTGCCGAGCAGCTTAACATAACTTTCCTTGGCCGTCCAAACGGAATAAAAAGCATCCGCATCGGCGGAAACGTATTTAATCTCCTCGGTGCTGAAAAACCGCCGCGCAAGGGATACATGGTCACGCTCGGCCTTGCGCTCTATGTCTATGCCCACTTCAAAACGGCACAGCGCACATGCCCACATATCACCCGAATGGGAAACGGAAAAATGCAGCCACGGTGCATTTGCAAAATAGGGCTTACCGAATTTGCCCCGTGCAATATCAAGCTTATCGGGGAGAGGAATGCCCTCACTTTCGGCATATTCATGCGCAAGGCGCATAAGCCGCTCCGTGCGGCCTTCGCTGAGCCCCACCTCATTGAGCATATATATTTTTGCGCCGTTTATCTCCATATATGCTACCTTAGTTTGTATACAAACCCCTCATACGGCTGAAGAACCATGCTTTGCGCTATGGGCTTTGGTGAGTTTGTAAACAGCAGACAATCGGCATGGGCGCATTTTGGAAGAGTTACCCTTGCCCTTTGTGCGGTAAGGTTTACAACGCAGAGCAGACTTTCCGTGCCGTCCTCACGCAAATAGGCCGCAATGTTGGGATTTTCACTGTCAACGGGGGAATAATCGCCGTGCGTGAGCGCATGGTGAGATAGCCTCAGCGCGATTGCCTTTTTATAAAACAGGCATATGGAGTCCATGTGAGTCACATCATCCTCCATATTTATATGGGGTGGCGCGGAGCCTGACTTCAGCCTTGGCGTACCCTGAGTGAAGCCGCCGAAACGGGAATTGTTCCACCGCATGGGGACGGATGTATCATATAGTCCGATTTCCTGCCCCTGATATATGACGGGCGTGCCGTACAGGGTAAACGAATATAGGCACGCGGCCTTTGAACGCATACGACGAATAAGTTCACGGTTTTGCGGGAACCGTTCCTCGGTCATGTCAATGCCGTTTACAAGCCGACCGCCGCGAAGCAGAGATTGCACCTGCCAATAATCAACATCGTGCTTCAACCGCTTTGTTGCGGCGGGTGCAAGCATGGCGGATACGGTTCCGCGGGGAATAAATGACCGCCGCATGTGTTCGGGAATGAAAAGCTGAGCGGTAAATGCGCGGTTTTCGCTTCGGGTAAGCTGCACGGCGGTATCGGTATCCATGTTTTTGCCAAGTCCTATGGCGATGCACGAGGGGTAGTGTTCAAGCACATTTGCGTTTAGCGCACATGCGGCGCGGTGAAGAGAGTGCATGGAAGCGGCGGCAATATTGTCCGTGCCAATGCCAATGCCGAATATGCCGCGCTCAAGCCATGTGCGCATGGCGGCAAACATGGCTTCGGCATCACTGCTGACGGCATGGGCAAGCTCCCCAAAATCAAGCATTATGCCTATCTTTCTTGAAGCGGCCTTATCTATCAGCGCATCAAGGTCGGCCTCACTGCCGAGTTCGGGCTCGATATCGTATGAGGGCAGAGCGAATACGGGCGAAAGCAGTATGCAATCCGCCCCAAGTTCCTTTATATAATCAAGCTTTGCGCCCACGCCGTTAATGTCACCGATACCATCGGCATCGGAATCGAAAAACGTGCGCACGTCAATACGGTAAAACACCATTGAAGCGGTATCCATCAAAACTCCTTTATCCGCTTAAAACGGGTTTGTGAAAAACACATTGAATATAAGCTGATCACCAAGCACCAGTATGCCGAGTATAGCAACGTATATAATAAAGCCCTTGAGACTTTTCTCTGTTATAAGCTTTAGCATCCAGCGTATGGCAAAATAACCGCTTACGGCCGCAGCAACGGTGCCGAGCACAATACAGCCCCAATCCGTGCCGACAAGCCCCGTGGACACCACATCGGGAATCTGCAGCACAAGGGAGCCGAGTATTGCGGGTATTGACAATATGAAGGAATACTCTGCCGCCGCCTCTCGCGAAAGGCCGAAAAAGCGCGCACCGGCTATTGTGGAACCGCTCCTTGATACGCCGGGGAAAATGGCCACGCCCTGCATAAGGCCCACGCCCAAGGACTGCGCATAGCCCATATCGGCTATATCCTTTTTGCCGTGGGCAAGCCTTTCGTTAAGGAAGAGTATAGCCGCCGTAAGCAGGAACCCTATGCCCAAAAAACGCCCCTCGAATGCGGAATCGAACGCATCCTTAAAGATGAGCGCAATAACGGTTGTAACGAGCGTTGAAAGCACCAACAGGTATACCTTTTTCTGAAACGGCTTTTTTATAAGCTGCCAAAGCTGCTTATAATATACGGCGAAAACCGCAAAAAGCGTGCCCAAATGCAACATGGTATCGAAGAAAAGCGCCCCCTCTTCAATACCGAACATGGTCTGCAACAGCACAAGGTGGCCGCTGCTTGAAACGGGCAAAAATTCACAAAGCCCCTGCACTATGCCAAGCAATAAGGCGATAAGTATATTCATGGCGATCCCTCCCGACCGAAAACTTATTCCATATACATATTACCATTTTTTATTAAATATATAAAGCCAAGATTGAAAAACGCCGAGCGATGGGGTATGCTTAATATAGTGTGTGCTGACACGCTATATCATATGCCGGAGGAAGAATATGAACTTGACCGTTGATAGGTGGATAGACGACCATAAGGATGAACTGCTTGCCGCGCTTAAATCGAATTTGAGCATTGCAAGCGTAAAGGATACGGATAATGCCCAAGAGGGTGCGCCGTTCGGCCCCATGATCAAAAAAGCGCTTGACGATGCGCTTGGCCGCGGGCGCGAACTGGGCTTTGAAACCGTGGATTATGACGGGTACTGCGGTGCGATAGACATGGCAGGCGGCGAGGAACAGCTCGGCATAATCTGCCATCTCGATGTTGTGCCCGAGGGCACGGGCTGGACATACCCGCCATATGGCGCGGAAATACATGACGGCAAGCTTTATGCTCGCGGCACCATGGACGATAAGGGCCCCGCGTTTGCCGCGCTTTACGCCATGAAGGCCATAAAGGAATGCGGCGTGCCGCTTAAAAGGAGCGTAAGGCTTATACTCGGTTGTGATGAGGAAAGCGGCATGAGCTGCCTTAAGCATTATAATAAGGTTGCCAAGGCACCCACGCTCAGCTTTTCGCCCGATGCCGAATATCCCGTGGTAAACAGCGAAAAGATGATATTCCGCACGGAATATGAAAAGAAGTTTGATTCCCAAATAACCCTTCATGCGGGCACACGGCGCAACGTTGTGCCGGGTGAAGCAACCGCAACGGTGCCGCTTGCACTTTCCCGCATGGTGCCGATAATGGAAGCGTTTATGGAAGGCAGCGAATTTGCATGCAGTGCCGAGGCGCTGGACGATGAAAGCACAAAAATCGTGGTGAAGGGACTTGCCGCCCATGCATCCGCACCCGAACAGGGTAAAAACGCAATGCAGGCAATGCTTGCTCTGCTTGATAAGCTCCCTCTTGAAGGGGAAGATGCACACACCGTGAACGCCCTTACCAATGCAATCAAGTTCGATTGCCACGGTGAGACGCTCGGCATAGACAGCGAGGATGCATCGGGCAGGTTGACATTTAACCCCGGCGTACTCGATTGGGACGAAAACGGCATAAGCCGCCTTACGTTTGACGTGCGTGCACCCATTTCAAGCAAGGCGGACGAGCTTGAACGCAAAATAACCGAGGGACTGAAGGAAACGGGACTTGTTCAAACCGAAATGAGCTACAGCGAGGGTTATTATGTAAGCCCCGATGACGAGCTTGTAAGTAAGCTGCTTGACGTTTATGCATCGCGCTTCGGAAAGCGGCTCGAACCGCTTGCAATAGGAGGCGGCACATATGCAAGGCACATGAAGAATTCCGTTGCGTTCGGCATAGAACGCCCGGGAGAGCCCGGCAGGGCGCACATGCCCAACGAGTTTATACCCGTTGACGACCTTATCGAGGACACAAAGACCATTGCGGATGCCATAATAGCACTTGCATCGGCACAGGAATAAAGTATAATAAGCTACGGCGCGGGGGTCCAATGCCATGACCTCCGCGGCCTAAATTACAAAAAATGGCAAACTTTTCTATAATATTTTCCAAAATGGCCTGTCAAAAGCATTGACAAGCCTAATTCTCTTTGATACAATGTTAAACTGCGTTAGCATGGTAGTCTGCGGGAAATGTCTGCATTTTCCCGGAGAGTGCCGCGCTGTTTTCTCCCTGCGGAAATATGCAGAGCCGCGGGGTGCAAAAACACCTTTGCCGAGGGTGGCGCATCGGCCATAAACGCCGCGTAAGCGTCGATATAGAGGAGTGAACACGATGGTGCATGAAGTGCAGATGGGCACACGGAAACGAATGAGTTTCTCCCACATCAACGAGGTTCTTGACATGCCGGATCTGATAGAGGTTCAGAAGAATTCCTATCAACGCTTTGTCGATGAGGACCTTAGGGAGGTACTTGACGACATTTCCCCGATCACAGACTATACGGAAAAACTCGTTTTGGAGTTTGTCGATTATTCAATCGATTTCGACCATCCCAAATACTCCGTTGAGGAATGCAAGGAAAGGGACGTTAATTACTGTGCGCCCCTGAAGGTGCTGGTCAGGCTTATCAACAAGGAAACGGGTGAGGTAAAGGAACAGCCTGTGTTCATGGGCGATTTCCCGCTTATGACGGAGCAGGGTACCTTTATCATAAACGGTGCGGAGCGTGTTATAGTCAGTCAGCTTGTGCGTTCTCCGGGCGTATACTATACCCGCAGCATAGATAAGCTGGGCAAGAATCTTTATTCGGCTCAGGTAATACCTAACCGCGGTGCATGGCTTGAATACGAGACCGATTCAAGTGAAGTGCTTCACGTTAAAATAGACCGTCAGCGCAAGGTGCATGTAACGGCACTGCTTCGCGCACTCGGTTACGGCACGAACGCCGAAATAATCGAGCTGATGGGCGAAGAAGAAAGGCTTATCAACACCCTTGAAAAGGACACCACAAAGAGCGTTGAGGACGGTCTTATAGAGATATACAAGCGTCAGCGTCCGGGTGAGCCGCCGACGGAGGAAAGCGCAAGGAGCTTGCTTAATGCGCTGTTCTTTGACCGCCGCTATGACCTTGCCCGCGTTGGCCGCTATAAGTTCAACAAAAAGCTCAGCCTTGCCGCCCGTATAGCGGGTCAGATAAGTGCCGATGACGTTGTTGACCCCGCAACGGGCGAAATCATTGTCGAGGCGGGTGCGCAAATAGACAACGAGACCGCTGAAAGAATAGAGCTTACCGGTGTGCGCGGCATATTCGTGCAGGCCGAGGATAAGCGCATAAAGGTGCTTGGCAATATGTTTGTCGATGCAAAGCATTTCCTCAGCTTTGACCCCGAGGAAGTCGGCCTTAACGAGAAGGTGCATTATCCCACCCTCATGCAGGTGCTCAAGGAGGGTGAAGGCATGGAGGAGGCTGAGCTTAAGGCCCTTCTCAAGGAACATGCCTATGACCTTATACCCAAGCATATTCTGCCCGATGACATGATAGCGAGCATAAGCTATCTTATCGGACTTAACTACGGCATCGGCCGCACGGACGATATCGACCATTTGGGCAACCGCCGCATAAGGAGCGTGGGTGAGCTGCTGCAGAACCAGATCCGCGTTGGTATGACAAGGCTTGAGCGCGTTGTGCGCGAACGCATGAGCATACAGGACATGGAAACCGCAATGCCCAGCAACCTTATAAACATACGTCCCGTTACGGCGGCAATAAAGGAGTTCTTCGGATCCAGCCAGCTTTCGCAGTTCATGGATCAGACCAACCCCCTTGCAGAGCTTACGCATAAGCGCAGATTGAGCGCACTCGGCCCCGGCGGTCTTAACCGCGACCGTGCAACGTTTGACGTGCGCGACGTTCACTATTCTCACTACGGCCGTATGTGCCCGATAGAAACGCCTGAAGGACCGAACATAGGTCTTATCAACTCGCTTTCCACATACGCGCGTATAAATAAGTACGGCTTTATAGAGGCTCCTTACAGGAAGGTGGACGGCAAGAACCATACCATAAGCAGCGATATAGTTTATCTTACCGCCGACGAAGAGGATGATTTTGTTGTGGCACAGGCCAACGAGCCTACCGTTACCGATGAAAACGGCAACGTATGGTTCGCAAAGGACCACGTTGTTGCCCGCTGGCTCGATAAGATAATCGAGGTTCCCGCCGATCAGGTCAACTATATGGACGTATCGCCCAAGCAGCTTGTTTCCGTTGCAACGGCAATGATACCCTTCCTTGAAAACGACGACGCAAACCGCGCACTGATGGGTTCGAACATGCAGCGTCAGGCAGTGCCGCTGCTCATGCCGGAAGCACCCGTTGTAGGTACCGGTATGGAATACAAGGCCGCGCACGATTCGGGCGTAGTCGTTGTTGCGCATGAGGATGCAACGGTGGTATCCGTTTCCGCGGACAGAGTTGTTACCGAGGATGCAAGCGGAATACGCCACCTGTATAAGCTTATCAAGTTCAAGCGTTCCAATCAGGGCACCTGCATAAATCAGCGACCCATAGTAAAGGTCGGTGACAAGGTGAAGGTCGGTGACGTGTTGGCGGACGGCGCAAGCACCGAACACGGCGAAATAGCCCTTGGCCGCAACATACTTATAGGCTTCATGACTTGGGAAGGCTATAACTACGAGGACGCCGTTCTTATAAGCGAAAAGCTTGTTAAGGATGACGTGTACACCTCCATACATATTGAAGAGCATGAAACCGAGGCGCGTGACACCAAGCTCGGCAAGGAAGAAATCACCCGCGATATTCCCAACGTCGGTGAGGATGCATTGAGCGACCTTGACGAACGCGGCATAATCCGCATAGGTGCCGAGGTAAGGAGCGGCGATATACTCGTCGGCAAGGTAACGCCTAAGGGCGAAACCGAGCTTACCGCGGAAGAAAGGCTGCTGCGCGCAATATTCGGTGAAAAGGCAAGAGAAGTCAGGGATACGTCACTGCGTGTACCGCACGGCGAGGGCGGCGTTGTTGTTGACGTTAAGGTGTTCACCCGCGAGAACAAGGATGAGCTTTCTCCCGGCGTGAACGAACTTGTGCGCGTGTACATAGCGCAGAAGCGCAAGATATCCGTGGGCGACAAGATGGCGGGTCGTCACGGCAACAAGGGTGTTATTTCAAGGATACTTCCCGAGGAGGATATGCCCTTCCTGCCCGACGGTACGCCGCTGCAAATAGTGCTGAACCCCCTCGGCGTGCCGAGCCGAATGAATATAGGTCAGGTGCTTGAGTTGCACCTTGGCATGGCCGCGAAGTCCTTGGGCTGGCACATTGCAACGCCGGTATTCGACGGCGCAAGCGAGCAGGACATAAAGGATCTGCTTGTTAAGGCGGGAAAGGACCCTGACGGTAAGACGGTACTGTATGACGGCCGCACGGGCGAGCCGTTTGAAAACAGGGTATCGGTCGGCTATATGTACTACCTCAAGCTGCATCACCTTGTTGCCGATAAGATACATGCCCGCTCCACGGGACCGTACTCACTGGTAACTCAGCAGCCCCTTGGCGGTAAGGCGCAGTTTGGCGGTCAGCGCTTCGGTGAGATGGAAGTTTGGGCACTTGAAGCATACGGCGCAGCAAACACGCTGCAGGAGATATTGACCGTTAAGAGTGACGATATCGTTGGCCGCGTAAAGACCTATGAAGCGATAGTAAAGGGCGAAAACGTACCCGAACCCGGCGTGCCCGAATCCTTCAAGGTGCTTATCAAGGAATTGCAGTCGCTCGGCCTTGACATAAAGGTACTGAGCGATACCAACGAGGAGATACAGATAGGCGAAATGATAGACGATGATGACGGTGCGCCGCTTGATGTGAACATGAGCGGACTTGAGGATGTGCCCGATATCACACCTATGGAAAACGACGATCGCTTCAGTGAATTTGATTTCAATGAGGACGAGGAAGACGACAATGACTCCGATTCGGATGCTGATTTCAGCGAATTCGATGATGAGTGAGCGGATGAAGGGAGAGATGAGCATTGTTCGAGCTGACTAATTTTGACGCCATACAAATTGGCCTTGCATCCCCCGAAAAAATAAGGGAATGGTCCCACGGGGAGGTCAAAAAACCGGAAACCATAAACTACCGCACTCTTAAGCCGGAAGTTGACGGTTTGTTCTGCGAGCGTATATTCGGGCCGACAAAGGACTGGGAATGTCACTGCGGCAGGTATAAGCGCGTGCGCTACAAGGGCGTTGTGTGCGACAAGTGCGGCGTTGAGGTAACAAGAGCCAAGGTACGCCGTGAACGCATGGGTCATATAGAATTGGCCGCGCCTGTTTCCCATATATGGTATTTCAAGGGCATACCCTGCCGCATGAAGATGCTGCTGGACATGAGCCCGAGAAACCTTGAAAAGGTGCTGTATTTTGCGGCATTCGTGGTCACGGACCCCGGCAACACTCCGCTTCAGTACAAGCAGGTGCTCAGCGATAAGGAATATCGTGACGCACAAAACGAATACGGCCCCAAGGCATTCAAGGCCGGCATGGGTGCGGAGGCGATAAAGGAGCTGCTCAAGGATCTTGACCTTGTCGAGCTTGAAAAGCAGCTTAAAGAGGAAATTAACTCCTCCTCCGGCCAGAAGCGCGCCAACGCCATAAAGAGGCTTGACGTTGTTGAGGCATTCCTCAAGAGCGGCAACAAGCCCGAATGGATAATACTTGATGCGGTGCCCGTAATCCCGCCCGAGCTTAGGCCGATGGTACAGCTTGACGGCGGCAGGTTCGCCACAAGCGACCTTAACGATCTTTACAGAAGGGTCATAAACCGCAATAACCGCCTCAAGAGACTGCTTGAGCTCCACGCGCCCGACATAATCGTGCGCAACGAAAAGCGTATGTTGCAGGAAGCCGTTGACGCCCTTATCGACAACGGTCGTCGCGGTCGCCCCGTTACGGGTCCTGGCAACAGGCCGCTCAAGTCCCTTTCGGATATGCTCAGGGGTAAGCAGGGCCGTTTCCGCCAGAACCTTTTGGGTAAGCGCGTTGACTATTCGGGTCGAAGCGTTATAGTCGTCGGTCCCGAACTGAAAATGTATCAGTGCGGTCTGCCAAAGGAAATGGCACTGGAGCTTTTCAAGCCCTTTGTAATGAAGAAGCTTGTTGACGATGGTCTTGCCCACAACATAAAGAGCGCAAAGCGCATGGTGGAGCGCGTTCGTACCGAGGTTTGGGACGAATTGGAGGCCGTCATAAAAGAGCATCCCGTTATGCTCAACCGCGCACCTACACTGCACCGTTTGGGTATTCAGGCATTTGAGCCCATACTTGTCGAGGGCCGCGCAATAAAGCTGCATCCGTTGGTATGTACCGCATTCAACGCGGACTTTGACGGTGACCAGATGGCGGTTCACGTCCCGTTGAGCGTTGAGGCACAGGCGGAAGCAAGGTTCCTTATGCTTGCTTCAAACAACATACTTAAACCGCAGAGCGGTCAGCCTGTTGTTGAGCCCACGCAGGACATGGTTCTCGGCTGCTACTACCTTACCTTACAGCGCGACGGCGAAAAGGGCGAAGGCAAGGCCTATGCAAGCGAAAACGAAGCGATGATGGCCTATCAGACGGGCGAACTTTCCCTCCATGCGAAGGTGAAGATCCGCATAGAGCGCGAATATGAAGGCAGGATACTCAGAAAAGTTGTGGACACGAGCCTTGGCAGACTGATATTCAACAATGCCATTCCGCAGGATCTCGGCTTTGTCGAAAGGAATACCGCCGATGACATGTTCAAGCTTGAAGTGGATAAGCTTGTCGTAAAGAAGGACATAGGAAAGATAATAGATAAGTGCTATCGCCGTTACGGCGCGGCGGAAACCAGCGAAATGCTTGACCGCATAAAGGCAATGGGTTTCCGTTATTCAACGCTTGGCGGCATAACCATAGGCTTCCAGGATATAACCGTTCCCGAGGAGAAGAAGGACATACTTGCCGATGCCGAGGTTGAGGTAAGCAAGATAGACTCCCTCTACCGTAGCGGTTTCCTCAGCGATGCCGAACGCCGTACCAACGTTATCCATATTTGGGAAGAGGCAACAAACAAGGTCACCAAGACCCTTATGGATTCGCTTGACCAATACAACCCGATATTCATGATGGCAAACTCCGGTGCCCGTGGTTCGACCAACCAGATTCGTCAGCTTGCCGGTATGCGCGGCCTTATGGCGGACCCGAACGGTCAGATAATAGAGGTACCTATACGTGCTAACTTCCGTGAAGGTCTTACGGTGCTTGAATTCTTCATCAGCTCTCACGGCGCGCGTAAGGGCCTTGCGGATACGGCATTGCGTACTGCGGACTCGGGTTATCTTACAAGAAGGCTTGTTGACGTATCGCAGGATGTTATCGTGCGCGAGGACGATTGCTTCGAGCTTCGCGGCGAGGCACCCAAGGGTATGAAGATAGAGGCTATTATGGACGGCAACAAGGTGGTCGAAAGCTTTGGCGACCGTATACTGGGCCGTTACAGCGTCGGTGAGGTTCGTCACCCCGAAACGGGCGAGTTGCTTTGCCCCGCAAACAGCATGATAACCTACGACATCCGCAACAGCATAGTTGAGGCGGGCATAACCAGTATGGAATGCAGGAGCGTATTCACCTGCCGCAGTGACCATGGCGTGTGCACAAAGTGCTACGGTGCAAACCTTGCAACGGGCGGAGAGGTGAACATAGGCGAGGCGGTCGGCATAATCGCCGCACAGGCAATAGGCGAACCGGGTACTCAGCTTACCATGCGTAACTTCCATACGGGCGGCGTTGCAAGCGCAACGGATATTACCCAGGGTCTTCCCCGTGTAGTTGAAATATTCGAAGCGCGTAAGCCTAAGGGTCTTGCCGTTATAAGCGAAATAGCGGGTCGCGTGGAAATGAGCGAGGGTCAGCGCCGTGAGGCCACCATAATAGGTGAGGACGGCGAAACCGTTAAGTACCTCATTCCGTTCGGCGCGAAGCTGAAGGTAAAGACGGGCGACGTTATAGAAGCGGGCGATGAGTTGACGGATGGTTCCATCAACCCCAACGATATCCTCAAGATAAAGGGTGTAAAGGGCGTGCAGGCCTATATGCTCAAGGAAGTGCAGGATGTTTACCGTTCGCAGGGCGTTGAAATAGCGGATAAGCACATCGAGGTTATAATCCGCCAGATGCTCCGCAAGGTGCAAATAGAGGATGCGGGCGATACGGATATGTTGCCGGGCGAGCTTGTTGACATATTCCGCTTTGAACGCGAGAACGAGGAAATGGTGATGAAGGGTATGCAGCCCGCCGTTGCAAAGAGAAAACTGCTCGGTATAACCAAGGCCGCACTTGCTACGGATTCCTTCCTCAGTGCCGCATCATTCCAGGAGACCACAAGGGTACTTACCGAGGCCGCAATAAAGGGCAAGGTAGACCCGCTCGTAGGTCTGAAGGAGAACGTCATAATCGGCAAGCTGATACCCGCAGGTATCGGACTGAAGCGTTACCGCAATGTGGAGGTTGCGCCCAAGAACGCCGAAAACTAAGATAAACAAGCTTAAATGTGGGCCGCAGGGAGAGGGAATCGCTCCCCGCGGCTCAAAGCATATTCCGGAAGGAGAACTGCCTATGACAGAACCTAAATACACAAATGAAGCCTGCCCGCTTTACGGCAGCGAATATTGCACCGCGCTGAACATGGAAAATTGTGAAAAATGCACGGTGGATCTCAGCGATGAGGAAAAGACGGAGAGGGTTAAGCGGGACATAGAGGATATGGCCGCACTGTTGCCCGATGGCGGCATGGCTCCGCTTTTTGTGGGGGATGAATGCCTACTTTGCCGCGGTGAAAAGGGAAAAAAGGAATACTATGCAATGTTTGACCTTGGGCACGGCGGTAAGCGTGAGCACAGGGCAAAGGGGCTTATAGGCGCGCTGAAAAAGGAGCCGCGCTTTGGGTCATTGCTGCCCGCACAGCTTGGCTGCTGTAAGGAATGCAAAAAGCGCATAACGCGCCTGAGCTACATAAAGGGCATAATAATTTCCGCGTTCCTTGTAAGCGGAATCGTAACGCTTAGCCTGAGGAGCGTGAATGAGCCGCTTATGGCCATTACGCACGGATTACCGTTCTACATTTTCGTTTTGTGGGTGCTGATAGGACTTGGCGTAAGTGAGCTTGGTTGGCGCACGATGAAGCGCAACTACGAAAAGAAAACCTATCTTGACATAATGCAAGCTCCCGAGCTTAAAGAGCTTAGCGACAAGGGTTGGTTTGAACTGTTTGCGGAGCGCGGCGTAAGCAAGCTTGTATTTTCGAAGAAGGGCGCAAACAGGGGCCTGTTCATGGCCATGCCCGAGGAGCTTTCGCGACATGCCGAAAACGATGAAGGAACAGGCGAAAAAACAAGCGAAAAAGCCTAAAATATACCGCCGTAACGATTGACAACGCGGCAAATGAATGGTAAAATACCTAAGTTGCGGAAAATGTCCCTTTCAAGGGGTTGCAAGGGATTTTCTTAAATATATAGAATACTAATTTTTGGAGGAATTCTTCAATGCCGACTATTAACCAGTTGGTTCGTAAGGGCCGTGAGCAGGTGAGCTACAAGTCCAACTCCCCTATACTCAAGCAGTGCCCCCAGCGCCGCGGTGTTTGCACCGCGGTTCGCGTACTCACACCTAAAAAGCCTAACTCTGCTCTGCGTAAAATAGCGCGTGTCCGCCTGACCGATGGTCTTGAAGGTACCGCGTATATCCCCGGCGTGGGTCATAACCTGCAGGAGCACAGCGTTGTGCTTATCCGCGGCGGCCGTGTAAAGGACCTGCCCGGTGTTCGTTACCACATCATCCGTGGCGCACTCGATACCGCGGGCGTTGCCAAGCGTATGCAGGCTCGCTCCCGTTACGGTGCCAAGAGACCCAAGAAATAAGGAGGGAAATTAAGATGCCAAGACGTGGATTTGTACCCAAGAGGGAAGTTCTTGATGACCCTATGTACGGCGGTAAGCTTGTAACCAAGCTCATCAACCAGGTCATGCTTGACGGTAAGCGCGGTACCGCGCAGAAGGCTTGCTACGGCGCGTTTGAAATCATCCGCGAAAAGACCGGCCGTGAGCCCCTTGAAGTTTTCGAACAGGCCATGAACAATATCATGCCCGTGCTCGAGGTCAAGGCTCGCCGCGTCGGCGGTGCCACCTATCAGGTACCTATCGAGATAAGGCCCGAAAGGCGTCAGACTCTCGGTCTCAGGTGGCTGGTAAGCTATGCCCGCTCCCGCAGCGAAAACACCATGATGCAGAGGCTTGCAGGCGAGATAATGGATGCCGCCAACCAGACCGGTTCTGCCTTCAAGAAGAAGGAAGATACCCACAAGATGGCCGAAGCCAACAAGGCGTTCGCGCACTATCGTTGGTAAAAGGGCATATACTGCTGCAAAAACGGATCCGGTCTACAGCCGGGTCCGATTTTCTGCAAAAAGCAGAATGCGAAATTTAACCTAAAAAGACTGATTTTACTGAAAAGGAGGGCTGCAAGTGGCCAGAGAAACCCCGCTTGAAAGAACGAGAAACATCGGCATAATGGCGCACATTGATGCCGGTAAGACCACCACTACCGAGCGTATACTTTACTATACGGGTAAAATACACAAAGTAGGCGAAACACATGAGGGCGCAGCCACAATGGACTTCATGGTGCAGGAGCAGGAGCGCGGTATAACCATAGCTTCCGCCGCCACCACCACATACTGGCGTCAGCACCGCATAAACATAATAGATACTCCGGGTCACGTTGACTTCACCATGGAAGTTGAACGTTCACTCAGGGTACTTGACGGTGCGGTTGCCGTTTTCTGCGCAAAGGGCGGCGTTGAGCCGCAGAGCGAGACCGTGTGGCGTCAGGCCACCAAGTACGGCGTACCTCGCATTGCGTATGTAAACAAGATGGACATTGTCGGCGCAAACTTCTACAACGTTGTTGCCATGATGAAGGATAGGCTTGACGCCAACGCCGTGCCCATTCAGCTGCCCATAGGCAATGAAGCCGACTTCCGCGGTATCATAGACCTTATCACTATGCGTGCCGAGGTTTATTACGACAACGACGGCAACGACGTAAGGGATGAGGATATTCCCGCCGATATGCTCGACAAGGCCGAGGAGTATCGTACCGCCATGATAGAAGCCTGCGCAGACGAGGATGAAGAACTGATGGAAAAATACCTCTGCGGCGAGGATATCACCAATGAGGAAATAATGAAGGCACTCCGTAAGGGTACCATAGCCAATCGCCTTGTGCCCGTGGTTTGCGGCACGTCATACAGGAACAAGGGCGTTCAGCCCCTGCTCAATGCGATAGTTGATTTCCTACCCTCCCCGTTGGATGTTCCCCCTGCGGAAGGCAGCGACATTGACCATACCACCACCATAAAGACCGAGTGCAGGGATGATGCACCGTTTGCGGCATTGGCGTTCAAGATAGTTGCCGACCCCTTTGTCGGCAAGCTGACATTCTTCCGCGTATACAGCGGCACGTTGCAGTCCAACTCTTATGTGTATAACGCATCAAAGGGCAAGCGCGAGCGCGTGGGCAAGATAACCCTTATACATGCACAGAGCCGTACCGAAGTCAGCGAAGTGCATGCGGGCGATATAGCCGCACTTGGCGGACTGAAGGATACCGGCACGGGCGATACGCTGTGCGATGAAAAGAACCAGCTCCTGCTTGAAACCATAGAGGTTCCCGATCCCGTTATACAGGTCGCCATAGAGCCTAAGACCAAGGCTGGGCAGGAAAAGATGGGCATTGCACTTTCAAAGCTTGCCGATGAGGACCCCACGTTCCGCACCTTTACCGATAAGGAAACCGGCCAGACCATAATAAGCGGTATGGGCGAGCTCCACCTTGAAATAATAGTTGATAGGCTTATACGGGAGTTCCATGTTGAATGTAAGGTCGGCCGTCCGCAGGTCGCTTATCGCGAAACCATATCCCGTACCGTCAAGAGCGAGGGTCGTTACGTTCGCCAGACCGGCGGTCACGGCCAGTACGGTCACTGCGTTGTGGAGTTTGCTCCGCTTGAGGCAGGTTCGGGCTTTGAATTTGAGGATAAGACCGTCGGTGGTGTGGTTCCCAAGGAATACATTCCAGCTATACGCGCAGGTATAGAAGAGGCTTCCAAGACCGGCGCACTCGGCGGATTCGAGGTGGTCGATTTCAAGGCAACGTTGCTTGACGGCAGCTACCACGATGTTGACTCTTCCGAAATGGCGTACAAGATTGCAGGTTCAATGGCACTCAAGGATGCACTTGAAAAGGCCGGCTGTATGCTGCTTGAACCCGTCATGAAGGTTGAGGTTGTAATGCCCGATGAATATATGGGCGACGTTATAGGCAACCTTACTTCCCGCCGTTGCCGCATAGAGGGTACCGATACCCGCGGCAATGCGCAGGTGATAGACGCAATATGCCCGCTCAGCGAAATGTTCGGCTACTCCACAGACCTGAGGAGCCGTACACAGGGTCGCGGCACGTTCACAATGCAGTTTGACCATTACGAGCAGGTGAGCGACGCCGTCGCAAAGAAGATACTTGGTAAATAAATTTACCCGAATATAATATTTTTAAGGAGATAAGACAATGGCAAAGGCAAAATTCGAACGCACTAAGCCGCACGTAAA
>CAZTFU010000032.1:0-18849 GCA_964612925.1 uncultured Clostridium sp. | reverse complement strand
CACCCACATCCCCTCCTTATCCCGCTATGCGCGGGGCAAACGAAGTAAGTTTGGAGGAGCATAACCGAGTTACCATAGCGGTTTGTTCCATTTGTAGGACATAATCTACACCGCTTGCACAGCGGCTCCGCCGCAGGGGCTTTGGTGGGGGGCTGACAGTGGGGAGAAAAAAGCCTCCCCTGTGTAAGGGGAGGTGTCAGCGTAGCTGACGGAGGGGTTGTCGAGACTGTACGCCGCGACTTTTACAATTCCTCAGTCTGCTTCGCAGACACCTCCGCGCAAGGCATACCCTAAAGGGCACCTTTGCACAAGGGAGGCATGATAAGTAAGCTACTTCCCTTGGCTCTCCCTTCGGGAGAGCTGTCACCGAAGGTGACTGAGAGGGCTTAATGGCGCAAGCAGACGGAAAGAGCGGGAGAAGAAAAAAGAGAAAGGAGAAAACGAAAGAGTGAAGAAAAAAACGTGCAAAGAAAGAAGCCCCGCCTTCGTTGGTGGGGCGGAGCTTCTTTCTGTGAGAAAGGAATCTGACACAACTAATAAGAAAGGAGGTTTTCTTATTTGTACTATTTTGTGCTTCTGTTTATGTAGGTGGTGTGAAGCAGTTCGTGCGCTTTGTGGGAGTTGGGCTCGCCCAAAAACTCCTCATAAAGCTTTTGTATGGCGGGGTTCTTGTGGCTCTTGCGGATGGCCTTGGACTCATCCTCGCCGTATGTAGCCGCCGCGCGCGCCGCACCCGCATCCACAAAGTAGCGCGTGCGTGCATCAACTATAGGCTGGCCGCCGCCGGTTATACAGCCGCCGGGACAGCCCATTATCTCTATGAAATGATATGTTTTTTCGCCTGCGCGTATGGCATCGAGCAGCCGCGCCGCATTTGCCGTGCCGTGAACTATCGCAACGCGAATGTCCATGCCCGCTATGTTTACACTTGCTTCCTTTATGCCGTCAAAGCCGCGCACGTCACTGTATTCAAGCTTTTCCATATCCTCACCCGTAAGCACGTCCGCAACGGTGCGAAGGGCCGCCTCCATAACGCCGCCCGTCACGCCGAATATCACGGCCGCGCCCGTGGATTCGCCGAGCATATCGTCAAATTCTTCATCGGGCAGATGTACAAAGTCAAGCCCCGCTTGGCGTATCATGCGGGCAAGTTCGCGCGTGGTAAGGTTCGCATCCACATCGCGATAACCCTCGCGGCCGAATTCGGGACGCTTTATTTCGAATTTTTTGGCCGTGCACGGCATTACGCTTACAACAAATATGTTGTGCGGGTCAAGTCCGTGCTTGTCGGCAAAATAGGTTTTGGTTATTGCGCCCTGCATTTGGTTCGGGCTCTTGCAGGTGGAAAGGTTGGGTATAAAGTCGGGGTAAAAATGCTCACAGTATTTTATCCAGCCGGGACTGCAGCTTGTTATCATCGGAAGAACTCCGCCGTTCTTTATGCGGCCAAGCAGCTCCGTACCCTCTTCCATTATGGTAAGGTCCGCCGCAAAGTCAACGTCAAACACCCTGTCCGCGCCGAGCCTGCGCATGGCGGTAACAAGTTTGCCCGTACAGCGCGTGCCTATCGGCATGCCGAATTCCTCACCTATCGCAACGCGCACGGCGGGTGCGGTCTGGAATACCACAAATTTGTCGGGATCGGCAAGCGCGGCCCATACCTCTTTTGTTGAATCCTTTTCCGTCAGCGCGCCCGTGGGGCAGGCGGCGATGCACTGGCCGCAGTTTATACAGGCTACTTCGCCAAGGCTCTTTCCAAATTCGGAACCTATCTGCGTCTTAAAGCCGCGGTTCTGCATGCCTATTGCGCACACGCCCTGCGTTTTTGCGCACGCGGCCACACAGCGGCGGCAGAGTATACATTTATTATTATCACGAACTATGCTTGGGCTGAGTTCGTCTATTGTCTTAATTATGCGTTCTCCCTTAAATTCTATATCCTCAATGCCCATTTCGTTGGCAAGGGCCTGCAATTCACAGCTTTGATTGCGCTTGCAGGTAAGGCAGGAACGGTCATGGTCGCTTAAAATAAGCTCCAGCACGGCACGGCGCGCTTCAAGCACCTTTGGAGTGGAGGTTTTGATATCAAGTCCTTCGCTGACGGGAAGCACACAGCTTGCCTGAAGCTTGCCGGTTTTAGCGTCCTCAACAAGGCACATGCGGCACGCGCCGATGTTGTTGATATCCTTCAGATTGCAAAGCGTGGGAATCTTTATCCCCTGTGCCATGCATACTTCAAGCACGGTGGTATTCGGTTCGGCCTGCACGGTCCTTCCGTCGATTTTGAGTGTAACCATCGTTCAAAATCCTTTCTTCTGATTTTGGCATGCCACGCACGCCCACACAGACGCAATATCATTGCGCGTATCATAACCATAACACAAATGATATACTAAGTCAATGGTATCCGTTTAACAATATTTATTTTTTCAGTTGGAGAATCAATCTTTCAGATATTTTTCAAACCAATTCATTATCTCATTCAGCCTGCGCACCCTCTCCCTCGGCCTTCCGCTGCGCGAAAGGTTGTGGTCTTCCCCATGGAAAAGGGTTAGGCGAGCGGGAGTGTTGGAAAGCTTCAGCGCGGTGAACATCTGCACGGCATCTCCCATCCAGCATCGATAATCTTCATCCGACTGTATAAACAGAGTGGGTGTTTTTGCTTTATGAGCATTTTTTAAGGGAGAAGCCTCCCACACGCGCTGAAAATCCTCCCACGGGTCAGCGCGCAACTGATCTACGTTATGGTAATAACCTATGTCGGTCGTGTAAGTCTTACTCAAATAATTCGATATGGAGCGTTGAGATACGGCGGCTGCAAACATATCCGTGTGGCCTATTATAAAGTTGCACATGAACCCGCCGTAGCTTCCACCGCAAACACCTATTTTATTCTTATCGATATCGTTATACCTTTCCGTAGCGGCATCGACAAATTGCATTATGTCCATATAATCGCGTTTGCCCAATTTGCCATCTATGTTGGCAAATGCTTCGCCGCGGCCGTCGGAACCCTCGGGATTTGTATAAATAACAAAATATCCATTAGATGCCATACACTGCATTTCATGATGAAATACCGTTCCGTATGCACCCTTTGGCCCGCCGTGAATTTGCAACACAGCAGGATATTTTAAGCCTACTTTATAATCTGTGGGCTTCATAATATATCCGTCAAGTTCAGTACCTTCGTCATTGGTAAAGGTAAAACATTCGAAATTTGCAAGGCAATGTGTTTCTACATATTGTACATTAAACGAGCTTAGTCGTTCAGGTTTGGCATCAAGCGTTTTTTGATAATATACTTCACACGGGCCGTTGCCGTTAAAGGCGCAATATGCCATGGATCCGTTCCTTATATCAAAACTTACTATACTGTAATTTGACGGTGTTACGGAGGATAATGATCCCGATTCATCAAGCTTCATTATTGGTGAATGGTTTCTTCTGCAGGTACGGAAGAATACACTGCCGCCGTAATTCTGCACAATCTTTACCGCGCCGTATGATGCATCCGTGGTAATGCCGTCAGCAATCGAAACGTCCGCAAACGGCAGCATCGTGCGGCTGTGTTCTTTAAGATTGACTTTGAAAAACTCGGGGTTTTCGCCCGTGTTTCTGAATTTTCCGCCGCAGAAGAATATATCGTTATCGTTAAACCAACTTACCGATTCTATCTGAAGTTCTTCATCCTGCTCAATAAGTGTAATGGGCTCCTTACTGTCTACCTGTATTACCTTTAATGCGGCAGAGCGTTCCATTACATCACTGTAGCTTTTAGACGAATATGCCATGTATTGTCCGTTGGGTGACATGGCCGTACATTCAACATTTTCAAGCATGTCGCTCAGCCGTGTACACGTTTTGCTATTTGGGTCATATTTTACCAATGCGTTGCGCTTTTTATTCACAATGCCCTTTGCGTTGGCCCAAAACGGCAATTCGTCAAATATGTCGTAATCTATGCCACGCTTTGCAATGTCAGGGGAGGGTTCATCCTCCGCCGCATCATTAAATTGAGATATGAAGTAAAAGCAACCGTCTGCGCCCTTATTTATTTCGGCCGCCTTTAACGGAATATCCGAATAAGGCTTGATTTTTCTTGAAACAGGGTCAAGCGAATAAAGTCTTGTAATGTTAGCGTCCATATCATGCTCGGCGGCAGATGTGATTATTGCCTTTTCTCCGTCCCACATTACAAAGGCATTTTTGCGGCCGCGTGATACTTCTATAGCATCTCCGCCTTCAATGGGTATCATATAAAGTTGGGACGAATAATCGTTGTGTTCGCTGTCCGCGGTGTAAACCGTAACCAAAACATGCCGTTCATCCGGCGTAATGGTCGGTGCGTTAACATATTTAAGAGTGTAAATATCGTTGGTTAATACCTTATTCATATCGTCTCCTTTAATGATGTGTATTTATCCATCCAGTTTATTATTTCCTGCATTCGCTTTATGCGGTTTCTCGGCTTTCCGCTGCGTGAAAGCTCATGCGTTTCCCCGTGAAATAAACACACGCGAGATTCAACGCCGTGCATTTTAAGCGCCGTGAACATGGATAAGCATTCTACCATCCAACAGCGAAAATCATTATCCGAATGGATAAACAACGTTGGCGTTACCACATTGCAGGCATATTTCAATGGTGAATGCCACCAAAGCTTTTCTGGATTTTCCGCAACGGTAGTGCCCTGCTGGTGCTTATCAAAATAGTAGCCTATATCGCTTGTAAGCTCCATTGTTATCCAATTTGAAATGGAACGCTGTGAAACCGCCGCACTGAAACGGTTCGTGTGGCCTATTATCCAGTTGGTCATATAGCCGCCGTAGCTTCCGCCCGTGACGCCGAGGCGTTTTGGGTCAATATCCTCATAACGGGCAAGTACATAGTCCGTAAACTCCATAAAATGGGCATAATCCACCTTGCCGTAAAGTTCTGTAAGATAGGCATAATCATTACCGCGGCCGTCAGAACCGCGCGGGTTACAGAAAAACACAAAATAACCATGATTTGCCCAAAATTGCATTTCATGGTGATATAATGCACCGAACGCATTCTTCGGGCCGCCGTGTATGTGCAGTATGGCAGGGTATTTTTGTCCTTTGACATAGTCCGTAGGCTTCATTACAAAGCCATGCACGTTGTATCCGTCTTTGCCTGTAAAATCGCATCTTTCGGGTACGGATATGGTGTGGTTTAAGTAGTATTCTTCATTAAAAAAGGTAACCTGTTCTCCGTCAAGGTAAAGCTCGCACAGCCTTTGACCGTACATTGCACAAACAAGCTTGTGTTCTTTGTATATATCAAAACAGCAACAGGCACCCTCAAGCGGAGTGTAAGCATCGCTCAATTCACCGTCAAGGCTCAGCGAACGCAATGTTGTACCCTCATTCATGGTTGTTTGGAACCACAGTTTATCTCCGTGCCCCATAAACACATTGCCGCTGCCAAGCACGCAATCAAGCACTGCCGCATTATAGCCGAGTGTGGCTTCATACGGAATTATGCGGTTGAAATTTCCGCTGAGTTCATCGTAAACATACGGTTCGGTATAAGAATTGTAATCATCGCTTATTGCCGCAACCACATTGCCGTTTACTGTGGCAAGCCGTTCAACGTAACGCTTACCCTGCGCCAAAAGCTCATTACAGCTACCTTCATCGGCATTTATGCGAAGTATTGCCGCCATAGTTGGCGCAACATCGGTATACGCAAACCCGCTTACAACGGCAATTGGCCCGTCAAAGCAAAAGTTTTCTATTCTGAATATAGGCGCGGTCAACGGCTCGCTTTGCATGGATTCGGTATCAAAAACATATAATCTGCTACGTTTTTTGTTGGTTATGCCCTTTCCGTTGCGCCAGAACGGTAATTCATCAAAAACATCCCAGCCCGCTTGACCGTTATCAAGATTTGCGGCATTCGCACAATAATGATTTGCTATTACAAAAAAACGCTTGTCGTCTATGGGCGATACGGCCGCTATATCGTTAAGTGCGCATTTGTATTCACAACATACGGTTGCATTTTCCTCCGCATTGTAAACCTTAAAAACGGTACATTGTGCATCAGTGCCGCTTTCCTTGCAATAAAGCAGTATTTTTTCACTGTTCAGCCAGCAAAACCCTATGATGGAATCATCCCGCACAACGCAATAGGACTGTTTTGTACTTATATTAAGAATATATACGGCACTTTTATAGCCATTGATTTCAATATCGGGCATTTGAAGCATGAATGCCGCATTTTCCCCATCGGGAGAAAACTTAACGGAGCTTATATACTTATGTTCCAAAAACGAATCGATCTCTATTTTTTTCATGTAAAATCCAATCCCTTCGTATCAATATTAGTTTTCAAAATGGCATGCTGCAAGGTGGTTCGGTGCTATTTCCCTAAGCGGCGGTTCACTGTTTGTGCAAATATCCTTTGTATAGGGGCACCTTGTATGAAAGCGGCAGCCTGACGGTATTGTGCTTGCGCTCGGCACCTCGCCTTTTAATACAATCCTGTTAAACTCTCCCCTGCCGGCCATTATGGGAATTGCCGAAAGCAGAGCCTTTGTATATGGGTGTGCGGCATGACCGAAAAGTTCATCCGTGCTTGCACATTCCATTATTTTGCCAAGGTACATTACGGCTACGCGGTCGGAAATATGCTGTACCACATTAAGTGCGTGCGATATGAACAAATACGTCATGCCTTCGTGAACCTCTTTAAGATCCATAAGCAGGTTTATTATCTGGGACTGTATGGAAGCATCAAGCGCGCTTACGGCTTCATCACACACAAGAAAATCGGGTTCGAGCGCAATGGCTTTTGCAATTGCCACCCTTTGCCGCTGTCCGCCCGAAAATTCATGCGGGTATCTGTCCGCATATGCGCTGCTCAGTCCCACCTCTTTAAGCAGAGAAAGCGTTTTTGCCGCCGCATCCTGAGTGTTCATGCCCATCTGCACGGTGAGTATTTCGCTTATAAGCCGTTTTACCGTTTGCCTTGGATTAAGCGAAGAATATGGATCCTGAAATACTATTTGCAACTTTTTACGCAACTGCCGTAACTGTTCGCCTTCCTTATCAAGTATGTTTTCACCGTTGTACAGTATCTTTCCGCCGCACGGTTCGTTAAGTCTAACTATGGCGCGGCCAACCGTGGTCTTGCCACAGCCCGATTCTCCGACAAGGCTGAGCGTTTCTCCGCGCCGAATGTCAAGCGATATGCCGTCAACCGCACGGATATAGCCCGTAGTGCGTTGAAGTATGCCCTGCTTTATGGGAAAATGTACTTTTAGTTCCTGCAATGAAATAATTGTATCATTCATATTTTACCCCCTAAGATGACAACACACGCTGTGACTGCCCTTAACCGTTATGCACGGTTCCTGTTCAAAGCACATAGGATAAGCCTGTGTACAGCGGGAAGCAAATCTGCATCCGCGCGGCATTTTAAGCGGGTTGGGCACGGCACCCGGAATGGATTCAAGCCTTTCCCCGCGCGTAATCTTAATACCCGGAATGGACATTATAAGACGCTGAGTGTATGGGTGCCACGGATCGGAGAATATCTCTTCAAGCGTACCCTGTTCGACTATTTTTCCGGCATACATTACCGCTACCCTGTCCGCAAGGCGGGATACAACACCAAAGTCATGCGTTATCAGCAATATGCTCATTTTGCTCTCGCTCTGCAGTTCTTTAAGCAACTCTATTATTTGTGCCTGTATAGTAACGTCAAGCGCGGTGGTAGGTTCGTCCGCTATTAAAAACGTAGGGTTTGCGGCCAATGCTATGGCTATCATTGCCCTTTGCCTCAATCCGCCCGAAAGCTGATGCGGATATACCTTTAACCGTTCTTCGGGCTTTGGTATGCCCACCTTTTTCATCATTTCAACGCTCCGCCGCCAAACTTCCTGTTTGCCGATATGCGGTTCGTGCGCCCTGTAAACGTCTCCTATTTGTTTTTCTATTTTATATACGGGGTTCAGACTTGTCATGGGTTCCTGAAACACCATGGCTATCTCACTGCCGCGAAGAACACGCATTTCTTCCTTTGTAACGCCGGAAAGCGATTTGGAATTAAGCATAAACTTATCCGCACTAATCGTGGCCGTATTCGGCAGCAGTCCCATCATTGACAGCGACGTAACGGTTTTGCCGCAGCCCGATTCGCCCACAAGTGCCAGCGTTTCGCCGCGTTCTATATAGAATGATATTCCATCAACGCTTTTCACAACGCCTTCGGGCGTGTTGAACCACGTTTTCAGGTTTTCAACTTCCACTATCCTTTTATTCATATTGTTGCCTACTTTCTGAGTTTGGGGTCAAATGCATCCCTAAGTCCATCGCCTATCCAGTTTATGGCAAGTACCGTAAGCGATATGGCCAAACCCGGTATCAACGTAAGGTAGGAAGCATCCTGCAAATAATTTCGGCCTTGGTTCAGCATAACGCCCCAATCGGGCTGAGTGGAATCCACGCCGCTGCCAAGATAATTCAAACTTGCCGCCGAAAGTATTGCGTTGCCAACGGAAAGAGTGAGCTGAACGATTATCGGGCCGTAGCAGTTCGGCATAACGTGATTGAAAATTATACGCAGATTTTTGAAACCGGCCGCCTTGGCGGATTCTATATATTCCTGCTCCTTTACGCTTAATACCTGACTGCGCGTCAGGCGGCAAAATGACGGCCAGCTGACCAACGAAAGAGCAAGAACAACATTTTGCTGACTTGCACCCAGCACAGCCATTATTGCGATTGCGATTATCAAAAACGGGAAGGAAAGCATTATATCGGTAAGCCGCATTAGGCAGGCATCCACTATGCCGCCGAAATAACCGCTTATGCAGCCCACGATAACTCCCACAATGGCGGAAATAACCGCAACCGACATACCGATAAGCACCGACGTTCTGCCGCCGTAAAGCAGCCGCGACCATATATCCCTTCCGTAATCATCGGTACCGAGTATGTGCTCGGTCGATTCGCCGGGCCTTATAAGCATTGAATTGAGATCCATATCAAGCACGGGATCATATTTTGTAAAAAGGGGTGCGAATACGCACATAATAATAATTATCAGTAGCATTATAAGCCCGATAACAGCCATGCGGTTTTTACGAAAACTGCGAATTATGTCCTGAAGATATGTTGTTTGTGACAGGGCTTCATCGCCTATTTCATTACCCATCAAAGCATTTGCATTCATCGTTTCGTTATTCATAAGCAGCTCCTTATTTGCCCATTTTTATTCTTGGGTTCAGATATGCATATGTTATATCCACCATAAGATTTATGATGAGAAACAGCAGACAGAATACAAGCGTTGCACCCTGTATCATGGGATAATCTCTTTTGCCTATTGAATTGACAATAAGTCTGCCCACTCCCGGCCAACCGAATATAGATTCCGTTACCACGGCACCGCCAAGCAAGGAACCTATTTCCGAACCTAATACGGTAACCACGGGTATCATGGCGTTTTTCAGCGCCTCCGAAAACACCACCTTGCGTTCGGCAATGCCCTTGCTTCGGGCAAAGCGTATATAATCCTGGTCAAAAACGTCCAATAGGCTTGAGCGTATCATTCTCATTTGGGTTGCCGCAAGGCCGATTCCCAGTGAAAAAGCGGGCAGGGTAATATATCTTATGGCTTCAAACAGCCCATCTTCCGAAATGTATGCAATGCCGCTGCTTGGGAAAAGCTTCAACTTTAGCGAAAGGAATATTATCAGCACCAATGCAAACCAGAATTTCGGCAGCGATACACCTATTGTTGCAAAAAATGTCGCTATGTTATCCCATATGCTGTTGTGCTTTTTTGCCGCGAGTATCCCAAGTGGTATGGCCAATAAAAGCCCGACAAATACTGCCGCAAATGTCAATGCCAGCGTTGCGGGCATACGCAGCATTATTTCGTCAAATACCTGTTTGCCGGTAACATAACTTTCTCCAAGGTCACCCCTTAGGGCATTGACCACAAAATCCAAATACCTTTCCATAAAAGGCTTGTTCAGGCCAAGATCCTCTTTGACCTTATCATATTGCTCCTGCGTGATGGTTTGTGATTCGCCTGCGCCCAGCATTATAAGCACCGGGTCGCCCGGTGTAAGGTAGAGCAGACCGAATATAAGAAAGGAAATAATAAGCAGCGTCGGTATCATTTGCAGAAGCCGTCTTAATATATATGTACGCATAAATCCTCCGCCTTACGGTAATGTGATATGCAACAGGGCAGCGACAGCATAATGTGTCGCTGCCCTTGCGTTTATTTAAGTATTCGGGCTTAATCTTCTATGGTTACGTTCCTTACGGGATAAGTAAGCGGATTCCAAAGGTTCACATTTGAAAAATCCTGAACGGTTTTCTTTGCTCCTGCCTGAATATATTCAAAATATCCTCCGGCGTGAACCTTGGCCTCAAGTGCCTTTATTCCTATATCCTCAAGCAACTTTTTGCGTGCTTCGCGGTCAACCGTTCTGAATGCTTCCTCTATTTCCGCATCAAGTTCGGTATCAACATAGCCCGTAACGTGGGATGTGGACTTGGAATCAACGCTGTGATACAGCATGGATACGCCGTTTATGGTGCTTCCGCCGCCCATTATAAACATTTCAACATTGCCCGACTTTATATCGCTTGTGTGGGTTGCCCACTCAACCGCGTTCGCCTTTGCATCAATGCCTATGTTTTTAAGATAAGTAGCCGCCATTTCGCCAAGCTTCATGCGGTTGTTGTCATTTGCGGGGGTTTGTATGGTAAAGCTGAGCTTTTCTCCGTCCTTTTCGTAAATGCCGTCGGAACCAAGAGTGTATCCGCTCTCTTCAAGCAACTTCATTGCGCCTTCGGGGTCATAGACCGAAATCTTTTTCCATTCTTCAAGATTCGCACCGTCAAACTCAAGCGGAATGCCGCCGCCGTAAGAACACACCGCAAGCTGCAAATTGGCACTGTTGCTGAAAATGGCATTTGTTATGCTTTCAAAGTCTATTGCCATTGAAATTGCCGTTCTTACGTTTACATCCTTAAATATGTCCTTGGTAACATTGAATGCAAGATAGCGGTACCAGCCGGTGGAATTGCTTATAAGCTGCAAATTCGGGTCGGATGCAATGGCGGCAACATCGGTGGTGTTTATTTGCAATGCTATATCCACTTCACCGTTTTGCAACTGAAATGCCGCAACGGATTTATCGGGAGTTATTTTGAATATTACCTTATCTGCGCCCGGCACTATAGTGGTTGAATAATTCGGATTCTTTTCAAGTACCACTTCGTCATCAACTTTATATGAAACAAACCTGTATGCGCCGCTGCCGACGGGGAATTCATTCAGATCATATTCTTTTTCAACGGCTTCACTGGGAAATATCGGTGCATCCGAAAGATATTTCAGGAACATGGCATCGGGCTCTTTTGTGGTAAAGCGTATGGTATAGGTGTCAACCACTTCCATGCTTTCTATTGTGCCCGCAAGGTTTGAATATTGAACCGCACCGAAGTCCGCATCAAGATAAAGCATAAAGCAATCATATATATCCTGTGCGGTGATATTGATTTTCTCGTCACCGAAAAGCTCGTTCCCCGTGTGCCAATAAGCATCTTCGCGAATGGTAAAATCGTATACGACATCATCGGAAACGGTGTAACTTACGGCCATGTTCATGCCCATATCGGAATTTACGAATTCAACAAGCGTTTCGTATATGTTTATAAAGACATATCTGTCGCCGTCCGAATTCGAGCCCCACGGCAGAAATGTTGAAATACCGTAAGGAGTGGATATTTTAAGCACCTTTTCGGCCGGCGTGTTCGCGGAGACATCGGAATCCTTTTGGACCGAACACGCACTAAGCAGCATGCACAGCACCAAAGCCAATGCCGTTAACATAAACCAATACTTTTTCATCTGTACTTCCTCCTGTTTGTTGTTTTATCAATCATGCGGTACAACGTATAAGCACCCGCAAAATCTACTTTTATCGGTTGTGGTATGCCACACCGTCTATAACGGTGGTAAGGCATTTTGTCATGTTGCAGAAGGGATGTCCATCGAATATTGCAAAGTCTGCATCCTTGCCCCGTTCTATCGAACCTATGCGGTCATCAAGTTTCATTATTTCGGCGGCGGTTATCGTAACGGCCTTAAACGCGGTTTCCTCGTCCAGCCCCTCGCGCATCATAATACCAACATGCGCGGGAAGCCATTGCGTGTTGTAACTTGTGTCCGCAATAAGCGCAAACTTTATGCCTGCATCGCGATACCTTGCAGGCGTATCCAGCCTTATGTTCCACACTTCAAGCTTGAGCGGTTCAAGAAGCAACGGACCTACCGCGCAGGTAACGTTCTTCTCCTTTAATACATCGGCTATTTTGTAACCCTCGGTTGCGTGTTCGATAATATAATCAAGGTGGAACTCCTCGGCTATTCTTACGGCGGTAAGTATATCGTCCGCCCTGTGCGCGTGCATGCGGCAACGCATTTGCCCTCGAACCACGGGCACGAGCGAATCCAGTACAAAATCGGGCTTTGGCTTTTCGCCGTTGCCGTTTTCATATGCAAGGAGTGCATCGGAATAGTGCTTTGCCCTGTAAAGCGTTTCGCGTGTTAATGCAGCGCTGCCCATTCGCGTAACGGGCATTTTACCGTTCAGGCCGTAAAAGCGTTTCGGGTTTTCCCCGAATGCGAACTTCATCATTTCGCTACCCGGTATTACCATTTCTTCCGCCGTATGTCCGCGAAGCTTCATACTGCATCCCGTGCCGCATATAAGGTTTGCCGAACCGGGTCCCGTATAAACGGTGGTGAAGCCGGCTTTTCTTGTTATCTCAACGGCCACGTCGTCGGGATATATGGCATCCAGCGCGCGCACCTGCGGAGTTATGGGGTCGGAATATTCATTGCCATCCTTAACGTCTGGCAGTGTACTGCGCCCCTGAAACGTACACAAATGCGTATGACAATCAATAAGGCCGGGCGTAACATAGCAATGCGCCGCATCGATTATTTCAGCATCATCAGGTACATCGATGTTTTCACCCACCGCAATTATGCGGCCGTTATCATAAAGAATGGTGCCGTTTTCGTATACGGGTCCCGTTACGGTTATAACCTTACCGTTTATAATCGCCTTCATATGTTCAGCTCCTTTTTATAGTGTTTATTAACTTAATTCCATATTGTTTTAAGCAACTTAATTGTTTTGCTATACATACAATAACATGTATTCTATAATTTTGCAATAAAAACTTTTAAAATATTTGAATTTTCTAAATATCCAAGTAAAGACTATACTAATAGTATAACTATTGTTTTAATTTTTGTGTTTTTTAAGTTTAACCCCGTTGCATAAGATTCGGCGTTATGTTATAATAGGTAAAAATTACCGCATATGTACGATGGAGGGACAATGAACATAGTTGATCGGCTTAATGCAAGCATGGGTTTATTCACCGAAAAACAAAAGTCTATAGTGCGATGTATGTTGGCTGATACGGGCGGAATGTGCTACAAAACGTTGGCCGAATTCAGCCGCGAAGCCGAATGTACGGAAGTAACGGTAATAAGGCTTGTTCAAAAACTTGGGTTCGACAATTTTGCTTCCTTAAAAAATGCGTTCCGCGCGTATATGAAGGAAGGATTTGGCGAACGCAGAGAACAATTCACCGAATCCGCACACGAAACGAAATTCGGTCCGGATTCAACCGATGCAAGGGCAATGGTTGAGTATATAGCCAATACCGAAGCCAAGTCGTTCAACGAGGTTATAGGGGATATAGACTATGATGCCATAGTAAATGCCGCAAAGGAGATAATCACTAAGCGTTCGGTGTTTATATACGGCCGCGGCCCGTCAAAAATCGCGGCGGATTTTTTAAGGTATCGCCTTTCCTTGCTTGGAATACGAGCGTTTTCAATAAACCCCGAGGATGTGGACGAGGTGCAAAACGCACTCAACAGGGTATCGGAAGAGGATCTGAGTATATTCGTTACATTCCCCATGTATTATACTCCCATCATCAACATCGCGCAGTATGAGGCAAAGCGTAACGTTAAAATGATAGCCATTACGGATTGTGCCACAGCACCTATATGTTCGGTCTGCGATATAAAAATACTCACGGCCATGCCTATAGACAGTGCGCTGCTTTTTTATTCGTATGCTTCAACATTCTTTACCATAAATCTTATAGTTACGGCAGTTCGTGCCCTCAGCGGCAGCATGCATTCGCAGGGCTCACTTGACTTGCCCCGATCGGATACCATATCAAAATCCGAATTACTGAACATCATAAAGCCGGAGTTTTACCACTTTTAAGAGTAATTGGACTATCTCCGTCTATATTGATGGGCAAATGCCGCGATATTTTTTGCCGCGTTGGGCGCATTTCGGTGCTTACGCGGCAATTTTTCTCCTCTTCTATATATAGAGGCTTAACGTTTGTATGCCGATAGGAAGTATAATCTTGTCCCCATCTAAATATTGGTCTATAATTAAATAAGCCGTGTGGGCGGAGAAACAAACGGAGATACAGTTATGAGGCTAAAAACTTCTTTATATATGATTATTAGGCTTGCGGGCGCGGCGGCGCTTGCAGGCGCGGTCGTGTTTTTGAGCGGGTGCGGCATTGATATGGATATTCTGCCGCTTGCGACATCGTCGCCGTTGCCCGTGGTTACGGCTACGCTGCCCGATAGCACGGCGGTCGCCGTGCCGCAAAGCACGCCCTATTCTTATGCGAACAATTCAAATAATTCGAATTTCAGCTACCTTGACGGCGTTGCGGGGCAGGATGACGTGCTGCCCGATTTGACGTATGAGGAAGCGAAGGAGCAAAATAAGGATACCATAGGCTACATTTCCGTACCCGGCACGGATATAGCATATCCCGTTGTTCGTGGGGAGGATAACGAATATTATCTCAGCCACAATATTTTGGGGGATGAAAGCAAGTACGGCGCCGTTTTCATGGATTTTCGCAATGCGGATAAGAATCAGCAAAAGCACATTATAATTTACGGTCATGATATGAAAAACGGTACCATGTTCCATTCCCTTATGAATTTTAAGCAGAAGAGCTTTTTTTCAGAAAACAGAATCATATCCTTCACATGGGGCGAAACGGAGACGATGTGGGAAATATACCTTGCCTGCACCATACCCACCGTTGACGGCCACATGATAAACTATACCGAAACCCGCTTTGGCGACAATGCCGCATTTGAAGAATATATGCTTGACATGGTGGCCTATGCCCGCACCGCACCAAGCTCAACATTGAGTGACAATGTGGCAATAAATCAGGCGGATCAGGTGCTTACGCTCACCACTTGCACATATGAGGAGGATAATTCCCGCTTTATAATTCAGGCAAGGCGCGTAAGGTAAACTTTATTTTTTACCTTTATCTTAACATTTGGCCGCTATTGCCTTTAGAGGTGCGGTGTGCTATTATTTAAGCAGTTAAGTAAAGGAAAGAAGGCGCGGAATTGGAACGGAATGCAAACTGCAACACCCAAAATTCGACAAATTCGGGAGAGGTTATCCCCGGATACACCCAAAATTCGACAAATTCAAATGAGATAATCCCCGAATATACACAAAATTCGACAAATTCGACAAAGGGCAAAATAAAGCGAGCCGATTCGGACATGACAAGCGGCTCCATATGGAAACTGCTTATAAAATTTGCATTGCCGCTTGCGGCGGGGCTGCTGTTTCAGCAGCTTTACAATACCGTTGACACGATAGTAGTGGGTCAATTTGTGGGCAAGGAAGCGCTTGCCGCCGTCGGCAGTACAAGCAGCATAATAAATATGCTTGTTGGGCTGTGTTCGGGTCTTTCCATGGGCGCAAGCGTTGTTATAAGCCAAGCCTATGGCGCAAAGGACAATATAAAGCTTCACGATGCGGTGCATACAACAATACTTGTAACGCTTATAATGAGCGTTATAGCGACCGCAGTGGGCATTGTGATAGTTGACCCCATGCTTCGCCTTATGAGCACGCCCGACGATGTTTTTAAGGCCGCGCATGATTATCTGACAATCTATTTTGCGGGCATATCGGGGCTGTTTATATACAATATGGGCTCCGCAATACTGCGCGCCGTGGGCGATTCAAAACGGCCGCTGTATTTTCTTATATTCTCCGCGGTGCTCAATGTAATACTTGATTTATTGTTTGTTATAACATTCAAAATGGATATAGCGGGTGCGGCATATGCAACTATTCTTTCGCAGTTCCTTTCGGCGCTGCTTGTGTTGTTTGTGCTTTCCCGCTCCGCAGGGCCGTATGCCATACACTGGGGCGACCTTTGCATAAAGGGTGATATACTAAAGCAGGTGCTTGCAATCGGCCTGCCCTCGGGCGTACAGCAGGGGTTGACGTCATTCTCAAACGTGTTTGTACAATCCTATGTGAATGCATTCGGGTCCGACTGTATGGCGGGCTGGTCAAGCTATAATAAGCTTGACGTGTACGCATTGATACCCGCGCAGAGCATAGCCATGGCCTCCACAACATTTGTTGGGCAGAATTACGGCGCAAACAGGCTTGACCGCGCACGCAAGGGCGTAAGGCAGGCACTTATAATGAGTATAGGCATGACGGTGGTGCTGTGCGCGGCACTGCTCGTGTTCAAGGATCAGCTTTTGACTCTGTTCACTACCGATTCGCTTGTTATACAGTACGGTTCCCGCTTTATAGGCATAATAGCACCGTTCTACTTCTGCACTTGCTTTAACCAAACCTTTGCGGGTGCAATGCGTGGCATAGGCAAGGCAAAGGTGCCCATGATAGTCATGCTGTGTTCATTCGTTGTGTTCCGTCAGCTTTTCCTGTTTATAGGAACAAAGCTCGGCGGCGGGTTCCTGCTGGTTTCGCTTGCATATCCGATGGGGTGGGTGGTTTGCAGTATTGCAATGTATGTATGCTACAGGCGCAGTCCGCTTTGCAAAGTAAGAGCAAACGAGACTGCGGAGCAATAAATATAATCTAAGAGGAGATATTGAAAATGAGGAATAAAACCGCACAGGAGCTGCTTGATTTTCTTAAAAACAGCCCCACAAGGTATCAGGTGGTAAAGAACCTTGAAAACATGCTTGACGGCGAAGGGTATGAAAAGCTGTACACCGAAGAACTGTGGAACATAAAGAAAGGCGGCAAATACTATGTTTCGCCCAATGGGTCAAGCATAATGGCGTTCCGCATACCCGAGAACTTGACGGGTGGCTTTATGATATCCGCCGCACACAGTGATTCTCCCACGTTCAAAATAAAGGAGAACCCCGAAAGGGCCAATGAGCATTATGTACAGCTCAATACGGAAAAATACGGCGGTGCGCTTATGGCAACGTGGTTTGACAGGCCCCTTTCAATAGCGGGTCGCGTGCTTGTACGCACTGAGGGCGGCAAAATATGCACCCGCCTTGTAAATATAGACCGAGACCTTACCATTATACCGAGCGTGGCCATACACATGAACCGTCAAGCGAACAGCGGCTTTGAAATAAAGGCAAATGTTGACACACTGCCCCTCTTTGCGGATGGCGGCGGCAAGGGCGAATTTATGACTACCGTGGCAGAGGCGGCGGGTGTTGCGGCAGATGACATATTGGGTCATGATTTGTACCTTTACAACAGGCAAACACCTACGTTTATAGGGCGCAATGAGGAATTTATAGCGGCCGCAAAGATAGACGATACGGAGTGCGCATTCGGCTGTATGCGCGGCTTTATGCTTGCCGAGGAAAGCGAGAGCATACCCGTATGCTGTGTTTTCGACAATGAAGAGGTGGGAAGCGGCACAAAGCAGGGCGCGGCATCAAACATACTGCGTGATTTACTCAGGCGCATTGTGCTTTGCCTTGGTAAAAATGAAGAAGAGTACATTTCAATGGTCGCAAGAAGCTTTATGGTCAGCGCGGACAATGCTCACGCTCAACATCCGAACCACGGCGAATATGCGGACGCCCTCAACTGCCCCTATATGAACAAGGGCGTTGTCATAAAGTTCAACGCGAACCAGAATTACACGACCGATGGCGTATCTGCGGCACTTTTCCGCCAAGTCTGCGCGGAGGCGGGCAGTGACGTACAGCTTTACGCCAACCGTTCCGACCTTGGCGGCGGCGGCACGCTCGGCAGCATAGCCAACACAAAGGTATCCGCAATAACGGTGGACATCGGCCTTGCACAGCTTGCGATGCACTCCTGCTACGAAACTGCGGGTGCCGATGACATAGAAAGCCTTGTCAACGCCATGCGCGTATTCCACTCCAAATCCCTAAAGCTCAGCCGCGGGGAATACACGCTGTAAATCAAAGCTAAAAGATTTATTGTAAGCTTTATGGTAAGTTCTATCGAGCCGCACAAAACGTGCGGCTTTGTTTTGTGTTTTTCAAAAATGGGAGAGCCAAGATGAAGGCTCCCTTGTGTAAAGGTGCCCTTTAGGGTATGCCTTGCGCTGAGCTGTCTGCTACGCTGACTGAGGGATTGTAAAAGTCGCGGCATACAGTCGCGGCAATCCCTCCGTCAAAATCAGAGATTTTGCCACCTCCCTTTGCACAAGGGAGGCTTTTTCTCCCTACTGTCTGCCTCCCCGCAAAAGAAACTGCGGCGGAGCCGCTGTGCTACAGAAACTCCATTAGGCCCTACAGAGGGAATACACCGCCGCACAAACTTAATTTAACTGTTCCTACCTTGTGTCGTTTTGCCCCGCGCATAGCGGGATAAGGTTATCTGCACTAAAGTGTGCTCACTATGTAACCACAGTGTACGCTCAATTAAGGTATACTTACTTGGGAGTATCCCCCGCGGAGCGGTCGTTTTAAGGGGGTTACGGGGGG
>CAZTFU010000031.1:0-19392 GCA_964612925.1 uncultured Clostridium sp. | reverse complement strand
CTGCAAAATGCCGTAATTGAAGGTAGCTACGGCGAAGATTGGACGCTCCGCAAAGCCCTCCGTCGTTTTATTTGGCACGACCGTATTCACGCAAGAGCGATGTATCGAATGGCAGTAAAAGTGTTTGGAACAAAAAATGTGGCAAATCCATTTTGTTTTTGATATGAGGTATGAGTTGGTCGAAACTGACTTCAACAGTTATATTTAATGATACTTCCGGACGAGATATGGAAGCTCTGCAACATTTTGGGATGATTTAAGAGGGATAGATGATGGCAAGCTGGATTACACACCTGATAGTTGCGGATGGCGTTCTGGAACGCATCCCGCAGATAGATAGGCACGGTTTCTGCGTCGGTAATATTGCACCCGACTGCAATGTGGAAAATGAAGATTGGACAGCCTTCACACCGCCCAGAGAAGTAACCCATTGGATGCAGGGTAATCGTAAGAAGGCATCGGACTGCGATGCTTTCTGCGAGCAATACATTTTGAAACGGAAAGACAAAATCTCTGCAGAAGAATATGCTTTTCTGCTCGGTTACTACTCCCATTTGATTACCGATGCAGCGTTTCAAGCTATGATCCGAGACGAAGATCGTGTAAGAGCTGTTTGGATGCGTATTAAGGCTGATGAAGAATTGAACGTTATCGGTGCCGGTATGGATGAAACGTGGGATTCAGTGAAGCTGCTGATTCCGAAAAAGGCGTGGATGCGTGGGATTTATGCAATGGAAGCGGAGTATCTCAGCGATCATCCGAACTCCGGTTATCTCACAGAAGTTCTTCCGTTGAAATCTTTCCCCGATTATATTGATTACCTCCCCAACGGTTGTATCGTCCGGAAAATTGGTGTGATGGGTTATTTAC
This sequence comes from uncultured Clostridium sp., assembly GCA_964612925.1. GTDB lineage: Bacteria > Bacillota > Clostridia > Christensenellales > CAG-138 > Phil1. Next base: position 18,522 of record CAZTFU010000031.1, on the reverse strand, counting down.
CTCAACGGGACAAGGATGCTTCCTATATCGCAATTTCGCCGGACGAATACGCCAACTTTGTGGAGGATACGATACGGCTTGTGGTAAAACAGTTTGCCGAAAAGAATTTGATATAAGGGGATTACAATGCCAGAATCCTATTACAAGGATTGGCTTGCGTGGAAGAAGAAAAATGGGAGATTAGAATGAATATGGAAATCAGAGAATACAAAACTTACAATGAAACAGAAATACCTAACGTTCAGACGGAGCGCATATTTTGCGCTTGCATATGCGGCAAACGATGTTGTGCTGATAGTGCTGTGGACAATGGCAACATTGACGGATGTGTCTTATTTGTCTGTTGTAATATGCTTTGCGGTATTCCTGATAAACGATATTTACGGCTTCATAAGCTGGTCAAGAATGCGCAAACGTCAGGAAACATACAAGACGCTGTGTAATTTTGAAACGATGTGACTATGCGGTTCATGACAACATACCGCCTATACCGCAGTATGCGCCAAAGGTTGAATAAGACCAAAGCACCGCAGTCGTTTATAACACAAAAAAACACCCAATATTGGGTGCTTTTTTGCTTGGCGCAGAGAAAGGGATTCCCCGGCGTCACTGGGGCAGTGCCGCCGCCAGCCCGGAAACTAAAAAACCATTCACAGGATGGTTTTTTGCCTCGCATACGCTCGGCCGTTCCTTTCGAATCCCTTCCTCTGTTTATCTTATAAACAAAAAAACACCCAAAATCGGGTGCTTTTTTGCTTGGCGCAGAGAAAGGGATTCGAACCCTTGATACGCTTCCACGTATACACGATTTCCAGTCGTGCGCCTTAGACCAGCTCAGCCATCTCTGCAAGCCGCTTTAATACTATACACTATTTTCATCTGCTTTGCAAGCATAATTTATAAAGCTTTTTTTAAGAAGTTTTATATGCGGCATATAATATTTGCCGCTTAGGGAACAATAGGTGCAGTAAAAGCAAAAGGGCGGTCGATAAGTATGCAAAAAGCGAATAAAAAACCAAAAAACGGCAAGCAAAAGGGCTTTACTTATGGGCTGAGGCGTGCCGTTCGCATAATGCTTATGGTAATGGCGATATGCGTGGCCGCATTTTTACTGTTTTTTGCGGTGAAGCTACTAAATCTTAACCAATGGGAAAGCTTTGACCCCGAAAAAATACTCGGTGCACCGCAGACACTTATCGTTTACGACGGAAACGATACCGAGGTTATCAGACTGCATGCCAAAGAGGATAGAGTGTATAAAAGCATAAACGATATCCCCGACCACGTTCAAAAGGCGTTTATTTCGGCCGAGGATGCTCGATTTTACGAGCACGGCGGAATAGACATTATTCGCGTTGCGGGTGCATTGTGGGCGGATATAAAGGCAATGAGCTTCGTTGAAGGTGCAAGCACTATAACCCAACAGCTTATAAAGCTGAGCCACCTTACAAGCGAAAAAACAATATCCAGAAAGCTGGAGGAGGCTGTGCTTGCCTTACAGATGGAAAGCATCTATACCAAGGATGAAATACTTGAAATGTACCTGAATTATGTGTATTTCGGCGCAGGCTGCTACGGAATAGAGGCGGCCGCGCTGAACTATTTCGGAGTGAGTGCGGATAAGCTCAGCATTGCACAGGCCGCCGACCTTGCGGGCATATTGAAATCGCCGTCGACGTATGCTCCGCATTTGAACAAGGAAGCCTCTCTGAAACGCAGAAACACGGTCATACGGCTTATGAATGAATACGGATATATATCGAATGAACAGCGCGAAGAAGCGACGGCGGAACCGCTCGTTTTGGCGGAAAGGGAGACTCAACACCGCGGCTATTATGTGGATGAGGTGCTGAAGGAAGCACAGAACCTGCTTGATATGGATATGGATGAGCTTCTCTGCGGCGGCTTTAGAATATATACCGCTATGGATACACGGTTGCAAGCATTGTGCGAGGAAACGCTGAACAATACCGACTTTTATCCCGAGGGCGCGGAGGACTGCCAAGCGGCAATTGCGATTCAGCAGCCGCAAACGGGTTATGTACTTGCAATGGTGGGCGGACGCGGGGAAACGGGAGCAATGGCTTTTAACCGCGCAAGCGATATGCTCAGACAGCCGGGCTCACTCATAAAGCCCGTGCTTGTGTATGCGCCTGCGCTTGAACGACTTGGATATACCGCCGCAACCATGCTTATGGACAGCCCGACAAGCTTTGGCGATTACACACCCAAAAATGCGGGCGGGAAGTATTACGGCTGGGTAACGCTAAGAGATGCGGTGAAAAGGTCTTTGAATGTGCCCGCGGTACAGGTTTTAAGCGAACTTGGCGTTGAAACGGGTAAGGAGTTTGCAAAAAGCGTGGGCATTTCGTTTGACGAAAGCGATACAAGCCTTACCCTTGCACTTGGCGGGTTTTCATACGGAGTATCTCCCCTTGAAATGGCGGCGGCGTATGCAAGCTTTGCTTCAATGGGAGAATTCAGAGAAAGCGTGCTTATACGCCGCATAACCGATGCGAACGGGCAAACGCTGTATGAACATGAGGATGCGCCCGTGCGCGTTATGGATGCGGGCAATGCGTATGTACTTACAAGCATGCTGCAAAGCGTTGTAAGCGAGGGCACGGGTAAAAGACTCGGAGAGCTCAATATCGCTCTTGCGGGTAAAACGGGCACCGTAGGCGAATCAAACGGCAACAGAGATGCATGGATGGCCGTTTACAATACCGAGTATTCCGCCTGCGTATGGATGGGCTATGACAGTGCGCACGATGGGTCACTTCCGTCAAATGCAACAGGAGGCAAATACCCTGCAATGATGCTGTATAACATTTTCTCTGACATATATGCAAGCAAGAGCGCACCCGAATTTGAGATGCCGGCAAATGTTGAAACGGTAAAGCTTGACGGCCATACACTTACAAACGAGCACAGGGTTGTGCTTGCGAACGCCTTTACGCCCAAGGGAAGCACAGTGAGTGAAGTTTTTGTGAACGGAACGGCACCGAGTGAGACAACGCAATACTGGGCGGTACCAAAGAAAGTAAAAAAGCTGCGCGTGAGCATGGATGCAAGCGGTTGCCCCGTGATAAGCTTTGAAACGAGCGAGCGCGGCATGAACTACTGCATATACAGAGTTTTCGATGATAAGAGCGAACTTATAGGGCACGTGTCGGGTGAGGGCACACTCAGCTATAGAGATACCGCCGCTCCATGCGGCACAGTTGAATATGCCGTTGCGGCAGAACATCCCGAATTAAAGGTGCTCGGCAAGGCGATGCAGGGCCCATTGAGCTCAAATGTGAGTATAAACGTACCCGAGGTTTTACAAAGCGAAAATACAAGTGCCCCCGAATTGATACTCGAGGACACCGAATTTTATGATGATGAAGATTATCCGTTGTCTGCGGATTAACCCTTTACCCTGCGGCAAATGTAATCCTTTAATTGTGCGACCGCATCGACCGCATTGCCGCTGAATTTTGCACTGCCCTGTGCGGAATCGTCCCTGCCGCCGCCCTTTCCCGCGAACAGGGCGTTTACCGCCTGAATAAGCTCACGCATACTCAAATCCACATCACTTGAACGCATTACGCGATAGCTTAGCACGTCATCCTTTTTTGCAAGCACGGCCGCGACAACATTTCCGCTGCCACACAGCTTTTCGCAAAGGAAACCAAGCTCGTTTGGCTCAAGCCCATCCTCAAGCGTGACTACAACCCTTGTTTTGCCACAAAGGGAGGCATTACTTATAAGCTCGTTAGCGCGGTAGCCGAGCAGCATATCGGTGCGCTGCTTTAATTCGCGCTTTAGTGCGCTAAGCTCATCTCCCTGACGAATAACGGCATCAAGTGCTTTGTCGGCGGATGTGCTGAAACGGCGCGCAATGGCATCCATGCGCACGGCATCCTGTTGCATGGAAACAACGGCCCGCATGCCGCAAACAAAACCTATTCTTACGCCGCCCTTATAATTTATGTGGGAAAGTATTTTCAGTACGCCGACCTGCCCCGCGCTTTCGCAATGCGTGCCGCAACAGGTACAGGAATCAACTCCGCCTGCGTAAACCACGGTTATTTCGCCCTTTAGCCCCTTGGCCTTTTTACGGATTTCTATCGTTTCATATTCTTCGGGGGAAACGGTTATTGTGCGGGTGGGAATGTCCCGCTGAATGGCTTCATTGACCTTTAATTCAAGCTCGGCTATCTGCTGTGCGGAAAGGGGCTTGTCAAAATCCACGGTAACTATATCATCCGCCATATGAAAACCGACGTTCGTACAACCGAACATGGTGTGCGCAAGACCGGAAAGCATATGCTCACCCGTGTGCTGCTGCGTATGGTCAAGGCGAACCGCTTCATCCGCTTGAACGTGAACGCTTTGACCTATATCGAGCGGCTTATCACATTTGTGCCAGATTTCACCGCTTTCATCCCGCGCATGGGTGCAGTGGGCGGAACCGATACTGCCCTCGTCACTTGGTTGGCCGCCGCCCTCGGGATAAATTGCCGTGCGGTCAAGCAGAATGTCAAATGTGCCGTCATTATTGGCATTGCAGGCCAAAACGGTTGCTTTACATTGCGTACAGCCGTTGTTATGGTACAGCTTAACGGTCATAAATGCCTCCGTATATCGTAAAATATACTTTGCATTATAGCATAGTCGTGTTATAAAATAAAGAAAATGGCATAAGGCCGTCTTGCTTTGGACGGCTTGCAAGGAGGCTGCAAATGAAATTTAGCGAGTACGAGTACAAAAGACCTGACTTTGAAAAGGTAAAGCAACAGCAGTTAAAGTTTATAGATGACTTTTCCGCCGCTACATCCTTTGAACAGGCTGAGAGTGTGTTTCTGGCACACGAAAAGCATGCAAGATCCATCATGACGATGATAACGCTTGCTTCGATACGCTTCACGCTGAACATAGCGGACGAGTTCTATAAAGCGGAGCAGGCGTATTGGGACGAGACACTTCCGTTGCTTTCGGAGCTTAACGTAAAGTTTGATGCCGCACTTATAGCATCCCCGTTTAAGAAGGATTTTGAGGCAAAGTACGGCGAAATGCTCATCAAAAACGCTGGATTGAGCGTAAGGAGCATGACACCCGAGCTTATTCCCCTTATGCAGGAGGAAAACAGGCTGAGCAGTGAATATAGCGCACTTACCGCTTCCATGAGTGTAACCTATCAGGGCAAGGAGTGCAACAACTACGGCCTTCTTAAATATATGGAAGATAAGGATAGGGACGTTCGCCGCGGCGCATTCCACGCATGGGCGGGTTGGTTTGCCGATAATGAAGAAAAGCTTGGCGAAATATATGATAAGCTTGTGCATATCAGGCATGAAATGGGCCTGAAAATGGGCTTTAAGACCTTCACTCCGCTTGGATATATGAACATGGGGCGCATGGATTACACCGCTGATGACGTGGCAAAATACCGCGAACAGGTTGTCAAGTACATAGTTCCCGTATGCACCGAGCTGTATAAGCGCCAAGCAAAGCGCCTTGGGCTTGAAAAGCTGAGCTATTTTGATGAAAAGCTGCTGTTTACAAGCGGCAATGCCGATCCTGTTGGCGGGCGTGACTTTATGGTGGACGCGGCAAACAAGATGTACCATGAAATGAGCAAGGAAACGGGCGAATTCTTTGACTTTATGCGCGAACATGAGCTGATGGATCTTGAAACCAGACCCAACAAGAACGTCGGCGGCTACTGCACGTTTATTGCGGACTATAATTCGCCGTTCATATTCTCCAACTTCAACGGTTCCGCGGCGGATGTTGGCGTGCTTACGCACGAAGCGGGTCACGCATTTGAGGCTTTCTCCGCAAGCCGCCATCAGCCCATTTCTTCATTCTGCTGGAGCACGAGCGAGGTAAACGAAATCCACTCTATGTCGATGGAATTCTTTGCATATCCGTGGCTTGAGCTGTTCTTCGGTGACGGTGTTGTAAAGAACCGCTATACGCACATGATGGAGGCGTTGACATTCATTCCCTACGGTTGCTGTGTGGACGAATATCAGCATATAGTGTACGAAAATCCCGATCTTACCCCTGCAGAGCGTACCGCCGCGTGGAAGGAGCTTGAAAAGAAGTATCTGCCCGACCGCGATTATGACGGTGTTGAGATAATGGAAAAGGGCGGATTCTGGATGCAAAAGCTGCATATTTTCACATCTCCGTTCTACTATATTGACTATACGCTTGCATCCTTGGGCGCATTTGAATTCTTCGGAAGAATGCAGCAGGACAGGGAAGCGGCATGGCAGGATTACTATCGTCTTTGCTGTGCGGGCGGCAGTCTGCCATACCTCAGTCTGCTCAAACTTGCCAACCTTTCAAATCCGTTTGAAGAAGGAACGGTTAAACGCGCGATAGCACCGCTTGTAAAAGCACTTGAAGAAATTGACGATATGAGCCTGTAACAAAGCTGACATACAGAAAAAGGGAGTCTATGACTCCCTTTTTGTTCCCCTCTACCCAAATGGAAGCGTTTCTGGTATAATAATACAAGGCACATAGAAGGAGTCTGAAATGATAAAACACGTTGTTTGCCACCGCTACAATGACAAGGCGGAGGCTTATAAAATAGCCCCCATGCTGAGTGGACTTATGGGCAAGGTACCGTCGCTCAGAAGCATGGAAACGGGCATTGACTTCATGGATTCGGCGCGTGCATATCACCTTGTGCTTATCGCCACGTTTGATGATAGGCAGGGGCTTGACGAATATGCAACGCATCCAGAACACATGAAGGTGAAGGAATACATCCACAGCGTGCTTGAATCCTCCGTTTCGGTGGATTTCGAGTACTGATATGGGCGTGTTCAAGGCCGTTACGCCTTTTGAACCGTGCGGTGATCAGCCGCAGGCCATAGAACGGCTCAGCCGTGGCGTGCTTGAAGGCGAAAGACTGCAAGTACTCAAGGGCGTTACCGGCAGCGGAAAAACATTCACAATGGCAAAGGTTATAGAGCGGGTGCAAAAGCCCACTCTTGTTATTGCACACAATAAAACCCTTGCGGCGCAGCTTTGCGGCGAGTTTAAGGAATTTTTTCCCGACAGCGCGGTTGAATACTTTGTAAGTTACTACGATTATTACCAGCCGGAGGCTTATATAGCGTCCTCCGATACATACATAGAAAAAGTCGCAACGGTAAATGACGAAATAGATAAGCTTAGGCTGAGCGCGACAAGCGCATTGAACGAACGCAAGGATGTCATAATCGTTGCGTCTGTTTCGTGCATATATGCGCTTGGTGATCCCGAGGAATATCTTAAACTTTCGGTATCGGTTCGCGAAGGGATGCAAATGGAGCGCGATGAGATGCTGAAAAAACTTGTGGACATACAGTATCAGCGCAGTGAATTCGATTTTGGCCGCGGCAATTTCAGGGTAAAGGGCGACACGGTGGATGTAATGCCCGCAAACTGGAGCGAAAAGGCACTGAGAATAAGCTTTTTCGGTGATGAAATAGAACGCATAAGCGAAATAAATGCCCTTACGGGTCAAACCATAACCGACAGGAGCCATGCTGCCATTTTTCCCGCTACGCACTATGTCACGGGCAGGGACAAGCTTGAACGCAGCATAGGCGATATAGAAGCGGACATGTATAAGCGCGTTGAGGAATTTAAGGCAGAAGACAAACTGCTTGAAGCACAGCGAATTGCACAACGCACCGAGTACGACATTGAAATGATGCGCGAAATAGGCTATTGCCAAGGAATAGAAAACTATTCCCGCTATTTTGACGGACGTGCGCCGGGTCAACCGCCGTTTACGCTGCTTGATTATTTTCCCGATGACTTTCTTATGTTTATAGACGAAAGCCATGTTACATTGCCGCAGATACGCGCCATGTACGCAGGGGATAGGTCGCGCAAAACGGAGCTTGTGAATTACGGCTTTCGTCTGCCCGCCGCATATGATAACAGACCGCTGAGGTACGAGGAGTTTGAAAAGAGGATAAACCAACTTATATGCGTATCCGCAACGCCGGGCGAGTATGAGCTTGACGGTGCGGAGCAGGTGGTAGAGCAGATTATACGCCCCACCGGTCTGCTTGACCCCGAAATAACCGTGCGCCCCGTGGAAGGTCAGATAGACGATCTTTTAAGCGAAGTAAAACTTATGGCGCAAAAGGGGTACAGGACGCTTGCCACAACGCTGACCAAACGCATGGCGGAAACGCTTACCGAGTACCTTGATTCAATGGGCGTGCGCGTAAGGTACATGCACAGCGACATAGAAACCATAGAACGCATGGAAATAATAAGAGATCTGCGCCTTGGCGAATTCGATGTGCTTGTGGGCATAAATCTGCTGCGTGAGGGACTTGACCTGCCAGAGGTGGGGCTTGTGGCGATACTTGATGCGGATAAAGAAGGCTTTTTGAGGAGCGCAACAAGCCTTATCCAGACGATAGGTCGCGCTGCACGAAACGTTGACGGTCGCGTGATAATGTACGCGGATGAAATAACGCCATCCATGCGCGAAGCGATAAACGAAACGAATTACCGCCGCGAAAAGCAGCGCGCCTATAATGAAACGCACGGAATAACGCCCAAAAGTGTTAAGAAGGAAGTACGCAACGTGCTTGAAATATCGCACAAAAACAGGCAGGAAAACGGCGGCCTGACGCGGCAGGAGACGGAAGAACGCGCAGAGCTTCTTCAACAGCAGATGCGGCAGGCGGCGGCCGAATTGGACTTTGAAACCGCGGCCAAGCTTAGAGATGAACTTTTTGAACTTACGGGTGAAGGCAATACCGTGGCTAAACCCGCCCCGGGTACCGTGGGTAGCGCACGGCGCAATAAGGGTCGCGGCAGAAAATCGCCAAAGCGGAAATAGACGCGGAACAACGGAGAGAAGTATATGAAAAATAATGATATAGTTATACGCGGAGCACGGGAACACAATCTGAAAAACGTGAACCTTACCATACCGCGTGACAAACTGATAGTTTTTACGGGGCTTTCGGGTAGCGGGAAGTCAAGCCTTGCATTCGATACCATATATGCCGAAGGACAGCGGCGCTACGTTGAATCCCTTTCATCTTACGCAAGACAGTTTTTGGGGCAGATGGAAAAGCCGGATGTGGATACGATAGAGGGACTTTCACCCGCAATATCCATAGACCAGAAAAGCACGAACAACAACCCGCGCTCGACTGTGGGCACGGTAACAGAAATACATGATTATTTAAGGCTTTTATACGCCCGCATAGGCATACCGCACTGCCCGAAATGCGGCAGGGTTATACGCCGCCAAAGCATTGATGAGGTTGTGGAGCAGGTCATGTCTCTTGGCGAAGGGGCGCGTGTGCAGATAATAGCACCTGCTGTGCGCGGCAGAAAGGGCGAACATGTAAAGCTGCTTGAACAGATACAGAAGGATGGCTATGTTCGCGTAAAAATAGACGGTCAGGTATATGATATTGCCGATGTGCCCAAGCTTGACAAAAAGCTGAAGCACACAATAGACGTTATCGTTGACCGCATAATAGTGCGTAAGGGTTCGGAAGGAAGATTGGCGAGCTCTCTTGAAACGGCGTTTGCATTCGGCGCGGGACTTGCAAAGGTGGAACATAACGGTGAGGAGCATCTTTTCAGCGAAAACTATGCCTGCCCCGATTGCGGTGTGAGCATAGAGGAACTTACGCCGCGCATGTTCAGCTTCAATAACCCATATGGGGCGTGCCCGACATGCACGGGACTTGGATCACTTATGAAGATAGACCCTGCGCTTATCGTTCCCAATGAAGAGCTTACACTCAATGAGGGTGCGATAAACGTTACGGGCTGGCAAAGTCATAACGGCGGCAGTATGGCAAGCATGTATTTTACCGCACTCGGTGAAAAATACGGTTTTGACATGAATACAAGGTTTTGCGACCTCAGTGCGCAGGCGCGCAAGGCTATACTTTACGGCACGGGCGATGAGCGAATGCACATAGAGTACCGCAGGGAATTTGGCGAGGGCAGCTTTGACTCTCCGTTTGAAGGCATTATTCCAAACCTTGAACGGCGGTACAGGGAATCCCAGTCCGAATATATGAAGCACGAAATAGAAGAATATATGGCGAACATTCCGTGCCCCGACTGTGAAGGCAGAAGGCTGAAAAAAGAAAGCCTTGCGGTAACGGTGGGCGGTATGAACATAGCGGAACTCGGCGACATGACCGTGCGCAACGCCAAAAAGAAACTTAACGAACTTCAGCTTACAAAAACGGAGGAAATGATAGCTGGCAGGATACTGAAGGAGATAGACTCGCGCCTTGGCTTCCTTATAAGCGTGGGACTTGATTATCTGACACTTTCCCGCGCGGCGGGCACGCTTTCGGGTGGAGAGGCACAGCGCATTCGCCTTGCGACACAGATAGGCTCAAGCCTTGTGGGAGTATTGTATATTCTTGATGAGCCGAGCATAGGCTTGCACCAGCGGGACAACGCAAAGCTTATCGCAACGCTTAAAAACATGCGCGACCTTGGCAACACGCTTATAGTTGTCGAACACGACGAGGAGACAATGCTAAGTGCCGACTACATTGTAGATATAGGCCCGGGCCCTGGCGAACACGGCGGGGAGGTTGTGTTTGCGGGTACGCCACAGCAGATACTCACTGATGAAAACTCGATAACGGGCAAGTACCTTTCGGGCAGGGAATATATACCCGTGCCTGCAAAAAGGCGTGAAGCGGACAAAGAATGGCTGCGCATACGCGGCGCACGGGCAAATAATCTTAAAAGTGTTGACGCGGATATACCGCTTGGACTGTTTACCTGCGTAACGGGAGTATCGGGCAGCGGCAAATCAAGCCTTGTGAATGAGGTGATGAAGAAAACGCTGCTTAGGGATCTTAACCGCGCACGCACGCGACCCGGCGAATATGATGCAATACTTGGCATGGAGTACCTTGATAAGGTGATAGATATAGACCAGTCCCCTATAGGGCGCACACCGCGCAGTAATCCTGCCACATACACGGGACTTTTTGACTTGATACGCGACGTGTTCGCACAAACACCCGATGCCAAGATGCGCGGCTACACAAATGGTCGATTCAGCTTCAATGTAAAGGGTGGCCGCTGTGAAGCCTGCCGCGGTGACGGTATATTGAAAATAGAGATGCATTTCCTGCCCGATATATACGTTCCGTGCGAAGTGTGCGGCGGCAAACGCTATAATCACGAAACGCTGGAGGTAAAGTACAAGGGCAAGACCATTGCCGACGTGCTTGACATGACTGTTGAAGAAGCCTTAAAATTCTTTGCGCCGCTGCCAAAGCTTGCACGCAAACTGCAAACGCTGTATGATGTCGGCTTGGGATATATTCGCCTTGGCCAATCGTCAACCACACTTTCGGGCGGAGAGGCGCAGCGCGTGAAGCTTGCGACGGAGCTTGCGCGGCGCGATACGGGCAAAACCATGTATATACTCGATGAACCTACCACGGGTCTGCATACGGATGACGTAAAGCGGCTTATAACCATATTGCAACGGCTTTGTGACGGTGGCAGTACGGTGGTCGTGATAGAACACAATCTTGACGTTATAAAAACGGCGGATTATATTATAGACCTCGGCCCCGAGGGCGGAGACATGGGCGGCACGATTGTATGTAGCGGCACGCCCGAGCAGGTGGCACAAAACGAGCGCAGCTATACGGGCATTTACTTAAAACCAATGCTTGAAAAAGGTGTGCGCGAGTAAATAAATATCTTTTCGGGAGGAAAAAGCCGATGAACGGCGGCATGACAAACTGGTATAAGGCGGCACAGAAACGCTATTCGGTGAGAAAGTACAAGCGGGAGCCGAGTCTTGAGGATATGCTCGCGCTTGAAAGCGCGGCGGCATCACTGAGCGTGCGCGGGGTGCGTATAGCAATTGGCGTAGAGCAAAAGGTGTTTTCGGGCGTGCTTGGTTCGCGCATAAGCGGCACAAGCGCGTTTGCCGCGTTTATATCGAAAAACGGTGACAATGTGTCACTCGGCTATCTTGGTGAGGCATTTGTATTGGAATGTGCATCACTCGGCCTTGGCACATGCTGGCTTGGCGTGAACTTTAATCACGGCGCGCTGAATTCAACGGTAAAACTCCAAAAGGGCGAAAAGATAGTGTGCGTGACCCCTATAGGCGTTGCGGATGAGCCGTTCGTCAGGCGCAAGCGCAGGGGTGTAGAGGAGCTTACTTGGCTCAATGACGAGGAATTCGCTCAGCTTCCCGCATGGCAAAGGAGCGCCGTGCAGTGCACCATACTCGCACCGAGCGCGGTTAACCGTCAGCCGTATGAGCTTGTTCCCGCGGAGGGCGGGCTGAGCCTTGTCGACTGCGGCGGCAATTTCGGCTTTGGCGATGTAGATAGGGGAATTGCAATGCTGCATATAGAACTTGGCGCTGCAGCGGAGGGCGTGCAGGGCGCATGGCATAAGCACGGACGGGACATGGTATTCATGCCTGAACACGAAAAATAAAGATTTATAAATTTTATGAATAATGCCATTGCGAATATTCTCAAACAAGGATATAATATAACATGAAATAGCATTATTCAGTGCATAGCTACGGAGGATAAAATGGGCTTTAAACGAGTATCAGAAGCAGTAATCAGGAGGTTGCCCAGGTATTACAGGCACCTGCTCATGCTTGAAGCGCAGGGCGTGGATCGTATAAGCAGCGAAAAACTTGCACGGCAAATGAACCTGAATGCATCGCAGGTCAGGCAGGACTTTAATTGCTTTGGCGGTTTCGGTCAGCAGGGCTACGGCTACAATGTAAGCAATCTTACCCGCGAAATAAAGCGTATAATGGGTATAGACCAAAAGCACACAATAATAATCGTAGGTGCGGGCAACATCGGCCATGCACTGACAAATTTCCCCGGCTTTAAGGAAGAAGGCTTTGAAGTTAAGGCATTGTTTGACGTGAATGAAGAGCTTATCGGTACCGAGGTCAAGGGACTTCCCGTACTTGATGCGAAGGAAATGGATGACTATATCCGCGAAAATAAGATCGACATCGGCGTTATAGCCGCTCGCCGCAGTGCCGCACAGGAAATTGCGGACAGAATGTGCGCGGCGGGCATACGCGGAATATGGAACTTTGTGCCGCTTGATCTTGTTACCTCAGTGCCGATAGAAAATGTGCACCTGAGCGAAAGCCTCAGCGCACTTTCATACAAGATCGGCCACGGTCTGCTTGATTAACGAATAAGGGCAAAACAAACGGATGATTCGGTCCGCTCCCAATATTGAACGATGTTTGGAGCGGACTTGTTCTTTATTGTGAGAAGAAAAAGAGGGATAGCCGCGCTATCCCTCTTTTTTTATTTTGATGTTTACTCAACGGAGAAAACAACTCGGTTGGACGTCCAATAATTGGAAAGAAATTCAACCTCTATAACCTCGGCATCGATGGGGACCTCAAACGTTACCGTACCCTTCACCTTTCTGCCGGCGGAAATGGTTGCACTCAAATCGTCATCGCGAATGTACTTGCCGTCGCAATTCAGACCATCGGCATAACAGTCAAAGCTGAATGAGCTGATATATTCATCTGAACTGCCGACATTTTCAAACTCAAATTCACAGCTTACAAAACGATAACCGTCATTGGGCGTAATAAACATATTATCGCTTATATATTCCTCACAGGAAATGTATGTAATCTTCAACTTGCTGGATTCAACAGTATCTCCGACGGAGTGTGCATCGGGGGAAGGAACCGTATTTTTCTCCTGCACATAACCCGAATCTTTATCACCCTCGAATATGAATTTGATCTTTTTATCCGTAAAGGCATTTGCTTCATATTCTACCTCTATCGACTCTGCATCAATCGGAACTTCAAAGTAAACGTAACCGGTTGTTGCTCGCCCGGCGGAAAGAGTAGCGGATAGCGTATCGTCACCGGTGTAGTACATGTCTGCCGCATAACCGTCCGCATAGCAATCAAAGTTGTAGAATGAAATGGAAGTATCGCTGCTCGATGAGGTGTTCTCAAATGCAAACTGCAAAAAGATGTATTTGTTACCATCGGATGGTTGCATATATTCGTTTTCTTCTATATAGTCACCACTGGATATGAAAGTGATTTTCTTATTGCCGTCCTCAACGGTGTCTCCGATATAGTATTCGGCTTTTGTGCTTGCGGCTTCGCCCTTGGTATCGTTAGTGCTATTCTCGGATAAAACGGGTTCGTTGGTGTTGACGCTATTGCTTGCCGCTTCACTGCCATTATCGCTACCACTGCTCGAGGATGCGATTATAATTAACACAACAATAATGATAGCCCAAAACCACCATTTTTTGTAAATGGGCTTCTTATTCTTTGCACCGCAATTCGGACAGTGCTTTGCACTTTTCGCAATCTCCGCGCCACAGGCTTTACAGTTAATAAGTTTACTTTTTGCCATGTTGATACCTCTCGTAAATATAAATTACAGACCATGAAAGATGTTCGAAAGTCCAACAATAAAATACCATAGTATTTTATAAAAGTCAAATAAAGGATAACAATAGTATTGTAATATTAGACACAGCGGAGGCTGCAATGTTAGGCAGAAGAATTTGCGAAATGCGAATGGCTATGGGGTGGAGTCAGGTTGAATTGGCAAAACGTCTGGGGGTAGTGAAACAAACCGTCTCAAATTGGGAAAACGATAATATACAACCTTCGGTGGAGATGCTTGTTCGCATATCCAAGGTGCTGAATGTGCCGACGGACTATCTGCTTGGACTGAATGACGAGTTGCATATTGACGTTTCGGGGCTGCCTGCCAATGTTGTTGCACACTTGAACTTGCTTATCGAGGATTATAGGCGCGTGTAAGGACTATCGCAATTCCACTTTTTGATAAATATGCGATGGCAAACCTTGTGTGGGAGGACGGCACCGAATACTATGGCAGGACCGAAGTGGTTGACAGCTTTTGCATTTACGTACCCTTTTCCATATAGGATATAGGCACATATTTACAACAAATAAAACGGGCGGAGAGCCGAACAACGGGCCCTCCGCCTTATTTATGCAAATTAAATCAGAACAGGCCCGATATCACACCGTTCTCGTCAACATCTATGCGCTCTGCCGCGGGGGACTTGGGCAGACCCGGCATTGTCATAATATCACCTGTCAGCACAACTATAAAGCCTGCGCCTGCGGACACCTTGACGCTTTTTACCGTTACGGTAAAGCCGCTTGGCGCGCCGAGCCTTGAAGCGTCATCGGAAAAGCTGTATTGCGTTTTTGCTACACATATGGGCAAATTGCCAAAACCAAGCCGGGTAAGGGAGTCTATCTGTTTTTTTGCAGCGGGTGTTATGTTTATGCCGTCCCCGCCGTATATGCGGCGAACCACTGCCTCTATTTTTTTATCTATGGGAAGTGATACGTCATATGCAAATGTGAAACCGCGGTTAGGCGTGTCGCACAGACGAACAACCTCCTGCGCAAGCTCCTCCGCGCCGCATCCGCCGTCCGCCCACACGGTTGACAGCACGGTGTTTACGCCAAGGGAGCGGCACTTTTCTATTATAAATGCTATTTCCGCATCCGTATCGGTCGGGAAACGGTTTACCGCAACCACGGTATTGAGACCAAACACATCCTTTATGTTTGAAACGTGCCTTAAAAGGTTAGGTACTCCCCGTTCAAGTGCGGCTATGTCCTCACAGCCAAGCTCGGTTTTTGCAAGGCCGCCGTGCATTTTCAGCGCACGAACCGTTGCCACGATAACCACCGCACTCGGCTCAAGTCCTGCCATGCGGCACTTTATGTCAAGGAACTTTTCCGCACCGAGATCCGCACCGAAGCCCGCCTCCGTAACGGCATAATCGCCAAGCTTCATCGCCATGCGTGTGGCCATAACGCTGTTACAGCCGTGTGCGATGTTGGCAAACGGCCCGCCGTGTACAAATGCGGGCGTGCCCTCAAGCGTCTGCACAAGGTTTGGCTTCATGGCATCCTTCAAAAGGGCGGCCATGGCACCCGCCGCCTTCAGTTGGCCGCAGGTTACGGGCTTATCGTCATACGTATAGCCGACTATTATACGCGAAAGCCTGTTCTTCAAATCGAGTATGGAATCCGAAAGGCAAAGCACAGCCATTATTTCGCTTGCAACGGTTATGTCAAAACCATCCTCACGCGGACTTCCGTTTGCCTTGCCGCCAAGCCCGTCCACTATAAAGCGAAGCTGCCTGTCGTTCATGTCAACACAACGCTTCCACGTTATCCTGCGCGGGTCTATATTCAATAAATTGCCTTGCTGAATATGGTTGTCAAGCATTGCCGCAAGCAAATTGTTTGCGGCTCCTATTGCATGAAAATCGCCCGTAAAGTGCAAATTTATATCCTCCATGGGCACCACCTGAGCATACCCGCCGCCCGCGGCACCGCCCTTTATGCCGAATACGGGGCCGAGTGAAGGTTCCCTAAGTGCAACGACGGCCTTTTTGCCTATTCGCCTTAATCCGTCCGCAAGACCTATTGTGGTGGTGGTCTTGCCCTCGCCCGCGGGGGTGGGAGTTATCGCCGTTACCAAAATAAGCTTTCCGTTGCCGGCGGTGGTCTCCTTTAGAAGAAGGGGGTCTATTTTGGCCTTATATCGTCCGTATTGCTCAACGTATTTCTCGTCAACGCCAGCAATGTTCGCTATTTCGGATATCGGGCGCATGGCACAGCCCTGTGCTATTTCGATGTCGCTTTTGTACTGCAATGCTTGTTCCTCCTGCTGAATGTGATCGGCAAAGCAAGCTTATTATAAACCATGCCGCGCCCAACGCAAATAGGCAAATGAAAATTATCTTTACGGCTATGACGGCCTTGAGTGCGTTTTTTGTTTGACAAGCATATGCGTTCGGTGATACAATCTGCTTTGGATAGGGTCGAACATAAGCGGCCTTAAACATAAAGGAGGAGTGAAACGACTGTGGAAAGAAAATCTAAATTCAAGGAAATAGCTATGGACCTGCTGTTTGACATAGTGGGTGGCATACTCTATGCCGCGGGCATATACAGTTTTGCATCTCAGGCGGAGTTTGCGCCGGGCGGCATAAGCGGTTTGGCGATAATTATAAACCATTTTACAAACCTTCCGATAGGTACATGTACGCTTGTGTTGAACATACCTATAATAATAGTTTGCCTTAAAACGCTTGGGAAAACGTTTTTCTTTAAGTCACTCAAAACAATGGTGATAAGCACGATTATAATAGACTTCGTGTTCCCGTTGCTTCCCGTTTATTCGGGTGATCCCATTATGGCCGCGCTGTTCGCGGGTGCGCTCAGCGGCGCGGGACTTGCGCTTGTGTACTGGCGCGGCTCATCCACGGGCGGCACGGATTTTCTTATAATGAGCCTTAGGAAAAAATTCCCGCACCTTTCCATAGGAACCATATCCATATTTATAGACGGGGCTGTAATAATGCTTGGCGGCATCGTCTTTGGCAGGATAGATGCGGTGCTTCAGGGCATAGTCATGACCGCCGTAAGCACAACCGTTATAGATAAAATAACCGCGGGCTTTATGACGGGGCAGGTCACATTTATAGTAACAAACAAGGCGACTGAGATTTCCGATGAAATAATGCACAGCATAGGCCGCGGCGTAACAAGCATAAAGGCAACGGGCATGTTTTCGGGCTCCGACAGGAACATACTCATGTGCGCCTGTTCCCGTGCGGAGGCTTGCCATATTCGCGCCATAGCAAACAGCATGGATAAATCTGCACTGGTGTTGCTTTGCCCGTATGATACGGCTTACGGACTTGGCTTCCAAGCTCTTTCGGAATAAAAGGAATATCGATATGGAACTCATTCTTGCATCCGCTTCACCAAGGCGCAGGGAAATGCTGCACCTTATGGGGTACGAATTTGAGGTTGAACCGAGCCGTGCCGAGGAAAACATTGATTTAACGGAACCGGGGGAGTACGTTTCACGCCTTGCGGAGATAAAGGCCGAGTACGTTGCCGCGCATCACTCAAATGCCTGTGTGCTCGGATCCGACACAATAGTTTATCTTGACGGGGAAATACTCGGTAAGCCGCACGATGAACAGGACGCGTTTCGTCTGCTTTCAAAACTCAGCGGACGCACGCACACGGTATATACGGGCGTTGCCGTGATTGCGGGTGAACGGCGGCGTGTGTTTTACGATAAGGCCGATGTTACTTTCTGCATCCTTACGGATGATGAAATACGCGACTATATATCCACGGGAGAGCCGATGGACAAGGCAGGCGCATACGGCATACAGGGTCCCGCAACGGTATTTGTAAAGGAAATCGCAGGTTGCTACTTTACCGTGATAGGCTTACCCAACCCAAGGGTGTATGCCGCACTGAAGGAATTCGGAATAATCCCCGCGTGGCGGGCAAAAAACAACCTTTAAAAATTTTTCCGAAAAAATTTTTTAAAAAGGGGTTGCCAAATCGTAAATGGCGCGCTATAATAACACTCGTTCCGTTCCTCCTTAGCTCAGTCGGTAGAGCATGCGGCTGTTAACCGCAGTGTCGTT
>CAZTFU010000030.1:0-19794 GCA_964612925.1 uncultured Clostridium sp. | reverse complement strand
CGCAAAAGCCCGCTTGACTACATAAACAACACCTCTACCCTCGACCTTGCGGAAACGCTTGCTGAGCCGATACAACGCTTTGCCGACGTGCTTGAGAGGGAGATAAAAAAGCATGCACATTAAGGCCATCTGAGACGGGAAACATACAGTTTAGCGGATGCTTCCTGCACCCTGACTTTAGAAAAATGCCCGAAGATATGCCCCGATATCTTACTGCGCTTTTTCTTCGTCACGGCACAAAACCTCTGCCGCAAAACTGCTTAGCACCTAAAAAGAGCAATGTTTGTGCTAAGCGCAAGACACTATGACTTTGCCCGCAACAGCTTGCTTGTGCTTTTTCCTATGGCTCAAACCATCTACCCCAAAACTCACGCACGGTGAGGGCGGAAGTGCCAATGCCGTGCGTGGGATTGGATGTATGTCGGTCGGGTGAGCCTATGCGCCCTTGGTGCATAGTGAGTAATATGTGGAGCGCTTTTGCCTGATGAGCATGAGAGTGCCGCGCACGCAGAGCTCTACCGCCATTGCTATCCACATGCCCATAAGACCGAGGGGCTCGACAAGCAGAAGCGCAAGCCCTATGCGGACTATCCATATGCTGGCAAGGTTCATAAGGCTGGGCACAAGCGTGTCACCCACGCCGCGAAGGGCGCCCGCGGCCACTATCGAAACGCCAAAGAGCGGTTCCGCTATAAGCTCAAGCCGAAGCACGCGGGCCGCAAGCTCGCGCACGGCGGCATCGGGCGTGAGCATGGTGAAAAGCAGGGGGCAGATAAACATCATCAATATACCCGCCGCACCCATAATGGCCGCGCCCATGGCTATACATATGTTGCCGTACCGTTTGGCAAGGCGTTCCTCGCCCGCGCCGAAGCTGCGGCCCACAAGCGTTGTCGCTGCGGAGCCGATGCCGTAGCCCGGCATATAGCACAGGCTTTCGGCGGTGACAGCAAATGAATTTGCGGCTATTGCAACCGCGCCGAGCGGTGCAATTATTATCGTTGCGACAACCATTGCCGCATTCATCGCCATTTCCTGCACGGCAAGAGGAGTGCCTATGGATATGGCCTTTTTTATTATTTGCTTATCAAAACCGCTCTTCTCGCGGCGGTTGAGGCGAAGCCTTTCATCGCACAAGCAGCAGCGCCATGCCATTACAAGGCTTACCACGGCGCATGCAAGCGTTGTGCCTATGCTTGCGCCGAGTACGCCGTATTTTGGTATGAATATCGCATTGAATACAATGTCAAGCAGGCACATTGCGGCATTGAGAATGCTTGGTGTTATCATATCACCCTTGCACTGAAGGAATGACGATGTAAGCGAATCAAGCTGAGAGAATGGCAGCATAAGCGCATAAACAAGGAAATACGCGCTTGCATCCGCACGAATGGACTCATCGCCGCCAAGCCAAGCAGGAAGCGATCCGCTTATCGCCACACCAAAAAGGCACAGTAGGCCCGATATTATAAGCCCAACCACGAGCCCATGGCGCATAACGGTACGCGCATCGGCATCGCGTTCGCCGCCTATGTGGTGCGCGACCTGCACGGAAAAGCCTGCCGATATTGCATATGTAAGGCCGCCGAGGAACCATGTGCTTGTTGAAACAAGGCCGATGGCCGCGCTTGCGTTTGCACCGAGCGCACCCACCATTGCGGAGTCGATATACTGCATAACAATTGTTGTTATCTGGGTGAGTATTGCGGGCAGGCTAAGCCGCCAAACCTCTTTTATCTGTGGGCGTAGCTCCGCCCAATCATGTTTTTTCATGCTTATTCATCCGCCTTTCCTTCGCCGCAGGTGAAAGCAAGCTTCATTGCGGCGGAAAACTGATTGAGTTCTTCCACAAAGTCCGTTGTGCGGTCGGCAAAATAGCTGTTGTAAAGTTGTTCCTCCGCGGCATAAACGGGGGCAAGCACCCGTTCGGCATAGGCTTTACCCTCATCGGTAAGCTCGGCATACAGCTCCCTTTTTGACCCCGGAACGGGAGACAGTGAGACATAGTTCAGCCGTTCCAGCTCCTTTATAAGCGTATTAACGGTTGTTTTGGGGAAATTCCAGTCCCAGCATATTTGGCATTGCGTGTGCTTTTGCCCGTCGTTGAGCGCGCTTAAAAGCCACAGCATATTCGGCTTTATGCCCGCGTTTTTTGAAAAGACGGAATACGCGCCGTCGATCCTGTACACGGCTTCGCCAAGGCTGCGAAAAAATGCAAATCTGTTCATAGACTTTGCTCCGTGAAATCAATGTACGAATTCGTATTGTAGCTTAGCACAAAGGGAGCATTGTGTCAATGAGCAGGGTAAATTTATGGTGTTAAGTTAAATAGGCGAGCTTTTGGCAGTGAGCTGCACTGAGCTTATGAGGGATTGTCAGGGAGAACATCTCTCTCGGTCAAGGTTTGTGCCGTGCAGGAGTGCGGCAATAATTCTCACGCCCTCTCCCTCTCGGGCGGCTTGCGCCGTGCCGGGGCGCGGCAATAATTCTCACTTCTTCTCCCTTTCAGTCACGGCTTGCGCCGAGCATGCCCTCTTGTTCTGCTTGCGCCATGCGTGAGTGTGGCGGTAACTCCCGCGCCCTCTCAGTCACCTGCGCAACTCAGCACGAGGCATACCCTAAAGGGCATCCCATAGGGGGAGGCAAGCTTTTTGTTCTGTACAAGCGAGCTATTTCCCTTGGCTCCCCCTTTGGGGGAGCTGGCACGGCGCAAGCCGTGACTGAGAGGGTATAAAGACGCAACGCATAGTCTCGTGCCCTCTCAGTCTGCTACGCTTACAGCTACGCAGATAGCTCTCCCGAAAGGAGAGCCAAGCCGCAAAGGCTCGTTCGGTCAGTTGGAATCCCTCCAAAAGCCTCTGCGGCGGAGCCGCTGTGCGGGTGGCGGAGATTATGCCCTACAGCGGGAAGAAACTGCCGCACAAACTCAGTTTAGCTAAATCAACCTTACCTCGTTTGCCCGCGTCAGCGTGCGAGGGTAGGTTGGGAGGGGGTGCAGGGGAGTTCGGAGCCGAACGCCTGCAGTGCAGGATGAAGTGAGGCGGAGAACACGCAGGAACAGGGAGAATTGCGAATGGCAATGAGCAAGGCGACCATGTTCCAAGCGGAAAGGGAGGGAGACTTCCCTCCCTTCAGCCCGCCCTGCAAAAAGAGCAAAACAAGCTCATTATACATAAGTTTATGCGCCACAAGGCGCAGGCAGGAAAGATGGGTTTGTAGTGTTATAAGATTGTTTTCTACATCGGCTAACGCCGCAATTGCTTATATACTACGAACTCCTTTTGGCTTTTCTTTGTTAGAGGATTAAGGGGAGGATATCCTCCCCTTCAACCCTCTAACAACTCCCACATCCCCTCCTTATCCCGCTAAGCGCGGGGCAAAACGACACAAGGCAGGGACAGCCAAGTTAAGTTTGTGCAGTGGTTTGTTCTTGCTGTAGGGCATAACTTCTACCGCTTGCACAGCGGCTCCGCCGCAGGGGCTTTGGGAGGGTGGCACGCTGACATGGCGTTTGACTCCGAACTCCCTGAACCCCTCCCATCCTACCCTCGCACGCCGGCGCGGATAAACGAAGTAAGTCGGGAATAGCATAGCCGAGTTACCACAGCAATTATCTCTTACTGTAGGGCATAACCTCCACCGCCTGCACAGCGGCTCCGCCGCAGTTTCTTTTGCGGGAAGGCAGACAGTAGGGAGAAAAAGCCTCCCTTGTGCAAAGGTGCCCTTTAGGGTATGCCTTGCGCGGAGCCGGCACGGCGTAAGCCGTGACTGAGAGGGCATGAGAATTACCGTTACACCCATGCAATGCGCAAGCCGTGACTGATAGGGCGTTAAATCGCGATACCACGCCCTTGCGGTACAAAACCGCACAGAGGGGACAACAAGAATGCCACATTCAGCCCAAGGGCATATTAAAGCGGATGCACCGTTATGATGCATCCGCTTCGGGTTTGGTTTGCTTTGTCGGTTCGCTAAGGCTTATTTGGTGAAGGTGCAGCCCGCGTCGAACTCGATGGTGCCCTTGTAGTTCTTGATGGCACCGGTAACGGTTATCACATCACCCTCGGCAAGCTCGGCCGCACCTTCGCCGGTGAGACGGTAGCACTGCACGGGATAGTCGGTAAGGCCGCCAACGACTATGGTAACGGTGATGTTGTCATAATCTGCGCTGTAGGCGGTGTCTATTGAAGCGATGGTACCGGTAAGGGTCTTGGTGCCCTGCATGGCCGCGCTCTCTTCAAGGGTGTATGCCTTGGCAACTACTCTTGCGGAGGAAACGGCGGCGGGATCGATCAGCTTGCAGCCTGCATCGAACTCGATGGTGCCCTTGTAATTCTTGATGGTACCGTAAACGGCGATCTCATCACCGACGGCCAGAGCATCGGCACCTTCGCCGCTGAGACGATAGCACTGTACGGGCATATCCTCGATACCGTCGCAAACGATGGTAACGGTGATGTTGTTGTATTCTGCGCTGAACGGAGTGTCAATGGAGGTGATAACGCCGCTCATTGCGGTGGCGTTGACCATTGCGGCACCCTCTTCAAGTGCGTAGGCATTCTCAAGCAGCTTTGCGTGGGCGGGGAACTCGCCGCGGCCGATAAGAGCACAGCCCGCATCGAATTCGATGGTGCCCTTGTAGTTCTTTATGCTGCCTTCAACGGTAATTTCCTCACCGACGGCCAGAGTGTCGGCGCCCTCACCGCTCAGGCGATAGCACTGTATGGGGTACTCTTCAAGACCCTTTACGGCTATGGTGACGGTGATGTTGTTGTAATCCGCACTGTAAGGAGTGTCTATGGATACTATGGTGCCGAACAGCCTGAGAGTGCCCTCAAGAGCTGCGCCGTCCTCAAGCTCGTAGCCCGCGGCAACTATTTCATCATAGCTGGCGGTGCCAAGGTCAAAGCCCTTGGGAACGATGTGGCTGAAGCTTTCGGATACGCTGTTCGTACCGTCGGAAATGGTGGCGGTAAGGGTGTATTCGGATTCTTCCGCACAGGCTTCGTTGATGTCGATGGTGACCATCTTATCTTCGCCAAGTTCGCTGACAACCACGGCATCCTCTGCGCCGCTGGTTATCTCAACGGACCAGTCGATCTGGTAAGAAGTGCCGTTTACCACGGCAAAGCCGACCACCTGATAATCGGCGGCGGTCTTTACGGCATCGTTGCGGTACATCTGCTTGATGTAGGCAATGGCGTTTTCAATAGGATTTACTTCCGGTTCGGGTTCGGCAGTGGGTTCTGCGGTGGGTTCGCTAACTTCCGCGTTGGGGCTCTGCTCGACGTCATCCGCGGGGGCGGAGCAGCCGGCAAACGCCATTACAAACAGCGAAAGAGCTATTATGTATGCGATAAGTCTTTTCATCTTTTCTCCCTCTTTCTTAAATATAGGTTGTTATTGTATTGTAATACCTTCTTTTGTGAATACGTGCAGCTGCACCTCTCCGTTAAACGAATCAAGCACGCCGCGCACGCTTATCGTTTTGCCTACGAGTGCATCAAGGTCGGTTTCCTCACCGTTTGACTTTAATGATTCAAGCCGTACTGAAAGGTTAGCCGAATCGCTTGTGCAGTTAAGCGTTGCGCTGTCACCGTCATCGGAACGGTAGAAACTTTCGACCCTAAGGCCGTCCGTCTGCACGGTGGTATTCATCATTATGTCGCTTAAAACAAGCTCCTTTGTGCCGCCTTCGGTTTCAACAGTGACTGCGGATTCAAGCTCGGCAACGGAAACGGGAGTGTATGCGGCCGTATTCCCTTCCGATATCTTTTGAAGATTGCTTGGATCATCGGGTTTCATCTGTCTGTAACTCAATCCCGACACCTGATAATAACCGCCCGTTTCGTAATACTGAACGGTGCCGACTATCCTTGCGCGGTTGCCGACGGATAAAATGTCAAGCCCCGCGCCGCTCAAGCCGTAGCCATAGTAGGCACTTATGCCGAAGTACAGCCCGCTTTCGGCGTCAAAGTCCTCTATAAAGACGCCGTTGCCGCTGTTCATGGTGATGTTGCCCTCAAAGGCTACCTTCATGCCGTTGTAGCTTTCAATGTTGCACCTAAGTTCCTTCAGCGTCAGCTCGATCGCGTCCCCATAATAGAAGTTCGGATCCTTTTCGCCGGAGTATATGTTCAGTTTGTTTGCCCTTGCTTGGCCGATTGCGGCCGTGCAAGTCGAACCGTAACGGTTGTTTGCCGATGAATTGGCCCGCGCCAGCCCTGTTTGCAGCAGTTCTATGTTCAGATTGCGGTATTCGTCACTCGGTTGTAATTTATACCAAACCCAAACAAGATATCTGCCGCCGGTTGAATCGATGTTCCAGTTTGCATCATCGGATTCAATCAGTATGGAGCAGGCTTCACTAAGCCTTTGCTTCGTGAAATCGGCTGCGGCTTTGCCGTATTCTTCGATCTTTCCGGTGGATTCCGGCGTATCTATGCCCAAGAAACGAGCCTTCAGCACTCCCGATGGGATTATCTCCTCGGGTATATGGAAATGCACCGTATCCCCGTCAACAAAGGATTTTACGGTAACCTCCTGCTTTGCGGTATCGCTTCCGCTCGGCTGAACGGATATGGCATAGTCTACGCTTTCGCCTGCCCC
The DNA here is from genome assembly GCA_964612925.1 of uncultured Clostridium sp. Lineage (GTDB taxonomy): Bacteria > Bacillota > Clostridia > Christensenellales > CAG-138 > Phil1. Next base: position 13,185 of record CAZTFU010000030.1, on the reverse strand, counting down.
AACGGTTTCCGCCTCGGGTGAGGGAACGGCACTTTCAATAGGACTACTGCTCGGCAAGGGTGTATTATCCCCGCCTGCGGTACAGCCTACCGCGCAATGCATAAGCATTATAAGTGCCACTGTCAGGGCAAGCTTTTTCATGGTATCCTAACCGTCCTTTTGATTAAAATTCAGCTCTTAGCTGTTGTATTCGCATTCCTCAACGGCTTCTTCGAATGCGGCCTCTATCATGGCGTCAACATCGCCGCCATCATCCGCGGTGAGGCACTTGGTCAGCAGAGTACCGACCTGGCTACGAGCGGTGGTGGAACCGTTGAACGCAGGGGAGGTGTAGTAGTAGTCTTCCTGCTCAAGGCAGACCTTTGCGCTGAGGGCGGAGATGTACTTGCCGCCGTCGGCCTGATCGATGAATTCGGCATAGGCCGCATTGTCGGCTACGCTCTTGAGAACGGGAACATAACCGGAGGCCATGGAGAATTCGGCCTGGAAGTCAACATTGGTGGTCAGGAACTTGACAAACAGCCAAGTTGCAACGACTTCCTGCTCATTTTCCTTAGCGAATATGCAAAGGCTGGGGCCCTGAGAAATGACCTTATTGTTGCCGTTGCCAAGCTGAGGTATGGAGGCGATACCGACCTCGAACGGATAGTTGCCGTCCGCATCTGCGGTAGGACGCTGGTAGGTAGCACCCGCGGAGGAGCCGATGGACATATAGCTCTTAACCTCATCGGTGGAGGTGAACAGACCGGAGGTGTAAGCACCGTAAAGGGTCTGAGTGGTCAGGTAGCCCTTCTGGTACCATTCACGGAACATCTTTATGAAGTTGCGGTTGGTTTCGTTGTTGAACAGGAAGTGGTCACCGGTGGCGCTGGTGTAATCGGAACCGTACTGTTCGCACATGGTTATGAACCAGTTGCTTTCGCTGTCATAGCCAAGGGGTATGGAGTTGGGGTCGATTTCCTTTATCTTTGCGCAGACCGCTTCAAGTTCTTCCCAAGTGGTGGGCACGGTCAGACCGTTCTCATCAAAGAAGGTCTTGTTGTAATAAAGAACTTCAGTGGACTTGGAGAACGGCATGGAGTACATAAGGCCATCGCCGAACTGTGCGCCCTCGGAATAGTAACCGGCTATGAAGTCGGCCTTCTGTTCATCGGTGAGACCGACGATTTCGGTAGTGCCGTCCGCACGGGTCACTTCGATCTGGCTGTCGATAAGGCTGTCCAGCGTTACGACTGCGCCTGCCAAGTTGTAAAGTGCAACGTGGTCGGGATAGCAGTAAGCAACATTGGGCTGATTGCCAACTGTGATTTCGGTGCTGATCTGGTCACGCACGTCATCATAGCTGCCGATCTTTTCGCTTACGATGTGGATGTTGGGGTAGAGCTTGTTGAACTCCTCAATGTAGAGGTTCAGAACATCGCTCAGATTGGTGCCCATGGTGTTGTAGAAGGTGACGGTAACTTCGCTTCCGTCGTAACCCACTTCGGGTACGGTGAAGTTGCCCTCAGCCTTTACGGGCTGCTGTTCTTCGTTTCCGCCTACTTCGGGATCAGACTGCTGCTGATCGTCGGTGTTTGCGGGTTCTTCGTTGGTGGTGCAGGCAGTCAGCATCATTGCGCCGAATACCATAAGTACCGCCAACAGGGTTGCCAGGATACGTTTAGTCATCTTTGTTTTCCTTGCCTTTCTTTATGCTTTGCATAAATTTATTTTTATCCTTTTATGCCGCTTCGGCTTACGCCCTTCATTATATACTTCCTGAGGAATATGAACACCAAGAACAGCGGTGCCGATACAAGCGCGACCGCCGCCATCTGCACAGGGTAGTTAACGTCACCCGTGGTATCCGTAAATGCATTCCTCAAGCCGTTGGTTATCAGCCTGTGCGCATCGTCATTCGCAACGAGGCGCGGCCATATGTATGAATTCCATGCGCCCATCATCTTCAATATGGTTATTGAAATAAGGGTCGGCAGGGAAAGGGGAATCATTACCTTGCAAAGGTATTTGAAATCGCTTGTACCGTCCACCTTGGCGGCAAGATACAGTTCGTTCGGTATCTGCATAAAGTTCTGCCTGAGCAGATATATGTAGAATACGCTTACGAGGAACGGGACAATAAGTACCGTATATGTGTTCATCCAGCCGAATTCGGTCACGGTGCTGTAATTGGTTATGGTGAACAGTTCGCCCGGTATCATCATGGTTGCAAGCAGAGCGGAGAAAAGCAAATTCTTGCCCTTGAACTCAAGCCTTGCAAACGCGAATGCCGAAAGAATGGTTATAACAAGCGAAAGCAGCGTTGAAACTATGCCGACATACGCCGTGTTGAAGAACAGCCTGCCCAAGCTTGCGGAGGTAAATGCTTCCGCATAGTTGCTCAACAGTATCTTTGTAGGCCAAAGTGTAGGCACGCTTTGACGGTATTCGCTAAGGCTCTTGAGGGATGAGTTTATCATCCAATAGAACGGGAAAAGCACCACCAACGCCATGATTATAAGGAATACGTAGCAAAGCGTTTTTGCGGTTATGCCCACAACCCTCTGACGAACTCGTTCGGAGGATATGTTGCGTTCGTGCATGATCTTGATATTGTTATCTGCCATAAATACTCACCTCAATAATGCACGCTCTTCTTGCTTACCTGCAAGTTGATAAGCGTTACGACCAGTATTATTGCAAACAGTATAAGTGCGGCGGCGCTTGCACGGCCCTGGTTGTTGGCGGCAAGTGCATCGTAGATAAAGCCGACTATGGTGTTCAGCCTGCCCGCATCGTCCGCAGGCCCCATGGATTCACCGAATATACCGACAATGCTTGTGTATTCCTTAAATCCGCTTATAAAGCCCGTTATGATAACGTAGGCAAGCATGGGGGAAAGCAGAGGCACGGTTATGCGCGTGAATATGCGGCGGCGGGATGTACCGTCCACCTTGGCGGCATCGTAATACTGCTTGTTTATGCTCTGCAGGCCGCCAAGAAGAATGAGTATCTTAAACGGCAGTGCATTCCAAACGATGTAGACCGTCATAACGGTTATGTTCGCGGCGTATGTCGAACCGTAGTTTATCCAGTTCACAGGCTCCCCACCGAAGAATTGGATAATGTTGTTGATTATGCCCGCGGTTACGATTATCTCGTTTTCCGTTCCGTAAAAGCTGCCGACTATATTGAACATTGCCGCAAACACCATGCCTATGGCTATGGAGTTGGTGACATAGGGCAGGAAGAATATGGTCTGCAACGGCTTTTGCAGCCACTTTATGGAATTGAGAAACACCGCTATAAGCAGTGCCAACAGGCTCGATATAGGCACCGTAAGCACGCACAGAAGTATGGTGTTTTTAAGGCAGGTGAGGAACTTTTTATACTGCACCACCTTAACGAAGTTGCCCACGCCGAACGTAAACACAGCTCCGTTTGACGCCTTAAGGCCGCTGTAATTTTCAAGGAAGGCCATGCGCACGGTGTTGATTATCGGCCAAACCGTGAACACAAGCAGCAGCACTATCGCCGGGGCAAGATATACCCACGCCTTCCATTTATATTTGCTCTCTACCATATTACTTTACCTCGAAATGCAGGCGCCTTTCATCGGCCTTATCGAATATGAAAAGCTTATTCGGCTTGAGACTGAAGCGCACGGTTTCGGCCTCATGGTCAACGCCCGCATCGGCATTGATTATGGAGCGGATGGTTTCGCTTACCGCGGCGGCATTGGAGGAAACAACGCTTACGTCTCTGCCCATGACCTCTACATTTATAAGCTTGCAGCCAAGCGGGCCGTTCTCGTCAAGTATAAAGCCCTCGGGCCTTATGCCTACATAAACCTCACGGTCATCTATGCCGCCAACGTTCATTACGGCCTCTTCACCTATATAAAGCTTACCGCCGCGCACGATGCCGTTGAACACGTTTATGGGCGGTGTGCCGAGGAACTTTGCAACAAACAGGTTGTCGGGATCGTCATACACGGCCTGGGGCTTGCCTATCTGCTGTACAACGCCTTCCTTCATGACGACTATGAAGTCGGATATGCTCATGGCCTCATCCTGGTCGTGGGTAACGAACACGGTGGTTATCTGAGTTTCGCGCTGTATGCGGCGGATTTCTTCACGAGTCTGGAGCCTAAGCCTTGCGTCAAGGTTGGAAAGAGGCTCGTCAAGAAGCAGTACGCGGGGCATTTTGACAAGTGCACGCGCTATTGCAACGCGCTGCTGCTGGCCGCCGCTAAGCTCGCTGGGTTTTCTTTCCATAAGCTCGTCTATCTGCACAAGCTTTGCCGTTTCGTATACGCGGCGCAGCATTTCCTCCTTGGGCAGCTTGTCCGCGCCCTTGAGGTTCTGCAGCGGGAAAAGTATGTTTTGCTTTACCGTAAGGTGGGGGTAAAGTGCATAGTTCTGGAACACAAGACCCACGCCCCTGTTTTCGGGAGCAAGGCCGGTAACATCGTCCTCACCGAAGAATATCTGACCCTCGGTGGGCTTCTGCAAGCCGCAGATCATGTAAAGCGTGGTGCTCTTGCCGCAGCCCGAAGGACCGAGAAGGCCTATGAGCTTGCCGTCCGGAATCGTTACATTGCAGTTATTCACCGCAATAACATCTTCACCCGATTTCTTGTTGCGGCTGGGGAAAGCCTTGGTCACATTGCGCAGTTCAACTTTCATTGGTAATCGTCCTCGATCCTTTAGTATTTTTTATGCTGATGCTCATTGTGTGCATTATCATCGGCCCCATAGTTCGCTTTGGCCGCGTTCGTATTCCTCACGTCGCTTGTCCCGCTCCTCTATGGAATCGAATATCATTTGGCTTTCCATATCAACGCATACGGTCTGCGCAAGCGCATCATGTATTGCGGAATTGGTGCTTGTTGCCGCCATAAGCACAATTTGGAACAGTAGCAGAGCCACAAGCAGTATAAGCCCAAGTGAGCCGAGAGTGCCGAAAAATATAAGGAATATTATAAGCAGCGGGGCCATTGTTTCTATTGTATATTTGCCAAGAAGCGTGCGTATAAGCAATGTGAGCGGCCGTATCCTTATTGCGCCCTTTTCCATAACGGCAAGGCCGAATATCTTTTTGCCCACGGTCTGACCGTTTTTGAATATAAGCGGCAGAACAAAATCCATTATCATTATTGCAAGCAGTACCGAGAACGAAAGGATTATAAGCGAAAGCTGAAGCACCATAGAAAACGCCCGGTCAATGAATGCATCATCCTCAAGTGCGGCATATGCCGCATCGTAACGAGCCATGTCATTTTCACCGAGCGCAAGGTATTCCTCTTCCGAAATGCTGAAGGAAATATTATATTCCTCCTCATAACGGGTATAGCATTGCTGCAATTGGTCGTTATAGCTGTCGTAATTAAGAATGGCGGAAAGCAACAACGCAAAGCCCGTAATAAGTACAAGTACAAGTATGGTGTCAAGCAGCCATGCGGACACCCTTTTTATCATGCTTGCCTTTTGCAGGTCGAACATTGCCTTCCTCCTTAAACATTTGCGGCTTTACGCGCAAATAAACGCAATTTGGACATAAACCGCGCATTTATAACTCATTATACAATGTTTTCGGAAAACATACAACCGCATTTGTATTTGCATTTGCTTATATCATGTTCAAGGTTGTTGACTTACGGGAAGGGATGGGGTAATATTCAAATGCATTTTGGATTAAAGAGCAATGGAGAACCGCCCTATGATAAAGTTGCTTATAAGCGACCTTGACGATACTTTGTATGACTGGACAAGCTTTTTTGTGCCGGCATTTTATGCCATGGCGGATAAAATAGCGCTTATGACCGGCATTGACATGGCCGTGCTTATAGACGAATACCGTGCCGCACATCAGAAGCTTGGGTCCGTGGAATATCCGTATGCAACGCTTGAACTACCGAGCATAAGGGCATACTACGGTTCAATGAGCGCGGAGGAGATGAAGGCCGCCCTCAGACCCGCATTTAACGTATTTAATGATATGCGGGACAGTCACCTAAAGCTTTTCCCCGGTGTTGAGGAGATGCTTAAAGCCCTGAGCGAAATGGGCGTAACGCTTATAGCATATACGGAATCTTCAAAAGAAAACGGGTTTTACAGACTGCAAAAGTTGGGGATAGAGCCGTATTTTAAGCATGTATACACATTTGAAAGCCCATTCAAGAGCACCCACGCCGTAAGTGAAAAGGTGCGCACCGTGCAGACGAAAAAGCCCGATGTTGCTGTTGTTGAGCGCATATGCGCGGGCGAAGGGTACGACAAAAGCGAGGTCATGTACTTAGGCGACAACCTTACAAAGGATATGTACATGGCAAAGCTTGCGGGCGTAAGGGCCGTTTGGATGCACAGGCACGACGGTAATGCAGAATACAAGCAAAAGCTGCTTGACATAACAAGCTGGACACCCAAGGAATATGCGCGGGATGCCGAGCTTAAACAATACATGCTGACGCACAATATGAAGCCCGATTATGAAATAAGCGAAGCGGCACAGCTTATAGAAATAGCCGCTAAATGATATTCAGCTCCCTTAGAATTTGAATTGAGGTAAGGGAAGGCATGGTGAACGCAAGCCGAGTTGCCGCCATTGGCAGCTCGGTTGTTTTATTGAGCGCAATAAGGTTGTAATTGCGTCTGAGTCTGTCTTCATTTTCAAGTATCGATGTGCGTACCGCGTTTTGCTTTATGCTATTTGCGTGGCTTATAATATTGTCAAGTGAGCCGTATTCGTTTATAAGCCGTGCGGCCGTTTTGGGGCCGACAAGCCGCACGCCGCGTATATTGTCCGCATTATCGCCAACAAGCGATTTGAAATCCGCATAGAATCCTGCCGCTATGCCGAACCGCTCTGCAACATAGTCTTCATCGCAAAGCTGCGTATTCTTACCGCGATAGCGGAGCACGCTTACGTTTTTTGAAACAAGCTGAAAAAAGTCGCTGTCAAGGGAAGCTATCGTGACGGGCATGGATTTTGAGCATTCAAGCGCGTATGCGGCTATCACGTCATCTGCTTCGCAGTCGGTGGTTTCCGTGTGCATAATGCCCATGAAGTCAAGTGCGCGGCGAATATCATCAAGCTGAGAAAACGGGGTGTCTATTTCCTCCATTGCCGAAAAATCCACTCTGTTTGCCTTATAATCGGGGTCGATTGTGCGGCGATCGTTTTCATGCTCACCGTCAAAAACAACAAGTGCATGGGTGGGGGCAAGCATATTCAGCATCCTTATAAATGCACCCATGAACCCGAGCGTGCCGTGAACAGGAGCCCCACTGCGGCCGATTATCCGTGCGGGCATGCCGTAGAACATTTGAAAAAGAAGATTGCTGCCGTCAACCAAAAGCAAGCGTTGCATTTATCTCATCACCCCCAATATAATAATGATAAACCAAGCATGTTGCAAATACAAAGCCGTTTTATGAACAATGCATGAATTTATGTATAAATGCAACCCGCGCGGCGGCATTTGCGTTATAATAAAAAGAGCAAATACCTTTGCCCATGCATAGGCACGGGCGGGAAGGAGCGAATATGAGCGGAAAGCTAAACAAAATAACGGCCCTGCTGGTGCTTTGCTGTATTATGCTTGCGGGCTGTACGGTTGACGAACCCTCGTCACCGAATATAGGCATATCAAACCCCATGGTGAGCGTTGACACGGCTGACGCATTCCTTGCGGCAGGGGTGAGCATAGATGCGCCCGACAACGCAAACGATGTAAGCTATTACATTATAAGCGGAAGTATTGCGGGGGTAAGCTTTACATATGAGGGCGAAGGGTACACCTATCGCGCATCGGCACTTGAAAAGGACATATCGGGCATATACTACGAGCTTAGTGCCAAATACATTATCCAAACCGCGTGTGACGGTTTTACGGTGGAAGCAACGGTATATTCGGCAGGTGAAAACGGTATGCTTGTAAAGTGGGAGCATGACGGCGTGAACTATACCCTCTGGCACGAAGGTGAGCTCGAAAGTGAAAAGCTTGACGCGGCGGTGGTCGGCGCCATGGCGCGCACGTTCAGCGCGGCGCAGACGGTTCAGCCGAGCGCACCCGTTGAATTCACTCAAAACGGCGAATACACAGCCGATCTTGACGGTGACGGCGTATCGGAGCGGGTAAGCATAGCCGAACGCGGCGGCGAAGAACTCGGTATGCTTGATTTCTGCACACTTAAGCTTACAAAGGATAACGGCAAGGAGCTGAGCGTGAACCTTGACCTTCGCTATATAACGTTTGCCGCGGCATATGACATAGATGCCGACGGATATACGGAGCTATTCATAAGCGGTGATTTGATGAGCGATGATTTTGCAAGCTATGTGATTCGCTACAACGGAAGCGAGCTTGAACTTGCCGCAAACGAATATGACGAGGACGATGCGCAGAATGCGGAGGCTGCCCAAGCCGCGGCGGACGAGCTGCCCTATATAGAAGAAACGGTTTCCTTCTACGGCAATATAGAAAGTGTGGGCGAGGGCATTATAAAGGTAAGTCAGGCAATAGACATGCTCGGTTCGCACATGGGCGAAACCTATTATGTGGCGGACGGCACGGCATTCCGCTTTGTAAAGCAGGAAAATGCCCCATGGACGGTAAACGTTGACGCAGGCAGTGACGAAGCGTGGGAATGCATGGCAATAACCACCGCGGCCGAGTTCCCCGTGCGCATGGACGGCACGACCGAGAATGCCGCACTGCCCATAGGCACGGACATAATAATAACCGAAATAAGCGGCGGCGGAGAAAACTATACCTGCCGATTCATAACGCGCAACGGCGAGGAGGGCACCATAGCCATACTGTACATAAATACCGAAACCGAGTGGGGCGTGTACATAAACGGCATGGCAGAAGAAGAGTGCTTTGAGTATCTTCCGTATGCGGGATAGAATGCATATTCCGCCGTGGCGACATATAAAGGGACAATCAGATCATACAATGATAAAGCATCCGTACCGAATGGTACGGATGCTTTTTAGGTTTCAGTCTATTACAAGTTTATTTCTTTTCAACGCCGAGAGTGACCTTTTCGCCGTTAACGTCCCATTCCTTAACGTAACCCGCAGCTTCACAGGCACTGACCGATACAGCAAGTACATCCTGTGCTATTTCGCCTCCGAAGCGTGCAAGCACATCCTTGGCGCGGCCTGAGCATTCATATGTAAGCGCAATGCGGTCTGTAACTTCAAAACCGGCCTCCTTACGCATTACCTGTATCTTTGATACCAGCTCACGCACAAAGCCCTCATCAATAAGCTCCTCGGTCAAATTGGTGTCAAGCACAACGGCGGTATCGCGTTCGGTCTGGCTTACAAAGCCTGCCTTTTGCATGGGTTCGGTAAGCACGTCCGCTTCCGCAAGCGAAACGGCAGTGCCCTCAAGCTCAAACTCATAAGCATTACCCGCCTTGTGCGCGGCAACCACCTTATCGCCTATGCCGTCCTCGGCAAGATATGCGTTTATCTTGGGCAGAAGCTTTCCGTAACGCGGCCCAAGGGTTTTAAGCTGGGGCTTTACGCGGTAGGATATGAACTCGGAAGCGTCGAGCACAAACTCAACCTTCTTAACGTTCAATTCATCTGCTATTATTGAGGTGTAAAGCGTATCAAGTGTGCCGCCCTGTACGAACATGCGCGCAAGGGGCTGACGGTTCTTAACGTTTGCCGTGGCGCGTGCCGCACGACCGAGCACAACTATTTCAAGCACCTCATCCATACTGCGCTCAAGCTCTGCGTCTATAAGGCTTTCATCCGCAACGGGGAAGTCGCAAAGATGTATGCTTTCGGGTGCGGAAGAATCAACGCTCCTTACTATGTTCTGATATATGCTTTCGCTCATGAACGGCGTGAAGGGTGCGCAAAGTGCGCTCATTGTGGAAAGCACGGTGTAGAGCGTCATGTATGCGGCTTCCTTATCGTCGGTCATTCCGCTGCCCCAGTAGCGTTCGCGGCAACGGCGCACATACCAGTTGGAAAGGTCGTCGGTAAAGCGAGCAAGTTCGCGACCCGCTTCGGTTATGCGCAGTGTGTCAAGTCCCGTGTCAACGGCCTTTATAAGCGAATTGAGCCTGCTGAGCACCCATCGATCCATAGGTGTGAGGTTTTCGCGCTTTAACGTATGCTTTGTCGGGTCAAAACCGTCAATTTCGGCATAGAGCACATAAAATGCGTATGTGTTCCACAGCGTGCCCATGAACTTGCGCTGTGCCTCACTTACGGCATCGGCACTGAAGCGGCTTGGCAGCCAAGGCATGGAGCCCGTGTAGAAATACCAGCGCACGGCATCCGCACCCTGCTTTTCAAGCACGCTCCACGGATCGACAACGTTGCCCTTGTGCTTGCTCATCTTCAATCCGTCCTTATCCGCAACAAGGCCGAGAACAAGGCAGTTCTTATAGCTCGGTTCATCAAACAGGCAGGTAGAAATGGCAAGCAGGGTATAGAACCAGCCGCGGGTCTGGTCAATGGCTTCGCTTATATAATTGGCGGGGTAGCGACGTTCAAACTGTTCCTTGTTTTCAAACGGATAGTGCCACTGCGCAAACGGCATGGAACCCGAATCGAACCAGCAGTCTATAACCGCCTTTTCACGGCGCATTGTGCCGCCGCACTTTTCACACTTGAACGTTATCGGATCCAAATACGGCTTATGCAGTTCAATATCCTCGGGAGTGCCGGGTGCAAGCTCACAAAGTTCCTTGCGGCTGCCGACAACGTGAACCTCACCGCAATCTTCGCACACCCAAACGGGCAGCGGAGTGCCCCAGTAACGTTCACGGCTAAGGCCCCAGTCTATAACGTTTTCAAGGAAGTTGCCCATACGGCCGTCCTTTATGGTTTCGGGCAGCCAGTTTATGCGCTGATTGTATTCGATAAGCTTATCCTTTACGGCGGTCATCTTTATGAACCAGCTTTCGCGTGCGTAATAGATAAGTGGAGTGTCGCAACGCCAGCAGAACGGGTAGCTGTGTTCAAAGGGTATTTCTTCGAAAAGTGCGCCGCTTTCCTTGAGATCGTTGAGAATCATCGGATCGGCCTTCTTTACGAACGTGCCCGCCCAAGGAGTATCCTCGGTCATGTTGCCGCGTGCGTCAACAAGCTGAACGAATGGAATGTCGTTTTCACGGCAAACGCGGTAGTCATCCTCACCGAATGCGGCCGCATTGTGGACTATGCCCGTGCCGTTATCGGCGGAAACATAATCGTCCGCAACCACGCGGAAGCCGACCTTGCCCGTCTTGGCCGCGGCCTTGGCGGTGCAGTCAAACAGCGGTTCATATGTGCGACCCACAAGCTCACTGCCCATGAATTCGCGCACAATGCTTGCACCCTCACCAAGAACATCGCCTACGAGATCCTTGGCAAGTATATAGGCTTCACCGTCCTTTTCGGCACGGCAGTAAACTATATTTGCGTTCACGCAAAGGCATACGTTTGAAGGAAGCGTCCACGGAGTGGTCGTCCATGCAAGATAGCTTGCATCCTCATCCGTACACTTAAAGCGCACCGTTGCGGATATTTCCTTAACGTCCTTATAGCCCTGTGCAACCTCGTGACTGGCAAGCGCGGTACCGCAACGCGGGCAGTACGGCACTACCTTATGGCCCTTATAAAGCAGGCCCTTATCATAAATGGTTTTCAGTGCCCACCATTCGGATTCAATATAGTTATCCTCATATGTGACGTAAGGATGCTCCATGTCCGCCCAGTAGCCCACGCGGTCGCTCATCTGCTCCCACTCGGTTTTGTACTTCCAAACGGATTCCTTGCACTTGGCGATGAACGGTTCAACGCCGTAAGCCTCTATCTGCTTTTTACCGTCAAGCCCAAGCAGTTTTTCAACCTCAAGCTCAACGGGCAGACCGTGCGTATCCCAGCCGGCCTTGCGCAGCACATCATAACCCTTCATGGTGCGGTAACGGGGGATAATATCCTTCATGGCGCGGGTAAGAATGTGGCCTATGTGCGGCTTGCCGTTGGCCGTCGGCGGGCCGTCGTAGAAAGTATAGGCGGGCTTTCCCTTTCTAAGCTCGCAACTCTTTTCGAAAATGTGGTTTTCCTTCCAGAACTGAAGGATTTCCTTTTCCCTGTCCACAAAGTTCAATGAGGTGGGGACTTTGGTATACATTGAATAGCTCCTTTCGCCTTTGTTTACATAAAAAAATAAAAGCCGCATCCCGCAAACGGGACGCAGCACTTGCGCGGTACCACCCGATTTGGCATATATATGCCCAAACTCAGTCAGCGCGGTAACGTGCGCCGCTCCGTCGCACACTACTGGCACAATGCGTTCGCGTGCGCGCTCCCGGATGATGCGTGCAAAAACAGTACCCGCTGCCTTTCACCGAACGCAGCTCGCTTTGGGGCCTTATTTAAGCCGTGTGTTCCGATCTTCGCTTTGAGGGTAGTATAACCTGTTTTTGCGGCTTTGTAAAGATTTTTGAGCATATATTTATTGTGCGGTGCGACATTAAAATGTTATAATCCACAAAAAGAATTGAAGGAGATACTGCCATGTTCAAACGCATAGACTACCGCACACTTGACATCAACCCCATTGTCAGCATAGGCGAGGATTGGATGCTGATAACCGCGGGCAACGACAAAAGCTATAATACAATGACCGCAAGTTGGGGTCACTTAGGTTACCTTTGGGGCAAGCCGACAAGCGTAATATACATTCGCCCGCAACGCTATACAAAGCAGTTTGCAGACAGAGAGGACGTGTACACGCTCTGCTTTTTCCCAAAGGAATACAGAAACGCACTTGCCTATCTTGGCAGTCATTCGGGTCGCGACGGTGACAAGGTTGCCGCGGCGAATCTCACACCCGTGCACGAAAACGGCTATACCTATTTTGCCGAGGCGGAGCTTGTGTTCGTATGCCGCAAGCTTTACCGTGCGCCCATACTGAGCGAGGGTTTCACGGACCCATCCGTTGACGCGGATTGTTATCCCGCCAAAGATTATCACGACATGTACATAGGCGAGATAATCGAAACGCTACTGCGCGAAGGATAAAGGACTTTGCAATCACATTTGCACCCCGAAGCACCCGCTTTAGGGTGCATACTTTTTTATCTCCATCTCCAATACGTCGGCAAAGCGTTGTATCGGCTCAGCGAGCATTTCCGCAAGGTCGAGGGTAGAGGTGTTGTTTATGTAGTCAAGCGGGCTTTTGCG
>CAZTFU010000029.1:0-20813 GCA_964612925.1 uncultured Clostridium sp. | reverse complement strand
ACCGAATACCATGCCTAAAAATAAAGTCCAACAAGTAGTAACCATTACCCCCCCCGCATAATCGATAATAGTCCATCAAGTAATCCTTGGTCATCATTTTCATTATCCCCTTTGCTTTATCAGCCAATCCACAACTCCGCACAGTCCAAGCCGTATCGGCAGCGCAATCACGTGACATTTCAGGTCCATGGGCTGTATCCGCTCATCCCGATACAGAGTACATATTTTGCCGATTTCCTGTCGACGCTGCTTTGCCGTGTAGTCGTATTTGAGTAGCTCCTTGCAACAAGAATATGCACTGCGATAGCTAACATACGCCAGTGCGGCTTCATATATCTTCATTGCGTGCGCCGAATGCTCGGCACCGCCAAGTGCCGCCGCCATGCGGCGGTTGACCTCCATCAACTGCCGTGTCAGATAATCGCGGCGCTTGCGAGAAAGGGAGCCTTCATCGGACACATCGACATGATAAAGCGTATTTGGGATCGAGGCTATGGAACGGATATGCATCGCATAGGCAAATATAAACACTTGATCCTCCCCGATAGCAAGGCTTTCATCAAAGCGCAGACCGTTTCCCTCGATAATCTGCCGCTTAAATACCTTGTTCCAAAGCGAGCTGAATAAGTATTGCCGCATGGTGACAGAAATTCGTCCTGCAATCTCCGTTTCCGTGTTTTCCGAAAATGTGCCCGTATTCCACTCCTTAGACACGCCGCCGAAATTGCGATACCCGAACATAAGCAAATCCGTGGATTCATGTGCAACGACATCCGATATGGCTGTAAAATAGTCATCCGACACATAATCATCACTGTCCGCAAACAGGATATATTCACCCCGTGCCTGCCCCAACCCCAGATTTCGAGCGGAGGATACGCCGCCGTTTTCCTTTGCAAAGTAGCGAATCTGCGGATATGCATCGGCATATTCGCGGCAAATTGCATGGCTGTTGTCGGTAGAACCGTCGTTGATAAGCAGCAGCTCATAATCGGAAAACTGTTGATTCACAAGGCTGTCAAGACAGCGTCTGAGCGTTGTTTCCGCATTGTAAACGGGAATGATTACGGAATATCGCATTGTCATTCTTTCAATCCGTATATGTTTGTCAGTTCCTTGCGCACGTTTGTATCTGTATACTGCTTTGCTTTTTCATAGCCGCATTTCCCAAGCATTTGCGCATCACCGTTTTCATTAAGGGCGATAAGTCTTTCAGATAATGCGTAACTATCTCCAACAGGGAACAAATACCCCGTCGTACCATCTTCTACCAATTCTTTGTGTCCGCGGTTTTCTGCCGCAACGACCGGCTTCCCGCACAGCATTCCCTCAATCAGGTTCAGACCGAGTCCTTCCCTGTGGCTACACGAAACGATCACATCTGCTGTCGGGACGACATTCTCTAAATCCTTACGATAACCCAACAGTCGTATAAACTCCTCGGCATGATTATTTGCAATCTGATTTCGAAGATCACCCTCAAGCGGACCGTTGCCCGCCAGCAGAACCTTCAACTCGGGAATCCTATTCTTGCAAAGCATCGCCGCATTTATCAACGTCCGTTGGTCTTTATTCGCGTTCAACTCACCCGTACACAGCACAACAAAATCATTTGCACTTAGATTTTCTTTTATGCGGAGCATTTCCATATCCTCCACAGAGTGCGGATGATACCGTTCCGTTGACACGCCTACACCGTGAATACGACAGGTCTCAACGGGAAATTTGCTCTGCGCAAGGTGGAAATCTTCTTCATTTATGGTTATAAGCTTATCCGTATAGCGGCACATGAACTTTTCCACGGGGTACCAAATGAGCCAGTTTTTCTTGGGTGCGCCCTTGTAAAAATGGAAGCCGTGTGCGGTATAGAATACCTTTGTGCCGCGTTTGCGCGCTTTTCTTGCGGCAAGCCGCCCGAGCACGCCGCCCACGGGCGTGTTGCAGTGCACAACATCGTAGTCGCCTTCATCGATTATCCGTTTCAGCTCCCTGTAAGCCTTAATATTTTTAGGCGAAAACGGCGAGCGCTGAAACGGCACGTCAAACACCCGCTCGACAAAATCGAGCTTCAGCCCGTTCTTTTCGGCAAGGTTGTTGCGCGCCGCCACATGCACCTCGCACCCGTGCTCATGCAGCACGGCCGCAAGCGGCCTGTGGAATTGGCAAATATGCGATTGTACGGTGGCTATGAGGAGGGTTTTCATGGGGATTGCTTAAAACGGTAATGCATTATGAACAAACCAGTATGCTTTTTCACAATACATCCGCTTCTTGGTTTCATTGTAATTTGTTACGGTAATACCCAGATGGTCAATTTCTTCATTCATCGTTCTGATTACATCGTAGTGTGGTATATCATCTATTCGTTTCTCCAAAGGAAGCCGTAAGAACAGTTCCATTAGGAGGCGATTATTGAATGGAATTGTTATATCATAGGAAACTCGATGTTCCGAAGTAATGGTAAGACCCCCCCATCCTCCGTACCGAACTTCCCATAGGTACATATCACCTGAATCAAAATTGAATATATCGTCGGAATGCATTTTCTCAATGTACTTTTGAAAAATATGATCCGTTTTCCAAGCCGTTATACGATTATAAGTAAAAAACTTGTACATTGATGTCATTTGACGTGGCGATAAGCGGTACGGCATCTTCTTTAGGCCAAACTTTTTATAATAGTTTGCACGACCTATCTCGGATACCCATGATTTTACCTCAACGTCAAAATCCTGTGTATTCATGAAAAACAGGCGTTTGCACACATCATTTGAATTAACGCGCCCAATGTTGCCAAGATTGTGCTCCATAACAGTCCGCATAGAACTTATGTCGGAAAAATCATCATCATTTTCAGATATATCATATGTTTTATGCGTTACTCCAATGGCATCCGCAATTACTTTAGCCGCTTCCGCATCGGGTTTATCCCCATACATAGAGACATAGCTGTAATACTTAAATTTATCATACAATCCGTTTGTGCAAGCAACCGTTGTTTTGCTGTCCATTCCACCCGTCATAGAGATTGCGGGAGAATTCCACTTTTCGGAAATCAGTTCCATATTCTTATGAAGAATATGGCCGATTTTTCGAATGATATCATCATATTCCCGCTCGGTTTCAGCCATTTGTAAGTTCTTTGAAGGGTAAAACCGCGATACGCTGCATTGTTTTCCCGACAGAGAAATCGTCAGGCTGTGATTTGGAACCAAACGGAACACATTGTCAAACTGTGAGATATCCCCGGGAAGGGATATGCCGTACATTTTCCAAAAGCGATAATGCGTCAGGTGTTGAACAAAAGAGGATTGCTCAAGGCCGCAAATATCTCCTATAAGCTGAGCATGAGAAGAAACAAATAATTTATCCTCAATTATGCCATAATAGGCCGCCTGCATCATCGCGCAATCGCCCCACACCTCTGTGCTGTTCTTTTTGACAACAATCAGTGTGAAAAGCCCTGTCCACCGATTAAAGTAGCCAGTCCTATCTTCTGATTCAGCATATTTGCGCAGAATGTCAATTTCGTTCCAAAGCCCATCAAACGGATTATAAGCATGTCCGATCAGCACAAAAACTTCATCTTCGGTTTGCAAAATGAAGTGTTTTATTTTTGGATGTGTCAGAAGGCAATACCCCGCGACTTCTTCCTGCTGCCATGCGCCATAGAACGGAAATGCTTGTGCATCGATATCAGCATCCGTGAAAAGGTAACCGCGCGAAAAAAGAATATCGCGAAAAAAAGGAGATGTGTCCGTTATCTTTTTCACTTCATTCCTGTCGTTCATCCCACTCTCTCCTTCACTCTCTCCCACAATCTCTTCCTATTTTCATCCCCGACAAAGCTATTGTGTGGGGTCAAGAGCACGTTGTCCATGGCCCACAGGGGGCTTGATGCGGGCAGGGGCTCTTCTTCAAATACGTCCAAGACGGCGCGGCCGCCATTGCGAAGCCACTGCGTAAGCGCGGCACCGTCCGCAAGTGCGCCGCGGGCAATGTTTACGAATATCGCGTGCGGCGGCAGGCAGTCAAATATTTTTTTGCTCACTATGCCGCGCGTGTCGTCCGTCAGGGCAATGGTGCATATGAGTATGTCGCTTTTTGCGGCGGCATCGGCCAGCGCATTAAGCGGCAGTACCTCGTCAAAATCACTCAGTTCACGCACGGTGCGGTTCACACCCGTAATGTAACAACCGAACGCCTTCAGCCGCTTCGCCGTTTCCCGTCCCACGCTTCCCGTGCCCAGTATGCACACGCGCTTGCCGAACAGTTCCGTAAGGCCGCGGTGCTTTTCCCACTTGTGCTCTGCTTGGTTTTGGGCAAAAAAGCGGCTTTCTTTATATAATTGGAGTATGCCGCAAACGGCAAACTCCGCCATGGGTATGCTGTATACACCGTCTGCGTTATAAAGTCTTATATTATTCGCATTGATATAATCAAGCGGCACGCGGTCAAGTCCCGCGCTTGTAAGTTGAATAAGCCTAAGGTGCGTAAAGTGTTCTATCGGGTTATACAGGAACAAGCCGTTGCAGATTACCGCCTCGTATTGCTCGGGGTGCTCCACCTCGGCGCGCTCGTCCTTGTGTAGGGTAACGGTGTGATGCGCACTTTTAAGCTCGGCAAGCTCGCCTTCGCTTATTTGATACGCGCCCGTGATAAGAATGTTCATGCGTTTGTTCCCTCGACTATCCTTTTAACGCACTCGGCCACAGCAGTGCGGTTTTGCTCAAATTGAGCATCGTTCCACGTGAAACATTCATTCTCCACGCGGCGAATCGAGGCAATGCCGTCGGTAAAGGTTCTTTTTATCTCGTCCAAGTCGGTGAGCTTGGAGGTGTTGCAAAAGCTCCTTGAAAGTATAACAAAGTTTGATTTAAGCCTTACATGCTCACCTATTATGTACTTTGCATCAAGCATACCCGAGCCGGGGCGACCGACTCCGCCGAAGCCGCAGGGTATGCCCGCATTCCGTATTTCGGATGCAAGAGTGTCTACCGTGCCGTCAGATAGCAGTTCAAACATGAATTTTCTGTGATAGCACAGGTGCAGATCGTTTAAGCCTATGTGCATTTCGTCAATGCCGCCCACCTTGACCGCCTCGGCTATGTTTTCGGCGGCACTGTCCGTTTCAAGAAGGGGCATTGTTTTGGCCCTGCCGTTTACCATATCGACAAATCTACGTAGATCGTCCGCCGTGCGCCACATGGGCAGCATTATAACGTCCGCCCCGTTTTCTATGGATGAGTCAATTTCATTTTGGGAATTGGGGTTTAGCGGATTTACACGCGCCATTATCTCGGTGCCCGTGCCCACTGCCGCACGCACAAGTGCAATATCCTTTGGAACGTGATGGGACTGTACCGTATCCATACCGCCCTGACGGGTTGCCTTGCCGAGCACTTCCATATCAATGAATATGCGCCCAACGCCCGCATCGGCGGCTATTTTGGCGACGGCGGGGTCGTTTGTTATGTACATAAGCTTCAGCATATTCACATCCCCTATACCGTTGCGCCGCTGTTCACGTTATCGTCGTTGCGCAATACCTTCAGCACCGTCATAAAAAGAATCCTTACATCAAGCAGGAATGATACATTTTGCGTGTACCATACGTTAAGCTTTATACGCTCGTGCCATTCAACGGCCTTTCGACCGTGAACCTGTGCCCAGCCGGTAATGCCGGGGCGCACATCAAACATATGAAGCTGTTCCTCACTGTACCTTTCAAGCGGCCACGGGTGGTATGTAAGCGGCGGGCGCGGGCCGACTATTGCCATATCGCCCTTTATTATGTTCACAAGCTGAGGCAGTTCGTCAATGCTGAGTGCGCGTATCACCCTGCCGACCTTCGTCACACGGGGATCGCCCGCTTCGCTGTAAACGCCGCTGCCCGTGTGCTCCGCACCGACGGACATGGAGCGGAATTTGTATATCGTAAACTGCTTACCGTTAAGGCCGAGCCGCTGCTGCTTAAAAAGCACGGGTCCGCGCGAGGTAAGCTTTATTGCCGCCGCCGTTATTATAAGAAGCGGTAACAGTGCCGTCAGTGCGATAAGCGAAAGCACAGTATCTATTATTCTTTTCAAAAAACACTTGTACATTTTGTTCTGTCCGTACCTACACAAAAACCGCATAGTCCGCGCACCAAGAGTGCGCCGAATCCGTTCATTTGGAGAAATCGCCTGCTTGGTGTCGGTATATGCGGCCGTGTCCGCTTCGGCACGCAAACGGCGT
Source organism: uncultured Clostridium sp. (assembly GCA_964612925.1). GTDB lineage: Bacteria > Bacillota > Clostridia > Christensenellales > CAG-138 > Phil1. The sequence continues at coordinate 14,576 of CAZTFU010000029.1, read as the reverse complement.
ATTCGCGTTGGCGTCCGAATTATTCACTATGGTTTTATATGTCTGCCGCGCCGTATATGCGCGATCAAATAGCCGCAGCATTGCGCCCGTTTGTCCCTCTCCTCGTTTTGGCCATGCCTTCGGCAACCGTAGCCTCTCCCACGGCTATGGATGCGTTTGCATGTTATGTCCCCCGCGATGCCGTTCGCCCGCAATGGCAGGGTCGATCGGGTGATGCGGGGTATGGCCCCACAGACTGCGCAAATACCGCCGCGCAAAATGTCTGCTCGTAAATTATAACACTTATGCGGTCAAATGACAATATATATGCCGCTTTGCGTTCATACCTAAAATGCACCGAATACGACTAAAATGTACATTGTTGCAAACAAATTCAGCTATTCCTTGCCTAAAAACTCTATTTGGTCTACAATATAGGGTGATAGATTATGTAACAATGACATTGGAAAGAGGAAACATGGCAAACGATAATTCCAAGGGAAGCTACTCAAGCGGGCCACAGCTCCCTTCATATATGAAAAAGTCCGTGCGCACCGTATCAAGCGCCACGGCATCGGGCGGCACAAGGAGCGGCGGTACACAAAAAGCATCCTCCTCCGCACGGGGGACTTCTTCCGCCGCAAGGCGCACTACCTCCTCCTCGCGCAAGGGGACAAGTACGCGCACGGGGAATGCGGCACGCAACAGCGCAAGCACCGCCCCATCTCGCGGCAAAGTAACAACCCGCAATGCTTCGTCCGCACGCAAAGGTACCGCGCAAAGGGACGCATCCGCCGCAAAAGGCACTGCCGTGCGCACGGCTTCTTCCGCCAAGGCACGCAAAAAGAAAAAGAATGCCCGCAACACGCTGAAACTGGTGGCACTTTTGGCGCTTGTGCTTGTTTGCGTTATAATAATTGTCGCCATATCCAATAATTCGGGTGCGGATGCGGTCGCCGACATGGATAAGCTTATGCAGAGCGGCAAGCGTTTCAAGGCGGGCGTTAAGCTTATTGGCGTTGACGTAAGCGGCATGACGCCCGAGGAGGCCACGGGTCTTGTTAAAAACGCGGCCGAAAAGAAGCTTAAATCGGTTGCCGTTACCGTGAATTGCGGCGATACGAGCTGGACGCTTGATTCTTCCGCAATGGGCATGAGCTATGATATAACATCCGCCCTTGCGGACGGACTGAACTACGGTCGCAGTCAAAATGACGATGCCGTGTTCATAACGGGCGCGGGTGAGGGCGAATTCGATGCGCAATACACGTGGGAGCGGGACATGATACTCTCCGCCCTTTCCGCAATGGCCGAAACGGTGAATACCGATGCCGCCGTTGCCTATGCTGAGCCCATAACCGACTGGTCACAGGAGGAACGCTTTAACTACTATACGGGCGAAGAGGGCAAAACCCTTAACGAGGAAGCCACGGCCGACACCATAGAGGCCGCGCTTTCCGCAGGCAATTTTGAGTGCAGTGTGGATGCGACTATAAACGCCGTACTGCCGGGCGGCAGTATAGACGAGCTTAGGGCGAACACCGTGCTTATAGCAAGCTACACCACCAAGTTTTCCGCAGCAAAGGATGACGAGACAAAGCAGAACCGCAAATTCAACATACAAAAGGCGGCGGACATAATAAACGGAAACGTTATTCAGCCGGGCGAAGAATGGAGCTTTAACACGGTTGTGGGTCCAAGAACATATGAGCTTGGTTGGAAGGGTGCAAACGGCATAAGCGGCGGCAAGGAGTATACCATTCAGGCGGGCGGCGGCATATGCCAAGTATCCACGACGCTGTATAACGCACTGCTTTGTGCAAACATGGAAATAGTTGACCGCCGCGCCCACACTATACCGTCCGACTATGTGCCGATAGGACTTGACGCAACGGTTGATACCCGCGGCATAGACTTCGTGTGGAAAAACAACACCGATTCGCCCGTATACATATTCGCGCGGGTGCAAAACGCGGAGGGCAGCAGTCGAAGGCACACAATAACCGTTTACATATACGGCGCACCCTTGCCCGAAGGGGTTACGTATCAATCCCGCAACGAGATAATAGAGCAGCGTTCCCGCCTTGAGGAGGTCATATATACTCAGGATGCGACTATCGCAACTGGCTATCAGCTTGAGCGCGTGCAGGGGCATCAGTATTATGTTGCGGAAGCGTATCAGGACAAATATGTGGACGGCAAGCTTGTCGAAAGTAAGCTCCTCTATACCGATACCTACAAGGGCAACCCGCCCGAAATCTCTATAGGCACGGGCGCGGCACTTGCCGCAGGAGAGTCTCCCGACCCCGCTTGGCAGGCATACGGCACGGCGCCGACAAACGCAAACTGACGTATTTCTCCGCCGCATGATACCGTAAGCGGAAGCCGTGCGGCGGGGATAATATAACCATTAAAAACAGGAGGAAATATTGTATGGGTATTATAAAGGCACTGACGGGCGCAATAGGCGGCTCCCTTGCGGACAGCTGGCTTGAGGTTATCGAATCCGCCCCCATGGGTGACAACACCGTTTTCACCCGCGGCATAAAGGTGCGCAAAGGCGACAGCCGCAACCAGAACACCAAGGGCACGGACAACACCGTTTCAAACGGTTCCGTTATCCATGTTTACGATAATCAGTTCATGTTGCTGACCGACGGCGGCAAGGTGGTTGACTACACGGCGGAGAGCGGCTATTACAAGGTGGACAATTCGTCCATGCCAAGCCTTTTTAACGGACAATTCGGTGATTCGCTCAAGGAAACCTTCACCCGCATAAAATACGGCGGAACGCCCTCCTCAAGTCAGAAGGTATTCTTTATAAATCTTCAGGAGATAAAGGGCATAAAGTTCGGCACTCGCACGCCGATAAACTATTTTGACTGCTTCTATAATTCGGAGCTGTTCCTGCGCGCGCACGGCACATACTCTATAAAGGTGACCGATCCGCTTAAATTCTATGCCGAGGCCATTCCCCGCAACGCGGAAAGCGTGAACATTTCCGACATAAACGAACAGTACCTTAACGAGTTCCTTGAGGCACTTCAATCCGCCATAAACCAAATGAGTGCGGACGGCATGCGCATAAGCTTTGTTACAAGCAAGGCGCGGGAGCTTTCCAAGTACATGGCGAACGTGCTTGATGAAGAATGGAATCAGACCCGCGGTATGCAGATTCAGGCCGTGGGCATAGGCTCGGTTTCCTATGACGAAGAGAGTCAGAAGCTTATCAACATGCGCAATCAGGGCGCAATGCTTTCCGATGCAAGCATACGCGAGGGCTATGTTCAGGGCGCGATGGCGCGCGGCGTTGAGGCGGCGGGCAGTAATACCGCGGGCGCGGGTGCGGCGTTTATGGGAGTCGGCATGGGCATGAATGCTTCCTCCGGCATGGCGGGCGCATTCTCCGCGGCGAATCAGCAGCAGATGCAGCAACAGGCGCACGAACGTGCGGCGCGTGAAGAAGCCGAAGCCAAGGCAAAGGCCGAAGCGGCGGCCGCAAACGCATGGAAATGCTCCTGCGGAGCTGAAAATGCCGAAAGCATGGCCTTCTGCCCTAACTGCGGTGCAAAGAAGCCCACTCCCAAGGCCGAAGAGCGGGGCTGGAAATGCACCTGCGGTGCCGAAAACGGCGCGGCCATGGCATTCTGCCCCAACTGCGGCACAAAGCGACCCGAGGAAGCGCAAAAGCCCGTCTTCTGCCCCAACTGCGGCGAAAAAGCTAACGACGGTGCAAAGTTCTGCGCCAAGTGCGGCACAAAGCTGAGCTGAAGTAAGCCGAAGTAATTCAAACACTATAAAGGCATAAACAATGATCCGCCCGTGACGGAGGGTGCAAGCCGCAAGGCAGTATGCTTCCGTTGCGGGCGAATTTTGGCTATTATGAAGATGTGGGGCGGGCAGGCTTAGTTCGCGGGCATCCCTTGTGCAAAGATGCCCTTTAGGGTATGCCTTGTGCGGAGGTGTCTGCGGAGCAGACTGAGGGATTGTAAAAGTCGCGGCATACAGTCTTGGCAATCCCTCCGTCAAAATCAGAGATTTTGCCACCTCCCTTTGCACAAGGGAGGCTTTTTTCTCCCTGCTGTCTGCCTCCCTGCAAAAGCAACTGCGGCGGAGCGCAGTCATAACAATAACGGCACCCGTGCCGCGGTTGTCCGTGGGAGTGCCGTTTGTGCCGCTCTTGTGCGGTGTAAAAGCTGTTCTTTTGTATTATATCATGCCCACGCGGAGCCCTCTGCGGCGCATGAGGCGGGTGAACAGGCGGGCGAAGTCCTGTGCGGCGGCATATAGGCCGCGACGGACAAAATAGTCATCACCTGCGGGAACGCCGAGAGCGTAGCGCGTGATAAGCTCCTTTAGGGAGCCGACATATACCGTGTTTGCTTCAAGGCGCGACTCAAGGTCGGCTATGTCGTGCGTGTCGTCCATGCCGACAACGTATGAGGTGAAGCTTACGCAGGTGTATGCATCCTTTATTTTATACCTGCGGCCAAAGGGCAGCGCCGCCGCGTCAAATAGGTTGTATATAAGCTGCTCCCTGCGGCAAATGATGTCCTCAAGGCGAGCCTTGGCCGCGGCATATTCCTCCTCGCTCAATTCAACCTTGCATATTTTAACCGGCACGTCCCTATCGCCCAATATGTAATGCACGGGATATTCGCGCATGAACCCGCCCGAAAAGGGCGAATCGTGCCGTGCGCGGGAAAAGGAATAAACCGTGTTAAGCTCACCATCCAGCGAAAGGGCAACGTGCGTGTAGCGGCTGCTTGGCAAAAATACCCGTATTACGCGGCCTATTTTAGTATTTTGGCGTGAAAACAGCACATACATACTCCTATTTTCGCTCATTTCGCTTATTTCTCCCTTCTTTAACGGATAATCAAAGTAGGCTTTGCCCGTTTATATTCAGCCTGAACTTGAGGCCGAGCCGCTCCGCCGCCTTGCGGCAAAGAAGCATGCGCTTTAGGAATATTTCAAAGTATTCCATAACGGAACAATACTTGGTATCTATTGTCATGGTGAGGGTTATGTTTTCGTGTGCGTCGTCTATGGCGGTTACGGCCTGCCGCACGGCAAAATTCACGCGGTCGTGTATGTCAAATGCGGCAAATTCGGCCTTTCTTACGCGGGTATAGCGCACGTCCGTTTTGTCCGCTATTATAAGGGCGGCGGATATCGCGCTTACGGGTACGCCCGTGCCCTCGTCATGGTTGCCTATTGCGGCGACCACTTTTGCTATATCCTCCGCATCGGCGCCGAGCCTGTCGAGTATTCTAAACGCCATTACAGCACCGCTTTGGGCGTGGTCTACCCTGTTTATAACGTTTCCTATATCGTGCATATATGCGGCGATTTGGGCAAGCTCTATTTCCCGCTTGTCATACCCAAGCGTTTCAAGTATATACGCGGCGGTTTCCGCCGTTTTGCCGACATGGGCAAAGCTGTGTTCGGTAAAGCCGAGCTCCCCCAGTGCCGCATCCGCCATGCGGATATAGGTTTTTATGGCATCGTCTGCCTTGACCTGTTCAAGTGTTATCATTTTTCATTCTCCTTAATTTCAACTATGCTATATAATAACTCATTTTTACGGGTTTGACCATAGGCGCGGCACAGGCTATAATAATATTAACAATTTGCTTTGGGAGCCTCAGCTTTATGAACATAACACGATTTGCCTTGGGCATACGTTTTGCCGCACTTGCGGAACAGCCGCACAAGGATTTTGCAAGAAAGATATTCGAGGGCATATTCTCCGTACTCACACTTACGGAACTTTGTGACCTTACGCTTTACGGCGGGCCCGACCCGTTTACATCCGAAGGTGACGGGGATAGCGAAAGCGATGTATACCTTGTTGTGCTTATGGGCGGCAAGCTCAAGCAGATGCGCAAGGTTTACCGCGCAATAGCGGCGGATGCCGCACTTGACATGTACATGATGCACGACCGTCCCTTTGTCGAAAACAACCGCCTGTATAAGGTGGAAGGGCTTGACTATTTCGGTCAGGTCAAGTCATCCGGGCGCATTGAGGGCGGTGACGGTACGCTTGACGGTCTTACCGTGCCCAAAAAGCGCGGCCGCCGCAAACCCGTGGGCAAGGGCATAAAGGTACTGCTTGCGCCCGAGGATTATGAGAATATAAGCAGCTTTGAGGCGATAAAGCGCCTTACCGTTGCCGCAAGAAGGCATTTTCAGGGCGTTAAGCTTGCACCCTTCCCTATAAACGGCGGCGGAGCGGGCTTTGTACGCAGCATAATAACCGCTTGCGGCGGCGCAACGCGAAAAACCTCCGTTTCAGACTGCATGGGCGAAGGTAAAAAGGACGTATTCTACGGCGTTGTAAGCGGCAGAACAGCCGTGCTTGAAACGGCGGAAGCGTTCACCGAGGGCGGCACAAGCAGCCTTGGCGTCGGTGAAATGCTGCGCCGCGCACTTGACGAGGGGCTAAAGCGCGTAATAATAGGCATGGACGATGCATATATGGGTGACTGCGGCATGGGCGTGGCGCGTGCGCTCGGTGTGCGCTTCTTTGATGATGAAGGCAACGAGCTCGCCTGCTCAAGTGCCACGCTTCCCCTTATTGCGCGGGCAGAGGCGGAATACCTGCACCCACGGCTGAGCGAAGCGGAACTGCTTATAATAGATGCATCCGCACCTACCGATAATGTGCCTCCCGAGGGTGAAGATAAGCTTGTTTTTGCACTGAATGCGGCACTTGGCACGGGAGAAAGCTGTCTTTCGGGCTTTGCGCGGACCATGTGCGCACTGACGGGCGCAAAATACAGCCGCGATTATGACGATCTGCTCAGCGCAATAGGCTTTAATAAGCTTGCAAAAAACACCGCACTGCTTGTTACGGGCTGTAGTGTGCTCAATAAGGAAGCAATGTGCCCCGGCAAGAGCATGTATGCGATAATAAAGCGCTGTGCGGAGCTTAAAATCCCCGTTGCGGCGGTGGTAAACAGAGTGGATGACGGCGCGGCGGAGCTTTACGACATAACCAATGCGGGCATTATGACCGTGACAGCGAGTGAAGATGCATCCGCGCAGGACGATGCAAAGCGGTTTGACGATGCCGCGGACAGAATGTTCCGCTTTATAAGAATGGGGCGTGACGTTGAAAAGATAGGCGCACCAAAGCAGCCAAAGGTACGCTCTTGGCACAAAATGATGATAGAAAGCTGGAAAAAATAGGCGTGTGGCTCAAACGGCGCACACATGATAGAATGTAATTACAAAAACCGACAAAGGGGACTGTTTATTGATTAAGATAAAGCGGGCAACGGCCCTTATAATATGCATATGTATGGTATTCGGAGCGGGCATATCGCGCCAAACTCGGGCGGCAAGCACCTCCCTTGACACGGTGCGCGTAAAGCTTTCCACAAACAACGCCACCGCGCTTGCCATAGGCATAAATGGGGAATACTTTATAGAGGAAAGCGGAGAAATTGTTCCACGTGGAACAATTACCTTGCGGGCGAATGCAAACGGCACCGTTTCGGCCGTTCATTCCGCGCAGGGTGAGCTTTATACGGGCAAGAGCGTTTCTCTCCTCCGCACGGATATGCGACCCGTGGGCGGGTATATAACGCTCAATTCAAGGAACTACCTTGGGCACATGTATATAAGCGTGCTTTCAAACGGCTATATAAGGGTTATAAACGAAGTACCGCTTGCGCACTATCTTTACGGCGTTGTGGCATACGAAATGAACAACACCTACCCCATAGAGGCGTTGCGTGCGCAGGCAATAGCCGCAAAGTCATATGTGCTTGCAACGATAGAGCAGAACCCAAATGCCGAGTATCATATAGGCGATACCTCATCCGACCAAGTATACAAGGGATATAACGGTGCATATACGAACGTTATTGAGGCGGTGGATTCCACAATATCCGAGGTGCTTACCGTAAACGGCAAGATACTCACCGCGTACTACAGTGCCTCAAACGGCGGGGAAACCACCGTGCCGAGTGCGGCATGGCCCACTAAGAAGGTGAGCGATGTAGGCTTTGCCATTGCCCTTGACCCATACGATACCGCAAACCCGCAAAGCATGAAAGAGGTTGTAACGCTGCCCATAAACAGCGCGGGCAGTGTATCGCAGCAACTTTATGACATGCTTATCGCAAAGCTTACCCGTTACCGCGGCGTTCAGGCGCAGGGCATAAGCCTTATAAGGAGTGTTGAGCTTTCAAACCCCAAAGCCAAGGACGAACAGCACAACATGACCACAATGTCAATTGTTGTGGACGGCATATTCAACGGCATATCGGAGGAGAATATCACCCTTTCGTTCAATGTAAGCGAGCTTCTTCTTTACAGCGTGTGCACGAACAGCTCGCTTCGGTGCTATTGGGGCGAATACTCTTTTGACGGCACAAGCTATAATATATACCATATGCGCTGGGGTCACGGCGTGGGCTTGAGTCAGCGCGGGGCGCAGCAGCGTGCAAATCAGGGGCAGAGCTATAAGCAAATTCTGAACTTTTATTACCCCGGCGCAACGCTGAGCAATTATTCGATAACCCTCCCTGCGGCACCCGCAGTGCCGTCGGATAATAATGCGTGTTCATCCTCGCCCGAAGGGGATGTGCAGTCCGGCAATAATGATACATCGGGCATGATTGCCATAGGCACGGGCACAACAACCGCCAAGGTTAATCTAAGGCGGGGCGCAGGCACGGCGTTTGAGTCGCTGTATCTCATGCCCAAAGGGACAAAGCTTACCGTATACGACCTTGATAACGGCTGGTATTATGTCACGGCGGACGAAAAGTCGCTTTCGGGCTTTGTTATAAGCGATTATGTAAAATTCACCGCACTCAAAACGGATGTTGACCCAACGCCCACACCTGCTCAGAATCCATCGGGTGGGGACAATGCACAACCCACTCCGTCAAACGAGGTCACGCCAACACCCTCCCCCGCCGTTACCACGGTTGATATAGGCAAGGTCACGGGCAGTGGCGTAAACTTGCGCATAGGGCCCGACACATCCTATGTTTCAATAAAAAAGCTTGAAAAGAACACGTTTATAATAATACTCGAGTACAGCGGCAAATGGGTGCGGGTGATGGCCGGCGACAACGAAGGCTATATCCATGCCGATTATGTCGAAAGGACGGGTACCGCAGTACTTGACGGTAACAGCAATGAGGCTGATGGCACGATATCGAATACGGGCACAGGCGTGACCACGGGCAGTGTTAATCTGCGTGAAGGCGAAGGCACGAGCACAAAAAAGCTCAGCATACTCAAAAAAGGGACCGAGCTTGAGCTCATTTCGCTAAACAACGGCTGGTATAAGGTATCTTGTGCCGCGGGAGAAGGGTATGTAAGCGCAAAATACGTAAGCGTGACCGTAGCCATACCCGAGGGCGGCAATGGCGGCAATGACGAAACCGAAGCACCCGAGCCGAGGTCGGGCACGGGCGTTACCACAGGCAGCGTTAATCTGCGTGAAGGCGAGGGCACAAGCACAAAAAAGCTATGTGTGCTTAAAAAAGGTACTGCTCTTGAGCTTATTTCGCTAAACAACGGCTGGTATAAGGTATCTTGTGCCGCGGGAGAAGGGTATGTAAGTGCGCAATATGTGCGCGTTACGGAAGATATAATCGAGGGCGGCGCGGACGGAGAGTCCACACCCATCGGCATGGGTGAGACCACGGGCAAGGTGAACCTTCGTGAAGGGGCAAGCACGTCATCAAAGGTGCTGACTCTGCTCTCGCGCGGCACACAAGTTACGCTCCATTCGCTTGAAAATGGGTGGTACAGGGCGAGCTATGGCGAATACACAGGCTACATCTATGCAAAATATGTGAAGAAAACGGCCGATACCGTAGCAAGCGAAAGCGATTCCGCACCCGATGCCCCATCGCAAGGCGGCGATACAACTGCGCAGGGCAACGGTTCAACGCTCATAACGGCGGAAGGTGAAGCTTCCCTCCCGACAGAAGTAATACTTGCCGAGGGCAAAACAAGCGCAAGTGTAAACATGCGCACGGGCGCAAGCACATCGGGCACGGGCGTACTTACAACCATACCCGCAAACACCACTCTTAACATACTTGCCGAAATGGGAGATTGGTATTATGTCTTGTATTCGGGGCGCACAGGCTTCTGCGTAAAGGCGTATATAACCGTAACCGATCGCGGCACGGCGGGCATATACATGGGCGATACGGCAATAACCCTTATAAACGCAACCATTAAGTCCAACGTGAACTTCCGCACGGGGCCCGATACTGTGTATCCCATCATTCGCCAACTTGAAGCGGGAGAGGCCGCCATGGTCTACATGATAAACAACGGCTGGTGCCTTGCCTGCTGTAACGGCACATGGGGCTACATCAGCAAGGATTATGTCAAGCTGAGATAAGCCGCACATAAGAACATAAAAAGCGCCGATGCACTGTGCATCGGCGTTGCTGTTTTCTTGTATTTACTTAAATATCGCTATGCGCCCCATGGGTGCCACGCGCATAAAGACGCGGCCTATTATGCGCTCCGCGCTTATTATCAGTTCTTCGCTTGCGGTGCTTGCGATGCCTTCGCGTGCATCGGGCAGAAGAAAGAAGCTGCCCGCCTCAACCGTTACGGTATCCATATCGCACGAGCAGTTTTCCAAAATATACTCTTCATCAAGCAGGTGACCGTTTATATATACGCGACCCGAGTATATCGTAACCTCTTCCCCCGGCAGAGCAACTATGCGTGCCGTGTAAACTCCTTCTCCGTATGCGGGACGATAGCAAACGATATCCCCGCGCTTTGGCGATACAAATACCAACGAAAGCTTGTCGCATAGCAGTGTATCCCCGCGTTCAAGCGTGGGCTCCATGCCGCTATCATCGACCAGTACGGCCGTGAACCAAACCGTGAATATAAGTACGACAACACACACCGCGGCAAATACACACGCGGCCCATGTATAAAGTCTAAGTTTTTTATGCTCGCGCCCATTGCGCGTCACCCTTGGGGAAAGCTCCATGCTCTACAGGCTCCTGAAGGCGGAAAACGGCCACAGTACATACCGCACGGTACCTATCACACGCTCATACGGTATGGCTCCCACGCCCCAAGTGCGGCTGTCCATGCTGTGGTTTCGGTTGTCACCCATTACGAAAACACTGTTTTCGGGCACAACGGTTTCCCCCATGTCAAAATCCATCTCACCGCGATAGAACCAGTATTCAGATTCGTCAAGCTCCTCGCCGTTTATGTATACTATTCCGTTCTGCACGGCCACCGTGTCCCCGGGCAGCCCTATCACGCGCTTTACACAGCTTGTGGTATATTGGGGATAATAGCATATAACTATGTCCCCGCGTTCGGGGCCACTGAACCACAGGCTTACTTTTTCGACAAACATGCGCTCCCCATCAAGAAGGGTGGGCATCATGCTCTCGCCGTCAACCATTACGGGCTCCGTTATAAACATCCTTACCGCAAGCGCAAGTGTTATGGCGATTATAAGGCTTATAACAAAGTGCAGGTCGGAATCCCGCTTGTACGGCTTATCGTTTTCGTGCAACGCCTCCGCCGCACGCCTTAATGCATTCACTCTTTCTTTTTTCATTGTGCAATTATTCATGCTCCACCTCCGCGCTGAGTATACGCTTTGCGCGCTTCAAAAAATCCACCCTGTCAAGCATTATCATTCGGCCGCAGGAGATACATTGCAGCTTTATATCCGCGCCCGTGCGCTTTATCAGCCAATCGTTACCGCCGCAGGCATGTGGCTTTTTCATCTCCACCCTATCCCCTACGGAAAAGTTTTCAACCATACTCGGCATCCTTTGCAAATGTCGGTCTAAACCGTATTATATCATCATGTATTGTCCGCGCACAAGGCCGCACGCCCCATGCAATATGGATAGTACACCATTTTTATGCCTTTGGCAACGGCTCTGCCGCCCCGAATAATGAAATGTTTTTGAACTTTTTGCCTAAATGGGTCTTAATATCGTGCAATCAAAAGCCCGAGGCAAGCCTTTTGTCACCTCGGGCAGACCGTTTTTTATTTATATGCGCTCTTTGGCGGCATCCCAAAGAGCATCGGTATACACGCCGCGCTGCTTTAGCTGCTTCAGCTTTTCCACAACAACGCCCTTGTCATCCTTGTGAGTCACGCCGAACCAAGCATCGTGCGTGGGCACTACCTTCACCCTTACGCGCCCCGCATTTATCGCACTGCATACGGATATGGGCAAAAGCGCCTCATACTTCATGGGGTTGTTGACAAAACCCTCTTTAATATTGGCGCAAAAATCATCGTTTAGCACATCGAACATCGCGTTTGAGAAGCCCCAGCAGTTCATTGACACGGTCGTTCCGCGCGGAATTTCCACCACCGTGCCGTCAGCTTCCGTTGCGGCGGCACCGTCCCCGTGGCGGCCTATGCGCATGCGCTCAACTATGGATGTAAGATAGCCCTCCTCATCCACTTGGCACACGCCGCGCGTAACCTCTCCGTTCTGCGGCAAAGTGTTTTCAACGGGGTAGCCTATTGCAATATGCTCGTTTTGATCATGCTCACGGCTTAGAAACTCATACAGCGTGCGGAATGCTTCGGGTCCGTAATAATCGTCCGCATTTATTACGGCAAACGGCCTATCACCAACGGCCTGCCTTGCGCAAAGCACGGCGTGCGTGGTGCCGAGCGGCTTTTCACGCCCCTCGGGCAGAGTAACGCCCTCGGGCAGCATATCAAGCTCCTGATAGGCATAGCTTACCTTTATATACTTCGACACCCTGTCGCCTATGGCCGCACGGAACTGAGCATCAATACTGCGCTTTATAAGGAAAACCACCTCGTCAAAGCCCGCACGATGCGCATCGAACACGGAAAAGTCGATTATGATGTGCCCCTTGTCGTCAATGGGGTCTATCTGTTTAAGGCTGCCGTACCTGCTGCTCATGCCCGCAGCCATTATTACCAATACCGGTTTATTCATAAAATTTATCCCTCCCATAAATGTTTTTCTAATTATACCACCAAGTGCGCAATGTTCCAATGCTTTTATACCTTGCCGACTGCGCATTGACAATATCGCTTTATAGTGATACCATGTTTTTCAGGAAAAAGAATATCACCCGCTGGGGGAGCTTGGCTTACAGCCTTGCTGAGATACACCCTTTGAACCTGTTCGGATAATGCCGGCGTAGGGAAGCGGAGAGAATTATAAACGGGTCGTTTACCATATTTATTTGTATTGTGTATATGCGGCCGCCGTGCTTCTCCGCAATCATTATGCGGAGATTTCTTTTTTACTGAAAGAACCACACGGAGGTCTTTTTTATGGAATTTGTACTTTTTCAAAAGCTTGCAAAGCTTGAAGGTACCGAACTCGTTATGCTCATATTGGGCATAGCGGCAGTTGTTGCGCTTATTGTCGTGCTGTATGTGCGCTCCCGCAGGGCAAGCGCGGCAGTCGGCACGGAGGGCGAAGCCGTGAGCGAAAAAAAGCGCGGCCGCATCTCCACAAGGGTGCTTGTTCAGGGTGCACTGTGCGTTGCGCTTTCATTTGTTTTAAGCTATATCAAGCTGTTCTCAATGCCCATGGGCGGCAGCATAACGCTGTTCTCAATGCTGCCCATATTCGCATTCGCATGGATGTACGGTCCTGCGGCGGGTCTGCTTGCGGGCTTCACCTATAGCCTTTTGCAGGTGGTGCAGGGCGCATACATAGTGCATCCCGTGCAGTTCGTGCTTGATTATTTTCTTTCCTTCACGGTGCTCGGCCTTGCGGGCTGTTTCAAAAAGAGCCTTGCACTCGGCTCCTTTGTTGGCGGAATGTGCCGCATGCTGTGCGGCATAATAAGCGGAGCCGTTTTCTTCGCCGATGCCGCGGCTGAGGCGGGCTATACAAGCATATTCGCCTACACATTCATGTACAACTTTACCACAATAGGCATAGATACGCTGCTTTGCGTGGCGGCGGCCCTCATTCCCGCCGTGAACAAGGCCGTAACGAGGATAAAAAACGGCAAATAAAGCTGATATAATAACAAAATAATAAGCCTATGCAGGATGTAAGCTTACAGCAGATTCATTTGGCGCAGAACAAAGCCTCCGAAATAATCCGCTGTAAGCTTTTGTTGTACAACGGCTAACGCCGTAGTCACTTATATATTACGAGTTTCTTTTGGCTTTTCTTTGTTAGAGGATTAAGGGGAGGATATCCTCCCCTTCAACCCTCTAACGACTCCCACATCCCCTCCTTATCCCGCTATGCGCGGGGCAAACGAGGTAAGATTGATTTAGCTAAATCGAGTTACCGCGGCAATTTTATCCCTCTGTATGGAATAATTAAGTTTTTGTTGCACAGTAGCTCCGCTACAGTTTCTTTTGCAGAAAGGCATATTGACAGGATATGTCTCAAACTTTCCTTGGCTCCCCATATGGGGGAGCCAAGGAGTAGCAGCTTACTTATCATGCCTCCCTTGTGCAAAGGTGCCCTTTAGGGTATGCCTTGCGCGGAGGTGGGTGAGCGATAGCGAACACGGAGGGATTGTCGGGACTGAGCGGCACTTTCTCTCACCCTCTCAGTCGGCCTGCGCCCTCTCGCCCTCTCAGTCACGGCTTGCGC
>CAZTFU010000028.1:0-20842 GCA_964612925.1 uncultured Clostridium sp. | reverse complement strand
AAGATGCAGAGAAAGCTTGGCACTCGTACGGCGGTAAGAACTGAATTTTGTGGAAAAGGCATGATGCTTTGACCGTTTGCAGCGGTATAAGGTCATTAAGCAGGCGGATGTGCTGCTGCTCATGACCCGTCTCCCCAGCTGTTTTCAGCAGAGGAAAAGCGGCAGACATGGAAGGACTTTGACTCCATCTGCCTCCATGATTCCACCCTCAGCTTTGCCGGCCACGCCCTCTTTGCTCTGCAAAACGGCTATAAAGTCCAGAGCCTTGCCTACCTTAAAAAGGCTCTGCTTCTGGATCTGCGATATGTCATGAGCAATACCGGCCACGAAGGCCTCCGCCTCGCCTGCATGGGGAAAGCCTGGCAAGCAGCAGCTTCTCTGTTCTCTATTCGATGACCAAACAAAAGCACATTTACATTTGAACGGGTATTTCTCCTCCATTCTTAAAGTGGAACACCAGCTGCTCATCAGCGCACACGGTCGCACGTTCCACCGTGGCATTCCACAGTGCTTCGGAGAATTGGAGTTGCAGGGTATCCAGTTCCCTCAGTGCGAACAGGCAGCCGCTTATGGCATCGGCCTGAAGTTGGCGTTGCTCTTTTTGATGTTGGAGGGCATCAAACTGGGCTTGCAGGTTTTCGTATCGTTCTGCTAAAGAATTATATTGCTCCGCATATGCCGTCTGGGGTTGTTCCCGGGCGGCATTTTCGCTTATCAGGGCTCGTATCATTTTGGCCCTCACGGTCAGTTCCTGGGAAATTTTGTACTGATCTTCCTCGATTTTGGTAAAATCCGGTAGTTCCCTTCGCACCAGTCGACCATCTTCCAGCAGAGCTGTTCGGTCTGCGAGGAGCTGGCTCAGAGCTGTCAGGAAGTGTTGTTTCAGATCATCCTCATAGAGATGGGGCGTTCTGCATTTTTCTTCGTTGTGGAATTTGGCATTGCATTGCCAGATGGTTCTGCGGTACTTGTCTGTGGAGTGCCAGACTTTGGAACCGTAATATTCTCCACAATCGCCGCAGACCAGCTTTCCGGAGGATGGGCTGCGCAGTGGGTTTGGCGGCCGCTGGCTTTCCTTTTGTCCAGTTCCAGTTGCACCTTCTCCCTCTCCTCTGGGGCGATAATGGCTTCGTGACTGTGCTCCACGTAGTATTGTACTACAAGCATCTCTTACACCATGTGGAACATGGCAAAGGAACTGGTTCCTGCCCTTTCTCCCGAAACGTGAATCAGCGCAAGAGCCTTTCCATGGCTTCTTCCATTGTAAAAAACGTGGGCACTGGAGTAATCTCCATTTTATTCCCCACCATTCTCAGTGCCGTTGTCTCGACGGTGCACGGCGATGAAGCCCAGGGATACTTTGCAACCATGGCGGTCATTGCCTGCCTTGCCATCCCGCTGACCTTTATTCAGTACTTTTATACCCGGGAGCACGTGACGGAAGAACGCAGATATGGAGCCGTTGCAGGTGCAGATGCCGGAGCTAAGGCTGCGGTCAAGGAGAAAACCCATCCCAGGTTTGCAATTCCACGAACCCGGGATGATTGCTATTGTTACGCCTGTAATCTCGATTTTTTGCTTGAGGAATCAACTCTGCAAGAAGCACCTTGAAAGAGATCAGACTACATTGCACGCAATGCGGTTTTCAGGGATTTTCCTTTCGGTGTATGCTTCGGGAGGAAAGCAGATACAACAGCCTTGTGATGACCACCTGGAATACCTATGATTCCTGTGGTATGGTTGGCATCCTTCTGGCTGCTCCTGGTTCGGGATATGACAGATTTACAAAGCCATTGGAGGACGCAGTTGCATCAGCCACTTGCCTCTGGCCAACCTTCAGGAAAGCGTGGGATGGATGTATTGCCACCCGAAATGACCGGATAATAGGGGTGGTAAAATATTTTGGTGTGCACGAGTGGAAGGGCTTCCTGTGCCTCTGATAGTCATCACAACGCTTTTGTAATTGCGTTGCATTGTATCAAAAGGCGCAACCAATGCCAGAAAAGAAATCCTGTCGGTTCTTATCGGCAGGTTTTTTATATGGCACCGCGGCATAGGATTTTTAGGGATTTTATGCTAAATGTCCTTTATATAAATAACAGGTAAATGATTGTGATTTGAAAACATGTGTGATATTATTGTTATAGTATAAATAATATAGGGAGTTTCAACAATGGCTTTTTTAGTTTTGGCTCTGATTTTAATTGTTGCATTTGCATTTCGTACTGCTAGGATTGAAAGAACACGGACGGATAATAAAAGCCAAATAAAAAACACGGTAGACTTATCGCAGCAGGAAAGATATCGCGATATTTCTGAACTTTTGGATTATTTAGAACAGCGAATCAGCATACCTCGTCCGGAATTTCACGTCCAAAACGCTGAGTATTTTTTTGAAAGACTAACCTATGAAGCACACGATTCAGGAGCGGTTGCCAGCGTAACAGATCAGGTTTTACGGCATTACGGCCTTGATCCCAGCAAAGTCCAAATTGAAACATCATTTTTGGATCAAAAGTCAAAAAACGCTGAAGAAATACGTGGACAGTTTGAAAAGTCCGTGATGAACTATGGAAAGATAAGAATTGTTCTCAAACCTGAGGACAGCGAATTCGATACATTAATAGCAATTAT
This sequence comes from uncultured Clostridium sp., assembly GCA_964612925.1. GTDB lineage: Bacteria > Bacillota > Clostridia > Christensenellales > CAG-138 > Phil1. The sequence continues at coordinate 18,208 of CAZTFU010000028.1, read as the reverse complement.
TATGCACGAATGTGCACATTATTTCAGCGAAATATATCATACAAGACTAGACGACAAAGAAAAAAACGAACGGTTGACGGATTTAACAGCGATTTGGCTCGGTGCAGGGAGAAGAGTATTACGCGGGTATTTTCCCAGAGAAAAGATTCAAATCGGCTACCTAAAAAAAGATGAATGTTGCTACGCCGTTTACGAAACAGAACGTAGACGACAGAACGCGATTGATAAATCCGAAAAATTTCGAAGTCGTTTTGTAATGGAAGCCGATATACAAACTGCCAGAATAAACCAAATTAGCCGTGTATTGAAAATGGAAGTACTTTGTGGAGAACATAATCAGAAAAAATTGCATATTTATAAAGAAATTTGCAGGCATTATCGGCAGCAACTTGCAAAATATTTAGCACAGTTGAAACATGCTATGTCGGAAAAAGCTTATTGCGAAATGAATGCACAGCTTTTACAGAACGCGCAAGAAGTTAGGAGAAAATTAGATGCCGTACTAGGTATGTTTAGAGCATTTCAGCCTCTTACGATGGAAGGACTTAATATTGATAAAACAACTTATGCATACTATGCAGCACTCTGCGAACATGCGCAAAAAGGAAATGCTTCTTTTCAGTTCGAAATGCTTCAGTTTTATAATAATCACCCTTCCGCAATAGCATCTGAAGAAGCAAAGTACCTAATCAGTAACCTTGAAGAGCATGATACAGCCGATGCATATTATTTGCTTGGTTGTTGCTATAATGACGGTATCTGTGTTCCTGTTGATCAAAATGTTTCCATTCGTTATTGGGTTCAAGCAGCTGGACTTGGCTCGGAAAAAGCAGAAATGATGCTGAAAGAGGTGTATAAAAATCAAGTACAAACATAAGCGCGAAATTAAGCACTCTATTATTAGTTGCCACATCTCTCTGCATTACACTGTTTTCGTGGTACTGAGTTTTTTACTAACAGCCTTGTACTCAACCTGTACTTTGCCGATAAATTTCAATTATCTTCCCCTCCGTTATCGTCAAAGAGCAAGTTTTCAAGCTCGTTTGCGTCAAGTACCAGGTTTTCATACTCTTTGCACAGCTCGTTCAGTCGTGCATCCGTAAAGTCACTGCTGCGTTCTGCGCTTTCGGACAGCATCAAATCAACCCGCATTTTAATTCCCTTGGATCTTTCCTCAAGTATGCGGCGCTGTGTAGCCGCGTCCAGTTTTCTCGGCTTTTCGTCCTTCGGATTCGGGCTAAAGTCGAATTCAAGTTCATCTGTCATCCTTTTTCCCCTTTTTTCGACATTATTCTATAATTGTAACACATAGTTTATTCATACAGAATAGAATATTTATAAGGTTATCCGAAATTACATTGTGCGTGCATTCCGCACTCGGTTTTTCGCAATCGGCATTATCAAATGAATACATGCGCTTGTTATATGCGTGTGTGATGGGGTATAATAGAATTATCAAGTGTGGAGGTCATTTTATGAAGAGCATTGACAGGTTTGAAGGCGACAAGGCGATAATAGACGATAACGGCGAGCTCTATTCGGTAGAAAGGGCACTGCTCCCATCGGATGCCGATGAAGGCGACATTGTCAATGTTGATGACAGCGGCACATATCACGTTGATAAAGAGGCTACTGCCCAGTGGCGTCTTTCTTTAAGGGAACGACTGCGCAGGCTTTGTAGCAGCGATGAAAACGAAAGGCAGTAACTAAGCAAACGCTATCACAGCAAGCGCAAGCGGCGCCATTACCATAAATATAGCAAGCAGGGCCGATGCCAAAGGCCCTCTTTTTATTGTGTAAACGGCATAGGCCGTACAGTACAGTTCCGCCGCAACAAGCACTATTATATATGCTACCATACATCTACCCTCCTATCGAGTTTATTTCTTCGTTTTCTATATACAGTTCAACGGCAAACTCCGCCTCAAGCTGTGCATATTTGCTTTTCCAGTCATAGTTTTCCCACTCTTCCGTATCCGTAAACTGCAGGACGGCATAGCGGCCAAGGCCAAACGCATCGCTGTTCAGCTCTCTGCAACGGTAAAACACACGCTCAAGTTCGCTTTTAAGATAATCCTCTATCATGGGTTTGACATTTTGATTCCACTCATCGTATCCCATATCCTCTCCGCCCGATTCAATGCTGCATTGCAGCTTTATTTCCATGTTTACATACGGATTTTCGCCAAGCGTAAGATTGACCCTTGGCTCTCCCCCGCTTTTGAGAAGCAGTACCATATTGTTCCCGCCATTGTCGAATGATAATCTGCCGGAACTAAAATTTCCCTTGGCCATAAGCATTATTTCGGTATCGCGCCCGTTGAGCACGCCCGTCATTATGCCCCCGTCAAACACCGCGCACCCCATATAATACGACCTCAATCCGCCTGTGCGCTTAACTCCATCGGTGGTATCAAACGGGTCTATGCCGTTTTCTTGACTGCTGCCCGTTATTTCCTCATTCGCTATGGAATCATCAGTTGCACCAAGCGTAACGATACTGTCGGCGCGCCTTGCAAGCACATTTTGGGTAAAGGATGCTATATTCGTTATGGGCGTAATGCCCTCCGACGTATATTCGCGAAGGATGGAATACTGCCGCTTTGACGTATTTGGGTAATCCTTGCTTATAACGCCCATGCAGTAATCAATGCATTCATCAAGCGTCACCATCAGCTTTGTTGAGCGCCGCACGCCAAGATTCTTTACGGATTCATCTATAAAGCCGACTATATACCCGCTTTGAGCCACCGATTTTGAAAAAAGAATATAGTTCGTTCTGCCAAAGTTCAACAGATATGGCACGCTGACCTCTATCGTCGTTACGGCATCATATATGTTATCCCCTTCGGCACTTAAAACAACATTTTCGGCATCGCTCTCCCCCTTTGCCCCTTCCACCTGAACTATAAAGCAAAAACGGTAATCATATGTTTCTCCTTCGTCCACTCCTATCGTCATAACATAGCCGTACTCATCAAGCGCAACATACTTTATGCACCCCGAAAAGGAGAGCATTATAAGCAATGATATAAACAAAGAATGTGCCTTAATTATTCGCTTCATGTGCCTTTCCTCTCCTACTGTGTATAATAAGTCCTGCGGCCGCGGCAGCCGCAAACGGAATAGCGGCAAAGTACGCATTATCGTATAAAAAATCAATGGTGCGCTGTATTATGCCTGCTTCAAAGCGATGGTCAACGCGCAGTGATACAAGCAAGAGTGCGCTTATGCCTATTGACGTTGGGCGAATATCGTTGCCGTGCACACAACGTGTAAGTGTAAGGGCGGCGCAGTATATGAAATATGCCGCGGCTATCATGGCAACTATCATATATGAAAACAGATTAAGCTGATCCAGCCTGAAAAGGTAGCTTTCACGCAACACAACCATTTTCATAATGTATATGGGCATTGACATTTCACTAAGATCAGCATATGTAAACGTTGCACCAATTGCAAGCTGAATTATCAATACAAGTACAAACCCTATAGCCGCGCTGATAAGGCCGCTCCTTTTGACGTTTTCGGCACCCTGAAGTGCTCCCGCCGCGCACAGCAGGCCGAGAAATGCCCCCAATGAATCAACACTGCGCGATACGGTATCCGTTGCAAGCTTTGTTATATCCCCCGGGAACGGAGCAAGGCGGCTTATGTCGTAGGAGGGCAACATAAACGCAAGGCTTATAAGCATAAGCACTCCAATCAGCGCACCGAATGCTTTAGCAAGCCTGCCTATACATTCAAAGCCCTTTGCCGCCGCATATGCCACGGGTACGACTATCCACAGTGCCACGCTTTCATATTGAGCCGACGTAAAAACACGGCCGTGTATCATAATACAGAATCGTGCCATCAATCTATATGCATAGAGAATAAATATACCCGTAGCAAGCAGACTGAGGACCGTGCCGACACTGCGCCCGACGCATATGTTCAAAAGCTCATTTAGGCTGTGTGCGCCAAGTTTTTGCATTGCATGCCACATAAGCATAAATACGGCCGTGCTTATAGCTATGCCAAGCGGCAGCGATATAAAGGCCGAATCTCCACCCGAATACGCCTTGCTTGAATCAAGCAAAAACACACTGCACGCAGTTATGGCGACCGCCGCAACGCTTACGCTTTCCTGTGCCCCGAGTTTGCCTTCGTTCAGTCTCATCTTCCGTCCTCCTGAGTGTTCAGCACGTCCTTATGTGACGAAACATTGTTTATCGGCCCGCGGAGTATCATGGGGCGCTTTGAATTGGCTTTTGGCGAATGCGGTGCAAGGAACGGCACTCCAAATGATTTAAGAGATGCCATCCACGCCACTATAACAAAGCTTGCACAAAACAGTCCCATAAGTCCCGCAAGCCACGAGGCAACAACAAGTATCACCCTGAGAACGGAGGCCCCTAGCTGAGTGGAATAATCGGGAATGCAGAAATTCCCCAGGCCCGTCAGCGCAACAATGATAAGCAATACCGAACTTGCAAGGTTTGCCGTTACCGCCGCCTGGCCGAGTATAAGGCCGCCGATTATGCCTATTGCCTGCCCTATTGAGCCGGGCACACGCATCCCCGCCTCCCTCACAAGTTGAAATACAAGCAAAAGGAAAAGCATTTCAAGCCCTATTGGTGCAAATACCATCTTGCGCGATGCAACCACTGTAGTGAGCACCTCCGATGACAAAAGCGACTGATGATGCAGTGCAAGCGCAAGAAAATAGCCTGGCAGCAGCACCGATATCGCCGCCCCTATATAGCGCACTATTCTTATCACACTGCCCTGAACCACACGCATTGTGCTGTCCTCGCCCGTAGACATAAGCGTAAACAATGTTGCCGGCATAACGTTTGCGGTAGGACTTCCCTCTATTATAACGGCAACGTGCCCTTCCATAAGCATGGCCGCAGTCCTGTCGGGACGTTCCGTGGCAAGCAGCTGAGGAAAAACCGAATATGTATTGTGCTCGGTAAGTTGTTCAAGCGTTCCCGCATTGAATACGAACATGGACCGTATATTTGCAAGGCGACGCTTTATCTCGCTTACAAGTGCTTCGTTCGCAACGCCTTCCCTGTATATTATGGCTACTCTTGAACTGCCCTCCTTTCCGTATGTGCGCAGTTCCACAACAAGATCGTCCGTACGAACGCGGCGGCGGATAAGCGTAATGTTTGTCCTTAGGTTTTCAACAAACCCTTCCTGTGACCCCTTAACAACCTTTTCATTGCCCGGTTCCTGTATGCTTCTATGTTCATAACTGCGCGTATCCATATTCAGCGCGGTCGTTTGTCCCTGTATAAACACGGCCGTACAGCCGTCCATTATGGCGGTTTTTATCATGTGCCAGCTCGTTTCCTGCTTTACCTCGGCAAGGACAAATACATTGTTGGCTATATGGTCAAGCATTGGCTCGTTCTTAGGGATATCGTGTGGCTGCACACCCTGACGTAATATAAAATCGCTAACAAGGTTTTGGTCACTCATGCCGTTTATAAATACGGCAAGCGCATTTATGCTGCCGCAAAGCAGGAAATGCCTGACTACCATGTCGGGGTTTATCTCCGCGTGAAGCTCCTTTTTCAGCCTGTGCTCATTTTCTTCAAGGCGCGCGGATATGGCATCGTTTGCACCGAATGTCGTTTCGGTATTCTCCCGGCGGTTTTGATTCGTCTTGGCAAAAAAACTCGGCTCGCCCGATTCCGTTTCTATCAATTCAAACTCATCGTAGCTCCTGCCAAAGCTTAAAATGCGCTTTAGAATATTCATAATAAAAAACCTCCCTTCGCCCAATAAAAGCTATATAAGCAAGTATTGGCAAAAGGAGGTTTAATAATACTTTTCTTTATTTTCTTCCTTCGTAATAGGCTTCCATCACGCAGCTTTGATGCCTTGGGCATTCCTTACTATTTGCGTGTACCTTTGAATGATACAGGTGAATACAGAAATGCCCGTCAAACCCGTTTGATTCGGTCGGGTTCGCCATGTGCGGCATTGTGTGCATACTCGCGGCAACGGTTTTGCCGTTGTATGTCACCCATATGGGCCTACGGTTCCACGAAAAGCCCTCAAGGCTCTTTATAACTGCCGTATCGCTTGTTGTAATGGGTTCGCAGTCCGCATGGTACCAGCCGCCGAATCGCTTTGCGCGAAAGCTTTTGCCCGTGCGCACATCGGTAACGGTAAAGCGCGCGCCTTTATTCAGCCATTCGCTGCCGCCCTTAAACCAGTCAAGCAACACCACACTGCCTTTAAGTCTATAATACTCGGCGTTGTCCTTTTCTATTTTATTTGAAGAATCATATACCGTGGAAAGCGTTGCCGTTCCCGCTATTCCATCGGCGGAAAGTCCCATGGCCTGCTGATATTCCATAACGGCCTTGCGCGTGCTTGACGAAAACGTACCCGTTATATTATCCTTTGTCAAAAAGCCCCTGTCATAAAGTGCCCGTTGAAGCCTTTCGACCTCTTCGCCCTTCATACCCTGCTTTAACATGCCGCCAAGTGCAACGTTTGAAGATGCTATGGTTATATTCGTTCTGTGTATGTATCCTGCCTGCGAATCAACAACGGCATAATACCATTCGCCAATCAGTGCCTTTACCTTTAGCCCCTGACCTGCCGCAAGATTACACACAACATACGATTCATTCGAGGGTGCGCCCATAAGCCGTGCCTCATCGCTGACGGCATATGCACCGCGGCTGCCCGCGGAATTCGTAAATACATAATCCTTACGAACATAGCCGAGCGTTTCACCGTGCCGTATGCGATACCAGTTACCGTCCTCAGCAAGGACTTCCACTTCTTCGCCGCAATTCAGTTCAAGTAGTGCCTCGCTTTGCGTATCAGGATTTTTGCGCACGTTTACGCCGTCCGCCATTATTTGACCCGTTTCCGCCGATTCGTCGGCAAGCGCGGTCGTATTTATGTGCATCAGCTCACCCGATGCGCACATCATAATCAGCACAAGCAAAATCAACGCGACAGCACGCTTCATACGCCCTCCTCCTTAATATAATCTCCTAATTTTATTATATCGCGGCGCATTACATCCACAAGCTCTCTATTATAAATTCCGCTTGCCGGGTGATACAGCGGAAACAATTCAATCGTCATGCCGCTAATCTGTGCAGTTATGACTTTCCCGTGCACATCGCCTATTTTAAGGTTTTTCATGCCGCAAAGTCCACCTACGGACGCAAGCGGGCTGTTCCCGAGCGTGGCTATCACACGCGGTTTTACCGTTTCTATTTCATGATAAAGCAGTTCCCGCCCCGAAATGATTTCCTTTGCGGTGGGCGTGCGGTTTGAAACACTGCGTGCCGTGCGCCTTACGGGTCTGAACTTTACGGCGTTGGTAACAAAAAGCTCATTCCTGTCCAGCTTTGCAAGCTCAAGCAGCTCATTCAACTGCCGCCCCGCTTTACCCACAAACGGATGAGTCGATGCGGCCTCCTCTTTCCCCGGTGCTTCGCCTATAAGCATAAGCCTTGGGCAAATGCACCCTTCGCCAAACACAGGCGAAAGGTAATCGCCGTCGCTTCGCCCATCCTTGGCAAGGCTTATAAGGCGCTGTCGCTCGGCATTATAGAGCGAATCCAATGTGCTATTCATTGATTTCACCCCATCCTCCGCCGCCATTGGAAACAGGCGTTTCCGTAGCTGTGCCGCCGCCTATCGTCACCTGTGCAGGTGGCGGATATGTTGAGCTTATAACCTCATAATTATATTTCAGCCTGTCATAATAGCTTTGAACAAGGCCGTTGCCGCTTGATAAAGCAATGTAGTTTTCAAGCGTGCTTATGCCGCTTTCAAGCGTTGCCCTGTCGGAATCGGGAAGATTCTGTACCCTTGCCAAATAATCCCTTACCGTCACAATAAGTACCTGAGCATCCTCATCAGTGGTGGTATTGGTGAAAAGTCCTCCTCCGTTCCAGCTTGACGAATGCACACTGCACATACCACCCGCCGTATAAAGTCCGTATTCTTCAACCGAGACATCGGTATACACAAGGTTCGGTAAATAGTTTATAAGCACAAGCGGGTCATACCTGCGATAGCGTGACGTTGAGGATATGAGTGCAACGCTTTGATACTGTATGCTTTCCGCAGGGCAATATGAGCTTGCCGCCTGACCCGATATTGAGCACACGCTTGCAAGTGCATGCATATCGCAGGTCTCGGTCGGTACGCTGTCGCTTGCGAACCAATCGGTTATGGGAACATGACCCGATGCGTCAAGCGCGCATGCTTCCGTTGCAAGCTTGCCCGAAAGCGAGCATACCGTGCGCTGTACAAGACCGAGTTCAACGGGTGATGCGTCTATTATCTGCTTATCGGGCAGATCTTTGAGTATTTCGCTCATAAATTTCTGCCATATGGGTGCCGCTACCTTGCCGCCCGTTGAGCCGCTTTCAAGCTTATATTGATAATCATCGGGGCCTACCCATACAACGGCCGTATAATAGCCCGTCATGCCCGCAAAATATGCACTGCCGTAATTTGAATTTGTACCAGTTTTGCCCGCAACGGTCTTTCCCTTTATCCTTGCGGCGGTACCCGTACCCGTATTAACAGCCTCTTCAAGTATATCAACAAGCATATATGCCGTGGTTGGCTTAAATACCTGCCGCGTTTCCCTCAGCTTTTCCGAATCGAGTATCACTTTACCGTCCTGATCCACAACACGAGTGAATGATATCGGCTTTATATATGTGCCCCCATTTGCAATGGTCGCATAAGCTCCTGCCATTTCAATGGGCGTTATTCCCATTGCACCAAGCGCAAGTCCGCTGCCCGTTTGCTTTATGCGAGAAGTGTCCACCCCGAGTTTTGCAAGGTATTCCGCCGCCTTTTGCAGTGTTACATCCTCAAGCAGTGTTCTTGCCGCCGCAACATTTAGGGATGAGACTACGCCGCGCCTTAATGTGATTATGCCCTCATACTTTTCGGAACCTATTGCAGGATAACCTATCTCGGTATCCCATCCCTCTATGGGGTCGGGAATATTTACCACCGCGGATGCGGGCGACAGGCCAAGATCCAAGGCGGGGCCGTATACGCTCAACGGTTTTATGCTCGAACCTACCTCCGTTGCGCTCTGATAAGCCCTGTTCCAGCCTTTTCTAAGCTCGGGTGCTTCGCGCCCGCCGACTATCGCCCTCAGTTCTCCCGTTGATTGATCTATCACTACCGCCGCGGCCTGCGGCACCTTATCATCACCGCTTGCACCCACTACGGTCGGATAATCGTCCCAATTTGCAAGTGTATCCTGAACGGTGTGCTGTATATCCGTATCGACCGTTAAATATATCGAGTATCCGCCACGGCTAAGCTCGCTTTCTATTGCGGCGCGGTTCGTGGTGGTGTCCAACAGTCCCCGCTCTTCAAGCAGATAATCCTCTATATCCCTTATTGCGTATTCGACAAAGTAAAGCATATCGTCAACATTGCTGCTCTGCCGTTTTTCAACTATATACACGTCATCGTTAAGTGCGGTCTGCATCTGGTCATATGTTATAAATCCCGCTTGATACATGCGCTTTATTACCGTATCCGTTCGGGCATTGGTTATGTCCATTTTATTCTGACCCGCCTTTTCGCCCGATGTATACGTTCTTGTGTATGTATTGCGGCGCGGATCGTAATTGTTCGGGCTTTTTATCATGCCCGCAAGCATTGCACATTCCCTTATCGACAGTTCGGAAAGCTCCTTGCCGAAATAATCCTTTGCCGCAGCCTTAACGCCGTAATTTGACTGACCAAGATAAACGTCATTCAAATACGCTTCAAGTATTTCGTCCTTTTCCATAACGCTTTCAACCTGAAGCGCAAGGTATGCTTCCTGTATTTTTCTTCTGTAGCTTACCTCACTCGTAAGCAGCTTATTCTTTACAAGCTGCTGAGTAAGCGTACTTCCGCCCGCATCGCTCGATGCGCTCAGCGACCCGACCACAGCCGCAAAGAGCCGCTTATAATCAACGCCGCCGTGCCTATAGAATCTAACGTCCTCCACGGCGATAACCGCGTTTTTAAGCATATCGGGAACATATTCTATATCCACCCAATCACGGTATTCATAGCCTGCAAACGTGGTTATAAGATTGCCGTTCATGTCATAGATATATGACGTTCTGTCGCTTTTTGTAAGCTGTGTTACGTCAAGCTCGGGCGTAGTGTCTATATATGCTTTTGCAACGCCAAGTACAAGTCCAAACCCTGCACAGCACATAAGCACCACGCAAAGCAACATGAATTTGCACGTTGTAAAGAATACGCTTAAAATAAAGGGTCTTTGCCCCTTGCGTTCAACAAACAGTTCCTCCGCTTCACCGTGGTTTTGATTTCCTGCCGAATGCAGGAACGAGCTTGTAACGCGGGAGCGTATGCCGCCTAAAATCTCGTTTATTTTTTCCTTCATCTATATTTGATCCGCCTATTTTTAATATTATCGGCCTAAGCCTTGCGGCAATGATGCTGTTGCCCCATTAAGCCAATATTATTATAACATTTTTATTTATACTGCTCAATACCGTGCATGTGATGCATATGTTGAATTAACACGGCGGCCACAATTTGCCGCATAAGGAGGATTATATATGGAAACTTCCATAGTTTCGAGAAAGAATCGCCATGCACTGCGGCATGCACTTATCATAATAGGTGTGATTGCGGTGTTTGCGACAGCCACGTTTATTTACTTTGGCACAAACATGCGCGAAGCAATGACCGCACTTGCCTCGGCGCGTATACGCTCTATGGCATCAAGTGCCATGGATGACGCCATACTTGAGACTATGATGCACGATGAAACCTACATGGGTCTATTACAGGTGCGCGAAAACGGCAGCAAGGTATACATGGTACAGGCCGACCCGCGCCAAATGAACCTTATAGGCACGCAGTGTGCCGAAGCCGCACAGCAACGCATAGCGGAGCTCGGCGAGCAGGGTATTTCAATACCGCTCGGCACAATAACGGGCATATCCTTCCTTTCGGGCAAAGGGCCGCTTATAAGGGTCTCCTTCACGCCCGTGGGAAGCGTGCAGAGCAGTTTTTCATCCGAATTTACGTCATCCGGAATAAACCAAACGCTGTACAGAGTAAACTTGATTCTTACGTCAAGTATACGTTTGGTGATGCCGGGCGTATCGGAAAGCATAAGCGTAAGCGCGGAGGCGGTCATTGCCGAAACCATAATTGCGGGCGAGGTGCCGCAAGTCTATACCAATGTTGATAATGAGGAGGATATGCTGAACCTTGTGCCCACCGACATACCGTAATTTACATTTTGTACATAGTCAACATGCGTGAGAATATGTTATAATTCGATTATGAGAAAGCTGATTTGTACATTGCTGATATTAAGCATATTATTCATGGGTGCCTCGGCCTATGCCGACCCCTCCCCCGCGCCTTCCGAATCGCAGGAGGGTTCTTCAGGCGGCACTATGAAGCTTATAAGCTACGGCTCCACGGGCGAAACAGTCGTAAGAATACAGCTGAGGCTCAGGGAGCTTGGCTATTTTAATTATAAACCCACAGGAAGCTTTCAAAACATGACCGTAGAGGCCACAAAGCGATTTCAGCAAAAGCAGGTTGACAGTCAGGGTCAGCCCATAATGAGTGACGGCACGGTAGGCGAACAATCAATGGCTCTGCTTTTTACCCACAGGGTACAGCGTGAAGATATCGCCGCAAAAATACCCATCGGCAAACAGCTAAGCGGTCAGGCATCATTGACAGGTGAGCTTATGGAGTGGAGTACCGTTCGGGAAATGCTCAATGTCGGTTCAAGCTACACCGTGACGGATTATAACACGGGCGTAGCGTTCACCGTTGTGTACACAGGCGGTGAGGGTCATGCCGAGGTTGAATGTAAAACCGCCGCCGACACCGAAATTTACCGCGAAGCCTTCGGCGGGGAATACAATTACTCAAAGCGCCCCGTTATAGTAACGATAGGTTCAAGTAATGTAGCCGCCTCCCTTCAGGGTCAGCCCCACGGAGAGGATACAATAGGCTCAAACAATATGGATGGGCACGCTTGCCTTTACTTCTCATCCTCATATTCCCATGTTGCCTCATTGCCCGACGTTGAGCATCAATCACAGGTATATAAGGCCGCAGGAAGAGGTTAAAATCGTATAGATTATACGCAGGGCTACCCTATATCGGGTAGCTTTTGAATTCTTCCGCCAATATTGCCTTGGGGAAGAATTTTCTCACCTGTTTTATAAGCTCCGTATGGTCACATCGCCCACCCCAAAGGTGACTGCACAGCAGCATATCAACATTGGCGGCGGCAGCCAAGTTGCCCGCCTGCGCCGCACTCAAATGCGCCGCAACAAGCCTGTTGCCCAATTCCTCATCAAGATAACAAACGTCGGCAAGCAGCATATCCGCTCCGCTTGCTATATCAACCAAGTCATGCCGCATGCCCGTATCCCCCGTGTAAAGCAATCTTTTCCCTTCAAATTCAACATCTACGGCATAGCTTTCAACGCCGTGTGTCATGCGGTAAAATGAAAGCGTTATTCCTTCATAGCGCAGCCTTGATTCGTTTTTGATCACGGTTATGTCAAATATTCCGCTTCCGCTGAGCAGCTTTAGTATTTCGCGCGGCTCCGAGGGTGCTATCACCGGTAACGGCAATGCGCGGCAAAGTGAACGCGCACCAAGCTGTTCCAAAGCGTAGCGAAGCACAAGCATATCCGCCATGTGATCGCTGTGCAAGTGACTTAGCACAATAAGATCTATATCAAGCTTAGGCAACAATCCGTATACTCTTGAAAACACGCCGTTCCCAAAATCAAGCATTATGTTTTTGTTTCCGCATTTAAGCAAATAACCGGAGCAGGCCTCTCCCGCCGCCGGAAACGGGCCGCAACGACCCAAAACCTTCAGTTCCATGGCATTTCCCTTTCAAATCTCAGATGGTCTTTATTATCCTCACCTTTTATGATTTGATGCGCACTCAATTTGTAAATAAAAATGCCAAGGCGCAAAACAAGTGTATATTCGACAAAACAAGCGAAAATACTATGCAGGAGGAAGCAATGCTTTTATAGAAAATATCTTACGCCACGGGCAACAGCTAAGCTTATACAAAGGAGGAAGCGTTATGCAGATGGAAATAGAAGCCGCGGAAAACAGGCTGACCGCACGCATTAAGGGCGAGCTTGACCACCACAGTGCCGCACAGGCGCGCACACAGTTGGATGCCCTGCTTTTGGACAAAGGGATACGCGAATTAAGGTTAGACCTTACGGGACTTACATTTATGGACAGTTCGGGCCTTGGGGTAATACTTGGCAGGTACAGAATAATAGCGGGCAGGGGCGGCCGCGTGCTGATAGGCGGTGCAAACCGCACAATAGACAGGATTCTGCGCATGGCAGGGATATATACTCTGGCCGAGCATATGGACGTATAGGGGGAACAAACAATGGTAAGTAATGAAATGAGCATAACTTTTCCCGCGCTTTCGCGCAACGAGGCATTTGCGCGCAGCGTAGCGGCAGCATTTTTGGTTCAGCTTGACCCGACCGTGGAAGAGCTTACCGATGTGCGCACCGCCGTAAGCGAGGCCGTTACCAATGCTATTATACACGGCTATTCCTCCCTTGGCGGTACGGTACGCATGGACTGCGCAATAAACGGCGACACATTCAGCGTTACCGTAACGGATACGGGGCGCGGCATTGCCGACATAGAACAGGCGATGCAGCCTTTTTTCACAAGCGCACCCGATCTTGAACGCAGTGGAATGGGCTTTTGCGTTATGCAGGCATTTATGGACAGCGTTGAGGTAAAAAGCATCTTGGGCGAGGGCACTTCGGTTATTATGAAGAAAAGGATCGGCTTGGTGAGGGCCGATGGCTGAACGGCAGCTAAAAGCGAACGAGCAATACTCTTCGGAGCAGACGCGCATGCTTATAGCCCGCGCACAGCAAGGCGACGAGGCCGCACTTGAGCAGCTTGTTATAATAAATACGCCGCTTGTAAAAAGCATTGCGCGGCGCTTTCTTAACCGAACGGTGGAATACGATGACATTTATCAGATAGGCTGTATGGGGCTGATAAAGGCCATTAAAAGGTTTGACCTTAACTACGACGTGCGCTTTTCCACATATGCCGTGCCTGTGATATCGGGTGAAATCAAGCGTTTTTTAAGAGATGACGGCATGATAAAGGTCAGCCGATCATTAAAGGAGCTTTCCGCCCGCGCCTTGGCGGTACGTGAAAGGCTTATAGAGGTACTTGCACGGGAGCCGAGTATTGCCGAAATAGCGGCAGAGCTTAATATTGATGCCGAATCCGTTGCCGAGGCCATGGAAGCCGCAAGGCCATATGCATCCATATACGAGAGTGCATACGGAGATGAAAGCGATGCTATGCTGCTTGATATCGTCGGCGGCAATTGCACTGAGCTTGAAAATGCCACAGACCGCGTTGCACTCAAGGAATTGTTAAGCACGCTTTCCCCGCGGGAACGCACCATAATCACGCTCAGATACTTTTACGACAAAACACAGATGCAGGTGGCCCATGTACTCGGTATATCTCAGGTACAAGTTTCGCGGTTGGAGGGTGCCATATTGCATAGACTCAGATCGCTTATATGATATGCGGCAATTTTGAACGCACAAATTTTCTTGATTTTTCTGCCTTGCTCGGGTATAATCAAGGTGGCGGGGCAAGGGGGGCAAGGCTCCCCGCTCGCCTTGTGCGTTGGGGTAGCGGGTTACTTGTCAGGTGTTCCGCTACTCCTTTTTACTCTTCGCTTATAATGCGCTTTACGCTCTCACGAAGTTCTTCCAACGTTTCGCATTTCTCGATAAGCTCAAGAATTGTTTTCAGCAGTGCCTGCGTCTCATGCATTTCGTCCATTACCTTACTTCCTTTCATAATTGGTTTTATTCTACATCACGAAAGCCTTTACCAAAGCATTCAGTGATATATAAACTGTTCTGTAGTACGGTTTAAGTCGTTTGGCGTTTGGCCAAGCCCATGGTTTTGGTGTATTCATCAAGTGCGTTTACCACCAACGCTCGATGCATAGAAAATACTGCCGCTTGGTCTTCCTCCGAACGGCGGCTGTTTTGATTATAGGGTTTTGTGTTCCCGAACCCACTTCAGCAGATCTTCATACTTCATCGATCCATCCGCGACACTCAACCCGGCATGGGTCACATCCGCATTTGTACAATCCATATGAATACCGTTTACCTCGAGAAAGGTAAGCATAACATACATACCGATACGTTTATTGCCATCTACAAATGCGTGATTGGAGATTAAGGCATATCCCAGGCGAGCTCCCTTTTCTTCCTTACTTGGATAGAACTCTCTGTCACCAAATCCGGCAAAAGCCGCCTCCAGTGCTGATTCCAGCAATGCTTCATCACGAACACCGATACTGCCACCGGTTTCCTCCGCTATGAGTTTATGGAGTAACAGCACCTTTTCCTTTGAGAACTTTATCATTTGGCCAGCTCCATAAACGCAGGTTTGAACCGCTTCATAATTCTGGCCGCTACAATTTCAATCTTTTCATCA
This sequence comes from uncultured Clostridium sp., assembly GCA_964612925.1. GTDB lineage: Bacteria > Bacillota > Clostridia > Christensenellales > CAG-138 > Phil1. The sequence goes on along the minus strand of CAZTFU010000028.1, from coordinate 2,659 downwards.
TCAGTCAGTTCCAAGTCCGGCTCAACTTCCAAATTGACCAGTTTGTACTTTGGACGGTTGTTTTTGAACACAAGAGCTTCTCCGTGCTCGTCCGCAATACGTGTAGCCCTGGAAAAGTTCTGATTTGCTTCCGTAACGGTAATGATTTGCCTGGTATCAATCATCATAGCTCCCACCTCTTAAAGTAGCATAGCATAAGTATAGCTATTTTTCAACCTATTTATTTCATCATGATCATTCTTGATTTGTATTAAACGTGATGGCATGAGAGTGTTGGCTTATTAAAAAGGACCGCTGACACATTACGTCAACGGTCTAATATTCAATTCGTTTGAACCAAGCCCATGGTTTTGGTGTATTCCTTGAGTGCGGCCACATCGCGTGCTTTAAGATACTTCCACTGTATGCGTTCCGACTTTTGCTCATTTATAATGCGCACCGTCTCGTCAAGGCTCAGCCAGCGCACAACGGTATCGTTAGCCCGTTCAACATCCGTCAAATGGTTACTGCCAACACTTTTTGTTGTAACGACAAAGTAGTGATTCACCTGAGTGTAGTCAAGGCTTGCCCTGTTTTCGGAAACGATGCCAAGTTCGCGTATATTGTCGCAGGTGCAGCCGACCTCTTCATACACTTCTCGCTTTAGCGTGTCCACAACGTTTTCGCCCGTCTCTACCCCGCCGCCGGGCAGACTGTGCAGTTTCCACTTGCCCGTATACATAACGGCATAAAGATCATTTTCGTTTTTGACTATGGCCCTTGCCGTAAGGCGCGGAGCCCTTTTGGATATGCCATCCTTACCGAGAACTATCCTATCGTTTAACTCGCATATCAGCTTCATATTTCTCCCCCGATCCGCTGTATTTCTACGCTGATATGCTATTATTTTTCGCTCCCCGTGTCAAGTTTTGCCATGGCTTTTTTGAACTCTATGGAGAACAATATCGCCGTACACGATACCGCGATGAAGTCAGCCACAGGCTCTGCCATATAAACGGCCGAGGTTTTATCCGCCACTATAAGGGGCATAATGTATATAAGCGGTATCAGCAGCACGAATTTTCTAAGCACGGCAACTATTATGGAGCACTTTGCATTGCCTATAGACACGAATGTCATTTGGCAGGCTATCTGTATGCCGAACACGAATAGCACGGCGCAGTATATTCTAAGTGCATGTACCGTGAACTCGATAAGCTCCGCATCGGTTGTAAAAAGCTGTGCAAACGTCTGCGGGAAAAGCATTACGATTCCCCAAAGCACAAGCGAATACGCAAGGCATACCTTCAAAAGCAGCTTAAAAGTGTCCTTTACGCGCTGTGAGTTGCGCGCACCGTAATTATAGCTTGATATAGGCTGTGCGCCCTGTGCAATGCCCTGAAGCGGCATCATGGCAAAATTCATAACGCTTGAAAGGATGGTCATTGCACCAACGGCTATATCCCCGCCGTATTCAAGCAGGGAAGAATTAAAGCACACCGATATAATGCTTTCGCTTGATTGCATTATAAATGCGGCCAGTCCGAGTGCCACACACGGCAGAATAAGCTTTGGCTCTATTTTAAGCCTATTCGCTTTAAGTTTAAGCACGCTTTTTCCCTTGATAAGGAATCTCAGCACCCATGCGCAGGACAATCCCTGTGATATTATGGTCGCAAGTGCCGCGCCCTCAACGCCCATATCAAAAACGAATATGAATATCGGGTCAAGCACTATGTTTGCCGCCGCACCCACAAGCACGGTTGTCATGCCAACCTTTGCATACCCTTGTGCCGTTATAAACGCATTCATGCCAAGCGTAAGCTGAACAAACAATGTGCCTATCGCATATATGTTCATGTAGTCAACGGCATAGCCTATCGTGTTTTCACTTGCGCCAAAAGCAAGCAGCAAGTCCTTATTCCATATAAGCAGCACAGCCGTAAGCACTACGGATATGCATACTTGTAACGTAAAGCAGCCGCCAAGTATTTTCTCTGCCGATTCGCTGTCATCCGCTCCGAGCGCGATTGAGGCTTTTGGTGCGCCACCCGAGCTTACAAACGCCGCAAATGCGGATATAATCAAAATCAGCGGCATGCATACGCCAACGCCCGTAAGCGCAAGGCTGCCGTCCTCCCCCATGTGGCCGATATAAATCCTGTCCACTATGTTGTAAAGCATATTTACAAACTGTGCCACTACAGTTGGCACGGCCAGCTTAAAAAGCAGCTTGCCTACCGGCTCCGTACCGAGAAACTTTCTGTCCTGCTCCATATTCCATCCTTTCTTTAGGGCGTTGTATCGCCCTAAGCACGGGCATGATTATACCACACAAAGCGAATATATCCCGCACCGCATTGTGAATAAACTGCAAAATTCGCTCTTCTCTTTTCAATATTCTGCGTGTTGCCCTCTCCGTCACGGTTTGCGCCGCCAAATATAGTGAAATCGTTCGCTTACGCTCACGGTGAAATAATCCGCTGTACGGATTGTGAAATTCGATACTTCGCATCAAGTTAAATGAAATAAATCCCACACGCCGAAGGCGTATTTCACATGGTGAAGCCATATTTCGCGTTCAAAGAGCATTTCACAAATCCCGAAAGGATTTATTTAAGGAGGAAAAATTAAGAGTATTATTGCGCTATATCGTTATATATTGAATCTTTCCTTGAAG
>CAZTFU010000027.1:0-21354 GCA_964612925.1 uncultured Clostridium sp. | reverse complement strand
CTCCCCTCCCCTTTGTCAACTACCTTTTTCCCTTTTTTTGAAATTATTTTTGGAGGTTGCCGAAAAAGTCCCGTCGCGCGTATAATAATTAGTATAAGGCCCTCTGAAAGGCGGTGATTTTATTGGATACTCGTCCGATCGGTTTCTTCGACAGTGGTCTTGGCGGCGCAAGTGTACTGCGTGAGGCGGTGCGCATGTTGCCAAACGAAAACTATATTTATTACGGTGATGACGCCAACGCCCCCTATGGGGACAAAACCTATTCCGAAATTGCCCGTTTAACGCAAAAAAGCGTTGCTGCGCTTATTTCAAGCGGTGTAAAGGCCATAGTCATCGCATGTAATACGGCCACCGCTACATGCATAGATTCACTCCGCCGCGAATTCACACTGCCAATAGTCAGCATGGAGCCTGCCATAAAGCCCGCCTGTCAGTCGGCGGGTTCAGGCAAGGTGCTTATGCTTGCCACCGCCGCCACGGCAAGTCTGCCGCGCTACAGGCGACTTGTCTCCAACATGGAAAAACCGAACAGGGTAATAAGCGTTGCGTGTCCCGGGCTTGTTGAGCTTATTGAGTCGGGTCATTTTGCCGCCGATGCTTTCGACGATGTGCTCATTCGTCATTTATCTTTTCTTGAGGGTGAAAAAATAGATGCCATTGTTTTGGGCTGTACGCATTATGTTTTTATAAAAGAAGCCTTTTCGCGCTACGCAAAGTTACATTTTGCGGGCAATGCCGTTCTTTATGACGGTAACGCCGCAACCGTGCGCCAGCTTGGGCGCATACTTAAAAACAACGGTATCGAAAACACACAGGGCAATGCAAGCATAGACTATCGCACAAGCGGTGAACGCAGTCGTCTTGAGCCCATATTCCGTTCGCTTATTTCGAAATAATACTGCTTAACGCGAGTATGGCTTCCAGCACGCCGCCCGCTATGGCCATGGCCTTATCCGATGCGGTGTAGCAGTGCTCCTTTACGGGGCGCGGGTCAACATCGCCGCTTTTCATGCCCTTGTGAACGTGAGTACCCTGCGGCAACAGTCCGCGCAACACGCCTGCTATGCTCGTTTTCATTTCCATGCCGTTAATGTGGGCAATAACATCATCTTTTTCAACAATATCACCTATGTTGCGCAGCGGTTCGAATATGCCGTCGCACGGTGCGCGCAATACTCTTTCGCTACCCGCGCCGCCTATTATTCCGGGCACACCCGTATTGGGCTTTGCACAGCCGTGCATTATCACCCGTCCAAGGTCATGACCGCGCATGGTTTCGATTACGGCATGGCAATCCGTGCCCGCACTGAACCCCGGCCCCAATGCTATAACTATTGGTGCATCGTCAATGCTTGTATTTATGTTCTTCTTTGCAATTATCGCATCCACAACAACTTGCGGCTTCAATTCCGCACGGCAGTTGCAATTTTCATCCGCAAGCACGGGTATATTTCCGTTTTTGAGTATGCGCATTGCATCATCTGCATTTTCGGCGCGTTCCGCCGTTATGCCCTCCACGCTCGTTTTGCCAAGCCTTATCGCCTCGCTAAAGCACACCGTGCGCCGTATGGCGGTAGGATGCTGTGTATCCGTCATTGCCACATCGAATCCGCACCTGTAAAGCCGCAATGCAACGCCGCTTGCAATATCACCCGCACCTTTTATCAGCACAAGCATGTCCATTCCCCTTTCATGAGTGACCCGCCGTATACGGGCGTTTTTATAAGCCGTGCAAGCTCCCGCACCGTTTCCGAGTCAACCCTATCCGTTTGGTTCAAAAATACCTTCGTGTGCAACGCTTCCGCATTTATTAGCTGCGCCGCCAAATTCGCCGTTACCGTGTCCGTTTCGCCGCATCCGCAAATGTCACAGAACACATGCTTTCTGTGTACGCTTTCGCTTACGCTTTTGCCAAGTGCGCTCATCCCCATCACGAGTATCACATCTTGGGCGCACGGCGGTATTACGGGTTCATGTGAATCATGCGCCTTCAGCGGCAGGTGCTTGGAACCGTCCGCTTCTATTAAAACATAATCGGCTATATTCTCCAAAAGCTTCTCATCTATCCCGCTTGCGGCAAGCTTTGCCCCTTCCGCGGTGCCTATGCACACGCTCTGCCCGATGTTCACGCTTTTCTTTACCTCTTCCAATGACGGCGAAAGCAACACCCTCATATGCTCGGGCGCAAGTATATGTGTTGTGGTGGTTACTATAACGCGGTTTTCCCTTTCAAGCTCCTTCGCAAGGGTATACATAAGCGTGGTTTTCCCGCCGCCGCCGATTATAGCCGTAACGCCTCTTTGTATATTCAGTAATTCCGCCAAGAGCATTTTACTACGCCCTCCGTACACGTTATGTTTATACGAGGATAACGCATTTTCCCGCTCAAGTCAACATAAAAGCACATAAGGCTACATTAAAACCCCGACCTGCGGTGATCGGGGTATATGTGTTTTAATCCTGAGTTATCGGGGCCGTTATTTTGCCGCCTTCATCATAAAGCCGCCCTTAATATAGCGTGCAAGGAATACTATCGACATCACAAGGCACATAGCTTCCGATAAAATCGGGGTATACCATATGCCGTCAGCACCGAACACTGCCGCAAGTGCCAAAAGGCATATGCTTTGCAGCACAAGGCCGCGACCTATCGATATGGAAATTGCCTGTTTCGGCCTTTCAAGCGCGGTCATGAACCCGCCTATAAGCACATTGAAGCCAAGCAAGATATATGCAAAGCTATATGTTCTGAATGCGCCTACGCTGTATGCGATAAGTCCCTCGTCAACATCTTTCAAGAATATGTAAACTATTTCTTCCGCAAAAATATATGTTGATGCAAATACCACCGCCGCCATTGCCATTACGGTACGCACACCGTATTTAAGCAGTGTTTTGCATTTTTCGCCGTTGCCCTCACCATAGTAAAAGCTGAGCAATGGCTGAGATCCCTGCGATACGCCCATCATCAAATTTATTACAACCGTGTTTACATATGCTATTATGGTGTATGTAACAAGGCCGTCGTTGCCGATGTAGCGCATAAGCGTGCGGTTGAAGAGAAACATCATTATGCCCGTACACAGTTCCGTTACGCCATCCGCAAAGCCGATGGGTATAAGGCGCTTGTAAATATGCGGGTCAAAACGGAATTTTCTTATTTTGAACGTACACTTTTTGCCCAAGAAGTGGATTATATATATTATGCTTGTTATGGCCTGCGATGTTCCCGTGGCCAAACCCGCGCCGTATGTGCCCATTTTTAAGCCGAAAATAGTAATGCAATCCATTACGCAATGCGACAAGCACCCTATTATGACCGTTATCAATGCCACCTGAGGGAAGCCGTCCGTCTTTATAAGTATCTCAAGATTATAGGATAAAAGGAAGAAGATGCTGAACGGTGCAAGGCCTCTAAGATAGTCAACGGTATATTCAAGGGTTATCTCGTTTGCACCGAGAAGCCGCGCAACGGGCTCCGTGAATATCATGACGGCGGCCGTTATAACGGCACCTATTACCGTAAGCACGACAAGGTTTTGCGAAAGCAGCTCATCCGCTTCACGGTTTTTCTTCTGCGCAATATGAATTGCGATTATCGTGCTTGTGCCCACCGCGAACGTGACCGCAATGGCAAACAGCATATTGGTAAACGGAAGCGCAAGGTTTACTGCGCTCATAGCGTATTCGCCAACGCCGTGTGCGACCATAAGTCCGTCCACAACGGAGTATAAGCAGAATACCATCAGTGACGCGGTAGTAGCGGATACAAACCGCGCAAAATCCCTTCGCAGGCTTTTGCCTGTGAGTTTCAAAATAACACAACCTTTCTTAATAAGATTTATATATACTCCGCCCGCTTTCCGCACGCGAACGGGTATTGACGCAATTTAGGCTTTTATCTTCTTTTCCTGTGCACCGCCGAGTGCACACCAAAGCGTAACCGTTATAAGTATCACCGCACTGCCTATAAGTGCGAATGTATCAGGCATTTCGCCCGTGCCGAGCCATACCCACACGGGATTCAGCACGATTTCTATAGAGCTTATCAGCACACACCCGAGCGGCGGACAATAGTTTATTGCCACACTGTAGAGTGCATACGGAAGTCCCAGCATGAATATGCCCATTACCGCCACCATTACCGCGGATGTCACCGTTACATCGGGCGGATAAACGGCCGTGAACGGTATGCCGACTATCGCCATAAGCACAAGGCCGACAAGCGTACCCGAAAGGCGGTTGCCGCCCTCGCTTTCGCCCATCAGCAAATATGCCGCGCCAAGGCTGCACCCGTCTATCACCGCAATGATGTTGCCGAGCGCACCGCCAAGGCCAAGCTGATCCATGAAGAAAAGCGCAATGCCGCCGACCGTAAGCAATGCCGCCGCATAGTCAAGCCACCTGTACCTTTTCTTAAAAAATACCATGCTCAGCACAACAAGCCACACCGGGGATGTGTATTGCAGCACTATTGCATTGGCCGCAGTGGTCAATCGATTGGCTATTATATAAAGAAAGCCCGTTGCACACACGCATATGCCTATAAGCACCGTGCGCACGTTTATGCTAATCTTCATTTTAAGCAGCTTCATCGCAATAAACAGCGTTATCGCACCCGCAAAGCCGCGCCAGCCCGCAAGCACCATGGAGTTCCACGGTGTAAGCTTTATACAAAGACCATTCGCGCTCCAAAGCAGCGCACAGGCAAGCATCAGCAATATGCCGATATATTTTTTGTTTCCGTTAAAGGCTTTTGTTTCCATATATAATATGTAGTTCTTGACTCATACGGCCTTGCTTTGCCGCACATCAGGTACAGAAAAGACCCTCCCTTTTTTCATTGGAAGGGTCTATCCTCGCTTAAAGGTTTTTAATCAGTCCTGCTGAGGAGCGCCAACGGGGCAGCTGCCTTCGCATGCGCCGCACTCAACGCACACGTCGGGATTGATCTGATACTTATCGTCGCCCTGGGTGATTGCTCCAACGGGGCAAGCATCGGCACAGGCGCCGCAGGAAATGCATGCATCAGTTATCTTGTAAGCCATGGGGAATACCTCCATAATCATTAATCTTCATATATTGTAGCATATAACTTAAAAAAATCAAGGGGGCAGAATAAGGCGAGGAAAATGGGGAGGGTCTTAGCCCTCCCTTCACGTTTTATTCTTCGCCCTCGGTATACACAACGTTTCCGTCAACTATTGTTTTGTACACCGTTGCCTGCACGTCTCTGAGCGGGTTGCCGTTCCATATGACTATGTCTGCATCCTTGCCGACCTCAAGGCTGCCCACCCTGTCCGCAATATCAGTATATGTTGCGGCATATATGGTTATGGCCTTCCATGCTTCCTCCTCGCTCAAACCGTGGCGCACGGCAAGTCCCGCGCTAAGCGGCAACGCCTCTATCGTTATAACGGGGTCATCCGTTATTATTGCAAACGGCACGCCCGCCTTTTGCAGAATCGCAGGTGTGTCAAAGCGTTTTTCAGCAACTTCTGTCTTAGTCGGAGTTCCGCCCGAATTCGGCCCCACGAATGCGGGATAACCTTCCTTTGCAAGGATATCGGCTATCTTTGCACCCTCGGAGCAATGGTCAAGCGTCATGCGCAGATTGAATTCCTTCGCAATACGTATCGCCGTGAATATGTCATCCGCGCGGTGCGCATGGGCCTTCAGGGGTATTTCGCGTTTAAGCACGGGAATAAGTGCTTCAAGCTTCATGTCGAATGCGGGTTCCTTGCCGGCTTCCTTTGCTTCCATATAATATTTGGCCTTGTAAAGGATCTCACGCAGCATTGCGGCAATGGCCATGCGTGTTACGGGGGATTTTTTCAGTTCCGAACCGTATACGCGCTTTGCGTTTTCGCCGAATGCTATCTTCATGGCCGCAGGTTCCTTTATTATCATATCCTCAACCCGCCTGCCAACGAATTTTACCGCCATCGCCGTGCCGCCTATTATGTTCGCACTGCCCGGTGCGGTAACGCCGCTCGTAACGCCTGCCTTTATCGCCCGCCTAAGCTGAGGGTCATACGGGTTGAATGAATCCATTATTCTAAGCTGCGGCGTAAGCGGGTCCGTCCTTTCGTTATGGTCTGCGGATGAGCCTATTGCGCGTGCGGAATCACCCGTATGGCAGTGAGCCTCAACTATTCCGGGTGTAACAAGGCGACCCTCGGCATCTATCACCTGCGCATCGGACGGAGCGTCAACATTCACGCCCACGGCAAGCAACTTTCCGTTATCGCAAAGAATTTGCCCGTTTGCAATGTCCTCTCCGACCATGGTTTTGATGTGTGCGTTCTTTATAAGCAGCATATGTGGTATCCCCTTTCTAAAAGCGACTTGTTACCCTATATTTTATTCCTCATACATGCCGCGCACAAGTATGTTTTTGTGCTCCATCAGCTTAACGCCCTTTGCAAACACGCTGTCTATACGCAGTTCATCATCAAGCAACACAATGTCCGCATCACTTCCCGCGGCTATTTTTCCCTTGCGCGGGTAAAGTTGCAGTGCCTCGGCAGCGTTGCTTGTTATCAGCGGCAGTACATCTTCAAGTGCAAGTCCTTGCTTTACCATGTTGCGCGCCGTATCGAACAGCATCGTCATCTTGCCAACGCCCATTCCAATTATGTTTTCATGCGCGGCATCCCACTTGGGGGCGCTTCCGTTTGAATCGGAACTCATCGTTACAAACCTACGGTCAAGCCTGTCCCATATTTTTTCGAACACGCTCGGCAGCCTTGTGCTTGCGGTAAAGTCCGCATATCCGCCCATGCGGGTGAATTCTGCCGCCTGTTCGGGGTGCTTTGCCATATGTGTCGGTCTAAAATGCCATGCGGGAATATCCGTTGTGCGCACTATATCCATTATGGGCTCTATTCCCTGTTTGTCCGCGCCCAAGTGAATGTGCAGCACACCCGGTTTTCCGCCTATAAGCCCCGCCACGCGAACATCCGACACAAGGCGAATAAGTTCCTCCCGTGTCGGGTGGCTGCCGCGGTTGTCGGAATAAGCAAGCTTACAGCCTATCACCTCGTTAAGCATGACGATATCGCGCATAACGGAGCCCGTGAGCGTTGTCGATGGGTACGCATACGAACCCGTAAGGCAAAATGCCGTTATGCCCTCATTGTTAAGTGCCTTTGTCTTTGACAGCAGTGCATCTATACTGCGGGTTATTCCGTCCGTGCCGAGCAGACCCACAAGCGTTGTAACGCCCGCTTCGACCACCTTTGAAAACACAAGTTCGGGCGTACGCGAATGCAGTCCCCTCTCGCCTCCGCCGCCCGTTGGGTGAACGTGCTGATCTATAAATCCGGGCGTAAGTATCATGCCGTTTGCGTCAAATACCTCCGTATATGGCAGGGTACAATCAATGTGGTCGTCAACGGCAACTATTCTGTCAAAGCTCAGCAGAACATCCTTCATGCCAAGCGGTTCGGGTGCATATACGTTCGCATTTTTTATCAGGATCATGTTTCGTGCTCCTTTCCGTGCAGTCATTCAATGTTCGGCAATTCCGTTTTCGGTGCAAACCGAATAACGTCATCCCCTTCAAATACAAACCTCAGCGGTGCCGCGCTCGCGATTATTCCGTCATCGGGCGCACATATTGCTTCATTGTCAAGATAGGCTATCACATCGCCCTTTTTGACCAAATCCCCCGCCGATTTCACGGGTCTTGCTATTCCGTCATGCGCGGCCTTCAGCTGTGTGCGCATTCCGAACAGCGCAAACGATTCGGTCACATTCTTTTCGCCATCGATAATATCTATGTTTTTCAGGTATGCAATAACCTTGTCCGCCATTTCAAGCGCGGCCGTTTCGTTTATTACGCCGCCCGGTTGACCGCCCGGTAGTTCCACAAGCAATCCCTTTTGATTGCGCCGTTCGCAGGATTCTATATAGAGCTGACCTCGTGTACCCTTGGAGCATATAACATTCCTCACCCCTATGGCGCGGCAAAGTTCGGGTGCAAATGCATATTTATCGAAATAATGCATGCCGTATGTGGTGCCGTAAAGTCCGCAGCAGTGCAGATCCAAAACGTAGTCGTATCCCGCGATATTATCCCATATATATCTTGCAAGCCGTTCCGTATGGCTCCCTTCATAAGAACCGGGAAATGTTCTGTTCAGGTCCAAGTTATCCTCGGGAGCGCGGCGTTGCCTTGCCATTGCCGCCGTGGGATTGCACATCGGGTAAATGCATATTTTACCCTTTACGCATTCGTTTTGCAGTCTTTGCCAAACAAGCTCCGCCGTGTACATTCCCGTTTGTTCGTTGCCGTGCAGGCCCGCCGTTATTACTATTGACGGACTGCCTTGGCCGATACGGTATTTTTTCAGTTCAATATTGTTTTGTTCCATGCTATTCATCCTCCGTCGCCGCGGCGCAGTCGTTGCCCGCTGCGTGCCCCTCGCCGTACCATGCCTTAAACTCGTCATCCGAACAATACACCTTATGCCTGTCATTTATATAATGATAGGATGGTTTGTTGTTTTCGTCATAATTGTGCATTGACGGGTCGTAGGATATCTTTACACGCTTCGTTTCGCTTATCGGGTCGGGTTGCGGTATTGCCGAAAGCAGTGAACGTGTATACGGATGCACGGGGTTTTCAAACAGCATGTCGGAATCCGCCACTTCAACCAGTTTGCCGTAATACATAACGCCTATCCTGTCGCAGAAATACTTTACAACGCTAAGGTTATGCGCAATAAACAGTATCGTTAGGCCGAATTCGTTTTTCAGCTTGTTTATAAGGTTTATTATCTGCGCCTGCACGCTTACATCCAGTGCGGATACGGGTTCATCCGCTATTATAAAAGTCGGGTTCACCGCAAGTGCCCTCGCAATGCCTATCCTCTGCCGCTGTCCGCCGCTGAACTCATGCGGATAGCGCGTTGCGTGTTCTCCGACAAGGCCGACATGCTGCAGCATATCCACCACGCGCTCGTGCCGCTGCTGTGCATCCTTCATGCCGCGGCGTTTAAGCCCGTCGCCTATTATTTCTTCAACCGTCATGCGCGGGTTAAGCGATGCTATCGGATCCTGAAATATCATGGCGATGTTATCGGTTATGTATTTTCTATCATCCTTACTCAGCTTTCCCGATATCAATCTGCCATCGTAATATACCTCGCCCGCGGTCGGGTTATAAAGGCGTATTATCGTTCGGCCGGTCGTGGTCTTGCCACAGCCCGATTCACCCACAAGGCCGAATATCTCGCCGCGCATAACGTCAAAGCTGACATCGTCAACGGCCTTTACCGTGGTTTTTCTGCCGCGTTTTTTGGTGATGAAGTGCATTTTAAGGTTCTTAACCTCAAGCAGGGGGCGATTTTCAATATTGCTATCCATTTATACCATTGTCCTCCTTCATTCTCTGTATTCTGTTTTTGAGAATTTCAGGCATTTCCACCTTTGGAGCGTCCGGGTGCAGCAGCCATGTGGACGCATAATGCGTATCCGATATTCTGAAGTACGGCGGCTGTTCTTCAAAATCAAGCTCAAGTGCCCATTTGTTTCGTGCGGCAAAGGCGTCGCCCTTTGGCGGGTTCAGCATGTTCGGCGGCGCACCGGGTATGCTGAACAGCGTTTCCTTTGTATTAAGGTCAGGCATTGCGGAAAGCAATGACCATGTGTACGGGTGCGCAGGTTCATAGAATATTTCGCGGCTTGTGCCGTATTCAACTATCTGTCCCGCATACATTACCGCAACCCTGTCCGCCATGTTCGCAACCACGCCGAGATCGTGAGTTATAAATATTATCGATAAGTTATTCTTTTTCTTGATGTCGTTTATAAGGTCAAGTATCTTGCTCTGTATCGTAACATCAAGTGCGGTAGTTGGCTCGTCGCATATGAGTATTTCGGGGTTTGACGCAAGCGCAATAGCTATAACTATCCTTTGGCGCATACCTCCCGAAAATTGGAACGGGTATTGATCGTACCTTAATTCGGGTTCGGGTATGCCAACGGCGTGCATCAATTCAAGTGCGCGCTTTTTTGCGGCATCTTTACTCATGTTGTCATGATAAATAAGCACCTCGGATATCTGCTTGCCTATTTTCATTATGGGATTCAGTGCCGAAAGCGGATCCTGAAACACAAGCGATATCTGCTTGCCGCGCACATCGTAAAAATCCTTTTCCTTATACTTTGCAAGGTCGTTGCCCTTAAACTCGATTTGGCCTTCGTCTATGTGGCCGTTTTTGGGCAAAATGCCGAGTATGGCCTTTGTCGTTACGGATTTTCCCGAACCGCTTTCGCCCACTATTGCAAGCGTTTCGCCGCGGTGAAGGTCAAAGCTTACATCCCTTACCGCATATACCGTACCCGCAAATGCGTTGAACGAAACGCTCAAGTTTTTTACAGAAAGAATGGTTTCCATTGTCGCTCCTCCTCCTTATGCACCACGCTGGGTCGGGTCAAATGCATCCCTAAGTCCGTTGGCAAGCATGTTGAAGGATATCATCAGTATGCTTATTACCACCGCGGGGAAGAATACCTGTATCGGGAACTGCATCATGACCTGCTGTCCCTGTGAAAGCAGAACGCCTATCGAACATTCGGGTGCCCTTATGCCAAGACCGATGTACGCAAGGAACGATTCCGTGAATATGGCACTCGGAATGGCTATCATTGCGCGGGTGATTATGGGGCCTATGGAATTGGGCAAAATGTAGCGGAATATAAGCGACCTGTCGGGTTCGCCCAACGTCCTTGCCGCAAGCACATATTCACTGCCCTTATAACGGTAAAACTGCGAACGTATCATCTTGGCGGTACCTATCCAGTTTTGCACCACAAGCGCAAGTATTATTGAAACAAGTCCCGTGCCGAAGAACAGTATGAACAGCGTTACCACGACCACCTCGGGGAATGCGCCTATTATTTCCGCAATGCGCATCATTATCATGTCCGCTTTGCCGCCGTAGTAACCGGCTATGGAACCGTATATAAGGCCGATGGTGATGTTACATGCAACGGACAAAAACGCTATCAGCAGTGACACACGCGCACCGCGCCACATCCTTGTCCAAAGGTCGCGGCCAAGATAATCGCTTCCCATCCAGAAGCAGAAATCATCATCAAGACCCATGTATTTATAGTAATCCACCTTCACGTCACAGACTTCAACGCCCTGTATCGTTTGGTAATTCTTGGTCTTGAGTATGCATCCTTCGGGGTACTTTTCCGTATTCTCCAGCGTGTCCACACGGCGATTTTGCAGCCAACGGCCGCCGTCAAATATGCCGAGTTGTGCGAGCGCGGGTATTTTTGCCGGCATATTTATTAGGTCGGGATTCTGTTCGTTGTAACCGTGTTCGTTCATGTTCGGGCCGAATATCGCCAGTAACAGTACTATAAATATGCCTATAAGGGCTATTATGGAAACCTTGCTTTTGCAGAACCTTATTGCAGCATCCTTGAAAAAGCCTATTGGTTTATGCTTGAATGCTTCATCCTTTATCTCTTCCTCAAACTGAACAAGCCGCAACTTTTCGGTTTGAATGTTTTGGAATTCAGGCAGATCGGGTGAATAAAACTTCATTCCTTTTTACCTCCCATGCGAATTCTTGGGTCAACTATGCCGTATGACATATCCACGATAAACGTTGTAAGCAACGATATTATCGTAAAGAACATCAGTGCGCCGAGCGTAAGATAATAGTCCGATGCGTTTATGGATTTTACCAATATGCCGCCCATGCCCGGAATTGCAAATATGGTTTCCACAACAAGACTGCCGCCCATTATGTGCGTAAACATCGGTATGATAATATTGCAAAGCGGCAAAAGCGAATTGCGTATGCCGTGGTGCAACGTTGACCTTAGCGAAGTAAGTCCCTTTGTGCGTGCAAGCAGCATAAAGTCCGAATTCAGCGTTTCGGCAAGCTCCGCACGCAAATAGCGGGTAACGCGGGCAATGGGTCCAAGTGAAAGTGCGATTATTGGCAAAAGCAAGCTTTGCAGTTTTGCCATTCCTTCTGCAGAGCTGTCAAATATAATAGGAAACGCTCCCAGTTTGAATGCCACAAAATACTGCAACAGCGTTGCAAAAACAAACGACGGCACGGATATGAACAGCACCACAAAAAACGATACCACATAATCCATGAATGAATTCTTTTTAACCGCCGCCACTATGCCGAACGCTATGCCAAGCGGCAATGAGATAAGCAACGAAAAGAAGTTTATGTACAGCGTTATCGGTATTTTGGTCTTAAGCACGTCCCAAACGGGCACGTTTATGGCGACCTTGAGCGAAACGCCCCAGTCCCACTCGGTTACAACGCCCTTTAGAAAATATAAATACTGTAACGGTATCGGTTCATCAAGATGATATTTTGCTTCGCGTATGGCCCGCTGTTGTTCTGACATATCAACATCGTCATCATAAAGGCCGCCCGGCATGAGCCGGATAACCATGAAGCCCAATGTCATTATTATAAACAGCGTAATAAGCATCGCCACCAAACGCTGCATGGTATATTTAATCATGTCGGATTACGCTCCTCCTGTTATGCTTATACAATTATTGGCAATAATTTCGAATATGCCGCCGCAGTCACGCCGTTTTGCTCGCGCTGCGGCAGGTCGTTTCGGTTTTTTCCAAAATGCTTTGGCGAAGCGGTGTTCGCCAAAGCACAGTCTATCCTTTAATATGCTTATTCACTTATGGTGCAGTAGAGCGTGCCCCACCCGTAACCGGGTACATAGTGGTCAAACGGCAGCGTTATGCGCTCGTTCAGCAGTGAATATGTGGGCACCTCATACATCGGGACAACGAACACGTCATCTAAGGCCATCTTCTCCATCTGCTGTGTAAGGCTGAGCCTGTATTCAAGGTCCTCCTTGGCCTCGCGGCTGTTATTTGCAAGATCCCAAAGCTCGTCAAATTCGTCGCTGAGTATCGGATCGGTGCCGCTGCTGTACCATGAGCAGTATACCTTCATAGCGTTCCACGGGCACAATGAGCTTGTATCCCAGCTGCTGAAACTGAGTTCAAAGCTGTTGGTGTCGCCCTTCTTCCACGCCTTGCGCTGCTGCTTAACAAGGTTCTTCTCCATGGGATTCAGCTCTATTTTGAAGCTGTCACCGAGTATCTGCGGCAGAGCCTGTTCGAGATATTCCGCAGCCGTTCTCAGATTGTCCGAGGATTCATTGTAGATAAGCTCAAGCGTGACCTCGCCTATGCCGCATTCGGCAAGTGCGGTTTCATAATACTGCTTGGCAAGTTCGGTATCATATGCATAGTTGTCCGCAAGATAAGCTTGGCTTGCGGCAAGATCACGGTACTTTTCACCCGTTTCAACATTGCCCAGCACTTTCTGGCCGAGTATATAATTTGCAGGTATGCCCTTTACCATTTTTGCAATGGTTTCTCTGTCCACCGCATAGAACAATGCCTTGCGGAAGTTCAGATTGCCGAGTATACCGTTCTGATTGGTATTGATGCGGTTCAGTGACATTACGCTGACCGTGCTTGCTGGGGATTGCAGTATGCGCGGGTCATCCTCATACTGTTCCTTTGCGGCCGCGCTAAGGTTCACCTTGTCAAGCTCACCGTTGAGGAAAAGCTCAAGCGCGGTATTGGAATCCTTGACAACGCGCAGGTTGTAAGCCTCTATCTTTATAAGCTCCTGATCAAAGTATTCGTCACTGCGTTCCATGGTATACGATACGCCCGGCTGGAAGTCCGTCAGGCGGAACATGCCGCAGCTCATATAGGTATCAAGCGAAGTGCCGTATGTGCAGGATGTTCTGTCCTCGCTCATGCAGGATTCGTACAGATCCTTGTTTACCAAGCCGCACCATTTGCGGCCGTACTGGCGAATAACGTCGATCTGTTCGGCATAAGATTCGCAGGTGATCTTTATCGTGTATTCGTCCGTGGCCTCTATACCTACGTCCTCCCAGTCAACGGCAACGCCGGTTGAAGCCTGAGACATATACGCTTCCGCATTTACGACGGTTATATAGTCGCTTGCGACGCTTGCGCCGCGAGATGTAAGCAGCAGCGGGTCAAGCACCATCTTCATGGAATAAACAAAGTCCTCTGCCGTTATATGGTCTCCGTTTTCCCAGTAAAGGTCCTGCCTTATGGGGAATGTCCATTCGGTCTGCTCCTCGTTGAGCGGTGTGGGCAGCTCCGCGGCAAGTTCCGGCACATAGTGAGATGTTGAACCGTCCTCGGTGGGAACCTCCTCAAAGGGCTTGAGCAAAGTGCCCTTTATAAGGGTTTCCGCGTCGGAGTCCATGTTCTCGTGCGGATTCAGTGTGGTGATCTCGGTGGTAGTGTACATTCTCAGTGTGCCGTAGGGCTTGTTGCCCTCAGGTTCGGCAGAAGCATCCGCCTGCGGCTGATTCTCGGTCTGATCTGGGCTGTTGACCGGATCGGGATCGTCACTTACGGTGGGGGAACATCCGCCGATAATGCTTAGTACCAATGCAAGCATCAGTATGAGTGATACAACACGTTTCTTCATTTTTCTGTCCTTCCTTTTCCTTTTAATATTGCGGGCTTTACGCCCAAAAACTTTTATACTCTAAACCGTTAAAGCATTTGACATACCCGCAACAGCCCTGATATAATGCAGAAAAAGTCACGAGGTATTTTTAATGAAAAAGCTTACGTTTCAACAATTTTTGCTTCCGTGCATCATTGCCGCCGTGCTTGGCATTGCTGCTGCCGTTTTTATTCATGCAAGCAGCGTTGCACATAGGGTAGCCAACGGGCTGTTCTTCGGCGGAATGGGTGCCCTGATGGTAGGCATCTTTTATCTGCTGAAGCGGCTTGGCCCGTTTGACTCCTTCCTTTACTCCCATCTTCGCATAAGTCAGGTGATAAGCAAAGGCAAGAAGGAGCGTGCCGTAAAGCCCAAGGCGATTGATGAGGACGATGAAAACCCTCAACAACAGGTCAAGAGTTACTATGAATACTTGCAGGACAAGGCCGAATCAAAGCCGTGTACTGCGCCGATGCTCGTTGGGGCGGTGCTTCTTGCGGCCTCATTTGCCGTTTCGTTTATTTGAACCGCCGTGTGGACGATGCAATTTGTCCCTCGAGCAATTTCATTATAAACAGGGCGGCAAACTCGTGTCAAGCATTTATTATCATTTTGTTGAAAAAGTATATTTTTTAGTTTAATATAGATTCGTAATATGTTGGAGGGAACATACAATGGACGTTATACAGATCATAAACGAAAAATACGATGAACTGAGTAAAACTCAACAACGCATAAGCAATTATATTATGGAAAACCCCGAAAAGGCATGTTTCCAGTCTCTTAAGGACTTCAGTGCGGCGGCAAACGCTTCACCTGTATCGGTATTACGCTTTGTCGAAAAAATAGGCTTGGAAAGCTATATAGAGCTTAAAAAGGAGTTGCAGCTTTTCATTCGCAAGCGTGTTTCCCCGGGGCAAAAGCTTGTTACGGCACTGGATGACCTGCACAACGATGACGAAAACATGATTGAGCAGATAGTCCGTGCGGATATACAAAACATAAGCACAACGTTTGAGGCGCTTGACCATGCGGAGCTGTATCACGCTGTTGATATATTAAAAAACAGTAAGCGCGTTTACCTTGCGGCTCAGGGCGTATCAAAATCGCTGTTGCCGTTTTTGCAAAGCAGGCTGAGCGTGCTTGCAATAGAAACGGAAGTATTCGATATAGACAGCAGAATATTCATAACGAAAATGCTTTCCGCAATAAAGCCTACTGACACGTTTATAATAGTATCCTTCCCGCGCAGGAAGAACAACCGCATTCCGTTTCTTGCGGAACAGCTTTCAAAGCAAGGCAACCCCATAATATGCATAACCGACCGCATAGTGTCCGACGTGGCAAACTATGCTACCGTTTCGCTCGCCTGTGCCACGGATACGCCGATACACTACAATTCCTACACGGCGGCAATGGTAATGGCAAATGCGCTTGTGTCCTTGCTGGCGGTGCAGCTAAAAGACGAGGTACGCGATTTTCAGCAGCAAGTTAATGAGCTTTTGAATGATTATACAAGCTTTTCCGCAATAAGGAATGCAAAAAGAGAGGAATAGCGATGCAATCGGGGAGGCTAAACAAGCTTCCCCTTCTTTTTGGTGTGGAAAATCAAATATGTTTATTGTATAATTGCCATGCAGAGTATTCTTGGAGGTATCACAATGTCCCCTGTCAACATTTTCAAAAGATCCGTTTGTCTGCTGCTTATTGCGTTCATGCTGTGTTACAGTATGCCTATGGACGCACTTGCACAAGGCATTAACGAGTATAGACTTTCCCTGCGGGAAAATGACAACGTAGTGTCCGACCCCGCAGAGCTTCCCGCCGAGAACGATTCGATTGAAGCGCCCGCAGAAGAAGCGAATCCCACTCCTGCCGTCGGCCCGACTTTCGAGGAAGAGCCGCAGGAAAGCACTACCGCAGATGCGGATTACGCCACGTTTTCGTCTGCCGCCACGCTCAGCGAATCGGGCGACTATACATATGACGTAATAAACGACACATGCGCCAAAATAACCGCCTATATCGGCACGGACACGAAAGTGGTCATACCCGAAACCATAGACGGTTATACCGTTACCGTAATAGGCAAAAACGCTTTCAGTGGCAACGGCACGCTCACTTCCGTAACATTCCCCGACACGCTGACGGAGATTCAGTGCTACGCATTTTATAAGTGTACGTCACTTGAAAGCGTAGTCATACCTGACTCTGTTACAACACTTTCAACATTCTGCTTTGCGGAAAATCCGAACCTTTCAAGCGTTACCCTTTCAAAGAACTGGACGTATACCACCAATTACTATAATAATATTACCTCTTCAGGCTTTCAGGGCCCGTTTTATAAATGCGCCTCTTTGACGAGCATTGAAATCCCCGAGGGCGCAACCGTAGTGCCCGCAAATGCATTCAACGGCTGTACTTCGCTTAAAAGCGTAAGCATTCCCTCCACCGTTACGACAATAAATATGTATGCCTTCTACGGCACGGGCATAACGGAGATCACTATACCCTCATCCGTTACCGCGCTCGGCGTAAACTGCTTTGACAGTTGTACCTGTCTTACAAGCATTGTTATTCCCGAGAGCATAACAACAATCCCCAAGTACGCATTCTCGGGCTGTACCTCCCTTGCTTCAATAACCCTTCCCGATACACTTACCGTAATACAGGCATACGCATTTCAAAAGTGTACCTCACTTGAAAGTGTTGTTATTCCCGACTCTGTTACCGTGCTCGGCACGATGAGCTTTGCAAGCAACCCAAAGCTCTCAAGCGTTACTCTTTCAAAGAACTGGAATGCCGTTTACAATATATACAACAATGCTTCCGACGACATCAACTTAGTGAGCCCGTTTTACGATTGTGCCGCGCTGACAAGCATCGCTATTCCCGAAGGCATGGTGACAATCCCCAACAACGCCTTTAGTAACTGCACCGCACTCACAAGTGTTACTATACCTTCAACCGTAACAACAATAAGCAGATATGCTTTTTTGAAGTCGGGCATAACGGAGATCACCATACCCTCATCCGTTACCGCACTCGGTGTAAACTGCTTTGACAGTTGTTCCAATCTTACAAGCGTTGTTATTCCCGAGAGCATAACGACAATCTCCAAGTACGCATTTTCGGGCTGTATCTCGCTTACTTCAGTAACCCTCCCCGATACGCTGACGGAGATTCAGTGCTACGCATTTTATAAGTGTACATCACTTGAAAGCGTTGTCATTCCCGACAGCGTTACAACGCTTTCCACGTACTGCTTTGCTTCAAACCCCAAGCTTTCAAGCGTTACCCTTTCAAAGAACTGGACGTATACCACCAATTACAATAACATCGTTTACAATTCAGGCTTCCAAAGTCCGTTCTACGATTGTGCCGCGCTTACAAGCATTGTAATTCCCGAGGGCGCAACCGTAGTGCCCGCAAATGCATTCAACGGCTGTACTTCGCTTAAAAGCGTAAGCATTCCCTCCACCGTTACGGCAATAAATATGTATGCCTTCTACGGCACGGGCATAACGGAGATCACCATACCCTCCTCCGTTACCGCACTCGATGTAAACTGCTTTGACTGTTGTTCCAATCTTACAAGCATTGTTATTCCCGAGAGCATAACAACAATCCCCAAGTACGCATTTTCAGGCTGTATCTCGCTTACTTCAGTAACCCTCCCCGATACACTTACCGTAATACAGGCATACGCATTTCAAAAGTGCACCTCACTTGAAAGCGTTGTTATTCCCGACTCCGTTACCGTACTCGGCACGATGAGCTTTGCAAGCAACCCCAAGCTTTCAAGCGTTACCCTTTCTAAGAATTGGAACGCGGTTTACAACATAAACAACATTGATTACTACAATGTCGACATACTGAGCCCGTTTTACGATTGCGCCGCACTTACAAGCATCGCCATTCCCGAAGGAGCCACGGAAATCCCAAGGAATGCATTTGCCGGCTGTGCCTCACTCAGAAGTGTAAGCATACCCTCTACCGTTACGACGATAAGGTCTTTTGCTTTCTACAGTGCAGGCATATCGGGAATTTCCATACCCTCAAGCGTTACTTCGCTCGGTGACAGCTGTTTTAGCAAGTGTACCCGCCTTACGAGCATAATTCTTCCCATCGGTGTGGAGGATATACCAAACTATGCATTCTACGGCTGTACATCGCTTGCAAACGTAAACGCACCCGCCACAGTGAAAACCATCGGTTCTTGTGCGTTTGAAAACTGTACCGCGCTTAAATATGTAAACTTCTCTTCCGACCTTAAAACCATAGGCGCAAATGCGTTCCGCGGTTGCACGGTGCTTGAAAGGGTAACTATTCCTTCCCCCAACACGACCATTGCCGACGGCGCATTCACTAACTGCACCGCACTTACGCTTTACTGCAAATATTTAAGCCTTGCGTTTGTGTATGCGTACACCAATGAGATACCCTATACGCTGCTTGATGTCGATCCTGCGGATTATGCAAATTACGCAATTGATATGAGCGCCACGAATTTCTATTCCACGCGCACATCCTCCGCATCGAACGCGGCAATACCGTTTACGCTTAATTATTCCGTGCTTGAAAGCGAACGTGACCAAATCAGCAATAAAAAGATAGTGTTGACGTTCCTGTCGAACGTTGACCTTGTCAGCGGCTCAGTCACGGTGAACGGCAAAGTGCAGTACTCCGTCTTGTCGAACAACAAGCTCACGCTCAGCGTAAGCGAAAATGAGGGTACCATAACCTTTTACGTCGTCCCGACGGAAGGCGGGCTTGTTTCGGCACTTGCACAGTTTGTATACACAAAGGACGGCAGTTCCGTAAGCGAAGCGTTCGCCTTTGCAAGCATCGATTCGCCTCTGCTTACAATGGATTCGCAGAGCTTTATAACCTCGACCACGTTTAACGTTTCGGGCTTTGCACAGCGCAGTGAAAAGCTCACCTTCTATATTAACGATACGCTTGCGGGCTCAACCACCGCGCTTAAGGACGGCACATATTCCGCTTCGCTTTCATTCCCGTTTGAAGCTGTGGACGGGACACGCTACACCATTACCGTAAAGAATTCGGACGGTTCTTCCGAGGTAAGTCGTGACCTTAAATACAGCAGTAACGAGCCGCGCTTGACGGGCTTTATGCTTTACTATACCGCTCATTCGACTCAGCAGCTTGACCTTTTGAATACTGAAGGTGAAGTGCTCACCAACATGATAAACCCGAGTAAGCCGCTGAAGTTCGTTATTACATTCGATAATTATGAGGATCTTGGGCAGGTGTTCGTCATAAGCACACGAAACGGCGTTGACAAGCGCATGAACGCCACACCCACGGGTAATCCCGGCGAATATGTGGCGGAGGGCTTCTTTGATTCGAACCATACATATGTCCCCGGCAGTGTACACGTCGGCTACACCACCATATATACGGTTGAGGATCGCGCAAACGATGTTGAAAACAGTGAGCTTGCCGACAAATGGCGCAACGCAACCGTTGTCGAGGATGAAGAATACTGTACAGACGATTCCTACAAGGCTACCATAACGCTTGAGGACGGCACTGTGGCCGAGGTTGAAAGCTACGATGATCTTACCATTGACGACGTTCGCGCACTGCTCTTGGGTGAGCCTGCACAGGAAGTCGAGCCGGCATCGGCAAGGGACGCATCTTTTCTTACAGTTGAGAAAGTTCTTGAGATGTATAAGGTCCTCGTTGACGATCTTAACGATGAATATGTCGATAATGCCGTATCCAACGTTTCGGACGTAGCTGCAGAAAACTTGGGTGAAAGCGTTACGGTAGTGCGCACGGCTCCCGAAACATTTGCATATGTTTTCTTTAATCCATTAAAGAAAACCTTCACAACGGTCTTCACAAAGGCGGTTTTTGCATACGGGTTGAACGAGTATGCGGCACCCGCCATGGCGTATAAGGATTGCTATACGGCCGTTGGTACCGTCGCAAGCGCGGGCAAGATAGTTATAAAGGCATACGAATGGAGCAACGAACTTAGCGAAGCCGAAAACAGCATAACCAATTCAACCACGCTTTCCGCAGATGATAAGCAATATGCACTGAAACAGTTGGACACTCTGCGCTGGGGCTACGTTGCGGACGGTGTGCTCAGATTGGCCGCCCTTGCCGCGCCTGCCATATTAAAGGGCACGGGTCACCCCGTTGCGGCAGCACTCACGGGTGTAGTGCTGAAAATGGCAGCAAATCTGCTTGAAGATTATCTTGACGATGCAACGGCCTACTATCTCGCAGGCGGCAAGGGGTCATACCTGAAATGGCTTATCGACCCGAGCGGCTACGTTTACGATTTGGCAACGGGCGAAAAGCTTGCGGGCGTTACGGCAACCATATACGGCATTGAGTATGACGGTAAAAACGATGATTATGAAACCTTCTTTGCAACGCCGCCCGCCGATGACGAATACGGCACCGTGTGGGATGCCGCCGAGTACAATCAGCTAAACCCGCAAATAACGGAAGCGGACGGTGAGTACGCATGGGATACCACCGAGGGCTGGTGGCGCATCAAGTTCGAAAAGGCGGGCTATAAAACCGCATGGAGTGAATGGCTGAGCGTACCGCCCGTGCAGACGGACATAAACATCGGCCTTGAAAGCTCACTTGGCGACGTAAACGGCGATGGTGCAATAAACATAAAGGATCTTGTGTTGCTTTGCCGCTACATCGTCGGCAAGATTGACTCTTCAAGTGTGGTAGTAGACAACTGCTATATCGATGCACATGAGGGCATTACCGTATCCGATGCGATTGCCCTTGCAAGGATCCTTCGCGCCGCATAAAAAAGAGGACTTAA
>CAZTFU010000026.1:0-23669 GCA_964612925.1 uncultured Clostridium sp. | reverse complement strand
CAAAGTATGAAAACCTATTGGTTTTCATCCGTTTTGACGCACATGTCGTCAAAGCTGGAATCAAATTAAGGGGCTGCCGCCCCTTAACAACCCCACTTCTCCGATATTTTGTTGAGCGTGCAAACGCTCCTTTTTCCGTAAAATTAACAGTTTGTTCATAGACTTTTGATATCAAAAATGATATATATATATCAATGTAGATTACGGGAGGGCAGATTATGGCAAAGAAGGCTTGGGTATATGTTTTAAGTTTTTTGCTGTGTATTTCATTCATTTCGGGATGTACTGTTGCTGAGGATGA
Organism: uncultured Clostridium sp.; assembly: GCA_964612925.1. Taxonomy (GTDB): domain Bacteria; phylum Bacillota; class Clostridia; order Christensenellales; family CAG-138; genus Phil1. Next base: position 23,368 of record CAZTFU010000026.1, on the reverse strand, counting down.
CCAAACCTTGCTTGACGCGCAAAAGCCGTCCGTTGCGGCGGATGCGCTCAGTATAGAGAACACAAGGGTTCCGCCGCTCAGTGACGAGATAGTGGAATCGCGCACCGTGGGGAGTGAAATATCCGAAACGGTGAAGGCTGAGCTTCAAAGCAAATATGATGAGGCCGTATCCTTGGACGGCAATGTTGTGGGCTCGATAATGCAGTTTACGCCATATGAGGGCGAGGAGTTGGACGAGCACGCACAATGGAACACCCACGCCATAATATCAAGCGATGATCATGACCACTACGCACAGTACATTTATACGGGAAAATGGGCAAAATGGGGCTCGGTTCAGGTGCTTGGCGGCGAGCTTACCGATGATGGACAAGGCATAAACGGACAGATTCTGCTGCTGTGCAAAAACTTTGGCTTTGACCATCTGCTGACTAACGGAGCGGAGTTTACGCTTAACTATCCGCTTGGCGTGAACTGGAACGGAAATGCGCAAACATATCATGTTTTTGCTCTTCAAACGGTGCCCATAGAAAACGGAGAAGATTTTGTTTCGCACAAAACGGGTTATATTCCGCATGAAGCATATGAACTTATAGAGAATATACAGTCACTTGATCAAACGGCAAGAGCGGAATACTATAATGCGCTTTCGCTTGAGTACAGTGGCGCCGCGATTGACATAAGCGCGGATGAGGGTGTGCTTATACTGTGCTCAATGAGCATGAACAGCGACGATTGCATGACAGTTGCATACGCCGTTGCCGAATAGTATTGATATTGCATAAAGCGTGTGGTATAATTCGAAATAATGTTTTATGAAAGGGATGATACGTCTTTATGGACGATGGGAGTCCGATAGGATACCTTATCGCGATATTCGCCTTTATATTGGGCGGAGGGTATTTCGCTGCGACAGAGATCGCATTTGCCAGCGTTAATCGCATACGCATGATGAGCTATGCCGATGACGGCGATCGCCGCGCCAAGCGGGTGCTGTACATTCTGGATCATTTCGATAAAGCACTGACAACGCTTTTGATAGGCAACAACATAATGCACATAAGTTGCGCCAGCGTTGCCACACTGATGGCAACCAAGCTTTGGGGCGTCAGCTATGTTACGCTTACCACAATAGTAACTACTTTTGTGGTATTTCTTGTGTCCGAAATGATCCCAAAACGCTTTGCAAAGGCCAACAGTGAACGATTCTCAATGGCCGTTGCGGGCTCGTTGCTGTTTTTTATGAAGATACTTTGGCCGCTTGCGGTGGTATTTTCGGCAATAAGCAACTTCGTAAGCAAACCGTTTAAGAAGAACGAGGCCGAAGCACCTACCGTGACGGAGGATGAGCTTTATGACATTATCGAAAGCATACCCGAGGAAAGCGACATTGATGAAGAAACGGCGGAGCTTGTGCAGAGCGCACTTGAGTTTTCGGACACGTTTGTGCGCGAGGTGCTTACTCCTTGGAACAAGGTGGTGAAGCTTGAACTGAACATGACGGGTGATGAGGCCATGGCAATAATCAAGCAGGATATTCATTCGCGCCTGCCCGTTGTGAATGAAAAGGGCATGCCGGTCGGCCTTGTTCAGATAAGAAAATTCCTGCGCTTGCGCTATAAGAACCCCGCTGTAAGCATAAATGACGTTATGGACAAGGTTCACTTTGTAAATGACGATATTGCCATTGACGATCTGCTTACCGCGATGAGCAACGATAAAACGCATTTTTCCGTTGTGCTGGACAAAAACGGCCAAACCATAGGCATAGTCACAATAGAGGACATACTTGAGGAGCTTGTCGGTGAAATATACGATGAGGACGATAAGGAGGCGGCAGAATAATGGCTACCGTGTGGGATTATATTGCGATAGTTATTTTTATAATGTTTTCCGCGTTCTTTTCGGGGTCTGAAATAGCATACGCCTCCGTTAACGAAATAAGGCTGAAAAAGGCTGCCGAGGCCGAAAACGGCAGCAAAATAGCCAAGCTTGCCTACGGAATATACAATAGTTATGATGATGCCCTTATAACCATACTCATAGGTAACAACCTTGTGAATATAGCATCGTCGTCGGTTGCAACCGTAATCGCCATATCCCTTATGGGGGATAAGGGCGCGGGCGTTGCAACTGCAATTATGACGGTTATTATACTTACATTCGGTGAAATAGTGCCTAAGATAATAGCAGTGCAGATATCCTTTGATTTTGCTAAGCTTGCCGCCGTTCCGCTTAAAGTACTTATGATAGTCACATTCCCCGTGGTGTGGGTGATAAAACTGGTACTCGGCGGGGTGGATAAGCTTATCAAAAAAGAGGAAAATGAGGCGGCGGACACCATAACAGAGGATGACCTTGAAACAATAATCGATACCGTTGAAGATGAGGGTGTTATTGACGAGGACATGGCCGATCTACTGCAAAGTGCGCTTGATTTTGATGATGTGCTTGCGTATGAGGTCATTTCGCCGCGCGTTGACATGGTAACGATAGATATTGAGGACAGCTTTGAGGAGATCATTGAAACCGCAAATGCCTCAAGTTACACCCGCATTCCCGTTTATGAGGATACGGTGGATAACATAATAGGCATACTGCACCTTAACCATTTCTATAAGCATCTTGCGGAGAACCCGAACGGATTCGACATAAGGGAAATACTTATGCCGGTGAACTTTGTGCATAAGACAATGCCGCTGAATGACGTGCTGAAGGAAATGAAACGCCGCCAGTGCCACATGGTAATAGTTACCGATGAATACGGCGGAACGATGGGCTGCCTTACAATGGAAGATGTGCTTGAACAGCTCGTGGGCGACATTTGGGACGAAACGGATGATATTGAGCCTGAAATTGTTGAAACGGGAGAAAACACGTTCGATGTTGACGGTGATATGCGCCTTGAAGATTTCCTTGACGAAATGGATATAGACGACCGCGACTTTGACGACGATAACGCCACCGTTGGCGGCTGGGCGATAGAAATGCTTGGCGACTATCCCAAGGTCGGTGATACGTTTGAGTATGAAAACCTTACCGTAACGGTTAAAAAGCTGCAAAACCGCCGTGTTGTAAGCGTAAGCGTTAAGGTGGAGCCCATAGAGGAAAACGAAGACGAGGATATCTGAGAATAATCCTTCATTCTCAAAATGAATACGGCCTTCCCGAAGCTTTATGCGGGAAGGCCGTATTAGTCTATCGAAAGAAGCGGGGTTTTTAAGGGGCGGCAGCCCCTTAATTCAATTCCGGCTTTGACGACATGTGCGTCAAAACGGATGAAAACCCATAGGTTTTCGTACTTTGCGAGTTTTGCCGCCCGTGAACGAATGTGAGAGGCAAAGCTCGAGAAAACTCGAAAAAGTGGCTGTTGCCACTTTTTCGACACTCTGAGCGGCCTTCCCGAAACCTTACGCGGGAAGGCCGTTTTGATGCTATAAATTATACATAATAGGGATTGGGCTTTAGGAGAATGGCTATCAGGTCAATTATCCACCCTATTGCAAACAGTCCGCAGGTAAAAATGTAAAGTATGCCCATGCCGACCTTACGCTCATAAAACTTATGCGCGCCGACAAAGCCCAAGAACAGGCAGAGGAAAAACGCCGTCCATTTGTTACAGCATTTTTTGTAGCCCACAGCGTTGACGTTCGCATTGACGTTAGTGTTTGTGTTGGTATTGTTCACTATCACCTGCGGTGTGGGAGCGGCGGCGGACTTCAGTTCCTCCACTTGGCGGCCGCAGTGCGTACACACCACTGCATCCATGGATATTCTGCTGCCACAGAATTTGCAAAACTTGGTTTGTGCTTCGGTTTGAGACTGAAAAGTGTTATTTTCCATATGAATACCTCCCGATAGGCTTGTATACTCGAATAATATCACAAAATGAGATAAATGTCACTATCTCGTATTGAGATTATTATGCTTAACGTACTACGGAGGTATGTTATGCGATTAAAGGATATACGGGAAGACAGGGATATTACGCAGAAGCGGCTTGCGGAGCAACTGCACATAAGGCAAAACACATATTCGCAATATGAAACGGGTCAGCGTCAACTGCCGATAGATATGCTTATTCGCATAGCCAAACTTTTTAATACATCAACGGATTATATACTCGGCCTTACGGATGAGGCAAAACCATACCCGCCGTCGCAAAAGCGGAGCGGATAAAGACCCTCTGAGATAAGAAACACACGGTTTTGAGGTGCTATTTTGCACCCTGACTTTAGAAAAATGCTCGAAGATACGCCCCGGTATCTCGCTGCGCTTTTTCTTCGTCATGACACAAAATAGCTACCGCAAAACTGCTATGCACCTAAAAAGAGCAATGTTTGTGCCAAACACAAGGCACGAGGGCGAAGCCATACAGGACCGTATGACGAGACCCGAGTAACGAAGTGATTGGCCAAACAGTGCCTTTTTAGGCGTATGTTTCTTATCTCAGAGGGCCTATTGACCTTGACATAGGTTATTTACTTTTATTATTCCTAAGCATATGGTAAAATAATCGTGACCATATTTTTAGCTGTGGAGGAATATGAAAAGGATTGCTTGTGCGCTTTTTGCGCTTATAATATTGATATTTGCGGCGGGTTGCGGCGGTGAAACGGATGAACCGCATATAAACATAGGCGATATGGAAAACGGTGCGGGCATAACGAGTGCCTCCGACTTGGCTGATTTTTTTGAATCGGGCGGAGAGGTGGCCGTGCTTGCGCGATCCATCGATATGGAAGATATTATGCTTACACTGAGTGCGGAGCGCGGTCATGTGACCATACAGGGCAACGGTAACACCATATCGGGCAATGCGGATTGCATAATACGGCTTGATGACGGTGCGAAGCTTACACTTGACAACGTCAATATAAACGGCGGGGCAGAGGGCATAGGCGGTCTTGGCAATGCCGAATTATCGGGTCAAGGGGCCATAAACGCGGTTTCCCATGCGCTTGACTTTGCGGGCGGCGTGGAAATCGGCAACGGCAGCAAATTCTATATAAAAAGCAATCGTGGCAGTGCAATAAAGGCACGAAGCATAATACTTGATGAAAACTGTGCGGTATATGCATACGGCGGCGGAGATACGAGCGCGATAAATTCATTTGAAGAAGATATCATTTTGCATGAAGGGGCTCAGCTTGAGGCCGTAACCGAGACAAATTACAATGCACTGAAGTGTACGGGCACATTTATCATGCGGGACGGATCGACTTTTATCGTGACAAACCAAGGCGAATACCACGGTGCAGAGCTTAATGACGTTGAAATATACGGCACCGTGACCATACAGGCCACGGGTGGGGACAAGGGCGTTGGCCTTTTTGCATTCAGTGCGGCGGATGATTATTATGCCGTTGGTTACTGCACGCCCGAAATGGTAATAGAAACGGGCAATGGCAGTATAACATTTGTTGAAAGCGGCAACGAGATCCCCGAACCTACAGCGGAACCCGCCGAGACCGAGGATTAGGACTTATTGAAGTTTACCGCGTTTTGCGGCGAAAGGAGAAGGCATGGGCAAACAAACAGGCAGACCGAGCTATCGCGCCGTGCGCAGGCGCAAGTATATGGCACGAAGAATAATGGTGCTCATAATTCTTGCGGCCGTGATTGTCGCACTTATTTTCTTGGCAAAGGCTTTGTTCTCGGGCGACATTGAACAAGAGGAGAATGCGAACCCATCGGGACAGATTGAGGAAACGCCCGCCGTACCGACATCCACTCCGCTGCCTACACCGACACCCGAGCTTGATTCCGCACTCAGCGTTAAACAGCAGAGCGCGGAGGAACTTAGCTCAAACGGCTTCCACTCCGAGATATTCGTGCGGCGCGACCAAGTAAGCTCCTACACACGGGAGGACAGCATTTTCTTTAGCCGAGCGGACAAGTATACCTCTCAAAAGGGCATACTCACATACGGCGGCAACAACTTCCGCTCAAGCTTTGCATACGGAAGCGTTGCAAGCGTAACGGGTCAGCTGACATCGGTATGGGAAAAGAGCATAGGCCAGCTTGACTGCGGGGAGGACGGCATCTGGACGGGCACGGGCTGGACGGGCATGCCGCTTATAATCCAATGGGATGACGAAACGCGGCAGAACCTTGGCGTATATGAGGAATTCAAGAACAAGGTCGGCTTTACGGAGGTTATCTACCCCACAATGGACGGTAAGATATACTTTATTGAGCTTAACACGGGCAAGGCCACGCGGGACCCGATAAACATGGGCGTTGTAAACAAGGGCACAGCCGCACTTGACCCGCGCGGGTATCCGCTATTGTATATAGGTCAGGGCGTGCAAAGCACAAGCGATGAGGGTACATACGGCGCATGGTTCAGGGTGGTCAGCCTTATAGACAATACTGTCATTGCAACATTCGGCGGCAGGGATCCCGCGTCACTTAGGCAATGGCAGGCGTATGATTCTTCACCCATATTTGCGGCAGAGGCGGATACACTTATTATCGGCGGCGAAAACGGCCTATTGTACACGGTAAAGCTCAACACGGTCTATGACACTGAGGCGGGCACGATATCCGTTGACCCGGGCAGGCTTGTAAAGTATCGCTACCATTTTTCGGGATATGCCGATAATAACGGCGCAAGGTGGTACGGCATAGAAAGCTCCGTTGCGGCATGGCATGAGTATGCATTCTTCACGGACAACGGCGGCATGCTTCAGTGCGTTGACCTGAACAGCATGACGCTTAAATACGCCATAGACACGGACGGCGATGGCGATGCGGGAATTGTAATAGAGGAAAGCTACGATGACGACACCGTATTCCTGTATTGCGCAAACAAGGCGGATGGGCGCAATGCCTCAAACGGGCGGGACAATGCCTACATACGCAAAATAAATGGCCGTACAGGCAACGTGATATGGACAAAAACGTTTGATGCATCAAGCGAAAATGCGGGCGGAGCATATGCGCCCGTGCATGTGGGCACAAATGAGCTTGACGGCATTATAATAGCAAGCATGAGTGCCGTTAAACTTTCGGATGATACGGACGGCGGCCTTATAATCGCCCTTGATAAGGATACTGGCGAAGAGATTTGGCGCGTTGAACAGGAAAACGGCATATGGAGCGCACCCGTGGTAATATATGATGAAAACGGCGCGGGGTATGTTTTGCAGTGCGATAGGGGAGGAATGCTTACACTATACAGCGGCATAGACGGGCAAAAGCTAAGCTCTGTAGATCTTGGTTCGCGCATTGAATCAACACCGTCCGTGTTTAATAACACCCTTGTTGTGGGCACGCGCGGCCTTGAAGGAAGCGGCCAAGGACAAAAAATAGTCGGTATAAGAATAGGCTGATATTTAATTAAATCCAACTTCATGGGGCGGGTCACAAGACTTCGCCCATTTTCAATTTCGTACAATATGGCTTTATTTTGTGAAATCTATTTGAATAAATAAAAAAAGCATATATTTCCGCCGAACATTGAGGTAAAATCAATATATGTATATAACTTAGGAGATGTAAGCACATGGCATACCTGTCGTTAAAGAATGTTACCAAGGAATACCGCAGCGGCGAGGTGACTATAAAGGCACTGTCCGGCGTTGACCTTGAAATGGAAAAGGGGGAGCTTTGTGTTATAGTCGGGCCGTCGGGTGCGGGCAAAACAACACTTTTGAACATACTTGGCGGTATGGACAGCTGCACCGGTGGTGAGGTGGTGCTTGACGGTGAACATATTGAAAAATATGACCGCAAAACGCTGACATCCTACAGGCGGGACACGGTGGGCTTCGTATTCCAGTTTTACAACCTTGTTCAGAATCTTACGGCACTTGAAAACGTTGAGCTTGCAAGCCAAATATGCAAAGCACCGTTGAAGCCCGAGGATGTGCTTATTCAGGTGGGCTTGGGTGAAAGGCTTGCAAACTTTCCCGCGCAGCTCAGCGGCGGCGAACAGCAGCGCGTTGCAATAGCACGCGCCCTTGCCAAAAATCCCAAGCTTATGCTTTGTGATGAGCCCACAGGTGCCCTTGACTACCAAACAGGCAAGCAGGTATTGAAACTTTTGCAGGACACCTGCCGAAAAACGGGCATGACGGTCATAATAATTACCCACAATTCGGCACTTGCGCCCATGGCGGACAGGGTGGTGCATATTAAAAACGGCACGGTTGCCGCGATGGAGCTTAACGAAAAGCCCGTAAGGGTTGAAGATATCGAATGGTAAGGAGAGGGGCATGAATTCGCTTACGCTAAAAAACCTGCTGCGTGAGATAAAGCGCACCTTTACCAAGTTTCTTTCGATATTTGCCATTTGTGCACTGGGCGTTGCCTTTTTTGCGGGGATAAGGGCCACGAGTCCCGACATGAAGGAGGCGGGGGACAGGCTTTATAACGCATACTCGTTATCCGATATAAATGTTATCTCAACCTCCGGCCTGACTGCCGAGAACATACGCGATATAGCCGAAATAGACGGCGTGGAGTCCGTGCGCGCATCTCTTTTTGCGGATGCCATGGCAAAGGGCAGCGGGGATAAGGAAAAGAACCTGCGCCTTTATTCGATGCCGATAAGGGTTCAATATGAATATGCACCTCTTATAAAACTTGTGCCCGATTACGGAATAGATACCGATCCCGAATGCGAAATGAACGAGGTTGAAATAGTGTCGGGCAGACTTCCGCTTAACGATACGGAAATAGCACTCGATTATACGCTTGAAGGCTCGCTTGTAGAAAAGCTCGGTGATGAAATAACGCTGAGCACATCGGGCGGCAGTGTAACGCTTAGGGTGGTGGGCTTTATAAGCAGTCCAATGTATATAAGCCTTTTTGAACGCGGCACAAGCAGTATTGGCAACGGCACAAGCGACGGTTATGCATACACCTCGGGTAACGTAATATCAAGGCTTGGCACAAAGCTTCCCGTTATGAGCCTTCTGAGCACATATTATACCCGCGCGGATATAATTATTTCGGGCAAAGAGGGCATAAGCGCATACAGCGACGAATATAAGCGTATGGTCGATACGGTTACGGACAGAATAGAGGAATATGCCGCCACGCAAAGCGGAACATGGTATGTGCAGGACAGGTCATCAAACCCGGGTTATTCCGATTACAGCGAAAACACGGACAGGATAGCCGCCGTGGGCGATGTATTCCCGCTGATATTCTTTATAGTTGCGGCACTTGTATGCCTTACCACTATGACACGAATGGTTGAGGAACAGCGCATTGAAATGGGCACCATGAAGGCACTGGGCTACAGCGGCGCATCAATAGCGATGAAGTATGCCCTTTATGCAATGACTGCATGTATAAGCGGCGGACTTATAGGCTCGATTATAGGCTTTAAGCTGTTTCCGTATGTAATAATGACGGCGTACTCCATTATGTATAATCTTGGCGAAATACAAATTCCATACCGCGCCGACATAGCACTTGCGGCAATAGCGGCAATGGCGGCATGTACCGCAGTGGCAACATTCTCGGCGTGCTATGCTTCGTTAAAGGAAGCCCCCGCAACGCTTATGCGCCCCAAGGCACCCAAGGCGGGGCGCAGGGTACTGCTTGAAAAGGTTAGAGTGGTGTGGAAACGGCTCAGCTTTACATCAAAGGTAACGGTAAGGAATCTTTTCCGCTATAAAAAACGCTTTTTTATGAGCATTATCGGCATTGCGGGAAGCTGTGCACTGCTTGTTACCGCATTTGGCCTTAACGATTCCATATTCGGCATAATCGAAAAGCAGTTTGGTGAAATCTGGCAGATGGATGTGCAGGCGTACGCATATGAAGCCATGCCGCTTGAGGATATGCGGGAGCTTTTTGAAAGGAACCCCGCAAGGGAGAAATTCAGCTCCGTAATGTTCTGCCTTGATTCACAGCTTGATTGCTTTAAGGATGACGACAGTATGAACGGCGTACACCTGCTCGGAGTTGAAAATGCGCAGTCCATGGAAAACAGGATAAGCCTGCACATGGGAACAAATGCCGTGCCACTCGGCAATGACGGGGCGGTTATTACGGAAAAACTATCGGAATCCCTTGGCATAAGCGTTGGAGATACGATAAGCGTGCGCACGGGCGGAGAGGATTATTCGATATATGTTTCGGGCGTTGCGGAAAACTATGTATATCATTACATATACATGACCGCCGCCTATTATGAAAATGTGTTTGGCAGAGAGATGCAGTATAACGGCTTTATGGGCAACCTGCAGGAGGGACTTAGTCAAGAGGCTATGGACGAAATGTCAACCCTGCTTTTGAGTGACAGCCGCATGTATACCGTCCGCACGATAGAGAGTATATACTCCTCCGTGTGGGATTCTCTGAGCATACTGAATTATGTCGTCGTGGTGCTTATATTGGGCTCCGCAATGCTTACATTTGTGGTAATGCTGAACCTTACCAATATAAACATAGGCGAAAGGCTTAGGGAACTTGCCACGCTGAGGGTGCTCGGATTTTACGACAAGGAAATGTATTCATACATTTTCCGTGAAAACAATGCTCTTGCATTCATAGGCGCGGCGGTGGGACTAATGTTTGGCAAAATGCTGCACCTGTTTATAATTCGCACATGCGAGGTGGACATGGTAATGTTCGTGCGCAGTGCGGCACCGCTGAGCTATGTTTATTCATTTGTGCTGACGATAGCGTTTTCACTTATGGTGAATCTGCTCATGCGCCCCAAGGTGAGGGCGATAGACATGGTAGAATCGCTCAAGAGTGCGGAATAAAGGAGGATACATGAAAAAATCATACAGAATACTTTGCCTTGCTTTGGCTATAGCATTTGCACTGACAATGCTCGTATCCATAATAGTGAGCGTTGCTTCGGCGGAGGGCTTGGATTCACGCGGAGAAACGGTTTATGTTGAAACGGATGCTTCGGGCAACGTGCTTTCGATGATATCAAGTGTGTATATAACCAATCCGTCTGCGGCAGAGACCGTGACGGACAGCACTACGCTTACCAACATAAAGAATGTGCTTGGCAGCGAAGCCCCCGAAACAAACGGGAACGAGGTTACGTTCAAGGCGAACGGTGAGGATGTTTGCTATCAGGGCGAAGCAAGCGGGGAACTGCCGTTTTCACTGAAATTAACCTATTACCTTAACGGAAATGAAACCGACCCGCAACAGATGGCGGGTAAAAGCGGACGCGCAAGGGTTGAAATAGAGTGCAAAAATGAGCTTAAAAAAACGGTAGAACTTGACGGCAATGAAGAAGAACTCTATGTTCCGTTCAGTGTTATAGGCATGCTTACGCTTGACGAAGGCTGCACGGATGTTGAATCCGATGCGAAAATAACCACCCAAGCGGGAGTGACAACCGTGCTGACCGTGATGCTGCCGGGCTTAGCACAAAGCCTTGGCATGGAGAGCACGGATAAGCTTAAAGAAAGCTTTTATATAGAATTTGATACGGAATGCTTTGAATTTGGCCAATGCACGTTTATTGCAATGACGGGCATAGTAAGCGAAAGTGATCTTTCGGGCATAGATGATATAAGCGAGCTTATGAATGCGCTTGATCAGATAAATGATGCAAACAGTCAGCTTTATTCGGGCGCAAAAAAGCTTAGAAACGGCGCAAAGACGCTTAACGAGGGCATAGAGGAATACACGGCGGGCTTGACGAGCGCGGCAGACGGCGTAAATCAACTTGCCGAGGGCAGTGAACAGCTTGACAGCGGCATGAGTGAAATATCATTGGGTATGGACGGCTTTTCTTCCGCAATAGATGAGATAGTGGCCAAGGTTGACGCGGCAAAGGACAAAATAGATGAATTGCAGGACCCGTCAGCTGAGGTTGACGAACGCATAATTGCAATGATGGAGGCGGAGATAAATGCCGCCCTTGCGGGTAAAGAGGAAGAAATAAAGGAAGCCGTGCGAAAAAATGTATATGATGCACTGAAAAACACGTCCCTTACCGATGAAGAAAAGGCGGAAATAGCCGATGCGGCCGCGGCGGCGGTAAACCTTGACGATATTTCGATAAAAATAGATGCAAACACGGCCAACGCAATACGCATGGCGGTTATTGAGCTTGATGAGGTGAAAAGTGCACTATCAAAGCTTGACGAAATAGTCGGTAAGGTCGATGATATGGCCGCGGGCGCGGATCAGCTTGCATCGGGCATGCATCAGGTTTCAAACGCCATGGGCAAGCTGAGCCGTGGTTTGGAGGAGCTTGACGATGGGCTATCACTGCTTGATGAAAACGGCGCACAGCTTGCCGACGGCACAAGGCAGCTTTATAAGGGACTTGACAGCCTTACCGACGGGTTAAAACAGGTAAGCACGGACGGAATCGGCAAAATAGTTGAGGAAACGGCTGAAATTCAGCTTTCACTGTCAAGAAAGGATGCACTGCTTGAACTTTCACAGGGCTACACCGCATTTTCAAGTGCCGCCGAAAACGTTGTGGGTTCCGTGCAATTCGTAATCACCACTGAGGCCGTGGTTGAGCCGTTGCCGATAGAAATACCGTCGCCCACTCCACAGCAAAGCGAAACGGGCGACGATGTGGTCGAGGCAACCGTTGTCGAAAAGAAAACAACGATAATTGATTGGTTTGCCAATATAATGGCGACGATAAAGGGGTGGTTTAACTAAACCGCTGATTTACTGCTCGTTTCACCGAATGTAACATAGGTATACTTTTTGTAAAGCACACCCATGTCCTCAAGCTCCATAAATGTATCTATGTGAGCTTGCTCGTTTTCGTCGAATTGGCAAATGGCATATTCGGTGTTGAGCGAATAATGCGTTTCAACAATTATATAAGCGGTGTTCTTATCGGCGGTGTATTCATCGGGTACACTGCCGATTTTGTATTCGCGGCGCAGTATCTCATTACTTGAAGCGTCCATCTCGATAAAGGTATAGCTCAGCGGCTTTTCAATTATGGAATAATTTACCTTTATTGAGGATGATTGTGTGATAAGCTTGCCTTCATCGGACATAACGTCACGCGATTCGCTGAACGTTTGGCTCATTAGCATGCCCGTGGAGGTATTGCCTGAAACGCCGTTGCCGGGCAAAAGGTATACTTCTCCGTTGCTTGTTTGATATACGGGGTTAAGATAAAACGCCTGTATGCCTTGGCCTGCTATGCCGTATATGGTTGCGCTGAGGTCAACGCCATCCTCCGTTTCACTTGAATTAAAGTGCGTGTTTGCATCGCTTATGCCGGTGTCTGTATGGGAGGAATAGTATGAGATGATATCGTCCTGCTCATATGTAAAGAAGTAGGAAATGCCATTTGTATCGGGGAAAACGTAATCTCCGTTTTCATTCTTTACGGCGTACAGCCTGTTTGTATATGTTTGAGCATCGGATTTACTTATCTCACCGCCGTTAATGAGCGATGAAGCGTTGTCGTTAAAATAAGCCTCAAAATCAAATGTATCTATGTGATCCGTGGTTACATATACGCCGACAAGCCTGTCCGGGGTCGTGTAGGAATCCTCACCCATGTCGGGCCTTGCAAGCGTACAGCCGCAGAGCATTATTGCACTCAGCAGTATTACAACCATAAAAATAAGCTTTTTCATTGTTCGTCCTCCTCGGTTAATTGGCCGTTAAATGTAAGTATGTCGCCCACATTGCAGTTAAGGTAATAGCAGATTTTATTCAGCGTGTTAAACCGCACGCCCTTGCCTCTGCCGCTTCGCAATATGGATAAATTCGCCTCGGTTATGCCGATAAGTGCACATAGCTCTTTGCCGGTCATGCCGCGTTTGTGGAGCATATCATCCAAATTGACTTCTATCGCCATAAGCTCACCTGCTAAATAATGCTGTCGTTATCGTCTTTTATAAGCTTGGATTCGGTGATCAGCCGACTTAAGATAAGCGCGAAAAGTGCGATAAATATGATTGTAAACGGCACGCTGACGGAAATGTTTACGTTTGACAGCATGGATGCAAACGCAAGCTGAAGCGCATTGATGCAAACGCCTGCAAGCACATTGAATTTCAGCGCAAATACGCAAATGCGGCTTAAACTCTGCGCCATGGTAACGCTATGTTGCGTAAACATGCCCTCTTGCATGGTGCTAAGCAGCCATGCCCCACGAAGTGCCGTGATTATGCTAAGCACATACGAAACGGCGTTTACTGCGGCAAGTATCGTCTCCGCCACAATATCGGCGGCCGAGCTTAAACCCGTTGCATGAAGTGCAAGCACACCCACGGAATATCCGCCCGCGGCCGCAAGCACGAAACAGAGAATGTAGGCAATGCACATGCCACAGCGGAGCAATGTGGCGGTGCTGCCCGCGCCTATGCGATATACAAGCCGCAGTATGACATAGCAGAGTATAAGCGAATATATAAATGAACCGATAACGCCAAGTTCGATATTATAGCTTGAAGCGGACATGAAAAGCTCGCTTTTAAAAAAATGTCCCAAAAGTTGCGGGTTTACTGCAACATACAGTGCGAAAAACAGCAGCGCGCCAAGCGCATATAGTATTATGTCGGCCCTTACAAAGCCGCGCTTACGCATGGCAAGCAGTGCATACGCCACGGGAATAAGGCTTATGGCCGCATAAAGCACTATCGCAACCACGTTTAATGCCGCGGATGATAGCGAAAGCCGCCTTAATGCGTTGCCTATGACGAATAGCGGATACCACAACAGTGCATTTGCAGAGCTTGCCGCGTTTGCAAATAATGCTATTGCGGCAAACGCAAGCGCAGTTGCGCAAAGTAATGCCGAAATGAGTCGTTTCTGTTTCATGAATACCTCCAAAATTATTGTTATTCAATAATTATGCTACAGATAATAACATGGCGATTATCGTTTGTCAATAATTTTTTATGCCAAAACAGCGTTCAACACATGAACGCTGTTTTGGTTGGCACATATAAATTTTATATTATATCACCGCGCGGGGGATTCGATCCGCGCGAAAGATAACGGTATTAAACTCGGTTCACGCCGCATTCATATCATAGATATACAGCTTTGACCCATCCGATTTAGTGGGGTTGACGGGGGCAGACTTATGCACGGGCGCATAGTTACGCACAACGGCGGAAGGGTGGTTCTTCACATTGGCTGAACGACGCTTGTGTATGGCACGTTCCTGAATACAGGCAACAACTATCATTACCCCGATTATTATGCCGGGCACCATAAAGGAAAAGAATAAGCCAAAGTAGTTCATTGCATACCTCCGTTATTCCGTAGGGCCTACAATATCTGGTGCGGAAACTCAATTCCGCGAATGATTTGTGGCTCAATCGGAAATTTTCAAGTCATTTCTGACTGTGAATACATTATAATATCCCATAAAGATACTGTCAAGCACTTTTTGAAGAAAAATTTGGATAAATACAAAAAATGGCTCTTGCAAACTATTTCTTTATGAGATACAATATTGGTGCAGAAACATTAACCGTGGGAGGTCTGCATGAACAGACTAAAGGAACTGAGAAAAACGAAACACCTGTCACAGGAGGAACTCGGTGCGGTGCTTGGTGTGCAAAAGGCCGCCGTGTGCAAATATGAAACGGGGCGCGTGCCGCTGCCCAATGAAATGCTTGTAAAGCTTTGCGATTATTTTGAAGTGAGTGCGGATTATATCCTTTGTAGGGACAGTGCCATGGTCACACCTCTTTTTAAGACGCATTCAACCGTTTCACAGCGGCTTATGCCTGTTGAGGACAGCGTTGGCGTTCCGCTGGTGGGTCGGGTTCACGCGGGGTTGCCTATACTTGCGGATGAAAATATAGAAGAATACATTCCCGTCGCCGCAAATGAGGCCGTTGCGGGCGAATACTTCTATATGGAGGTTGAGGGGGACTGCATGGAGGGCGAGTTTATTCCGGAGGGCGCACTTGTGCTTGTAAGGATGCAGCCAAACGTTGAAAACGGACGTATTGCGGTTGTGCGCATAGGGGATGAGGTGCTGTTGAGAAAAGTAAAGCTTGTTGGCGATGCACTCATGCTCATACCCGCCAACACGAAATACGAACCCATGATAGTGCCGCGAAACGAGGCTGAAATAATAGGGCGCGTAACGGAAATTCGCATCAGGAACGTTTAACAACGCTTGAAACTAAATGCATGTGCCGCAAAGGATAGGGGGCGGGCAAGAGTGATCGTGTCGTCATTTGTGCCATGCAAATGACGGATGTATTGCCGCGTTTTGCATCGTATGCCCATTACTTTGGCGGCATGGGAAGACTTGTTTTATTGCGGCTTGGTGAATGGGGAGCATCGGCGTGTGATAAGCGCACAAAATCCTTTAATGAAATATGTGGAATTTTGTCTGATTTTGTATAAATTGCTCAAACTGCTTTAATTCTACCAAAAGAAACGATATAATTTGCACAAATACAATTTTTCCATGCATATAGGAGGTAAAGCAATGGAAAGGCGCATGAGCAGACTTGATATCGAACGCATTTTCCCTTATGTTTCCGCTCTAACCATTCAAGATCAAACTGATTTTCTGTACCACTTAAAACGCACAAGGCTACCGCGCGGCAGCGTATTCTTCGCAAGCGATTCGCTTACGGCATCATCCATATATGTTATCAGCGGAGAGTTGCGCTATTACACAATCTCTCAGGAGGGGAAGGAAATAACCCTGTTCAGATTGCATGGCGGTGATTATTCGAGCTTTTTGGAGGTTAAACTTCTGTCGGATCAGACGTTCTCACTTGTGCTTCAGGTTGAACGGAACAGCGAAATATATTCGGTCAACCATTCGGCTTTGCGGCGCATATGCGAAAATTGCCCCGAAGCAAAACGGTTTGAGGCGGATGCTTTTATTGAACGCAGTGCGGCAATAATATGCTCTCTGCAATACATGTTGTCTCTTGGCAGCCATAAGCGGCTTGCGAAATTTCTTATTGAAGAGGTGGAGCGTAGCGGCTGCACGGAAATAACATATACTCAGGATCAAATAGGCCGCTATGTGGGCAGTCCGCGTGAAATGGTCACTCGTGCCGTAAACGATTTTGCACGTGACGGCATAGTAAGGATTAGCCGCGGCCGAATAAACGTGCTTAACATGGATGCACTGAGGGAAATAATGCAACAGTATTGATAAAGTCGGTGTGCCAAACGAAAAAAAGATGCTCCGCATGTTTAACGGAGCATCCTGCATTTTTATACGTTAATCATCATCGCCGTCATCGTCATCATCATCGACATTGTCGACATCGACAATGCCGCGTTTGCGCCTGTATGCAGCGTCTATCGGGTTCACTATGCTGTAATACAGCGGAATGAATAGGAAAACTATCCAGCCCGGGTGCCAAAGATTCCATATACAGCCCAAACACAAATATACGACCGCAGTAAGTACGGCAAACGGAAAGTCGTGTAAGAAGCAATGCCGTCTTGACCCGTTAAACCAGTCCATCATTGAGGTGAATATAGGTATTGCAACAAATACTATCCAGCCCGGGTGCCACAGATTGTAAAATAGTCCCATGCATGCATATGCAATAGTGGCCACGAATATGGGCACTCCGGGTCCAAATGAGAGGCGAGCCTGTACACGCTCTTCCGACTTGTATTCTCTTTTGGGCTCGTCATTATCGTCATTGCCGATGGATATGTAACCGTTTTTGAAATTCACCCGTTTGCCGTTTACGGTGACCTTTACGCCCTTTTCAACCTTGGGCTCGGGTATAGGTTCGTCCGTTTTAAGCAGATCATCAAGGCTTATGCCATATATTCGGCTGAGCATGATAAGATTGTCCGTATCGGGTGAAGCTTCCGCCCGTTCCCATTTGCTCACCGCTTGACGGGAAAGCCCCAACTTTTCGGCAAGCTGCTCCTGCGAATAGCCGTGCTGTTTTCTCAATTGCACCATTCTGTTGGCTATTTCAATGTTCATGTGAAATCCTCCGCTGTTATTGATGGGTAGAGCATATCGCATATGGCACGGTTGCACAATAAACTCTGCTTTGCACCGCTAAAAAAGTGCGCAACGAGCGGTTGCATTCGGTTGCGCACTGATAAAAAACATATACGATTCGGTAAAAACGGCAGTTGCGACGATTACTTTATCTCACTTTTGCCGCCCATGTACATGCGAAGCGGTTCGGGAATTGCAACGGTACCGTCCGCCTTCAGATTGTTCTCAAGGAAAGCTATAAGCGTGCGCGGCGGGGCAACAACGGTGTTGTTCAATGTGTGCGCAAAGTAATTGCCCTTTTCCTTATTCTTTATGCGTATGCCAAGCCGCCTTGCCTGCGCATCACCAAGGTTGGAGCAGGAACCGACCTCAAAGAATTTCTGCTGGCGCGGGCTCCACGCTTCCACGTCGATGCTCTTCACCTTCAGGTCGGCAAGGTCACCCGAGCAGCACTCTATTGTGCGAACGGGTATGTCCAAACTGCGGAAGAACTCTACCGTGTACTGCCAAAGCTTGTTGAACCAGTCCATGCTGTCCTCGGGCTTGCATACGACTATCATTTCCTGCTTTTCAAATTGATGTACCCTGTATACGCCGCGTTCCTCTATGCCGTGTGCACCGACCTCCTTACGGAAGCAGGGGGAATAGCTTGTTAATGTGCGGGGCAAAGTATCTTCTTCAATAAAGGTATCGATAAAGCTGCCTATCATGGAATGCTCACTTGTGCCGATAAGGTAAAGGTCTTCATTTTCTATCTTATACATCATGCCTTCCATCTCGGCAAAGCTCATTACGCCGCTTACAACGCCGCTTCTGATCATGAAAGGCGGTACGCAATAGGTGAAGCCCTTGTCTATCATAAAATCACGAGCATAGCTGAGGATTGCACTGTGCAAACGGGCAATATCTCCCTTGAGATAATAAAAACCGTTGCCGCTGACCCTGCGCGCGGCATCTATGTCAATGCCGTTTACTCTTTCCATAATGTCGATATGGTAGGGTATCTCATATTCAGGTACAACGGGTTCGCCAAAGCGTTCAAGCTCAACGTTTTCGCTGTCATCCTTGCCTATGGGCACAGATGGATCGATAATGTTCGGTATAACAAGCATACGCTTGCGTATTTCTGCCTCGAGCTCGGCCTCACGCACTTCGAGCGCGGCCATTTCTTCCTGCATGGCCTTGACCTGCTGCTTGGTTTCCTCGGCCTTGTCGCGCTCTCCGCGCGCCATCATGCCGCCGATTTGCTTTGAAAGCACGTTGCGCTGGTTGCGCAGTACATCGCCGCGGGTGTGATCCTCACGCCATTCCTTATCCATGGCGATAACTTCATCAACCAAAACAAGCTTGTCATCCTGAAACTTTTTACGTATGTTTTCCTTAACAAGTTCGGGATTGTTGCGAATAAGCTTAATATCCAACATAATATGTATATCTCCTTTTTGGGTTACATTCTTTCGGGCGCTTCAAGTCCCACAAGGTAAAGTCCGTTCCTTATGCTTGTACGCGCGGCATCCGTAAGTGCGAGTCGTGCGTTTTTCGTTGTGGCATCATCGTCCATTATGCGGCAATCATAATAGAATTTATTGAAGCAGGCACATATTTCCGTTACCTGACGCGCTATAAGGTAAGGCTCGTACTTCTCGGCCGCGGCCTTGACTGTATCGGGCAGGGTCGCTATGGCTTTTATAAGTGCGGTTTCGGCCTCACCTGAAAGCAGTGAGCAATCGATGTTTTCCGCATCATATCCGCCCGCCTTGCGCAGTACGGAACAGCAACGCGCGTGAGTATATTGCGCATATGGGCCGGTTTCGCCGTCAAAATTGAGCATTTTGGCCCATGAGAAGCTTGTATCCTTTATGCGGCTGTTGTAAAGCATACCCCAAACCACTGCGCCTACGCCCACCGCACGGGCGGCGGATTCCTTATCCTCAAGGTCGGGACTCTTTTCCTTTATTATCTCAAGCGTTTTTTCAACGGAGGCATTAAGCACATCCTCAAGGTATACAACATTTCCGTGGCGGGTTGAAAGTGTACCTTCTTCCATTGATACCATGCCGAAATTGACATGTACGCAATCCTTCACCCAATCGTGCCCCATAAGCTCAAGTACCTTGAAGAACTGCTGGAAATGCAGGTTCTGCTGATAGGCGACAACGTATATGCTTTTTACAAAATCATAGGTCTTTTTGCGGTACATTGCGGCGGCAAGGTCGCGCGTGGCGTAAAGGGTTGCCCCATCGGACTTAACTATTATGCACGGCGGCATGTTGTAATCCGAAAGGTCGACTATTCTTGCACCCTTGTCCGTTTTCAGCAGACCCTTTGCGTCAAGCTCGTCTATAACGGCCTGCATCTTATCCTCATAAAAGCTTTCGCCCGCGTAGCTGTCAAACTCAACGCCGAGTAGTTTATATACTTCACCGACCTCTTTTAGTGTCAGTGACTTCATCTTTTGCCACAACGTAACGGCTTCCTCATCGCCAAGCTCTATCTTTCTGAACCATGCGCGCGCTTCGTCGTTAAGGGAATCGTCCTTTTCGGCTTCCTCGTGGAAACGAACGTACAGCTTGACAAGCTCACGCACGGTGGATTCCTCTATCGGCTTGTCATTACCCCATTTTTTGTATGCGACAATCATCTTGCCGAACTGGGTGCCCCAGTCGCCAAGGTGGTTTATGGCAATGGTATTATAGCCGAGTGCTTTGTATATCCTGTTAAGGCTGTTGCCTATGGCAGTGCTTGGCAGGTGGCCTATGTGGAACGGCTTTGCAATGTTTATTGAGGAAAACTCAACACATACATTTGCTCCGTTACCTTCGTTGTTGTGGCCGTAATGTTCGCCTTCATTCAGCACGCGCATTATGGTAGCGGCGGCGGCACCCGTCCTATCCTCAAAAAAGTTAAGATAGCCGCCCACAACTTCCGCTTTAGTCACGGACGCAGGCAGATCAAGCTTATCTTTCAGCTCTGCGGCTATCGCGGCGGGAGCCTTACGCATGGTCTTTGCCAGGCGGAAACAGGGGAAAGCATAATCGCCCATGTTCGGGTCGGGCGGTGTTTCTATGAAGGAAGAAAGCTCGACTGCATCCATGCCGGTTACGGCGGATATGGCCTGAGCGATTTGAGTCTTTGTATCCATAGTCAACTCCTAAAAGCATTATAATAGCTTAGTATATCATGCCTAAGTTAAAATGTTAAGCAAAAACAAACTTTAATAATTGTTTGAAGTATAAATTGATTAAGAATGAATATGATGCTATAATCATTCCCATGGAAAAGAAGAAGAAAAAACGCCTTAGTGCGCTTGATATCGTGCTTTATTGCATAAGCGGTGCCCTACTTATCGGCGGCATTATACTTATTGTGCGCCAATATGTGCTTATACCCGGGCATTATGAGGCGCCGCCCACGCCGACCCCCACCGTTACGCCCGTGGCCACGCCGTCACCGTCGAGCGGCCTGACGGTGATCACACCCGAACCCGAGCAGACGGCGGAGCCCACTCCCGCGCCGTATGAATACACCCGTTCCGTGCCGACAAAGATATACTTTCTTGATGCGCAGGTTTCGGTTGAGGTGCAGAGTGTAGGCATAATAGAAGAGGGTGACCATAAGGGTCAAATGGGCACCATTGACGATCCCGATGTTGCCGCGTGGTATGAGCCGGGCTATGCTCCCGGTGAGCTTGGCAATGCGTTGATAAACGGCCACAAGAGCTGGAAGGGCAAGATAGGCCGCTTCTCCGTTCTGTGGGATATGAAAACGGGGCAACAGGTAGCCGTTGAACGTGAGGATGGCAGTGTATTATACTTCATGGTAGTCAGTGTGGATTTTTACCCGTATAATGACTATCCCGAAAGCGTTATGGAAATGGAGAGCGACACGGCCAAGCTTACGCTTATCACCTGCTACGGCGATTTTGACCGTCAAGCCGGTACAAGCGAGCAACGCTGCGTTGTGGTATGCGAGCTGATAACGGACTGAGCCGACATAAAAACATTCTGAAGATACGACATGTGTAAAAAAGCCCGAATTCGGGCTTTTTTCACGCCCATAAGTACGGATGCAAAAAATATGGAAAAATTTTTGCGTACAGCGCTTGACAATGAATAAAACTTGGAGTAGAATATATGAGCGCGCTGAGGAAAGCACAAAGCGCGAAGCCACCTGCGGGAATAGCTCATTTGGTAGAGCGCTGCCTTGCCAAGGCAGAGGTGGCGGGTTCGAGCCCCGTTTCCCGCTCCATATGCACCCTTAGCTCAGTTGGTAGAGCACCTGACTCTTAATCAGGGTGTCCAGGGTTCGAGCCCCTGAGGGTGTACCAAAGAAAGTACCTTTGTCAATCAGACAAAGGTACTTTGCTTTTTGTCGAATGCATCTACCAAAATAAAGCAAACTCCATAAACATAAATATGAAATAAAGCTATTCGTGCGATGTCTAAACGGTGACAAGGGACCAATGCGCTTATCAACCGTTAGTTGACGGGCTTTTCTGCTTTATAACTAATTGCGGAGAATATACCGCGAAAGCCTTAGTATATTGCTCCTACAATACAGACACCGCCTGCATGGAGCTGAAATTCATTGATGACAGTATGATTGGCAGTCGTAGAAAATATGGCAGCCGACAATATGTTTGAACGATATGAGCGGACTACTTGATATACAATGCACCGCTTGAATATGTCAACATCAGTTTGCGCGGCACTACGGAAGCTTGCTTGAAAACTGCAACGGAATACAACTGCCTGATTGACATTTTGCATGTCCTGAACGTCTTACAGCACAGGCGTTTTTCATGAACCCGCAATGACAGTAAAAATCTTTTTCAACCATTTTTACTGCCGGTGTGTTCAATTGAATATATTCTCATGGTATGATAATGTCATCAAAGGCAAGGAGACAAACTATGAGTGTAAAGCTTTCCGAAAATATCAAGAAATTCCGCAAGGAAAGAAAGATGACACAAGAACAGCTTGCAGAGGCGATGGGTGTTAGTGTCAGTGCCGTCTACAAATGGGAGTCCAATCAGTCTACGCCCGAAATAAATCTGATCCTCGAAATGGCAGATTTATTTCATACCTCAACGGATGTTCTTCTCGGTTACGAGTGGCGAAACAACGATGTGGCATATGCCATTGAAAGAATCACTGCATTGACGAGGGAAAAAGAATATGAAGAAGCAATCAGGGAAGCGGAAAAGGCATTGAAAAGCTACCCGAATAATTTTGACATTGTGTATCAAAGTGCATTGCTTTATTTGGAATTGGGCGAGGATGATGAACATCGGGAACGGAATAAAAGGGCAATCGAATTACTGAGTCATGCGTGCGAACTTATTGAACAAAACCAAGATGATGCCGTCAGCGAGGTATCAATCAGAACGCAAATGGCAAAGGCACATTTGTTATTAAACAATACGGACACTGCATTGCGAATTTTGAAAAAATACAATGTCTGCGGCGTGAATAACGCAATGAT
>CAZTFU010000025.1:0-28013 GCA_964612925.1 uncultured Clostridium sp. | reverse complement strand
AATCTCCTTAAAAATTCGATATAAGCAGTTCTTTGATTTTTCCTCTTGCCTCACTATTGCAGTTAATCATACGAGTGGCTTCAACACGCTTGATTTTATGAGAGGAATAGATATTATCAAAAAAATCGTCCTCTGTATTTGAGTTCTTAGGATCAGAATTGCTGATGACCACCTTTGCACCTTTTCGATGCATATTATCAACAAACCTTGCAAGTTCAATCTGTTCATCATCGTTAAACAGATGTTCCGTGTATGCGGTAAAACTCGCTGTATCAGTAATGGGACGATACGGGGGATCAAAGTAAACAAAAGTGTTGTCATCAATGAAATCAGCAGATTCCCGATAGTCTCCGCACACAATCGTTACGTTCTGGAGCTTTTCGGAAACAGCACGCAGATTTTCCTCATCACAGATCATAGGATTCTTATACGAACCCATAGGAACGTTGAACAAGCCTTTTTTGTTCACTCTGAACAAACCGTTAAAGCAAGTCTTGTTAAGAAAAATCATAAGTGCAGCTTTTTCAATATTGATGTTTTCATCGCCGTTTACCTTTAAGTCATTGAAGCGTTCTCTTTTTTTCAGATAATATGCTTTGCGGTCATCCGTATTCATTGGTACAAATTCATTCTGCATAACAGTCAGCAAATCAATCAGTTCATCAATATCATCTCGAATAATACGATATGTGTTAATAAGTTCTGCGTTAATATCGCTGATATAGACAGCCTCAAGATCGTATTTACTCAATATATCAAAAAGAACCGCACCTCCACCAACGAAAGGCTCGGCATATTTGGTGATTTCTCCGTTTTCAAACGGATAATACTTTTCAATTTCAGAAAGCAGCTGACCTTTGCCGCCTGCCCATTTCAAAAAAGGCTTTACCTTCTTTCCGTCACTCTTTGAATAACGAATACTTCTTGCATCAATCGGCTTTTCAGCAGTAGTGGGAATAATCCACATATTACCGACCATAGTTGCATTGTCAATTCTGTTTTCAGAGCAGAGTACCGCAACACGTCTTTGGGAAATACCCCATTTATCAGCAGCTTCTCTTGCAGACATAAATTCCATATTCATATCTCCACATATGGTATAGTAATATTTTATTCTAAAATTCGAATATTTGCAATACCATTTATAAGCCTTTAATCGGCAGCCCGACCATCCTCTGTCTTCCTTATCCAAAGCAACACATCACATACAAAAGCGGGGCGAAAATTCGCCCCGCCGTTTAGCTTTATGGAATTACTCCATGTCGTTAAGCTTCTTGTAGTATGCGTACTTGTCCTTTGCTTCCTGCTCGGCGCGGTCGAAGAGCTTGTCTGCAACCTCGGGGAACTGCGAAAGCAGTGATGCATAACGAACCTCGCCCATTATGAAGTCACGATAGGGCACGGTTGCGGGCTTGCTGTCAAGCGTGAAGGGGTTCTTGCCCTGAGCGGTCAGCTCGGGGTTGTAGCGGTAAAGCTGCCAATAACCGGCTTCAACGGCCTTCTTGGCCTCAGCCTGACTCTTACCCATGCCTTCCTTGACCTTGAGGCCGTGGTTGATGCAGGGTGCGTAGGCGATTATGAGGGAAGGTCCATGGTAAGCTTCCGCCTCGGCAAGAGCCTTGACAAGCTGCTGCTGATTTGCGCCCATGCAGACCTTGGCAACGTACACATAGCCATAGCTCATGGCCATCATGCCGAGATCCTTCTTGCTTGTGCGCTTACCTGCTGCCGCAAACTTGGCAACGGAGCCCGTCGGAGTGGCCTTGGAGGACTGTCCGCCGGTGTTGGAGTAAACCTCGGTATCGACTACCAGAACGTTTACATCCTCATCCATGGCAAGAACGTGGTCAAGTCCGCCATAGCCGATGTCGTATGCCCAACCGTCACCACCGAATATCCAAATAGACTTCTTAACAAGCAGATCCTTGTTGGCAAGCACTTCGCGGCCGAGTGTGCACGCTTCGCAGGGGCACTTCTTGCCGTTCTTGAGCCATGCTTCTTCCCACTGAGTGCCGGTCAGATCCGGATCAACGCTTGCTTCAAGCTCGGCTACCAGCTTGGCCGCCGCCTTCTTGGAGCCCTCGGCATCGTCCATGTTTTCAAGCCATTCTTTACCTGCGGCCTTCAGATCGGGATCGCACCAGTCAAGCGCGATAAGCTTTTCAACGGTCTCGGCAACGTGCGCACGGCGCTGCTTGGTACCGAGATTGATACCGAAGCCGAACTCGGCGTTATCCTCGAACAAGGAGTTTGCCCATGCGGGGCCGTGACCCTTTTCGTTTACGGTGTAAGGCACGGTAGGTGCGCTGCCGCCGTAGATGGAGGTACAACCGGTGGCGTTGGCGATTATCATCCTGTCACCGAACAGCTGAGTGATAAGCTTTATGTAAGGAGTCTCGCCGCAGCCTGCGCAGGCGCCTGAGAACTCGAACAGGGGCTTGAGGAACTGGCTGTTCTTAACGGTGTACTTGTTCATTTCAAGCTCACGCTCGGGCAGCTTGGTAGCGAAGTCCCAATTTGCGCCCTCGGTTTCCTGAACGGTGTGCAGGGGAACCATATGCAGTGCCTTGGTCTTGGCGGGGCAAACGTCTACGCAGTTGCCGCAGCCTGTGCAGTCCAAGGGGGAAAGCTGCATGCGGAACTTATAACCCGCAAGCTCCTTGCCGGTGGCGGGCTTGGTAACGAAAGATTCGGGTGCGTTGTCCTCGTCCTTTACGAGCACGGGCCTTATGCAGGCATGCGGGCAGACGAGTGAGCACTGGTTACACTGTATGCAGTTTTCGGGAATCCATGCGGGCACGTCAACGGCTATGCCGCGCTTTTCATACTTGGTGGTGCCGGTGGGGACGGATCCGTCGGGATTCATCAGAGAAACGGGCAACTTGTCGCCGTTCTGAGCAAGTATGGGGGAGATAAACTGAGTGAAGTACGGATCCTCGGTCACAGGCTTGGGATTTGCACCCTCGGTAGTGGTTGCCCATGATTCGGGATAGTTGATCTCGACTATCGCATTCACGCCCGCGTCTATTGCGGCGTAGTTCTTGGCAACGACTTCCTCGCCCTTCTTGGCGTAGGACTTCTTCGCGGCGGCCTTCATGTATTCAATGGCCTGATCCGCGGGGATAACGTTGGCAAGCTTGAAGAATGCGGACTGCATTATGGTATTGATGCGGTTGCCCATGCCGACTTCCTTGGCAAGCTTAACTGCATCTATATTGTAGAACTTGAGATGATTCTTCGCTATTGCGTTCTTCATCTTGGCGGGAAGCTCTTTTTCCATCTCCTCAAGAGTCCATTCGGAGTTGAGCAGGAAGGTACCGCCCTCCTTTATGCCCTCGGTCACGTCATAACGGGTGACATAGGAGGCATTGTGGCAGGCAACAAAGTCGGCCGCGTCGATGAGGTAAGGGCTCTGTATGGGCTTCTTGCCGAAGCGCAGATGGCTTACGGTGAAGCCGCCGCTCTTCTTGGAGTCATAGGAGAAGTAGCCCTGAGCGTACATGTCGGTATGGTCGCCGATTATCTTTATGGAGTTCTTGTTTGCACCGACGGTACCGTCAGAACCGAGACCGTAGAACTTGCAGGCGATGGTTCCTTCGGGAGCGGCGTTGACCTGTTCGGTCACGGGCAGAGAAAGGTTGGTAACATCGTCAACTATGCCGATGGTGAAGCGGTGCTTGGGCTCATCCTTCTTCAGCTCGTCATACACGGCCTTGACCATTGAAGGAGTGAATTCCTTGGAACCGAGACCGTAACGGCCGCCGATTACCTTAACGTCGAACCTGCCGGCTTCGGCAAAGGCATTAACGACATCCTGGTAAAGCGGTTCGCCCTGGGAACCGGCTTCCTTGGTGCGATCAAGAACGGCAACCTTCTTGCAGGTGGCGGGCAGGGCCGCAATAAGCTTATCCGCGCAGAAGGGCCTATACAGACGAACCTTGATAAGGCCGAGCTTTTCGCCGCGGGCGTTGAGGTAGTCAATTGCTTCTTCTATTACGTCGCAGCTGCTGCCCATGGAGATCAATACGCGATCCGCATCGGGTGCGCCGACATAATCAAACAGATGATAATGGCGGCCGGTCAGCTTGCCGACTTCTTCCATATAATGCTCGACTATTGCGGGAACGCCGAGGTAATGGGAGTTGCCCGCTTCACGGTTCTGGAAGTAGATATCCGGGTTCTGAGCGGAACCGGAAAGGTGAGGATGTTCGGGGTTGAGTGCACGCGCACGGAAGGCGGCAACCGCATCGCGGTCAAGCAGCTTATCCATATCCTCGTAATCAATGGCCTCTATCTTCTGAACTTCGTGGCTGGTACGGAAACCGTCAAAGAAGTGTACGAACGGGACGGAAGCCTTTATCGCGGAAAGGTGAGTTACAAGGGCAAGATCCATAACTTCCTGCACGGAAGCGGAGGAAAGCATGGCAAAGCCGGTCTGGCGGCAGCCCATAACGTCACTGTGGTCACCGAAGATGCTCAGCGCGTGATACGCAAGCGCACGGGCGGAAACGTGGAAAACGCCGGGGAGCAGCTCGCCGGAGATCTTGTACATATTGGGAATCATCAGCAGAAGGCCCTGAGAAGCCGTAAAAGTGGTGGTAAGAGCACCGGCCTTGAGTGAACCGTGTACTGCGCCGGCCGCACCCGCTTCGGACTGCATTTCGGCTATCCTTACCTTTTGACCGAACAAGTTTGTCCTGCCGTTTGCCGCCCACTCATCGGCAACCTCGGCCATGGGGGACGAGGGAGTGATGGGATAGATGGCTGCAACATCGCTGAACGCATAGGCAACGTGCGCCGCAGCGGTATTACCGTCAATGGTCATTGTCTTTGCCATTTTTGAGTAAATCCTCCTGATTTATTTAGTGTATTCCCGACCTCTTAACATGGCTTGGGTCGGTATACAAGCATACTACTGTAATTATAATGTTTTAATATCCTACTGTCAATCAAAGAGAGTGCGGCCTTTCTGCATTTTTATGCGTTTTTCCCATAATAGGCGAGTGCTATCGAAAATTGTTAAGAAAATAAACTTAAATGATTAAATAATTTGTTTGACCCGTTGTAAAATAAGCCAAAGCCATGTATAATGTACATGTATACCATGTATAAAGCAGAATATATTAAGACAACATTCGGCATTTTGCTTCCATGGTTGATGAACAAGTTATAAAATTGATGAAATAAAAGGAGAAAAACTATGGCCGCAAACAACAAGATACGTTCCGCTTATCCAAACCTGCCCTATGCAGAAAAAAAGGTTGCGGATTTTATTCTGGATAACCCTGATCGCGCCATCAGAATGGTAATAAACGAAATAGCGGCGGAAGCCGGCGTAAGCGTGCCGAGCGTTACCCGCCTTGCAAGGCGCCTTGGCTACAACGGTTTCCTTGATTTTCGCGTGGCCCTTGCCGGCGGCGCGGCGGACAATGCCGCAACGCAAAGGCTTGCCCCGATAAGCGACGAAGATGATGACGGTGCCGTTGTGGACAAGCTTTACGGCTACAACATCATGTCTCTTGAGGATACCTATCGTAATCTTGATAAGGATACGCTTATCAAGGTTGCCCACGAAATCGCCAACAAGAAGCGCGTGCTTGTGTGCGGCGAGTGGGAAATGCTTACGAAGGATATAGTTTACGGTTTCAACACGCTTGAAATGGAAGCCATACCCCTTTATGAGGAAGCGGGTATGCACATCTACCGCACAAGATATACCAAGGATGACGTGCTTTTGGCCTACTCCCGCACGGGGCGCAGCAGGGACATATACGATCAGATAATCTGTGCAAACGCCGCTGGCGCGACCACCGTTTACATCAGCAGCTATCCCAGCAATCAAACGGCGCAGGTGTGCAAGTATTTCTTCAATTCCTACAACCTTGCCGCGGCAAGAACGCCCTTTAAGTTTGACGGTATCGCCACCACCACGCTTTTGAACGTTATAATGACACTTGTCGCAAGGTATAAGGGTCACAATATCTCGGGTCAGCAGCCCAAGCGCAAATAAGCATGGGCAGCTATTTGAGCGACCTGCATACACACACCGATTTTTCGCACGGCAAGGGCTCTCCCGAGGAGATTGTCCTTGCCGGCATACGTTGCGGCCTAAAGCGCATAGCCATAACAGAGCATGCACCCGCCCATGTTTTTTACGGTGTTCGCGGGGAAAAGCTGTTGCGTCTTCGCAAAGAGACGGACAGGCTTGCCCGCGTGTATGCAAGGGATATAGAGGTGCTTTTCGGCCTTGAATGCAATCTGACGGGGTTCGGCCTTTGCGATGTGCCCGAGAATCGCGGCATGTTTGATATACTGTTGCTTGGGTATCACAAGGGCGTTGTGCCGCGGGACAACTTCCTTCTAAGGCGTTCGCTTGAGGCGGCGGGCATAGGCAAAAGCGAACCCGCTCTTACGTCAAAGGCTCTGCTTGCGGCCGCCGAAAAATACGGAATAAACATGTTTTCACATCCGGGCGAATATGTAAAGTGCGATATAGAATCGCTTGCACGCGGCGCAAAGGAACTTGGCGTGATGATAGAGATAAATTCGCACCACATAACGCTCAGCGCGGAGGATATCCGCACCGTTGACAGGATAGGCGCAATAATGCGCCCCGACAGTGACGCCCATTCCCCCGAGCGCGTGGGTGACCTTGCACCCGCACTTGCGGCGGCCGCCGCCGCGGGCGTGGAGCTTCCGGGAGATGGGCTGTAAAGGCATATAATACCGAATGGGTTGCACAGAACAGATTAACTTTATCAGTGCAAACCGTTCTTTCACCTATTACACCTTAAGGCCCTCTGAAAAATGAGTTTTTTGCTCTTCTTGCAAAGCGACTCCAATGGAGGGAAGTTTCCCCTCCCTTTTCGGTTTGGAACATGGTCGCCTTGCTCATTGCCATTCGCAATTCTCCCTGTTCCTGCGTGTTCTCCGCCTCACTTCATCTCGCACTGCGAGCGTTCGGCTCCGAGCCCCCCTGCACCCCCTCCCAACCTACCCTCGCACGCTGGCGCGGAGCAAACAAGGTAAGGTCGGAACAGCTAAATTGAGCTTGTGTTGCGATGTATTCCCGCTGTAGGGCATAATTGAGTTTATGTTGCACAGTAGCTCCGCTACAGTTTCTTTTGCAGAGAGGCAAACTGACATGGCGTGATTCAAATTTGTTACCATAGTACAAGAGTTTTAGTTTAATTCCGAATTAAGCATTACGAATTCCGAATTTTTAGCGGCACAGCGGCTCCGCCGCAGTTACTTTTGCAGAGAGGCATACTGAAATGACTCAATTCAAACTTTCCCTTGGCTCTCCCTTTGGGGCACCCTTTAGGGTGTGCCTTGCGCGGAGCAGACTGAGAGGGCGAAAAGAAGGGCGAATAGCGAAAATGTCTCTTCACCCTTCACCCTTATCTCTTATCTTCCCTTGGCTCCCCCTGTGGGGGAGCTGTCGCGGCGTAAGCCGCGACTGAGAGGGCGTGTCTATGCAAGCCGTGACTGAAATGGTATAAATGCGTAAGCCGCAACCGAGAGAGCATGGTTCGGACTTTCGACCACGTTCCCCTTTTCTAAATTTTAATTTCCACCGCACCGATGTTTTTGAGGAATGTTCTGTCATGCTCGACAATAAGCATTGTCGGCCGTGCGGCAGAAATAAGCTCCTCTATCTGTATGCGACTGAGCACGTCTATGTAGTTCAGCGGCTCATCCCATATATAGATGTGTGCCCGTTGGCAAAGGCTAAGCGCGATAAGCACCTTCTTGCGCTGTCCCGCGGAATAGCTTTGCATATCCTTTTCGAACTGAGCACGGGGAAAGTCCAGTTTTCTTAATATTGTAAGAAAAAGGCTTACGTCCGCGCCCATGCGAAGCGCGTATTGTGCGGGCAGGCCGCTGAGAAATGCCGTATCCTGCGGCACATATGAAGCCGTGATACCGCTCGGCAGCTTCAGTATGCCGCTTACGGGCACATGCGCGGCACCGTGCATAACGCATTTTGCAAGGTGAGCCACGGCCTTTACAATGCTTGATTTGCCGCAGCCGTTGCCGCCCGAAAGTGCGATTATTTCATTCGGCCTAAGTTCAAAGGATACGTTTGAAAACACCTCGCGTTCACCGTAGCTCAGTTTAAGCTCCTTTGCCTCTATAATGCGCTCAACTCGCGGCGCAAGCGGATGAATCTTAAGCGTT
The DNA here is from genome assembly GCA_964612925.1 of uncultured Clostridium sp. Lineage (GTDB taxonomy): Bacteria > Bacillota > Clostridia > Christensenellales > CAG-138 > Phil1. The sequence goes on along the minus strand of CAZTFU010000025.1, from coordinate 19,832 downwards.
TCGCTGTGCTCTATGTTCTTCAGCAGTGCCTTTTTCTCCTCGATAGCATTTTGCTGCCGCCGTTCAAGGTTCTTGCGCCGCTGCTGCATTTTGCGGGATTGTTCGCCTATATATGCGCGACCGCCCTTGGGGTATTTCTCTCTATCGGAGATCGCGCCTATCTTCTCGCCCTCCACCCTGTCTGCCCATGCACCCGTGCGCCGCGCGGCCTCGTTAAGGCGGCGGATATCCGCCATAAGGCGGTCGTTTTCGCCAAGCTCGTATTCATCCTGCCGCCGTTTGTTTTCCCACCATTGTGAGAAATTGCCTTTGCAAACGGTTATATCCGCACGATTTATCGAAAGAATATGGTCTACGCATTTGTCAAGAAATGCGCGGTCGTGGCTTACAAGTATAAATCCGCTCTTTGAATTGAGATAATCCGCCACCTGCTCGCGCCCGAGTGCATCAAGGTGATTTGTCGGCTCATCTATAAGAAGAAAACGCCCCTCGTTCGCAAAAAGGCCCGCAAGCATAAGTTTTGTGCGTTCACCGTGGCTGAGCGTGTCAAACGGGCGGTACAGCGCACCCTCGTCAAGCTTCAATTTATTTGCCTCGCACACAAGCTGCCACGGCTCAACGCCTTGGCATACGGATAATATGCACTCTGCCGCCGTATCACTCGGATTTGGTATATCAAACGGGAAATAATCGAACCTCACCGATGATGAAATGTTGCCGCTGTACTCATATTCGCCCATAAGCAACTTCAAAAATGTGGTTTTGCCGCGCCCGTTGCGCCCGACAAAGCCAAGCCGCCAATCCGTATCCACGCTGAACGATACGGATTCAAATATGTTATCATAGCTGCCGTCATAGCAGAACGTAAGATTTTCAACCGAAATTTTACTCATAAAAAAAGCCTCCCTTCAATCCGCATGGGAAGGCCGACAAAATACAAGGCTGTACAAAGACCGCGTGTGTACAAAACACAAGCGAAACAAGCGCAGTACATAAGCCCCGTAAAAGCGCACCAACCCATGCCGCGCGGCACACGCCGCACAACACAAAAATCAATGTCAATTACTTTGAAAAAGGCTTAGTTGCGCATCCTTTCACCCCTTTGACGGTCTATGGGTATATGATATCACTTCATACAGTGCATTGCAACAATGATATAATGAGTACCAACATACCGCTTTTTCGGCACCATAAAAGCCCCGCTTGATTAAAGCTCAAGCGGGGCGAAGTGCCGAATTATATCAATTAACGCTCTGTACGGTAATGCTGTTTATTACAGGCTGTTCGGAGGCGGGAATGGTGCCGTTATTGTCGGTGGGTTTTGCGGCCTCACATATGGCATCTACCACCTCAATGCCCTCTATAACGTAGCCGAATGCCGCATAATTTCCGTCAAGACCCGTATAATCCTTATGCATTATAAAGAACTGAGAGGATGCACTGTCATTCGCCATGGAACGCGCCATGCTTATCGTCCCGCGGGTATGGGAAAGCTCGTTCTCAATGCCGTTTGAGCTGAATTCGCCCTTTATCGTCTCGTCACTGCCGCCTGTGCCGTTGCCGTTCGGGTCCCCTCCCTGAATCATAAAGCCGCTTATTATGCGGTGGAATGTCAACCCGTCATAGAATCCTTCCTCGGCAAGCTTAACGAAGTTTTCAACCGTTATCGGCGCAACGGTGCCGCAAAGGGCAACCTTTATCGTGCCGTAATCGGCAATGTCTATCGTTGCAAAGTGGGTAACGCGGCTGTCGTCAATCTCGAAAGCGGCCTCGGGTTCGCCGCCGATGTTGTCCTCCACCGCCGAAAGTTGGCAGGAACAAAGCAGTAGTGCGCAAACAAGCAGCGAAACGAGCATTGTCAATTTGCTTATTTTCATCATGGTATCTCCTTACTTATAAAAAATGGGGAGTGATGCCACATCCCCGTCAGATAATCATAAGACAACGGCAATGCTTTGTCAATAGCTCACATATTGACTACCGCCGCGGCCGCGGATACAATATACAGGATGCAAAAATGATATTGTTGCGGTGAGAAGGCCGCAAAAGGAGAAGAAATGGAAAACGGTGAAAATCGTAAAACAAGGCTTATAGACCTGTTCCTTGCGTTTGCGCGCGTGGGTGCGCTTACGTTCGGCGGCGGGGTCGCAATGTTGCCCATGCTGGAACGCGAGTGCGTACAGCGCTACAATTGGGCCACGAATGAGGAACTTACCGATTATTTTGCAATAGGTCAATGCACGCCCGGCATAATAGCCGTGAACACGGCAACCTTTGTCGGCAGTAAGCAGCGCGGCACACTCGGCGCGGCCGTTGCAACGCTTGGCGTTATAACGCCGAGCATTATAATAATACTCATAATTGCCGCCGTGCTTGACGGATTTGCGGAAAACCCGTATGTTATACATGCGTTTGCGGGCATACGCGCGGCGGTTTGCGCACTTATGCTCAATGCGGTGATAAAGCTTTGCAAAAGCAACGTGCGTGATTGGTTCGGCATTTTGCTTGCAGTGATAGCGTTCGTACTTACGGTTGTGTTCGATCTTTCGCCCGTATTTCCCGTGCTCGGCGCGGCCATAGTCGGCATATTCGCAAAGAGGGGTGAATCAAAATGAGCATTTACCTTACATTATTCTGGGAATTCTTCAAGGCGGGTCTTTTTGCCATAGGCGGCGGCATGGCAACACTGCCGTTTTTAAGCAGCATGGCGGAGCGTTATCCGTGGCTTACGCAGGAGCAGCTTGCCAACATGATAGCCGTGTCGGAATCCACCCCGGGTCCGCTTGGCGTAAACTGCGCAACATATGCGGGCTACAATGCCGCGGGCGTTGCGGGTGCGCTGGTTGCAAGCTTTTCAATAGTTCTGCCAAGCTACATAATAATACTTGTAATATCAAAAATGCTTATACGCTTTAGGGAAAGCACCTATGTGGCAAACGCCTTCAGCGGATTAAGGCCCGCGGCCACGGGGCTTATAGCGGCGGCGGCATGGGGAGTTATATCCACCGTGCTTTTGAATTTGGAAGCGTTTGCTTCATTCAACATGGCCTCCGCCTTCAATATAGGTGCGGTGGCGGTGTTTGCGCTTATAATGGTGCTTACCAACATAAAGCCGCTTAAAAAGCTGCATCCGCTTTGCTTTATAGCACTTTCCGCCGTAATAGGCATAGTATTTCAGCTATGACGGCCGGTTCGGGCACATTTCGCTTCTGTCCCGTTTACAGCGGCTCATCGGGCAACATGCTGTTTGTTGAGGGCGGCGGTGCAAGGCTTATAATAGACTGCGGCTTTGCGGGCAAGGTAGCCTCCGCCGCGCTTGAACAGATAGGCATCGAGCCCAAAACCGTGGACGGCATTTTGATATCCCACGACCACAGCGACCACACAAAGGGCGTTGGTATATTGAGCCGCCGTTACGGCATTCCCGTATACGCAAATGCGGATACGTTCCGCGCAATGGCTCCCATAGTCGGTAAAATAGCCGACGGACAACGGCGCGTGTTTGAAACGGGGCGGGATTTTTTCATAAAGAGTTTGAATGTGCTCACCTTCCCCACCCCGCATGATGCGGCGGAAAGCGTAGGCTTTGTGTTTTCGTGCGATAACAAGCGCATTGCAAGCGTTACGGATATAGGTTGCTTTAACGATAGGCTCCTCACATGCACGTCGGGATGTGATCTTGTGCTTATAGAGGCTAATCACGATGAGGAAATGCTTATCGCGGGATCGTATCCGTACCCGCTCAAGCGCAGGATATTGAGCGAGCACGGTCACCTTTCAAACGAAGCATGTGCAAGTGCGCTTATTCGCCTTTATCAAACGGGCGTAAGGCGGGCAATACTCGGGCACTTGAGCGGTGAAAACAACATGGAAGCACTTGCGCTTGAAACGGTTCGCCTTAGGCTTAGGCAGGCGGGCATTGCGGACGAGGAGTTTGCCATAGACGTTGCCCACAGGAACAAAATAGGCAACATGTATGAAATATAAAGGGGAGCGGCCATGAATATTCGCATAATATGCGTGGGTAAAATAAAGGAAAGCTTTTATCGCGATGCGCTAAACGAGCTTACGAAGCGCATGGGCCGCTATGCCGTGACCGAAGTAATCGAGGTGGCGGAGGAAAAGGCTCCCGAGGGATTAAGCGCGGCCGAAACGGAGCAAATACTTAAAGCCGAGGGTGAAAGACTTCTCGGTAAGGTAGACGAGCGCGATTACGTTGTGGCCCTTTGCATAGAGGGGAAAAAGCTTACGAGTACGGAGCTTGCTTCCCACATCAATTCCGTTATGCTCAGTGGCAAAAGCCGCATGGATTTTATAATAGGCGGCAGTTTTGGCCTGCATAAAAGCGTGAAGCGCCGCGCGGATATGCTGCTTTCCTTCAGCGATATGACGTTTCCGCATCAGCTTTTTCGCATTATGCTTGCGGAACAGATATACAGATCCTTCAAAATAAACAACAACGAGCCCTATCATAAATAGCACTACTTGCGCAAAATAGTATAACGGTGATAAAATACGCATATAAGACCATCCCGCGCAGGTAACCTGCGGCAGTGCATTTTTGCATTGCGGGGTTCTTATTTCGTATGATTTTAAGTTGCTTGATTTTGGAGCGAAACGGATAATGGAAAAAAGACATGCGCTTTTTTATACTGCACTGCGCCCGCTTACCACTCTTTTTGTTAAGCTGAAATTCGGCTATACATATAAATTGGCCGAAAATCTGCCCGAAAACTATATCGTGCTTTCAAACCACACAACGGATTACGATATGCTGTTCGTTGCGTCAAGTTTTCCGAAAATGATGTATTTTGTGGGCAGTGAGCATATCGCCCGTTGGAAGCTTTTATATGCCTTCCTTAAATATGCAGTTGATCCGATAATGCGGCCCAAGGGAGCCTCCGCCATGCAGGCAGTGAAGGAAATGCTGCGCGTAACGAGCTTGGGCGGCAACGTTTGCCTTTTTGCCGAGGGCGTTCGTTCGTGGGACGGTACCCCTTCCCCAATTACGCAATCCACGGCAAAGCTTGTTAAGCGCATGAATTGCGGCCTTGTCACATACCGCATAACCGGCGGCTATTTTGCAAGTCCCATGTGGTCAACAAGCGGCACCCGCCGCGGCAGTGTGCATGGCGAGGTGATGCACGTTTACACAAGTGAACAGCTTAAAGCGATGAGCAATGATGAGGTTTATGCCGCAATATGTTCAGACCTCGGTGAGGATGCATACGCGCGTCAGCTTGCCTCCCCCCAAAGCTATAAAAGCGGTGCACCCGCACGGGGGCTTGAAAACCTTATCTACATATGTGAAAAGTGCGGCGGAGTGGATACGTTTGAAAGCCACGGCAAGCACATTAAATGCCGCAAGTGCAATGCATGCTTTGAGTATGATGACAAGGGCATGCTTATAGGTTCGCATTTCAATACGCTTACGCAATACCATTCATGGCAAAAGGAGCGCACCGCCGAGCACGCCGCAAGCGGCATTGCATACACAGCGCCGCACGCAACGCTTTCAATCGTTGCTTCGCACACGGAAACTCCGCTTGATGCGGGCAAGCTTAGTATGGACAATAAGGTTTTGCGCTGCGGCAATACGGAATTTCGCATGGAAGACATCTCGGAATTTGCCACTCACGGCCGCCATGCGCTTGTTTTCACCGTGGGCAAAACATATTATGAAATAATAGTCGATAAGAGCGTAAGCGCACTTAAATTCTTTATCTATTACAATATAATACACAATTCACTTGAAAAGGCAGGTCAATAACATGGATTATTCGGCGGCAAACACGGCACTGTGGAATCCCATAATTCAATTCGGCATAATAGCCGCATTGATACTTATCGCAAACATTTTGCGAAGAAAGGTGAGTTTTATACGCGGCACGCTTATGCCGACGGCGGTGCTTGCGGGCTTTTTGCTTTTGCTGCTGAAAAGTCTTAACATCATTCCGATAGACGCGGATTTTCTTGAAACCATAACGTATCACGCAATAGCGCTCGGCTTTATCGCCCTTGCGCTGAGAAGACCCGAGGATCAGCACGGCGAGGGCACTCTTTTGGCCGCAAAGAACGGCGCACTTATAGTAAGCACATATCTTGTGCAGGCCGTGGTCGGGCTTATCATTTCGTTGCTGCTTGCGTACACCATAATGCCCGATCTTTTCAAGGCAAGCGGCATTCTGCTGCCCATGGCATACGGTCAGGGGCCGGGGCAGGCGAATAACGTCGGCACAACATATCAGGCACTCGGGTTTGAAGGCGGGCGCAGTTTTGGACTGTCGCTTGCGGCGGCGGGCTATCTTTGCGCATGTGTGGTGGGCGTAATTCACCTTAACGTGCTGAAAAAGCGCGGCGTAATAGCCAAAAAGGGCGACGGTGAGGGCGAGGATCAGTCCCTTACCGTGGACTTTTTCCAAGACAAGGGCGAAATACCCATTTCCGAATCCGCAGACAAGCTGAGCATGCAGTGCGCACTTGTTGCAATAGTATACTTTTTGTCCTACCTGCTTACAAAGGGCATAGTTGCACTGCTTGAGGCTGTTGCCCCCGGCCTTGCCGCAACGGTGAGCACACTGCTTTGGGGCTTTAACTTCATTGTGGGTTCGCTTATCGCAACGCTGTGCCGTATGCTTTTCAAGGGACTGAAAAAGACGCACATTATGCACAGGCAATACCAGAACAACTATCTTTTAAGCCGTATATCGGGCGTTGCATTTGATTTTATGATTGTTGCGGGCATTGCAAGCATTGACATAAGCGACCTTTCGGGCAACTGGGTACCGTTTATACTCATGGCGATAGCAGGCGGCGTGGTAACGTTTGTGTATCTTATTTACCTTTGCCGCAGGCTGTATCCCAATTATGTATATGAAGGATTCCTTTCAATGTACGGTATGCTCACGGGCACGATAAGCTCAGGCGTACTGCTTTTGAGGGAGATAGATCCCGAACTCAAGACCCCCGCTTCAAACAACCTTATAACGGGCAGTTCCTTCGGCATCCTTTTCGGAATACCGATGCTGCTGCTTATAAGCTTTGCGCCGAAAAGCGACGCCGCGGTGCTTATAACGCTTGTTCTTGCATTGATATACCTTGCGCTACTGCTTATATTCATGCTGAAGGCGGGCAGAAAAAAGAAATAGACAAAATCCTCGTTTTATAAGCACCGCGCTTGCAAATATGGTAGAATAATGCAAAGCGCATTGAAAAATGGGAGGTATCAACCATGAATGAAATAATGGCAATAGGTATAGCCGGCGGCACGGGTTCGGGCAAAACGACCATAACGCGCCTGCTGAGTGAACGCTTCGGCAAGGATGTTTCCGTTGTGTACTACGATAATTATTATAAGGCGCATGACGAGCTTACATATGAGGAGCGTTCGCGCATAAACTACGACTGTCCCGATGCATTCGATACCGAGCTTTTTCTTGAGGATATCAAAAAGCTTAAACGCGGAGAGGATATCTGTTGTCCCGTATACGATTACACGGTACATAATCGATCAAACAAAACGGTGGTAATAAAAAGCGCACCCGTTATATTGCTTGAAGGCATATTGTTGCTTAGCGACGAGCGCATACGCAATCTTCTCGACATAAAAATATTCGTCGATACCGATGCGGATGTGCGCATACTTCGCCGCATAATGCGCGACGTGAAGGAAAGAAAGCGCAGTCTTGAAAGCGTGGTGGAGCAATACCTTACCACGGTCAAGCCCATGCACGAAATGTATGTTGAACCCTCAAAGCGCCACGCGAACATAATCGTGCCCGAGGGCGGCCACAACATGGTCGCGGTCAACATGCTTATCGAGCGCATAAACGCACACGTCAATTCAAACAGGGAATAAGCAACAAAACAGGCGATTATAAAACATAAAACAAGCTCCGTGCATAAAGTGCCAAGCTTCGGTCTGTCAAAAAATGGGGTTGTTAAGGGGCAACAGCCCCTTAATTCAATTCCGGCTTTGACGACATGTGCGTCAAAACGGATGAAAACCCATAGGTTTTCGTACTTTGCGAGTTTTGCCGCCCGTGAACGAATGTGAGAGGCAAAACTCGAGAAAACTCGAAAAAGTGGCAATCTGCCACTTTTTCGATACTCTAAGCTTAGTTTATTCGCTTGCCTGCGGAAAAACCGTCCCGCTCATAGGCCTTGCTCATATTGTTCAGGCGGTTTATGAATTCGGCATTGGTTTCACTGCGCTCCATCATGGCTATAAGCTGTTCCGTAGCCTCGGACGGATTGCCGCTCAAGAGCGTGCGGCGCATGTTGAACACGGCCTCCTGCTCCTGCTTGTTAAGGAGAAGTTCCTCCTTCCTCGTGCCGGACTTGTAAATGTCTATTGCGGGGAATATGCGCTTTTCGCTCATCTTTCTGTCAAGGTGTATTTCCATGTTGCCCGTACCCTTGAATTCCTCGTAAACTATATCGTCCATCCTGCTGCCCGTCTCTATAAGCGCGGTTGCGATTATGGTAAGGCTGCCGCCGTTTTCTATATTTCTTGCCGCACCGAAGAAACGCTTGGGCTTATGCAACGCTCCAGGGTCCATACCACCCGAAAGCGTGCGGCCCGTTGCGGGAATGGTAAGATTGTATGCGCGGGCAAGTCGCGTTATGGAGTCAAGCAGAACCACAACATCCTTACCCTGCTCAACAAGGCGCATTGCGCGCTCCTGCGTCATCTCGGCAACGCGGGTATGGTGTTCGGGCAGTTCGTCAAACGTTGAATAAAGCACCTCTCCCCGAATGGAGCGTTTCATGTCCGTAACCTCCTCGGGGCGCTCGTCTATAAGCAGAACTATAAGATGAACATCCGGGTAGTTTGTGGATATGCCGTGGGCAATATTCTTGAGCAGTGTGGTCTTGCCCGATTTGGGCTGGCTTACTATAAGTCCGCGCTGACCCTTGCCTATGGGTGCTATAAGGTCGATAAGCCTTATTGCAAGGTTCTGGTCGGTACCGAGTCCCTTTGATTCAAGGGTAAGCCTTTCATCGGGGAATATGGGTACAAGTTCGTCAAAGGATCTGCGCTGCTGCACCTTTTCGGGCTCGTCTCCGTTTATGGCGGTTATGTAAAGCAGTGCAAGGAACCTTTCCCCTTCCTTTGAAGGTCTGGTCTTGCCCGTTACCATATCGCCCGTTTTAAGTGCAAAACGGCGGATCTGCGCAACGGAAACGTACACGTCGTGTGTGCCCGGCAGATAGTTTTCGCTCCTCAAAAAGCCGTATCCGTCGGGAAGCACCTCAAGCACGCCCTCACAATCGCCGCATGCACTGCTTTCAAGCATGTCGGAAACGCTCGGTGCCTGCACGGGTGTGGATGCGGGTGTGTACTCCTTGGCATAATAGGGATCCTGCTTGGGTGTGCGGAAAACATCCTCATGCATATCCATCATCTGGGGATAGGCATTCTGGGTGCCGTAATTGTCCTGCGCACGGTATTGGGGCTGCTGAGGATAATTATCCTGCTGGCGATACTGGCGCGGGTCATAGCCCTGATTGTTGGGCAGGGGATAACTGTCCTGCCCGCGGTAATTATCCTGCGTGCGGTAATTGTCCTGTGCGCGATAATTATCCTGTGCGCGGTAATTGTCCTGCGCACGGTATTGGGGTTGCTGAGGATAATTATCCTGCTGACGGTACTGGCGGGAATCATAGCCTTGGTTGTTATAGCGCTGCTGATTGTTGCCGCCGTTGTAATTCTGCTGATAATTCTGCTGACGCTGCTGCTGGCGCGGCTCCTGATAGGCATTGGGATTTGTGTAGCGGCGATTGTATCCGCCCTGCTGCTGATAATCCTGCCGCTGTTGACGGTATTGCTGTTGCTGATAATTCTGCTGTCGCTGCTGTTGGCGCGGCTGCTGCGGCTGTTCATAGGGTGCATCCGCCGCACTCTGCGGCGCGGGTGTGGACTTAGATTGCTGAGCCCTTGTATTCTTATCGGGTGCACTTTCCGCCTCGCTTTGCGGTGCGCTCGTGGGAGTCGGTTCACTCTTAGCCGCACTCTGTTGCGGCTTTGCCGCCGCCGTGGGCGTTGAGGGTGCTTCCTTTGGTGCGCTCGCGGCTTTTGCACTTGCGGCCTTTGCACTTGCGGCCTTTGCGGTGGCGGGGGCGGGCTTTGCACCGCCGTTCATAATAATATCCACAAGTTCGCTCTTGCGGTAACGTGTAATGGATTTAACACCTTGAAGCTTGGCTATCTCTCTAAGGTCACCCAAGGACTTTTCCAAAAGCTGATCTCTTGTCAAAACTGTGCTCCTTTCAAAAACGCAAAAAGAATCATTGTTAAATGATTAGGCCGTATGGTCGGGTATACATCGGTTCATTTATCAGTATTATGCCCAAATTATTGGAATTAAAACATGAATATGCGGCCTACTCATCCGCTTAACTACCAACAATATCATAATAACGTTAAATATATGCACTTGTCAAGCGCACTTTAATGAATATTTTATGTATTTTTTAGTACGCCCATGCATATGTTCTTTTAGATTTACACATTAGGAGGAACGCCATGGACAGAGTATTGGGTGACGGCACAAGTGCGCGCATACGCACGCACAGCGTACACATCGAGGGCAGGGAGCTTATGAGCATAAGCGGTGTTAAGGACGTTGATTGTTTTAACGATACCGAAATAGAACTGCTTACCGATGCGGGGCAAATGCGCATAGAGGGCAATTCGCTCCATATGACAAAGCTCAGCCTTGACGACGGTCAGGTTATAATAGAGGGTGAAATAATCGCACTCGAATACAGCGAAAGCGAAGCCCAAAGAGGGTCGCTTTTTTCAAGAATGTTTCGCTGATGCTTTATGCGGCCGAGGAAATACGCATATGCCTTGTTTCGCTCTATTGCGGCACGCTTATAGGGCTTACATACGATGTGTTCGAGTGTTTGCAGTTAATACTGAAGCGGGGCGGCATCCTTTCCGCACTGCTTGATGTGCTGTTTTATATTATCGCGCTCGTTTTGACGGCGCTTATGTTGCTTTATTCAAACGAGGGGCGAATAAGGCTTTATTCCATACTGATAGTGGTGGCGGGGATAGTGCTTTACTGCCGTTTCCCCATGCATCTTGTCGGTTCGCGGATAAGGCGATATATGGCAAAAAAGCTAAAGCGCGGCGGAATTGGCAGGTACAAGACAAAAAAGGGAAAATAGGGCTTGAAATATGCGCCGATATGGATTATAAATATAGTATAAATGGGGGTGTTGTCCCCAATGTGTTTATTATGGGCGAAAGGCAGGTAAACAAAGTGAAGCGTAAACTTAGGGCAACGCCAAGGTTTATAATGTTGCTTACGTTGCTGTGCCTTATATTCGCGGTAGCCGTATTCTTGGGTCAAAATTCAAAGCTTGGCGAAATAGCCGCGGAGCAAAGCGAGCTTGAGGCCGAATACGCCGCATTGCAGGCAGAGGAACAGCGGCTTGAGTACATGATAGAATATGCAAAGAGCGATGAATACCGTGTACAGTATGCGCGTGAAAAGCTTGGGCTTGTATTGCCGGACGATATCAAGTTCGACATAACGGAATAAGTATAAAAGCAGTCTTTTGACTGCTTTTCGAATTTATAACGCAACACACGGAGGAAATTATATGGCAAAACGGGCGGCAATAGACATCGGCAGCAACTCCATCCGCTACTTAGGGCCGAACGGGGAGAGGCGGCTTATCACAACGCGCCTTGCGGAGGGGCTTATCAATACAAAGCGGCTGAGCGATGCTTCAATCGAGCGGAGCATAGCCGCACTTGAGCAGTTAAAGGCCCTTGCTACGGAGCAGGGTGCGGAACCGTTTGCCTACGCAACGAGTGCCGTAAGGGATGCTCGGTTCGGCACAAGGGAGCTGTTTCTTGAAAAAGCTGAGCGGATAATGCCCGTGCGCGTATTGAGCGGCGAGGAGGAGGCCGAATTCGCGCTCTTGGGTGCGGGTGTTGAAGAGGACGAGGGGCTTATCGACATAGGCGGCGGGTCATGTCAGCTTGTGACGGAAGGCTTTGCATTCAGTGCGCCCATAGGCTGCGTGCGTGCAAAGGATATATGCACCGCCGAGTCCGACGGTACGTTTGAATCAATGCGAAATGCCGTTTTCAAAAGATGTGAAGGGTTGTTCCTCTTCCCGCGGATAAGGATCCCCAAATGGGTAGGCGTGGGCGGCACGATTACCACTCTCGGCGCGCTTTCGCTTTCCCTTACGGAATACGATGCCGATGCCGTTGACAAAAGCGTGCTTACGCTTGAACGCATAGAGGAGCTGGCACAAGGGCTTTGCTCCATGAGCGATGAAGAGCGGCGCAAAAATCCTCTTCTTATAAAGCGGCATGACGTTATTGTGCCGGGCGCGTTGGTACTGCTTTACGCCATGCAGGGCATGAATATCCGCTATCTTAGGCCCCGCCAAGCGGACGGGCTTGACGGTTATTATAAATATATATGTAATAATATGTAACGGCGTATACGCTAAACGGCAAAGAGAGCACGGCTCCGCTGCCGCGCTTGCTGCCGTAAGCCACAATTGCAAAACAAAATACCGATTATACGACAAAACGGTGCGAACCATATGGCCGCACCGTTTTGCCTGAAAAACGTACAAACAATACTGAGAAACTTTCACTTATTGGTTTTGCGCATCATCCGCCCCGTCCGCGCTCTCGTCAAGCTCTGCGATAGCGGGTTTATCTGCGGCAGAATCGGCCTTTTTTGCCTTTTCCTTGGCTAATGCTTCCCGAAATTCGGCCTTCGCCATGGCGTCCTTTTCCTCTTTTTCGCGCTTTTCCTTGCGCTGTACCATGTAGCCGTACAAAAACCACGCTATGCTGCCGCCCGCAAGGGCATATATAAGCATTGTTTTCGTATCCGTCGTGCCCGATATAAGCACGCCCGCTATACTGCCAAGCAGCATATAGGGTGCGCCGCCCATCATACCCGTGCGCTTATACTTGCTAAGCGGTATGCGCTCTATCGCCTTTACGGGCACGAACAGCGTGCAGTGATAATCCGCGGCGTCTTTATCGCCAAGGGGGAATATTTCTATTTCCTGCGTGCCGAGATGATTATAGCCCGATTTCGGGAACCAGCGGTTATATACCTCGCTCCACCTGTCGGACACGGCCTTAACGCTTGCCCCGTCGCATTCAAAGTAGGCGTACATACCCTCGGGCACGGTAGTTTCTTCATAGCCCAATTCAACGGGCGCATCGTCATCCGCCTCAACGGCTACCCAATAGTCATAGCCCTTTGCGGTAAAGTTCGTGCATATGCCCGCAACATACTCACTGCCCGCCTTCATCACGGCCTTGAGTTCATCCACGGTACCGTCATTTTCAAGTTCATTCATAAAGGCACGTTGCTTTTGAAGCATATCGCCTTCCTTGGTTACTATATGGGTACGCTTGCCTATAAAACGCCTTGTTTCAAATGCGCGCACATTATCCGCGGCCGGCACACGCTCAGCCGCCTTTTGTTCTATAGGGTCTGCCTTTTCTTTTTTCTTCAGCTTCATTTAAGCCCTCCTTGTGGAGATTAGCATATTCCTATTATATACTATAGTTTCGCTTCGTTCAATCGCCAAAAAGAATAATCGGCTTGATGTTTCCACCAAGCCGGTAATCCGTTTGTTTGCTCTTTTGAAAGGTTGCTCTCTCTCTTTCTTGATTCGTATTATAGAGCATATCAGGCAAAAAAGCATCACAAAAGTATTACAAAACAAATAAACTTCGGTTATGTTTAAGTGACATTTCGTTTGCGCATCGCCGCAAAATGTTAACTTTCCCGCCGCCGCAGTGCCCATTTTGCCGCAAGGCGCACCTGCTCAAATTGGGAATCGAGGCAATTCTTTATCTCCTCAAAATACATTCCGTCCTGCGCAGCAAAGGCAATCGCCTCCATTGTAAGCCTACCGCGGCCGGTTATATTCTTTCCCGCGATAAGCCGTGCGGCCTTGGTGTCCCCCATGATCAGCCGCCTTAGGTCAAATGCTTCCTCCGTTTCCTTCTTGAGCGGCTGTTTTTTCAGCATGGCATTTTTGGGGCAGGCGGTTTGGCATTCTTCACACCCGAGGAACGACCGCTGCTTCTGCCATATCTCCTCCGTATAGCCCGTATCCATTATATAGCGCATACAGCGCGTAACATTAAGCCCATCATTTGTTATTGCACCCATAGGACAGGCGCGTATGCATGCCGTGCAACCCTCGGGGCAGGTGCTCTTTTCATCAAGAATCGGGGTAAGCTCCACTCTATCATATACAATAAGCGTTTCAAGCACAATGCGCGTGCCGAAAGGCGCAATGCTTATAAGGCCGTTTTTGCCCCTGTGCCCCAAGCCGTTTGCAATGCAGAGTGCGCGAACGGGTATATATTCGCGCTTCACCCTGAACCCGAGTGTGCAAAGCTCCGCCTCCAATGCCTTTGCGGCGTGATATGCGGCGTTGCTTGCGGCGTAGTACGGGCTTATTCGCGTTTTTACGGAATACGGCCCGTATGCCCACACAAGTAGTACTGCCGCGCTTGCATTGGGGAACGAATCGACAAGCGAATACGGCATACCTTCATCCGTGCCATACAAGGATGAATACTTATGCCACTCGTCAAGCCGATGCAATTTCATAAGGTACGTCCCTGCAAAACCGTGCCGCAGGGCCGCGGAATGTATTTTATTTGCGTTTTCTGCGCCAAGCATATCGTACATGGTAAAAGCATAACATATTATCGGGTCAAAGTATAGTAAAACGGGCGAAAAGTTAAAAAACTAACGACAGTGAACCCCTACACTACGCTTAAATAGTGTGTTATAATAACAAAAATCGCAAAGGTATGGTATTGCATCCTTAATTTTGGATTTTGCATTTTCGATACCATTCGCTATCCGCATCAAATCGAAAGGCAGGTGCTTTGTTTGCCAAAGTATTCCTTCAAGGGCGGCGTTCATCCACTTCATTCTCAGCATGAGGGTAAGATGCCGACCAGAAACACCCCGGTACGGGACTTTGTTTCCGACTCGGTGGTGATTCCCATGAGCATGCACTTGGGCGCACCGTCCAAGCCGTGCATAAGCAAGGGAGATCATGTTAAAATAGGCCAGTTGATAGGTGAACCCGTGGGCGGGCTGGGTCTGCCGGTACACGCAAGCGTATCCGGTGAGGTTACGGCAGTGGAGCCGCGGCTTATAACCGGTGCAGGCCCCGTAATGTGCGTATGCATACAGAACGATTTTGCCGACGAATGGATAGACGGCATAGAGGGCTACGGCAACGTTGAAACGGTTGATCCTTCCGTTATAATCCCCGCGATAAAAGCGGCGGGCATATGCGGCATGGGCGGCGCAAGCTTCCCCGCGCATGTTAAGCTCACTCTTCCCGAGGGCAAGACATGCGACACCATTATACTCAACGGTGCCGAATGTGAAACGTTCCTTACCGCGGATTATCGCCTTATGATAGAAGAACCGCGCCGCATAGTTGACGGTCTCCGGGCGGAAATGCGCGCACTCAACGTAAAGCGCGGCGTAATAGCAATAGAAGACAATAAGATGGAAGCCGTGGAGGCAATGCGCAAAGCCGCCGCGGGGCGCGAGGGCGTGGAGATAGCGGTGCTCAGAACAAAGTACCCGCAGGGCGGTGAAAAGCAGCTTATTCACGCCGTCACGGGTCGTCAGGTGCCAAGCGGCAAGCTGCCGATTGAGGTACATACCATAGTCACCAACGTTGCAACCGCTGCCGCCATTGCGGATGCGGTCATAGACGGCAAGCCCCTTATAAGCCGCATAACCACCGTTACGGGCAAGGTGAAGAATCCTTCCAACCTGCGCGTGAGGATAGGTACCGTGGTTGCCGATATGATAGGCGAATGCGGCGGCTACAGTGAGGAAGCGGGTAAGATAGTCATGGGCGGCGGTATGACGGGCGTTTGCACCGCAAGCGCGAACATACCCATTGCCAAGGCCAATGGCGGCATAGTCGTGTACAACGAAAAGGATGCTCAAAGCGTTACCGAGGAACCGTGCATTCGCTGTGCGCACTGCGTTGAAGCGTGCCCCATGGGTCTTGACCCATACAAGCTGAAGCATCTTTGCGATGCGGGCAACCTTGAAGGTGCAAAGGCCAACCACGTTATGGACTGCATACTGTGCGGCTGTTGTTCCTACGCTTGCCCGTCAAGAAGGTGGCTGACGGCGGCATTCAAGAACACCAAGGATGCCATAGCCGCAGCAGCAAGGAGGAAATGATATGAGCCTTTATATTTCAACCGCACCGCATGTGCGCAGCCCGCAAAACACCCGTTCCCTTATGGGCGATGTTTTGATTGCATTGCTGCCCACTACGATAGCCGGTATTTACTATTTTGGTCTTAATGCGGCGCTTATTTGCATATTGGCAACGGCCTCTGCAATACTGTTTGAGTACCTTTGGCAAAAGCTTACGCACAAAACCGTAAGGATAGGCGATTTGAGCGCGGCCGTTACGGGATTGCTTATCGGCCTTAACCTTCCGCCGACGGCACCGTGGTGGTTGCCCATTATCGGCAGCGGCTTTGCGATAATTCTCGTTAAGCAGCTTTTCGGCGGCATAGGTGACAACTTCGTCAACCCCGCACTTGCCGCACGTGGCATAATGCTTGCAAGCTGGCCCGTAAGGATGACCGCGTTTGTTCTGCCCACCTACCTGAGTGGTGCGGATGCCGTATCAAGCTCAACCGTGCTTGGCGGGTACGAGGCAAGCTACATGGATATGTTCCTTGGCAACATCCCCGGTTGCATAGGTGAAGTTTGCAAGGCGGCGATACTTCTCGGCTTTATATACATGCTGGTAAGGCGTGTCATAACTTGGCGCATACCCGTAACGTTCCTTGCGGTGGTGTTCGTGTTCACAGCCATTCTCGGCGGCGACCCCGTGCAGGCCATACTTTGCGGCGGCGTAATGCTCGGTGCCGTGTTTATGGCGACCGACTATACCACAAGCCCCATGAGCGCAAAGGGTCAGCTTATATATGCCGCAGGTTGCGGTATAATCGTTGTTATAATCCGCAACTTCTGTAATTATCCCGAGGGCGTGACATATGCAATACTCGTTATGAACATAGTTACTCCTCTGCTCGATAAATATGTTAAACCCCGGCTCTATGGCCGCCTAAAGGAGGAAAAGGCCAATGGCTAAAAAGGAAAAAACCGTTTCAAGCGTATTCTTTAACGGAATACTGAATGAAAACCCGACGCTTAGATTGGTGCTTGGCATATGCCCAACGCTTGCCTCAACCACAAGCGCATCGAACGCGGTCGGCATGGGCCTTGCGGCAACGTTCGTGCTTGTCGGCAGCAATGTTGTTATTTCCCTTTTGAGAAATATAATTCCCGACAAGATCCGCATACCCGCATTCGTCGTGATAATATGCACCTTCGTTACCCTTGTTGAAATGATAGTCAAGGCATGGGTGCCCGCACTGTACGAAAGCCTTGGCATGTTCATACCGCTGATAGTCGTTAACTGCATAATTCTTGCCCGTGCGGAGGCATTTGCAAGCAAAAACGGCGTACTGTTAAGTGCGGCGGACGGTCTTGGCATGGGTATAGGCTTTACGCTTGCCATAACCGTTATCGGCATAGTGCGTGAGCTGCTCGGCAACGGCAGCATATTCGGTCTGAGCGTATTCGGCGCAAACTTTGAGCCTATGCTTCTTGCGCTTATGGCACCCGGCGGCTTTATAGTGTTCGGCAGTGTGCTCGGCATAGCCAACTACTTTATGCAGAAGGCCGAAAAGAAAAAGACTGAGGAGAAAGGAGTGATACGCGCATGAGCGGCATAGCAAAGATCCTTTTGTTCATGGTAAACTGCGTACTTACCAACAACTTCATTTTCTCACGTTACCTTGGTAACTGCCCGTTTTTGGGCGTATCCAATAAGGTTGAAACGGCAACGGGCATGGGCCTTGCGGTCACGTTCGTTATGGGTCTTGCGTCGCTGTTCACCTATCTTATTTACACATATATACTTGTGCCGCTCGGCCTTGCCTATCTTTCGACCATAGTGTTCATACTGGTCATAGCAAGCCTTGTGCAGATAGTTGAAATGTTTATAAAGAAGAGCAGTCCTTCCCTCTACAAGGCATTGGGTATTTATCTGCCGCTTATAACCACCAACTGTGCGGTGCTCGGCGTGTGCATACTCAATATAGGCAGCCCCATAACCATAGGCGGTGAGGTGATTGAGTTCAACCTGCTTTACTCCGTGCTTAACGGCGTGTTCGGCGCACTCGGCTTCCTGCTTGCCATAGTGCTTATGGCGGGTGTCAGGGAAAGGCTTGAAACTTCCAAGATACCCGAATGTCTGAAGGGCTTTTCCAGCTCATTGATAATTGCCGGTCTCATGAGCGTAGCATTCATGGGCTTTGCCGGCCTTGGCGCATAAGGGAGGAATAGATTATGGACTTTATCCCTGTATTGCTTGCATTCGGCGTTCTCGGCGTGGTCGGACTTGTTTTCGGCATACTGCTTGAGGTTGCGGATAAAAAGCTTTCCGTTGAAGTGGACGAAAGAATAAGCAAGGTCAGTGAGGCACTCGGCGGCGCAAACTGCGGTGCGTGCGGTTACGCGGGCTGTGCGGCATTTGCCGAGGCCGTTGTGAACGGCGAAGCAAAGCCCACGCTGTGCGCCGCGGCGAACATGGCCGCAATAAGCGAAGCACTTGGCATTGAAATAGAAGAGGGCGAAAAGATGGTTGCCCGCGTTATATGCCAAGGGCATAACGGCGTTGCTACGGAAAGATACAAATATGACGGGTACACCAGCTGTGCCACTGCCGCATCCATAGCGGGCGGCCCCAAGGAGTGTGCATACGCATGTATAGGTCTTGGCGACTGCATGCGCGTTTGCAGCTTCGGCGCGATAAGCATGAATAACGGCATTGCCAATATAGACCCGAACGTATGCGTGGCCTGCGGCAACTGCGAAAAGACCTGTCCAAGGAGCGCCATAAGGATAGTTCCCGCCGAAACAAAGGTGCTGGTGCTTTGCCGCAACAAGGATACCGGCCGCGTTGCGCGTGCCGCCTGCATGAAGGCCTGCATAGGATGCGGACGCTGTGTCAAGGAATGTAAGTACGGCGCAATAGTCGTTGAGGATGGCTATGCCCGCATAGATCCCGAAAAGTGCACCCGCTGCGGTGCCTGTGCAAAGGTTTGCCCCTGCGGCTGCATAATCGACTACTCCGCCGTATCCGATGCGGACGCGGAATAAACGTTACCTTCAATATTCAAAGGAGGTCGCACATGCGACCTCCTTTTTTATGTCGGTAATCGTATTGTGTTTGTCTTGCGTGGCTCGAACTTTTCTTGGCTCCCCCTTTGGGGCGCCCGTAGGGTGTGCCTTGTGCTGAGCTGGCACGGCGTAAGCCGTGACTGAGAGGGCATAAAGGCGCAACGCATAGCCTCACACCCTCTCAGTCTGCTCCGCTTACAGCTACGCAGACAGCTCTCCCATAGGGAGAGCCAAGAAAAGTTTGAGAAACGCCACTTCAGTTTGCCTCTCACACAAAGCCCCTGCGGCGGAGCCGCTGTGCGGGAGATAATTCGGAATGCGGAATGCATAATTCGGAATTAGATTAAAACTCTTGTGCTATGGTGACAAATTTGAATCACGCCATGTCAGTTTGCCTCCCACTCAAAGCCCCTGCGGCGGAGCCGCTGTGCAGGCGGTGGAGATTATGCCCTACAGTAAGAGATAATCGCCGTGGTAACTCGACTATGCTATTCCCAACTTGCTTAGTGTTGCCCCGCGCATAGCGGGATAAGGAGGGGATGTGGGAGTTGTTAGAGGGTTGAA
>CAZTFU010000024.1:1915-28785 GCA_964612925.1 uncultured Clostridium sp. | reverse complement strand
ATAAAAAAGCATCTGCACAAATCATGTGCGGATGCAAAACTGTTTTACGGCTCACTTATTAACACGCTGAGACGTTTTTACTCTATACCTTTTTGGGGTTTATTTATCTCCAAGATAGGTTATTTCAAGTTCGTCATTGTTAAGCTCGTTTACCGCATGAGATACGGCCTTTTCGTTGTTAAGCAGCTCATCCTGCCCAACGAGCTGACGCGCACGCTTCGCCACCACCGATACGAGCATATAGCGGCAATTTACCTTTTTCTGAAGGTCTATTATGGACGGTTTGTTCATCATATTGTTTATTCCTCCTTCAATAATTCTTCAACCGTGTCGTTTCTGTTTGACTTTAGCCTTTCGGCCCTTATAATGCTTGCAACATCCGCAATGGCGGTATCCAACGAATCGTTTACGACCACATAGTCATATTCGTTTGCATGGGATATTTCTTCCTTCGCCTTGCCAAAGCGTTTTTCTATGGCTTCCTGTGTTTCCGTGCCGCGACCCACAAGACGGTTATGCAAGGTATTCATGGAAGGCGGCAAAATGAATATACTCACCGCTTCGGGACGCTGTTTTTTAACGTTCCTTGCACCGTTGACATCTATATCAAGTATAACGTCAATGCCCTCCGAGGTAAGCTTATCTATGTAAGCCTTGGGCGTGCCGTAATAGTTCATGCCAAACACATCCATATATTCAAGCAGTTCATTACGTTCTATCATGCCTTCGAATTCTTCGCGTGTAACGAAGAAATAGCTTACACCGTGTTCCTCACCGGGACGTGGTGCGCGCGTTGTTGCCGAAACGGAAAACCGTATTTTATCATCCGACAAAAGCAGAGCCTTGCAAATAACGCCCTTGCCTACGCCTGACGGTCCTGATATAACGAACAATTCACCTTTGTTTTTCATAACACCGCTCCTGCCATTATTCTATATTCTGAACCTGTTCGCGTATTTTTTCAAGCTCTGCCTTGCCGAGAATAACAAGTCTTGCAATTTCGGCATCGTTTGCCTTCGAGCCTATTGTATTGAATTCGCGATTCATTTCCTGCACGACAAAGTCAAGCCTTCTTCCCGTGGCTTCGCTACTTTCAAGAAGTTCCCTTGTTTGGGCTATATGGCTCTTCAGACGAACAAGTTCCTCATCTATGCTGGCCTTGTCTGCGAATATCGCAACCTCCGTGGCAAGCCTTTGCGCATCCACTTCAACGGAGCCAAGCATATTCTCTATTCGTTCATTAAGCTTTACTCTGTATTCTTCAACCACCGTGGGTGCTCGTTCGGCTATTTTATTTCTTAGTTCTTCTACGGTATCAAGCCTTGCTTCAAGGTCGGCGGCCAATCTTTCGCCTTCGCCGCGCCTTGCATTTATCAGCTCGTTTGCAGCATTTCGCACAGCCTCTTCAGCAAGAGCCTTTACGGCGGCATCATCTTCGTCCGCTTCCGCTATGCTTGTAACATCGGGAAGTCTTAAAGCAAGTGACAGCGTCATATCGTTTTCTATTCCAAGCTCGTTTGCCGCTTCCTTTACGGAGTTCAGATATGCACTCAATAGACCCGTATCAATCTTCACCGTTCTTGCATCGGACCTTGTGTTGCTGTAGTTAACGTAAACATCAACGTGTCCGCGTGAAAGAATGTTGTTCAATGCTGAACGTATGGTTTCTTCCGCAAAAGAAATATGTCTCGGCATTCTGAACGAAAGGTCAAGATATCTGTGGTTAACGCTTTTCAGCTCCACAGTCATTTCTCGCCCATCCTTAGTGGCCTTTCCGCGGCCAAAGCCGGTCATGCTGCTTACCATATTAGCCTCCTTTGTGCTATAACCTGTTTATTATAACACACACTTTTGCTGTTTTGAATAGCAATATTAACTATTTATACAGCTTATATAGTTCATCCGCACCGGGAGGGGCTATAATCTTGCCCGAAGCTGTTCTCACGCCTTCCCCGCCCGCTGTGCCGATAACGGCGGCATTTATGCCCATCTCCTTTAGTCCTTTTACAATTTCTTCTCCATTCGGGCAGGCTATAAGCATGGCTCCGCTCGAAATAAGGCGCATTGGGTCGATATCGAGAGCCGCGCACATTTTCCTTGTTACATCCTTTATGGGTATACATTCTTCGCATATTTCCATGCCGACACCCGAAGCCTCACTCATTTCCCATGCCGCCCCGAAAACACCGCCTTCGGTTATGTCGTGCATGGCGTGTGCGCCGTGTTCGTAGGCAAAAAGCCCTTCCTTTACCACGCTGACATATTTCATATAATCGCGTGCTTCGTCAAGTTCTGCTTCGGTAATGCCATCGAGCCTACCTGCAAATTCGCTTGCGATTATAGCGGTTCCCTCAAGGCATATCCACTTTGTCAACACAACGCTGTCCCCTTCCTTCATTCCGCCGGGGGTAAGTATGCCGCGTGCGCCCGCCTTTGCTATTACGGCGGCGCTTGTTACAACCCTTGTTACGGCATCCGTTATTTCGGTATGGCCGCCTATTATTTCAACGTTCGCTTCTTTTGCGGCCGTACTTAGCTCATCGGCAATTTCGGCTATTTCATCTTCCGTAATGCTCGGTGGGGCAAGCAATGTTGTAAGCAGACCTATAGGTTCCGCACCCGCGGCCGCCGCGTCGTTGCAGCTCACATGCACCGTCAGTGTGCCTATATGCTTTGCCGCAGCCGTTATTGGATCGGTAGAAAGCACGGCTATGCGGCCGCCCATATCCACCGCCGCACAGTCAACGCCCACCTGCGGCGAGCATATGACTTCCTTGCGTGTATGCACAAATTTACTTAATATCAATTCGTTCAGCTTGTTATTATCAAGCTTACCTATCCGCATTATTGTCTCCTATATAATCAAAAAATTCGTTCTCTTCCATTACCTTTATACCAAGCTCGTTTGCTTTGGTAAGCTTGCTGCCGGCACCGGGTCCGGCAACAACGATATCCGTTTTTTTGCTTACGCTTGATGCGGCCCTGCCGCCAAGCCTTGCAATAAGTGCTTCCATATCGCTCCTGCCCATGCGTTCCATACTGCCCGTAACAACAACGGTTTTGCCGTATAATACGCCGCCCCGTTCCGCCTTTTCCGCTTCCTTGGGCTGTACACCGTGCGCAAGGAGCCTGTCTATCTGTGATGAAATCGATTCATCCGCAAAAAAGTCAACCACATCCTGCGCCACAACTTCACCCACATCCTGAATTTCCATAAGTTGCTCCGCCGTTGCGCTGCGTACGGCATCAAGCGTACCGAATTTTTCCGCAATGTCGCGTGCGGTTTTTGAGCCGACATTGGGAATTCCTATCGCAAACAGAAAAGAACCGAGCGTAGGGTGCTTGCTGTTTTCTATTGCCTGCATAAGGTTGTTTATTTTCTTTTCCTTAAAGCCGTAAAGCTCCGCATAATCCTCCGCCTTTAGGTCGTAAAGATCTGGTATGCTCCTAAGTCCCTTTTTTTCAACCAGCACCGCTGCTGTTTTTTCCGAAAAGGTATCTATGTCCATGGCCTCACGCGAAGCATAGTGCGCCAAGCGCGCGGCTATCTGCGGTGGGCAGGAAAGCGAATTCGTGCAATATAAATGTACTCCCCTGTGTTCAACATGAGCACCGCATGCAGGGCACTTTTTCGGCTTTTCGATTTCGCGTTCGGGTTCGTCACCGCTTACGGCACCCGTTATTTCGGGAATTACGTCATTGCTTCTTCTTATAAAAACCCGCGAGCCTATGCCGACACGTTTTCTCGTAATATCGTCAAAATTATTAAGTGTCGCATGGCTTATCGTGGCACCCGCAAGCTCCACCGGTTCAAGATGTGCGCGCGGTGTAAGTTTACCCGTGCGTCCCACTTCCCATGTTACATTTTTAAGTATTGTTGTGGTTTCCTCTGCCGCAAACTTAAATGCCATCTCCCAGCGGGGAAACCTGTCCGTTGAGCCCAAGGCAAGCCTTGTTGCGCCATCGGTTATTTTCACCACCATGCCGTCAATAAGAAAATCAAGCTTGCTTCTGTTGCCTTCGGCACGTTCTATGCCGTCATATACATCAAATATATTATCATAAAGCTCCATAAAGTCGCTTGTCGGCAATCCGTTTTCACGCAGAAAATCAATGGTTTCCTCGTGGCCCGAAAGTTCCTTGCCCTCAATATAGCCTATGCTGTATATGCATACGTCAAGCCTTCTGCGTGCCGTAACGGACGGATCGAGGTTTCTCAATGCGCCCGCCGCCGCGTTACGCGCATTTTTAAGCTGCTCTTCCCCGTTTTTATTAAGAGCATCAAGCACGCTCAGCCGCATATAGCATTCGCCCTGGCATTCCATTTTGCCCTTAAACGGTATCGTTAACGGCACCGTCCTTATCGTCATGGCCTGCGGCAGTATGGCTTCACCAACGCTACCGTTGCCGCGCGTTGCGGCCTGAACAAGCTTACCTCCATCATATGTTAGGTTTATCGTAAGCCCGTCAAACTTGTATTCCAACGCATAGTTCGGCCTTGGCAACGGATTTTGCGGATGTGTATCGTTGTATTCCGCAATAAGCTTCTCCGTGCGGCGACTCCACTCCACAAGTTCTTCCTTTGTGCGCACCTTATCCATGCTCCAAAGTCGGCCTATATGCCTGTGCTCGGCAAATTCGCTAAGCGGCGTAAAGCCCACCCGCCTTGTCGGGGATTCGTCAAGCACAACACCCGTTTCCTTTTCAAGGCGAACAAGCTCATCAAATAATTGATCGTACTCCTTGTCGCTGACCTTAGGGGCATCATAGCGATAATATGCTTCCGCGTATTCGTTAAGAAGCGCACAAAGCTGCCTCATTCTCTCCGTCATCTACAGTTATACCGTTTCGGCTTATTCATCCGATCCTTCCGTTATTGGGTAAAGCGGAGCATATGCTGCCGCAAAGCGCTTACGACCGCCTATATCAAAATCCACGGTCACCGTCATACTTCCGCCGGCACCGGTTACCTCCGTTATTGTACCATCCCCGAATTTATCGTGACGTATTCGCATAAGCGGAACATATTCAACGTTTAGTTTTGACTTTGTGGGTTCGTTATGCGGGCTGTACGGCGTGCGCTTTGGCGGCTTCATACCGAATCCCTGCATAGAAGCATAGGTTATCTGCGGTTTTTCGGGCCGTTCATACTCGCTTGGCACGCTGCGGCGCGGCCTATCGTCCTTCATAAGCTCTTCGGGGATTTCATTGATAAAGCGTGACGTGCGATTTACCGTGGTTTCACCGTATATTGAGCGGGTCATCGCATTCACAAGCAGTAGCCTTTCCTTTGCACGGGTCATGCCGACATAGCAAAGCCTGCGTTCTTCCTCAAGCCCATCCATGCTCATATCGCCGCGGGCGCGCCTTGTCGGGAAAACATTCTCCTCCATTCCCGCAATAAACACGGTCGGGAACTCAAGACCCTTTGCACTGTGCAGTGTCATAAGTGCGACCGCGCCCTCACTTTCGTCAAGCGAATCTATATCGCTTACCAACGCAACCGTTTCAAGAAAAACGCTCAATGCATTTTCCCCTTCGGGCAAGTCACGTTCCACTTCTTTAATGTTGCCTATAAGTTCGGATATATTGTCCATGCGCATGGCAGCATCGCCCTTTTTATCCTCGCTCAAAATATAGGCTTCATATTCTACCCTATCTACAAGATATTTTGTAAAGTCGGACAGCGGCATAAGCATACTCTGTGCCATGAGATCGCCCATGAGATCCACCACGCCTTTAAGCTTCTGCTCTATTTTGGGCTGTAATCCCGTGCCGCTGAGTGCGGTAACAAGCATTGACTGCCCGCTTTGTGCGGCCGCCGATGCAAGTTCTTCTATTGTCTTATCGCCAATTCCCCTTCTTGGGACATTTATTATGCGGGAAAATGCAACATCGTCATCAGGATTGGCTATCGACCTGAGATAGGCCATTATATCCGCTATTTCCTTGCGCTGATAAAAGCGCACCCCGCCGAACACCTTATGCGGTATGCCGTAATTTACAAGCGTGCTTTCAATAACGCGACTTTGCGCGTTTGTGCGGTACAGAATCGCAAAATCACCATAGCTTGCACCCTGCTGTACACCCTGCAACACCTTTCGTGCTATAAATGCGGCCTCATCACGTTCATTATCCGCGCAATAGCGTTCTATTGGATCCCCGCCCGTGCGCGATGTCCAAAGTGTTTTCGGCTTGCGGCCTGAATTGTGGCTTATCACCGCGTTTGCGGCATCGAGTATATACTTTGTTGAACGATAATTCTGTTCAAGGCGAACAACCTTTGCGCCCTCAAAGTCCTTTTCAAAGCTGAGTATATTATTTATGTCGGCACCGCGCCAGCCATATATACTTTGATCGTCGTCACCCACAACACACAGATTGCCGTGCGCCCTACACAGCATTTCAATAAACCTATACTGTGGCATATTCGTGTCCTGATATTCGTCAACAAGCACATACTTAAAACGGTTCCTGTACTTTTCAAGCACGTCGGGACACTTTTCAAACAGCTCTATCGTTTTTATAAGCAGATCGTCAAAATCAAATGCATTGGCCGCCATAAGCTTGTGCTGATAGGCATCATAAACCTTTTCGGTTATGCCGTCATCGCTGTAATTTTCGGCAATGTAACGCTTTGCATCAAGTGAACGGTTTTTGGCATTTGAAATGTTTTCTTTTATAACACGCTTGGGTGCCGTTTTATCACTTATACCCATGCCCTTCAGAATATCGCCTATCAGTTTTACCTGATCGGCTTCATCATATATTGTAAAGCGCTTGTCATATCCGATTTTGTCGCAATCTATGCGCAGCATTTTAACACAGCATGAATGGAACGTGGATACCCACGTTTCATCGGCATCGGCCCCTATAAGTGCCGCCGCCCTTTCCTTCATTTCCTGCGCAGCTTTATTTGTAAAGGTAAGTGCCAGTATGTTCCATGGCATTACGCCGTGTTCTATAAGGTTGGCTATTCTGTACGTCAACACTCTTGTTTTACCCGAACCCGCACCCGCAAGCACAAGCAGCGGTCCATTCAGGGTTTCAACGGCTTCACGCTGTCTGTCATTAAGAACTGAAAGATCCATCATTATACCTCTTCCGTAAGATAGAAATATTATACCATATTTCTGTCACAATTTGAAAGTATGAGCGTAACAAAAATCGGAGGCGGACATTTTTGCCGCCCCCGACAGTGGTTTTCCCTATGCGGTTATCCTCTGAGCTCTGCCTTAAGCCGCGTTTCAAGTGCCCGTATTACCGAGCCCACCGCGGCCTGTATTTCTTCATCCACAAGGGTATGATCCTCACTTCTGAGTGTGAAGGAATATGCCATGCTCTTCTTGCCCTCGGGTATACCCGTTCCGCGATACACGTCAAACAGCTCAATATCGTCAAGCGTTACCTTGAGCTTGGTTTGCGAAATAACGCGCTTCACCTCGGCGGCCGTGACCTTGTTATCCACGATTATCGCAAGGTCCCTTGCTACCTTGGGGAACTTTGATATGGGCTTGTATGTGCGCTTTACGCCCGTGTGGGTGAACAGCTTATTCATGTCGATTTCGGCATAATATGCACGACCGTCTATACCCCAGCCTTTAAGCACATCGGGATGTACCGCGCCAAGCTCGCCTATCTTTTCCTTGCCTATTGACAATTCGGCTTTCCTGCCGGGCTGATAGTACTCACTTCCGCCTGCCGCAAACGAAGCTTTTTCGAGAAGGTCATATTTCTCCAAAAGCTGCTCGACCGCTCCCTTCAATGTGAAATAGCTTTCATGCTCTCCGCTGAACAATAGGCCAAGCAGTTTCCTTTCCTCGGGCAGGCTGTCATTATTGTCAAAATGAACATTGCCCACTTCAAAGAACCTATCGTGACCCGTTTTTCTGCCTTGATTACGCTTCAAGGAATCAAGCATGCCCATTATCAGCGTTGTACGCATAAGGCTTTGATCCTCACCGAACGGGTTGAGTATCTTTACGCATTGACGCTTTTCGCTGTTTTCGTCAAGCAAAAGTGCATCAAGTGCGGCGGGACCCGTGAAGTTGTAATTATACATTTCATAGCAGCCCTGTGCCGCCATTTCATCCTTTACCTTATCTTCAAAAACGTAATCATCACCAAGCTTGCCCACAAACGTGTCACCATACATAAGGGTAGGCTTTATGTTGTAATAGCCGTACAACCTTGCGATTTCTTCTGCTATATCCCAATCCGCTTCAAGGCCGTCCTCTATATCGGTGCGGTAATGCGGAATGGTCACGGTAAGCTTGTCTCCGCTAATTTTAGAGTAGATGTTGATAGTTTCAAGCATTTCGGCCATTGCTTCGCCGGTAATATCGGTATGGAGTATGCGGTTTATGTGCGCAATGTCAACATCAACGATGTGTTCGCTTATATCCGCATTGCAGACATCTATCGTGCCGCCGATAACCTTACCCGCATTAAGCTCGGCAACAAGCTCTATTGCCCTTTCCTCGGCAAGCATTGCATTAACGCTTTCAACACCCTTTATAAAGCGGGCCGCCGCATCGGTAACATGGTGCAACTTTCTTGTGGTAGCGCGTATGCTGCTGCCCTTGAATGCCGCGGATTCAAACAATGTCGCCTTGGTTTCGGCAGTTATTTCGCTGTTCAATCCGCCCATAACGCCCGCTATGCCAACGCCCTTTTCGGGGTCCGCAATAAGTAGCATGTCCGGCGTTACAGCGCGTTCTTTGCCGTCAAGCGTCGTTACTACCTCATTTTCATATGCATTTCTTACAACAATATTGCCGCCCTTCACGCAGGCAAGATCGAATGCATGCATCGGATGGCCGTATTCGACAAGCACATAATTGGTAATGTCAACAATGTTGTTTATCGGTCTCATGCCTACCGCACGCAGACGCTTCTGCATCCATGCGGGTGAGGGTTCTATGTTAAGTTCGGTCACAACTCGTGCCGTATAGCGCGGACAAAGCTCGGTATTTTCAACCGTTACGGATGCATAATCCCTTATGTCGCCTTCACCCTCTATATGCTTTATCCGGGGTTCCTTAAATTTCTGGCCAAGTGCGGCGGCGGCCTCACGGCACATACCGATTATGCTTTGGCAGTCCGCACGGTTCGGCGTAAGTTCTATATCGAATACTATATCGTCAAGGCCCACGGCTTCCTGTATACTCTGCCCCAAGGGATGATCCTCATGCAGAATCATAATGCCGTTAAACTCGGCACCGGGATAATCGGCCTCGCTAAGTCCGAGTTCGTGACCCGAACAGAGCATACCGTAGCTTTTTACGCCGCGCATAACGGTGGGCTTAATCACTATATCGCCAACAAGGTGCGCCCCGTCAAGTGCAACTGGAACCAGTGCGCCTTCAAACACATTGGTAGCGCCCGTTACTATGCAAAGCGGCTCGCCTTTGCCTACATCTATAGAGCAGATCTGCAAATGATCCGAATCCTCATGCTTGCGAAGGGCAACTATTTTACCGACGACTACGTTTGTAACGTCATCCATCTCGCCGGCATAGCCTGCCACTTCAAAGCCGCGCCACATAAGCTTTTCAACAAATTCATCGGGTGTTACGTTCCATTCAACGTAATCCTTCAACCAACTGAGCGGAAGCTTCATCTTTTATTACCTCCTTAGAACTGCCGCAAGAAGCGGGCATCATTTTCGTATTCAAGTCGAATATCGTTTATGCCGTATTTAAGGCTCGTCACCCTGTCCACGCCAATGCCGAATGCGAACGCACTCCATTCGTGCGGATCAAGGCCGCAGTTTTCAAGCTCATGCGGATTGGTTACGCCGCAGCCGAGTATCTCAAGCCAGCCCGTACCCTTACACACACGGCAACCCTTGCCGCCGCATATCGTGCAGGAAATATCCACCTCCGCAGAGGGTTCCGTAAACGGGAAATAGCTTGGGCGCAGACGAGTCTTTACCTCCGGTCCGAACACCGCATGAACAAATTCGTCTATCGTGCCTTTAAGGTCGGCAAAGCTTATGTTCTTGTCAACAACAAGCCCTTCCATCTGCATAAATACGGGGCTGTGACTTGCGTCCACCTCGTCAACGCGGAATACCCTGCCCGGAATAACAAGCCTGAACGGAGGCTTCATCGTCATAAGTGCCCTTGCTTCGCACGGTGAGGTATGCGTGCGCAGTACCACCTTATCGTTTATATAGAAAGTGTCCTGCATATCGCGTGCGGGATGATCCTTGGGAAGATTCAGCTTTGTGAAGTTGAAATCATCATATTCAACTTCGGGCCCATGGAACGTTGTAAAGCCCATGCCGATAAGCGCATCCCTTATTTCCCTGTACGTCTGCGTCATCGGATGAAGTCGGCCGCTTGGCTGACGCCTTATTCCCGGTTCCGTAACATCAAGCGTTTCCTTTTCAAATGCCCTTTGCTGCATTAGCCGTGCTATTTTTACCCTGTACTCGGCAAATGCCTGCTCAAGCTCCTTTTTTACGGCGTTGGACGCTTGGCCGAGCTTTGCACGCTGTTCCTTATCAAGCTGACCCATGGTTCTGAGTATACCCGTAAGTGAGCCGTTCCTGCCAAGTACGGAAGCATTAAGCGCGTCCAGCTCCTTTTCCTCGCGCACCTCCTGAAGGCGAGACAAAGCATCCTGCCTTATTTTTTCAAGTGCTTCGTTCATTTGGTATAAAACCTCCTAAAAAACTAATACGCGCCTCGTCTTTAGGGACGAAGGCGCGCTCGTGGTACCACCCTGATTCGCCCCGCCATCACGGGGCCTTTTTCCGCTGTAACGGGCTTACCCGGCATCGACTACGCACCGCATGCACAACTCGTGCGGCTTCCCCGATACAGCTCAGGAGAGAACTTTGTGCGGTCATGTGTTGCAGGCTGTTCGCAGCTTATGCAGCCCTCTCTGCGGCAACGGCAGATCGCTTTGCTCCATCATTGCTTATACGTTGGAAATTATAGCACACGATTCTTTTTTTTTCAATATGCTTACCGTCTAAAAAAGCTATCCGTGTATCCATTTTGTAAAGCACAGCACCATATAATCAAAAACATCGGCCTTTTTAATATCGTCCTTGAACAGCAAATCCACGCTTACCTTTTGGCCGCTCACTTCAAAAAAGTATTCAACCGTGCCTGCCTTGCCGCCTGCGTATATGGGTGCCGAATAGCATTCTTCCACATTCAATATGCTTCTTGGTTCATCGCCGTTCCAAATTATAAGCGTCACATCATCTGCGGCTATAAGGTCCACGCTTTTTATTATACCGCCCGTGACCTCTGCCGCTTCCATCACCACGTCTCCTTTTTTAACGGGACACTTTACACTTACCGCCGCGTATGAAGCTTCAATTATATTGGTGGCACAATTTGCACGTGTTTTGGCATCGACTGCACCTATTATGGCCGCAATGAATTCGGCACCGTCACGCCGTACCATAAAAACGCCGCAATATTTAGCCGAATTTGAGGATCCCGTTGACCCCGCAAAGCAACCGTTCAGCGTTTTTATAAGCCTGTTCTGGTTAACAAGTTCTGTAGTCGTGCCGTTTTCATGCATTATTTCATCCATGTAGAGCGAGCTGTATTCCCTATACACTTCGCTTTTCGCAAGCCTTGCGCCAAGCCGTGCAAGTTCCTCTGCGCTAAGCAGCAATCCTTTACCGTCTATTGACGAAACCTCATTAAATATTCCTTCCGTCTGAAGCAATGCATTTATTTCCTTAACCGCCTCATCGGCACCGCTGGCGCATTTTTCCGCAAGCGCATATATCGCATCCCCCGCCAATATCATAACGGCCGCCTTTATGGCCGCTTCAACCTCTATCGTTTCTCCTGATTTAAGGAATGCCGTCGCACCGCCAATGCTTGCGGCATCGGGACTTACAACTATTTTTGCTCCACGTTCAAGCCTTCCGCCGTCAATGCATTCGGCAATAAATATAAGCGCGGGCAGTCTTATCAATCCGCCCACGTCAAGTCTTTCGTCCGCGTTTTGTTCAAATATTCGTTGATTTGTCCGTGCTTCGGTCACAACGGCCGCGCGTATCGTTCCCGTTTGTGCTTCAACGCCTTTTGCGGCCGCGGTTGAGGTTATCAGCACGGCCAGTATCAATGCCGTAGCCACGGTTTTTATCCGTATTAACATACAAAAAACTCCCGAATACAATTTCATATCTATTGATATGCCGTATTCAGGAGCAAAATCATTCTTCGGTTATTTTATCTCTTTAAGGAACGAATTTCCAACGTCAAACGGTTTATCCGTAAGGTACTCAACCACCGTACAGCCTATATCGGCAAACGTATCCCGCGTGCCTATATCTACGCCGCTTTTTATTCCCTTGCCCCATACCATAAGCGGTATATACTCCCTTGTATGATCCGTGCCGGGATATGTTGGGTCACAGCCGTGATCGGCGGTTATGATAAGCAGATCTTCCTCGTTCATCTGCTCCGTTATTTCGCCAAGGCGCGAATCAAAATATTCAAGTGCCTTTGCATAACCTTCAACATCGTTGCGGTGTCCGTACAACATGTCAAAATCAACAAGATTTGTGAATATGAAGTCCGCCTTGCCCTCTTTCAAAAGCCTTACGGTAGCATCGATACCGTCATGATTGTTCTTTGTATGATCTATAATGCCAAGGCCGCGCTTGCAGAATATATCCTCTATCTTGCCCACGCCCGCCGTAACAAAGCCAAGTGTGCTAAGCCTGTCAAGCACGGTTTCCCCAACGGGAGGTATGGCATAATCCTTGCGATTTTCCGTCCTTGTGTATTTCCCGTTGCCGCCCACGAACGGCCTTGCTATCACTCGACCGACAAGCTCGTCACCCATAAGTATTTCGCGCGCCGCCTCACAGCAACCATAGAGCTCTTCAAGCGGCACAACATCCTCATGTGCCGCAATTTGGAACACGCTGTCGGCAGACGTATAGACTATCAGCTTACCCGTTTTGACATGCTCATCGCCAAGCACCTGAATTATTTCGGTACCGGAGGCCACACAGTTGCCGAGCGTGCCGCGCCCGGTTCTGCGTTCAAATTCGGCTATAACGCTTTCGGGAAATCCGTTCGGATATGTTCTGAACGGCGGTTCCATAATAACGCCCGCCATCTCCCAGTGGCCGCTTGTGGTATCCTTCGCCTTGGTACGCTCCGCACTTTTGCCGTAGCACCCCTTGGGTTCGTTTACACGAGGCAGCATGGAATCCGCTATGTTGCCAAGTCCGAGTGTAAGCATATTGGGTATTGCCATATTGGTTTTGGCGTATATATGGCCAAGGGTATGCGCCCCATTATCTCCGAATTCGTCGGCATCGGGCAAGCTGCCTATGCCTACGCTGTCAAGCACTATGAGTATTGCTCTTTTCTTCATACTACATTCCTCTTTTTCTTCATTCATATCATAAATGATACTCTTGATTCCTTATTTTTTCAACCTCATACGGATATGCTCTGCAACCATGGTCAAGTATTCCTTGTTCGATGGGCAACCATTATCATTATTGCAACTGTAACCAAAAAGTTCCGACTGCATATTGATATCGCCCGTAAGCCACGCCCTGTATATGGCGTAGCGCATATCGCGCTCAATTGCCCGCACCGTGGTATTGTAAATGCTTGCCAAACGCGGATAAACATCCTTTGTTATTTTAAGCCTTACATTATCGGCACATTCAACATACATCTTTATGCCGCTTAGGATATAATTGAATCCCTCATACTTTTTGGATATGCCCATGCGCAAAAGAACATGCTTTATGTATTCTTCACAGTCCATATTTTCACAGTTGATGGGATTCAATAAATCCGCCTTCGCCACTACTCTGTCCCCCGTCTTGACCCTGAAGGCAATTTCCATCGTGGCAACCAGATTTTCCAATGTCATTGACACGTCCGCAACATAATCAAAGCCCGCTTTCAGCGCAATGCTTGCAACCTCATCCGATATATACGGCAATATTCCCAAGAACACGGTATCTCTGCATATATTGTATTTCTTCAGCGTTCTCACCAACTTCACTCCATCGCATTTCGGCATTATCACGCTCGATATAACCACGTCCGCCTTATGCTTTTTATTCGCCAGTGCCCTTAACGCTTCCAAGGAATCATTAAAGCATTCTATATGCTTATAGCCTTTCAATTCCAACTGCCATGCAAACTGTTCAATAAGCCTTTCGTTTTCGCTTACCACGACTATTTTACGGTTTTTCATTTTTCCCTCCGTACAAATTAAGCATGTGCTTTCTGTATACTCTATAATAAACATATTTTGCCAATTTAACAACCCGTTTTTCTGCTTTTCCCGACTTATGCGTTGTAGAGTTTTGTCGAAAAATGTGATTTTTATGTATTCGGGCGAATTTTCTCGTTTTTTGAGTGGCTTTACTCCTAAAATGTGCCCATTCGTGCAATACCCTATAACGCCGCAGCGGTCGCAGATATGTATTAAACAAATTTTATTAAATATATGTAAAGAGTGGTAATCACCCATTTATTTTAAGTCCGAGATAATGTATAATAGTTTTGCAATGTGCCGAAGTATTCGGCGGAAAGGGGTTGCCTGTCTTGTCATATGATGTGTTTATAAAGGCTATTGCTTCGGGGCTGAGCCAGTTGAGGGTGCTTGACTTCATAGATATCATCGTAATAGCCGTAATAATTTATAACCTGATAATCCTTACAAAGGAAACGCGAGCGTTTCAGGTACTTAAGGGTATAGGTATTTTGTTGCTTTGCGCCGTCGCCTGCGACGTTTTGCAGATTCAAACGCTCAGTTGGCTGCTCAACTCTTTCCTTGCAAGCGGACTTGTTGTTATAGTGATACTTTTCCAGCCCGAATTCAGGCGTATACTTGAACATGTCGGCCGCGGCAAGCTGTTTTCCGCAGTCAATCTTAACGGAGCAAGCGAAGAGGATTCAAATATCGTTTCCGAATTGCAGCTTGCCATAACCGATCTTGCAAAGCGCAGGGTCGGCGCGCTTATAGTAATAGAGCAGAAAACGGCACTCGGTGATATCGCATCCACGGGCACACGCATAAACGGTGAGATCTCCGCCCCGTTGGTCGAAAACATATTTGAACCGAACACTCCGCTGCATGACGGTGCCATGATAATACGCGACAGGCAGATCATTGCCGCCGCCTGCATACTTCCGCTTACGGAAAACATGAGCGTTGCAAGGGAACTTGGCACAAGGCACCGCGCGGCACTCGGCATTTCAGCCGTTTCGGACAGCATTACGATAGTCGTAAGCGAAGAAACAGGAGTTATTTCATATGCAAGGGACGGCAAGCTTGTGCGCTATGTCGATAACCGAGCACTTAAAGATCTGCTTGAAACAATATTTGTGCGCAGTGGCTCTTCGCCGCTTGCAATGCTGAAGCGGAGGGTGAAAAATGAAGAAAAACACTAAAATCGGTTCCACCGTAAAAGCATGGTTTAAAAACCTGTTTACAAAGAATATCGCACTT
The DNA here is from genome assembly GCA_964612925.1 of uncultured Clostridium sp. GTDB lineage: Bacteria > Bacillota > Clostridia > Christensenellales > CAG-138 > Phil1. The sequence continues at coordinate 13,314 of CAZTFU010000024.1, read as the reverse complement.
AAAGTGGTATCGCTTGTATTTGCAATGCTGCTTTGGGGCTATGTTTTAATGGACGAAAACCCCGAACGCACAAAGACTCTTACCAATATTCCCATAAATGTTGAGGGTGAAGCGGACCTTATAGCGCGCAAGCTCGTGCTTTCCGGCAATAAGGATTTCGGCACCGTGACCGTGCGCGTCAATACGCAACTTACATCATATGCCGACCTTACGGCAGATGACATAACCGCAACCGTAAACCTTACAAACATCACAAAAACAGGTGAACATGAGCTTAGCATAACCGCCCGCACATCGATAGGCACGGCGGTCAGCGTTTCGCCTGACCGTATAACGGTCAATGTTGACGACCTTGTTTCCCGTTCCATACCCGTTGAGGTGGAAGCGGAGGGCAGCATTGCAAACGGCTACTGGGCGGGGGATATCACATACAGCCGCAGCACAATAGATATAGAAGGTCCCAACGAGTATGTTGCCCTAATAGACAGTGCAAAGGGCGTGCTTAACATCGAGGATGCTACCGAAAGTATCAATAAATCGGTATTGCTTACGCTTTATGACAGAGACGGCAATGAAATGGACTCCTCCCTTTTCTACAGCAAGTTGCCGTCCGCAACAGTGCGTATGGAAATTTTGCCGACAAAAACCGTTCGCATAGATGTTGAAAGCGCAATACAAGGCGTTGAGGATATTCCCAAGAACTATGAACTTGCAGGCTACGGGGTAAACGGCACGGGCGTTGTGCATATCATAGGCGAAAAGGATGTACTTAACGAGATTGATTCTATCGGAATAGACTTTATTGACGTTTCGGGTGCAAAGGAAAGCATCGTACAGGACGTTACGCTGAACATACCCGAGGGTGTGCGTTTGCTTGATGATGACACGGTAAGTCTTTACATAAACATTCGCGAAAGAACCGAAGAGGAAATGTATGCAAGTGTGCCGATAAGCGTAAAAAACCTTGGGCGCAAGCTTAATGCGCACCTCAGCGAAGAATCCGCCGATGTATATATAAAAGGACGTGTCAGCCTTTTGAATGCGATAGACCGCAGCGACGTTGAATTGTATATAGACCTAAGCGGGCTTGAAGCGGGCGTGTATCAAATACCCGTAGAGTTGAAGCTTCCCAAGGAAGAAATGATAAACGAGCTGACGAGCGTGCTGAGCGTTGAAACCGTTACGGTAACAATAAACTGATATGCCTATAATAGTTGACCAAATTAAGCTTCCCATAGAAGAAAACGAGTCCTCGCTGAATAGATATGCGGCGAGGGCTCTTGCCGTTCCGACGGATGCGGTGCGCGGTGTGCGCGTTGTAAGAATATCACTTGATGCCCGAAAAAAGGATGCTATCGCATTCAATTATACGGCTGAGGTAACGCTGAGCCCTCGTGACGAAGCACGCCTTGCATCAAAGGGATTTACGTATGCAAAGCCGCGCACGGAACGAATACTGAGCTTTGGCCAAAAGAAACTTGATAAGCCGATAATAGTTGTCGGCTTTGGGCCTGCCGGTCTTTTTGCGGCATACACGCTTGCCACAAACGGATATAAGCCGATCGTGATAGAACGCGGCAAAAGCGTTGACGAACGAAAGAAGGACGTTGAAGCATATTGGCAAACCGGCAAGCTTAATTATAATAGCAACGTTATGTTTGGTGAGGGCGGTGCCGGTACATTTTCGGACGGCAAGCTTACAACCCGTATAAAAGATCCGCGCGCGCACGATGTTGTGAATACGCTTGCACGATTCGGCGCACCAAGCGAGATCAAGCTAATGGCTAAGCCGCATATAGGCACAGATAAGCTTGTTGAAACCGTAAAAAACATGCGGCGGGAAATAGCATCACTCGGTGGCGAAATACGTTTTGAAACGCGTTTAAGCGGCATTGAAGCAAATGACGGCAGGATAAGTGCGGCACTTGTTCGGGACAAACACGGCGAAATGCGCCTTGAGTGCAGTGCGCTTATTTTGGCCGCAGGTCAAGGCGGCAGGGACACTTATGAACTGCTTATGAACGCGGGAATAGAGCTTAAGCCCAAGCCCTTTGCGGCAGGAGTGCGTATTGAGCACCCCAGAGAGCTGATAGACCGAGCGCAATACGGTCGCCATATGGGTGATCCGCGGCTCGGCGCGGCCGAATATCAGCTGACATCAAAGTACGGCGAACGCGGCGTGTATACCTTCTGTATGTGTCCGGGCGGCGTTGTGGTTGCGTCCGCTTCGGCCGAAAATCAGGTCGTTGTAAACGGTATGAGCTACTATGCGCGAAACGGCGAAAACTCAAACGCAGCCGTAGTGGTGCAAGTTGGCGAACGGGACTATCCCGCAGGGCCACTCGGCGGACTTGATTTCAGGGATGCACTTGAAAGGGCCGCCTTTGAGTTTGGTGGCGGAGACGGTTGTGCGCCCGCGTGTACCGTAGCAGGTCTTAACGGAAAAGCAGGTTCTTTCGGTTCGGTAAAGCCCACATATAAGCCGGGTGTTAAGAGTGCGGACATGCGAAAGGTGCTTCCGGATTTTATGTTTGAAGGTATACGCTTTGGCATAAGCGATTTTGGGCGCAGATTAAAGGGCTATGATATGGCGGATGCTGTAATAACCGCCGTGGAAAGCCGTACAAGCTCCCCCGTTAGAATTCCAAGAACGGAAAACGGAGAAGCTACGCGCCTGCAAGGGCTCTACCCCGTTGGCGAAGGAGCGGGATATGCGGGCGGAATAGTCAGTGCAGCCGTAGACGGTATGAAAGCCGCAGAACAGTTAATGGCCATTTATAAAGCCGATTAACTTCCAAATTCGACCGTCCACCTTGAATTTGTGGGATGTAAACCGAATGATACGCATTGTTGAAGCAGCCCAATCAAACTGCACAATCTTGAATATTGCGCCGCTTCATGACATCAATTCGATTATGAAGCTTGACGCGACCAAACGGTTTCAATAAATCGTTTGTTATCGGAAAATATGAACAAAAAAGATCCTCCATATGATTGCAACCATACGGAGGATCAACTGTTTTACAGGCGCATTACTATAAGCGACAGCCAACTTTTTAGACCGTCTTTTCAAACCATGCTTTAAGATATGCGGCAATCGGCGGCACAAGACTTTTTATCTCCTTGCCTGACGTGTTTATGCAAAGATCATAGCTTGCGGCATCTCCCCACTTTTTGGAAGAATATACCTCGTGATAGGCGCGGCGTTCTTTATCGATATCACGGCATTTTTTAAGTATCTCCTTATCGGTAAGATGCTCGTTGCTGTTTGCGCGTTCGCGGCACCTTGCAAGCTTTGAAGATTCGTTGGCACACACAAATATATTGAACGGCTGCATATCGCTGAGTATCGCATCGGCCGCTCGGCCGACGATGACGCAGGAACCTTCCTTTGCAACGCGTTTAATCAGTTCATGCTCCGCGGCCGCAATCTGCATTGACTGATGCGCGGCAGTGTTCATCGCCATAAAGCTTCTGCCTATAGTTGCCGGATAAAATGAGCGCACATCCTTTTCGGACATCCACGCCACATAGTCCTTGCTCATATTTGATTTTTCTGCGACCATATCAATTATCTGGTGATCATAGCAGGGTATTTCAAGCGCATCCGCAAGGCGTTTGCCAAGCTCTCGCCCACCGCTGCCAAATTCGCGGCTGATGGTAATTATCATGCTGTGTTGCCTCCCATTGAATTATATGTATAGCGTAAAACGAAATCGGGCGATTGTCAACATAAAAAGAGAGCATTTAGGCCCTCTGAAATAAGAAACATACGCCTAAAAAGGCACTGTTTGGCCAATCACTTCGTTGCTCGGGTCTCGTCATACCTCCAGTATGGCTTCGCCCTCGTGCCTTGTGCTTAGCACAAACATTGCTCTTTTTAGGTGCTAAGCAGTTTTGAGGTAGATATTTTGTGCCATGACGAAGAAAAAGCGCAGTAAGATACCGGGGCGTATCTTCGAGCATTTTTCTAAAGTCAGGGTGCAAAATAGCATCTCAAAACCGTGTGTTTCTTATTTCAGAGGGCCTTTAATATCAATATTTACCGTCAACGATTGTGCCCTTGACCATGCACAACTTTTAATGCTGTTGAGTAATATATCTTAGAATTGCCCACGGGGCAAAAAACAAGGAGGAAAGCATATGTGTGGCTCTTGCAACGGTAATAACTGGTGGTGGATAATTATTCTTATCCTGCTTGCAGGCGGGTTCAGCAATTCCGGTTGCGGCTGTGGCTGCAACGATGATTGCGGCTGCAATAACTGGTGGTGGATAATCATACTCATTCTGCTTGCAGGTGGATTCAGCAATTCCGGCTGCGGCTGTGACAGCGGCTGTGGCTGCAACAACAATTCCGGCTGCGGCTGCGGCTGCAACTGAGCACAAGCGGGGCTATCCCCCGCTTATGCTGTTATAAAGGGGCGGCACTGCTGCCCCTTTGTTCGTTTATTTCTTAAATGATACGAAGCAATCTGTTTCTTGAGTATTTGGATAAGAAAGTATAGAATAAAGTCTATAATTGTAAAAGAGGTTTACGACATGGACGAAGTAACTTTGATAGTAACGTACAGGTGCATCCCCAACCGGCGTGAAGCGTTTATTAGCGACATTATAAAAAACGGCATATTGGAAGAAATACTTAAAGAGGATGGCTGTATTCTGTACAAATACGCATACGGCGCTGTAGATGCGGACGAGCTTATTTTAATAGAGCGTTGGACAAGCAAAGCGGCACAACAGCTTCATCTTACCCAACCGCACATGCAGCTTCTTAAAGAAATAAAGCAACGTTATGTAATGGATACCAAAGTTGAAGTTCTGCGTGCAAATTAGTATAACCGCTCTTTTATATAGTCTTTAAGCATGGTATAATCAAGACACACGAACTGCCGAAAACGGAGGAAAAAATGGGTATTGTTGTTATCGGGGCGATATTTGTTGACATAAAGGGTTATCCTTCCGAAATATATATTCCCGGCGGAAGAAACGCCGGCAGAGTGGAGCATGTTCACGGCGGCGTAAGCAGAAACATAGCCGAGGATATTGCAAACGTCGAACTGCGACCGACATTTGTCAGCCTTGTTGATGAAACGGGCACCGGAGAGGATGTTATAAAAAAGCTGAAAAGCCACAAAGTAAACACCGATCACATTCGTGCCACGCCTGACGGTATGGGTACATGGCTTGCCGTTTTCGGCAACAACGGCGATGTTGAAGCGGCCATATCAAAGCGCCCTGACCTTCACCCGATATATGATGAGCTTGTTCTTCACGGAGACGAAATATTCTCCAAAGCGGACAGCATCGCCTTAGAAATAGATATCGACAAGGATATAGTTAAGCTTGTTTTTGCACTTGCGGAAAAGCATAATAAGAGCGTGTACGCCGTTGTGTCAAACATGCGCATTGCATTCGAACGGCGTGACTTTTTCCGCTCCACGCAGTGCTTTATATGCAATCAGCAGGAAGCGGGAATACTTTTCAGCGATGATTACGAGGATAAAACGCCCGAAGAAATGGCAGAGCTGTTAAGCATTCGCGTAAAGGCCGCACAAATACCCCGCATGGTCGTAACAATGGGCGAAAACGGCGCAGTATACGCTACAATAGATGGTGAACGCGGTATTGTCCCCGCAAAGCGCGTTGAAGTAAAGGACACTACCGGCGCAGGAGACGCATTTTTTGCGGGCACGGTAATCGGCCTGACATACGGTAAATCAATAGCGGAAGCCTGCGAAATAGGTACACGCCTTGCGGCAAGCGTTATATGCACATCCGAAAACGTCTGCCCTCGCTTTTTGCCGCAGGAGTTCGGGTTGGACGTTGAAATAGACGAATAACAGTCAACCGTAGCTTGATATAAATGGTTTTGTATATCTTTTGTAAACAAAACCAAACGATATGTTAAATACGGCATTGACAGGAACAAGATTTTCTGGTAGAATACCTTACTGTCGGCAGAGGGCGGAAGGCCTTTCCGGGCGAGGCCGACAGTAAAGCGCCTAAGGGGGTGCGTGAGCGCCTGTAGCTCAGCAGGATAGAGCAACGGCCTTCTAAGCCGTAGGTCCAGGGTTCGAATCCCTGCGGGCGTGCCAAGTATATGGTGGGTATAGTTCAGTTGGTTAGAATGCCAGATTGTGGCTCTGGAGGTCGTGGGTTCGAGTCCCACTACCCACCCCATTTACTTTTCCCCAAAGGTGCTTTTTGTGCAGAATTGGGGTGTCGCCAAGCGGCTAAGGCCCCGGATTTTGATTCCGGTATCCGCAGGTTCGAATCCTGCCACCCCAGCCAAGCATGACCCGTTAGCTCAGTCGGTAGAGCACTTGACTTTTAATCAAGGTGTCCGGAGTTCGAATCTCCGACGGGTCACCATTTTATTTGATGTAAAATGCGGGCGTGGCGGAATTGGCAGACGCGCCGGATTTAGGTTCCGGTGCCACAAGGCGTATGAGTTCAAATCTCTTCGCCCGCACCAAAAAACAGCATATCAAGCGGGTATAGTGTAATGGTAACACATTAGCCTTCCAAGCTGAGATAGAGGGTTCGAGTCCCTTTACCCGCTCCATAACAGATACCCGAATTGATACAACCGTGTCATTTCGGGCATTTGTTTTTATGCTTAAAAATGCCCAGATTGCTCAAAATTGTGGAATGACTTCAATCATTTGCAGTTGTCTCTGACACAACCTTGCACTCGGGCTTGTCTGTGCGCTACGAAGTACCATGCTATGTATGGAGCAATTATGGCGCTGCCTAACACTACTCCGGTGCCATGGGAACAAATGACTGATCAGGCTGTCCAGAGTTGTTTATCTTATCATCTCAACTTTTTGGTGGGAAAGAAATGGGGCGATAAAGCGAGCGGGAAGTCATGACCGCCCTAAGAGGGGAGGTCACGACTTGCCAACGCTTGAGGACGTCACTCAAAAATGACTGATGTCTCCAATAAGTCACGGTGAACGTTCTACATCATGTCTGTTGGAATCATACTGCCGTCATGTTTTTGACCTTCTTTTGCAAAACGTGTCAAAAAGCCGTGCGACAAGCATCCTTTAGCAGCCTTTGTTCTTCGAGGACTTAGCCCTCCGCCATGGCTGTTTTTACCTTCTCAGGCAAGGTAGCACTGCTGTCCTCTATCAAATCCACAGTAACAGAGATGACCACGTCTGTCTTAGACAGCACCACCTGCATGCCGCCGCTAATGGAGAGCTCCATGTGCCGGATGCTTTCATCCTCCACAACGATGCACAGGCTTCCTGCAGAAAATATAATATTCATTTTCTTTGTCTCCGGTGCAATGGCATAGGCTATCTGTGCCATGCCATCCTCATCCAGAGCAAGCACATAGGTGTACTGGTTGCCATTGGTCCGGCATTGAAAGGTGCCATGCATACAGATGGTATATAAAATATCCAAGAGCTTTGCCGTATCCGGATTGGCGGCATCGGCGGCAGAAACACGGATACCGTTGCTGTCGCAGAGGATATTTTCGGTAAAATACAATCCATACCCGTTCTTCTGCGCAGAATAAATAGGTCCATCAGATTCACTCCAGCGATACAGCTTCAGTTGCTCGTTCAAATCATACACCCCGCAACCCACCTGGAAGCACACCTCCGCCGCCAGCGGGCTTGCTGCATTCAGGCTCTGCCAGCCCATCAGGAGCCTATACAAATCTTCAGTCAGCGTTTCGCCATCCTCAGGGTTGTTATTGACAAGAGCATCCTTAACCGCAGCAGGGATTTCTTTCTGCGCCTTTTCCACCATTGTCAACTCGGCACGGACTGAGTAGGCGGTATGCCCTTCGTCGCCGAGGTGGCCACTTCCGGAAAAGGTTATCTTTGAAAGAGCACCATTCCTTGTACCCAGTTCCACCAACAGCGAATCGGTATCGGGGAGATAGGCAGCAGCAGTGGGAATGAGCAGCTCCAGAATCTCTCTTGCATCCCTTCCTTCTGCCGTAATGGAGTAAACACCGTTAACTTCCTTCACCTCGATACGCTTATACAGCTCCATGGATAGCTCCAAAAGGCGGGAGTAATCCGGGAGCTCTGTGCTGATGTGGTAGGCTGTGCCGTTTTCCATAAAAACCGTACCATCGGCATAGTACAGAGTTCTTCCGTTTTCACAAATGGCAGTAATGGACTGACCATTCAGTACCGTTCTATCTACGAGAGCAGAGAGAGAAAGGTGCTTTTCGCCCACGTCAATTTCCCCGGACAGCTCCATGGATACTGTATCCTCTTCCGCATAGGCTTTCAGAAGCTCGTAGGCACCTTTCTCCGCCATCAAACCAGGAAGCAGGAAAAAGGTCGATGTGCCAGCGATTCCCAGCAGCAGCGCAAGAAGTATCAGTAGTGGAGTGAGCCAGCCACGCTTTTTGTTTTTTGTCTGCTCTGTCTGTGATGCCTGTTCCACCTGCGCCTTTTGCTCTGGAGCAGCGGCATTCTCATCGTCGGGCTCTTCCAAGTGCGTGGCGGATGCGTCTCCGCGCTTACGTTTTGCAAGCTTGCAGATGAAGCCTACCAATACGAGCACGACTGCAAGAATCAGAATAGAAACAATCAACCATGCCCACCATGTATCCCTGCTATGGACGATGGCGATTTCCATCTCGTTTCCTTCTGCCGTAAAGACGATATAACTCCCGACAACTCTGCTTTCTAACTCCTGCCACGCACCGTCTTTCAGGACATATACATCCATATGCTCTGCATCCCCATCGGGAGGAAGATACCGGATGGTGTGCATTCCCGTTATGCCCTCAGAAAGCTGGAGCCGCCACTGCTCTACCACCTTGGTGTTGACCTTCAAGTCCGCAAAACTCTTCTCAACGGCCTCCCACACATTCTCCGGGATATGAAAATCATGAGGTGTCAAGGCCATAGAGGTGGCGATGAGCGCATCAGATTCTCCAAAATCTCCCTCCACAAAGAAAATGGGTCTAACTCCATTCCGGACAGCCTCACTGGTAAGGGAAGTGATGTAGGGAACATATACTGCCGTCACCGTGGTATCAAACCGAAGGTTCTCCAGCTCCGTCCTGTCCCAATAGGCATAATATCCTTCTTTTTCAGGGATGTTCGGGAATACATCCTGGGAGAAGGTGGCACCGTAATCAAAAACATCGGCGTAGAGGACTTCCCCGTCTGCCACAAACTGCAGGTTGAATTTCTCAAATGCATCCGGAAGCTCCATAGCAGAAACGACTACAATAGGTGCATCGTCGTCTGTCTCTTCCGGGGCTGCATCCTCTGTTGCATCCTCTTCCGGTATGTCCGCTACCGTATCTTCCGCTTCGCTTTCCTCCATTGCTACCTCGTCAGAAGTGGGGACAGGATCTTCCAGAACTGTCTCTTGCCTTTCTTCCCGCTGTTCAAAGTGCGCCAGCAGCTCTGTATATGCAAGAGGTTCCGCACAGCCTGCATAACTCATCCGATCAATACCCGCAAGCTCCTCTGACACAAAGTAGTTTTCAAGGAATGCGCCTGCGTAGGCACCGGAAATGGCACCGGCGTATTGTCCATACTCCGTAATGGATACAATGGCATAGCAGGCGGCCACCGTGCTGCTGTTTCCGCTTTTCGTTTCCTCTACCCCGGAACCGACGATGCCACCCACATATTTGTTGCCGGAGAGGGTGCATTTTGAGAAGCAATGGCGAACGGTGGAGCCACAGATGCCGGCAATGCCCCCCACATAGTTCCCGCTTTCGCTGGAGATGCTGCCGTAGGATTCGCACTGCGCCACTAAGCCCAGATCCATTTTCCCGGCAATCCCCCCTGCATAATTGCGCTTTGATAAAACCTCCCCCGTGTTTTTACAATGCTGAATGACCGCCCTGACCTCGTACTTCCTCTTGGTGGAGCTGTCAATATTCACATTCAAATCATCCTCGGGATCCAGAGCGTATTCCATGCCCATGCTGCCAACAATGCCGCCAACGTTGATATCCCCATCGATGGTGCCGGTGTTGGTGCTTTCGTATACCTTTCCCAGCGTAACCAGGTCAATGTTTATCCTGCTGCTGTCGTCAACAACAATATCTTCCTCCCCGTTGCCCATGAGAAGATCAAATCCATTTTTCGTGATTTCATTGATCTTGACCCGCATTTGCTCTACATCCCCCAGCAGCTCATCAGAGGCACCGCCCAGCTCGTCGCTCAGCATGCTCATCTGCCCGGCCATCCCATACAGGGCAGAGGAAAGCCCTGCCATATTGGTGCTGATATTGATTTGCGTCTGCACATCCAATCCTGCGCCGATAGAGGAATTGCCTTCTCCCTCTACGCTTCCTGACAGGGAGCCGCTCACACCAGCTGAAAGGTCGCCTTCCCCTACATGGATGCCGCCCCCGGAAATGGACCCGTCGCCTACATGAATACCGCCAACGGACACAGACCCATCCTCTGCATGAATACCACCGTCCACACTGCCCTCAATGGGAGTCACGGTGATGCTTCCGTCTGCGCTGCTGTCCGCACTGCCGGTTACACTGCTGGAAATGGTACCTGTGGCACGGATATCCTTAGCCGCCGAGCCTGCAGAGCTTATGGAAGAGGAGATCCCCTTCAGCCGGTTTGTCAGCGCACTGGATGCATTTTCAGCGTGCTCCATGGCCACATCCACCAGCGCATCCAATTCTTCAAGCTGTCGCTCCAGCTTGGCCAGCTCACTTTCCGACAGGTTCTTTGCAATGTAGGGCTCCATTTGCCCGGCAATGCCCCCCACGTCCTTTCTGCCATAGATCTCAGCAGAATTCGTGCAGGAGGAAATATACCCGCAGCTTCTTCCCACAATGCCCCCCACGTTGTAGCCCACATGGGGATAGCCAACGGGGGCTTTGTTTGTGCAGCCCTGGATAATGCCGGAGGAATACCCGGCAATGCCGCCTGTGTCCGTCGCCGCTGAGGAAACATCCATGGAGGTCAGCTTGGAAATATCCGTCAGAAAATCAAGGTTGACGTCCTCAAGGCCCACCCCTGCATCGGCACTGGCGGTGTTGATATAGGCCCTGTTGACAGAATTGGAGACATAGCCCAAATTGCAGCCGGTCACGCCTCCCGTCATATCCGTGCCAATGAGTAAGCCGCTCACTTCGCAGTCGGTAATCTTTCCGGTCAGGGCGTTAATGCCGGCAATGCCGCCCACGTTGCCTGCCCCCGTCACATTGCCTGTAAAGGTGCAGCCCAGAATGGTTCCATAGTTTTCCCCCACAATGCCCCCAACGAACTTTCCATCGCCACTGGGCATTACCGTGCCACTCAGGGTTAAATCCTTTACAATGCCCGTGGCCTGGAGCTTCCCAAACAAGCCCGCCGGGGTCAGAGTACCCGTCAAACAGAAATCGCTGATTGTGTGCCCATTTCCGTCAAACAGCCCGGCAAAGGTGGGAATCT
>CAZTFU010000024.1:0-1815 GCA_964612925.1 uncultured Clostridium sp. | reverse complement strand
AAATCGCTGATTGTGTGCCCATTTCCGTCAAACAGCCCGGCAAAGGTGGGAATCTGCTGAAAGTCCGTCTGCGCCAGGGATATATCGTTTTTCAGGACAACCCGTTTGCCAAGGGACCAGGTGTCCAGCTGACAATCCTTCGCCAGCTGCACTAAGTCCTCTGCGCTCTCGATATAGATCGTTTCCGCATAATTTTCTACGGCAGTCTCTTCCTGTACGGACGTGGCATCCGTATCTGTTCCTACAGCAAATGCCGGCATGGCAGCACCAAGCAGAATCACCAGAGCCAGGCAGAGCACCGATACTTTATTCTTCCTCATTGTGTTCTCCTTCCTCTTTCATTTCCCCGGAAAGCAGCATCAGATTGACATCTCCGTCGATGTCTGCACGGACAATTCCGTTGACCACCCCGTGGACTTCCCCACGGACGAAGCCATCTACCCGCACACGCCCCGCTGCCTCCTGCTTCCTGACTACCCCATGCTTTACAGAGAAGGAGGTTTTGTCCGCCAGTTTGCTGCCCACCAGCAGGATTTGGGGGAGCACAAACATGACCAGCACAATGGAAATCAGGGTGCCCCGGCCAAGGCTCTGGCCAATGCCTACAATGGCTGCCTCCGAAGTCATGCTGCCAATCAGGGTGCCTGCAATGGTCAAAATGGAGCCGGAGGTCAAAATGGTATGGAAGGCAAAGTTCATGGTCTCTACAATGGCGGTCTTATGGTCATACTGATTCTTAATCTCCTGATACCGACTGGCAATGACGATGGCGTAGTCAATGTTGGCCCCCATCTGAATGGAGCTGACCACCAGATAGCTCATAAAGAACAGCGGGGCATCTGTAAAGACCGGAATGGAGAAGTTGATCCAGATGGAGCCCTGAATCACCATAATCAGCAGCAGGGGCATGGCCGCAGACTTGAAGGTGAACAGCAGCACCACCAGAACGATTAGAATAGACACCACTGTAACCACCAGATTGTCCGTGGCAAAGGACAGCTTAAAGTCCTGTTCCACGGTGGAGTCGCCGACAACGTAGATATTTCCTTCCGGATAATACTTTCTTGCAATTCCCCGCATGGTATCCAAAAAGGCATAGGTTTCTTCACCGCCCTCCGGCAGGTTCAGATAGACCAGTACCCGGTTATAGTGCTCCCCCTGAAGCTGCTTTTTTGCAGACTCCATCTGTATCCTGGCATCGTTCAGCATATCCATCTGGTCGTTCTCAAGAGAAACAATGCCCTCATCCAACTGGTCACAGACAAACAGCATCATGTCAATCAGCGGCACAGAATAGGTGGAAAGACTGCCGATGATTTCGCCGTATTCTTCGTTTTTGGCACCATAGGCGGCATAGATCAGCTGTGCCACCTCATAATCCATATCCGCAAGCTCCGCAAACTGTCGGGGCGTCAGCCTGTCGGCCAGCATATACCCATCCATTGCCTCCACGTTGGACAGCCCCATAGAGTAATCTACTTCGTCATAGGTGTCCAGCTCTGCCAGCATTTTGGATTCAATACCATAGTCATCCTTAGGATACACAAGTGCCACAAAGTTGGTGGCACCGAAGGAATCCCCAATCATATTCTCCGCTTCCTGCACATAATTCTGCTTGGGCGTTTCAATCTCTCCATAGCCATAAACATAGGGGCAATCATTGGAAAAGTGGAATCCCAGCAGCATTACCACAACAAAAACCGGGGGAATGATGTAGCGTGTAGCATAGGCAAATTTGCCAACGAAGGGAATGGGGGGGACAAAGCTGCGGTGCTTCGTCTTATCAATCAGCGGGCCAAAGAGCATGAGCAGCCC
>CAZTFU010000023.1:0-29438 GCA_964612925.1 uncultured Clostridium sp. | reverse complement strand
CGCGAAACAGCGATCATCATTCTGACCCCGTGAACTGCTCCGGCGGCACGGCTACTTGTACGGAAAAAGCTACCTGTGAATATTGCAACACGCCCTATGGCTCTGTTGACGAAACGAACCACAACTGGGGCAGTGACTATATCAACAACGGCAACGAGCAGCATTATCAGGTGTGTACGCGAAACAGCGATCATCATTCTGACCCCGTGAACTGCTCCGGCGGCGCGGCTACCTGTACGGAAAAAGCTACCTGCGCATACTGCAGTACGCCTTACGGCACTGAGTTGGGGCATGACTGGGGCGATTGGGTGAGCAACAACAACAATACCCACACCCGTACCTGTAAAAATGATTCCAACCACACGGAAACCGCGAACTGCTCCGGCGGCACGGCTACCTGTACGGAACAGGCTACCTGTGAATACTGTAACACGCACTACGGTTCCGTTGACGAAACGAACCACAACTGGGGCAGTGACTACATCAGCAACGGCAACGGCCAGCATTATCAGGTGTGTACGCGAAACAGCGATCATCATTCTGACCCTGTGAACTGCTCCGGCGGCGCGGCTACCTGTACGGAAAAAGCTACCTGTGAATACTGTAACACGCCCTATGGCACTGAGTTGGGGCATGACTGGGGCGATTGGGTGAGCAACAACAACGATACCCATACCCGCACCTGTAAAAATGATTCCAACCACGCGGAAACCGTGAGTTGCTCCGGCGGCACGGCTACCTGCACGGAAAAAGCTACCTGTGAATACTGCAGCACGCCCTACGGCACTGAGTTGGGGCATGACTGGGGCGATTGGGTGAGCAACGACAACAATACCCATACCCGCACCTGTAAAAATGATTCCAACCATACGGAAACCGCGAACTGCTCCGGCGGCGCGGCTACCTGTACGGAAAAAGCTACCTGTGAATACTGCAGCACGCCCTACGGCACTGAGTTGGGGCATGACTGGGGCGATTGGGTGAGCAACGACAACAATACCCACACCCGTACCTGTAAAAATGATTCCAACCACACGGAAACCGCGAACTGCTCCGGCGGCACGGCTACCTGTACGGAAAAAGCTATCTGTGAATATTGCAGCACGCCCTACGGCTCCGTTGACGAAACGAACCACAACTGGGACAGTGGCTATATCAGCAACGGCAATGGGCAGCATTATCAGGTGTGTACGCGAAACAGCGATCATCATTCTGATCCCGTGGACTGCTCCGGCGGTACGGCTACCTGCACGGAACAGGCTACCTGTGAACACTGCAGCACGCCCTACGGCTCCGTTGACGAAACAAACCACAACTGGGGCAGTGACTACGTCAGCAACGGCAAAGGGCAGCATTATCAGGTGTGTACGCGAAACAGCGATCATCATTCTGACCCCGTGGACTGCTCCGGCGGCACGGCTACCTGCATCGAACCGGCTATTTGCGAGCATTGCCACGATGCCTACGGAGAAACCGACCCCGATCACCACAGGCCCGTTTCCGTTCCTGCCGTAAGACCCACCCAAACGGAAAACGGCCTGACGGAGGGCGTTGTGTGCGGAGACTGCGGAACTGTCCTTGTGCCGCAGAGAATTCTTTCCATGCTGTCCACGGATGTGCCGCAGACAGGAGATTCCTCCCACCTTGTCCTCTGGATAATACTGATGGTTTCAAGCTTAGCTGGCATCGCATTGATCCTGATGGCGCACCGCCGCAAGCAAAACTAAACCCCCAAGGCGCTCTGAAATAGGAAACACACGGTTTTACGGATGCTTCTTGCATCCTGACTTTAGAAAAAGCGCAGAAGATACATCACGATATCTTCTGCGCTTTTCTTCGTCACGGCACAAAATATCTGCCGCAAAGCTGCTTAGCACCTAAAAGCCGCCGCTTTCGTCCCCCTCCTTATCGGCGTTGGCCTTGTTTTTACTCCGCCGTGTGCGCAGGGGAGCCTGTGGGGTGTTGCTATTCTACGGTAACGCTTTTGGCTAAGTTGCGTGGCTTATCGATGTCGCAGCCCTTGAGAAGGGCCGTGTAGTATGCAAAAAGCTGCATCGGTATAACGGCTGCGCAGGGGCGCGCTATTTCGGGGCAGGCAGGCAGAATCAGCTCGTGATCCGCGCCCGTGGTGCCGCGCCGTGCTTCGCCCACGGCTATTGCTATCACGTTCGCCCCGCGAGCCTTAACCTCGCGGATGTTGCTTATCATCTTATCCCACAGCGGGTCATATGTGCACAGCGCAATCACCGTGGTACCGGGTGCTATAAGCGATATGGTGCCGTGCTTCAGCTCGCCTGCGGGGTAGGCTTCCGAATGGATATATGATATTTCCTTTAGTTTAAGGGAACCCTCAAGCGCAAGCGCATGGTCTATGTTGCGGCCGATAAAGAATATGTCGCGCTGCATATAGCAGTCCGCCGCAAGGTGACGCACGTCCGTTGCGTCCGAAAGAATGGTTTCTATGGTGGTGCAAAGCGATTCAAGTGCACTTGTCAGCTCCCGCTCCACGTCGCACGAAATGCGGCCGCGCACACGGGCAAAGTATATCGCTATAAGCTGCATAAGCACAAGCTGAGTGCTGTATGCCTTGGTTGTGGCAACGGCTATTTCGGGCCCCGCCCATGTATACAATACCTCATCGCTTTCCACCGCTATGCTTGAACCGACAACATTGACTATGCTGAGCGTCAGCGCGCCGCGTGCCTTGGCCTCTCTGAGGGCAAAAAGGGTGTCAAGCGTTTCCCCGCTTTGGCTGATTATAATAACAAGCGTGTTTTTGTCAAGCATGGGTGCGGCATATCTAAACTCGCTTGCCAGCTCACAGTATACGGGCAGATGCGCATAACGTTCAAGCGCATAGCGTGCCACCATGCCCACATGATAGGAAGAGCCGCAGGCCACTATATACACCCTGTCAAGGCCGCGTATGGTATCATCACTTATATGCTCAAGGTCAAGTTTAACGCACCCGTCCGCTATCCGTGGCGATACGGTACGGCGCACGGCCTCGCCCTGCTCCATTATTTCCTTCAGCATAAAATGGTCATAGCCGCCCTTTTCGGCGCTTTCGGCATCCCATGTAACGGTTTCGGCATTGCGCTTTATTGGCATACCATCGCTTGAATATATGCTTACCCCTTCGCGCCGTACAACGGCAAGCTCCCTTTCGCCAAGACGGATTATGCTGCGCGTGTACTTCAAAAGCGCGGGAATGTCGGATGCAATGAAGTTTTCCCCCTCGCCGATGCCGACTATAAGCGGGCTATCCTTGCGTATGGCGATAAACTCATCTTCCCTGTCGCTGAACAATATGCCCATTGCGTAGGAGCCGATAAACTGCGCCTCCGCCCGCCTTACGGCCTCAAGCGGGTCGCCTTCGTAATAATGGTCGATAAGCTGTGCGGCTACTTCCGAGTCGGTTTCGGAGGTGAATGTGCACCCCTTGCCCATCAAAAATGCCTTCAGCTCGGCATAATTTTCTATTATGCCGTTATGCACCAGCACCACTCGCCCGCTTTGGGATACATGCGGGTGCGAATTAGTTCGGTTCGGTTCGCCGTGCGTGGCCCAGCGCGTGTGGCCTATGCCTACGCACCCATGTAACGCACTGCCGTTTGATGTTAGTTTTTTAAGCTCGTCAAGCCGCCCGCGTTCTTTTGCAACGCATATCCTGCCCGCGTTTACCGTGGCCATTCCCGCGCTGTCATAGCCGCGATATTCAAGCTTTTCAAGCCCCTCAAGTAGCAGCGGTGCCGCCTGTCTCGTGCCGATATACCCAACTATACCGCACATTTTTATTCCCCCTTTTTGAAATGGTACTCCATGCGGAGACTCATCTTTTGTCGCACATATTTTAACATATGCATCATTGCCGAACAATATGGAACAACGTTTTTTACATTCGTTGCATTGGGCATGTATGATATGTTATAATCATATCACCTGACAGGAAGGGTGCTTACCCCGACGGAAAGGGGCCGCATGATACACACAGCTTTTTACCATGGCCGTGCCCCTGAGGGGGTACGACCTATTTTTATATCGGAGGATGAAATATGCAGACCCGCGTGGCAGTTATGGCAATAATAGTTGAAAGTACGGATGCCGTTGAGCGGCTGAACGCCGTGCTTCACGAATTCGGAGAATACATAATAGGGCGCATGGGCATACCGTATCGCGCAAGGGGCATAAACATTGTGTCCATTGCCCTTGATGCCCCGCAGGATACCATATCCGCACTGGCGGGCAGACTTGGCAATATAGAAGGGCTCAGCGTTAAAACAGCATATTCAAACGTAACGAATGACGATGTTGAACAGCATTGAGCTTATAGACAAGCTTTATAGCCTACATTCGCTCTCGCTTGAGGAATACGAGTGCCTCCTGTCCCAATATGATGATGTGGCGGCGAACCATGCGCGTACCCTTGCCGACGGCGTTCGGCGCAAGTATTACGGCAACAGTATATTTATCCGCGGCCTTATAGAAATAAGCAATGTTTGCAGAAACGATTGCCTTTATTGCGGAATACGCCGCTCCAACAAGAATTGTTCGCGCTATACGCTTGATGAGGAGCAGATACTTAGTTGCTGTGAAGAAGGGTACACACTCGGCTTCCGCACGTTCGTTTTGCAAAGCGGAGAACGCTGCCTGCCGACAAGCACGATATGCGATATAGTCTCCAAGATAAAGGGAGGGTTTCCCGATTGCGCGGTAACGCTTTCGCTTGGCGAATACAGCCGTGAGGAATATGCCGCAATGCGTTCTTCGGGTGCGGACAGGTATCTTCTAAGGCATGAAACGGCGGACAAAGCACATTATGAACTACTGCACCCCAAGGAAATGTCATTTGAAAACAGAATGCGCTGCCTTTATGACCTAAAGGATCTTGGCTTTCAGGTGGGTTGCGGCTTCATGGTGGGTTCGCCGTATCAGAGCGTTTACACGCTTGCAAAGGATCTGAAATTTATTGAAGAGTTTCGACCCGACATGTGCGGCATAGGCCCGTTCATACCGCACAATCAAACGCCGTTTGCATCATTCCCCGCGGGCACGGCGGAGGCGACTGTGCGCTTACTTTCCCTTGTGCGCTTGATACGGCCGAACATATTGCTGCCCGCGACCACGGCGCTCGGTACTATAAGCCCCAATGGGCGTGAGGAGGGTATACTTGCCGGCGCAAACGTTGTTATGCCCAACCTTTCCCCGCTTAATGTGCGCAAAAAGTACGAGCTTTACGAAAACAAGATAAGCACGGGTGAGGAGTCCGCACAAAGCGTAATGGCATTGGCAAAGCGCATGGAAAATATTGGCTTTAACGTGGTCACGGACCGCGGAGATATAAAAAGCATCTGAATACAAAGATGATTCTGAGTACAAGAAAGGAAACGAAAAATGATCTACGATCGCAAATCAATGAAGGCGGAGGAGTTTATAAACGATGCCGAAATACGCGAAACCATAGCCTATGCGGAAGCGAACAAGCACAATATCGAACTTATCGATTCTCTGCTTGAAAAGGCGCGCCCCAAGCGCACGGGCTCGGGCGTTACCTGCGCGGGCCTTACCCACAGGGAGGCAAGCGTGCTGCTCGCCTGCGACATACCCGAAAAAATAGAGGAAATGTACACCCTTGCAAACGAGATAAAGCTTGCCTTCTACGGCAACCGCATTGTTATGTTTGCGCCGCTGTATCTTTCAAATTATTGTGTGAACGGTTGCGTTTATTGCCCGTACCACATGAAGAACAAGCATATTGCCCGCAAAAAGCTTACTCAGGAGGAAATAAGGCAGGAGGTTATCGCCCTTCAGGATATGGGGCATAAGCGCCTTGCGATAGAGGCGGGTGAGGATCCCGTAAACAACCCGATAGAATACATACTCGAGTGCATAAAGACCATATACTCCGTTCATCACAAGAACGGTGACATTCGCCGCGTGAACGTGAACATTGCCGCGACCACGGTTGAAAATTACCGTAAGCTCAAGGATGCGGGCATAGGCACATACATACTTTTCCAAGAAACCTACAACAAGCCCAGCTATCTTGAACTGCACCCCACGGGACCCAAGCACGATTATGATTACCATACCGAGGCCATGGACCGCGCAATGGAAGGCGGCATAGACGATGTGGGTCTTGGCGTACTGTTCGGACTTGAGGGGTATCAATATGAATTTGCGGGGCTTTTGATGCATGCCGAGCACCTTGAGGCGGTACACGGAGTGGGTCCGCACACGATAAGCGTGCCCCGCGTAAAACATGCCGACGATATAGACCCCGATGTATTCGACAACAGCCTTTCCGACGATATGTTTGCAAAGATAATCGCCTGCATACGCATAGCCGTGCCGTACACGGGCATGATAATTTCCACCCGCGAAAGCGAGGCCGTGCGCGGCAAGGTGCTTGACTACGGCGTATCGCAGATAAGCGGAGCAAGCCGCACAAGCGTAGGCGGTTATACCGAGGCGGAACGCCCGCACGATTCCGAGCAGTTTGACGTATCCGACCAGAGGACGCTTGACGAGGTTGTGCGTTGGCTTATGGAGCTTGACCACATACCTTCCTTCTGCACCGCCTGCTATCGCGAGGGGCGCACGGGCGACAGGTTCATGACGCTGTGCAAAAACGGGCAGATACTTAACTGCTGTCATCCCAATGCGCTTATGACGCTTACTGAGTACCTTGTTGACTATGCAAGTGAGGAAACAAAGCGCGTAGGTTACGAGCTTATCGCGCGTGAGCTTGAAAAAATACCAAATGAAAAGGTAAAACGCATAGCAAGCGAGCATATTGAGGAGATTAAATCCTCCAACCGCCGCGACTTCCGCTTCTGATAACGTATCCGAAAGGAGCCAACATGGGACTTAATGACAAAGCAAGCGCCGAAAGGGTGCATATAGGCTTTTTCGGCATGAGAAATGCGGGCAAATCAAGCCTTGTCAACGCCGTTACGGGGCAAAGCCTTTCCCTTGTGTCAAACATAAAGGGAACAACGACCGACCCCGTAAGCAAGGCCATGGAAATTTTACCGCTCGGTCCCGTTGTGATAATGGACACGCCCGGCCTTGATGACGAAGGGGAGCTTGGCACACTGCGCGTACAGCGCGCCCGCCAAACGCTGAACCGTGCGGACATAGCCGTGCTTACGGTCGATTCCGTGCGCGGAATGAGTCGTGAGGATGAGGAGCTTATATCGCTCGTTCGCGCAAAGGAGATACCCTACATTATCGCATACAACAAATGTGACCTTCTAAAAGATATCCCCGCCGCGTGCGCAAACGAAATATATGTAAGCGCAACCACGCTCCACGGCATAAACGAGCTGAAGGAACGTCTTGGGCACATGATGAGCGGCGCAGAAAACGCACGGCGCGTTATAGGCGACATGCTGAATCGTGACGACGTGGTGATACTCGTAACGCCGATTGACGCATCCGCACCAAAGGGCAGGCTTATTCTGCCGCAGCAGCAGACCATACGCGACATTCTCGACAGCAATGCCATAACCGTGGTTGTGCAGGTAGAGCAGTTAAGTCGGGCACTTGCGCTTATTCCCAATGTGCGCATGGTGGTAACGGATTCTCAGGCGTTCGGTGCGGTAAACAAAATAGTGCCAAAGGAGATACCGCTCACATCGTTTTCTATACTGTTTGCCCGCTATAAGGGCGAGCTTAATCAGGTAAGCGCGGGCGCACAGGCATTGGATTCTTTGAAGGACGGCGACACCGTGCTTATAAGCGAGGGCTGTACCCATCACAGGCAGTGCAACGATATAGGCACCGTGAAGCTGCCGGGCTGGATAGAGAATTACACGGGCAAAAAGCTGAATTATGAATTCACTTCGGGCGGCGAGTTCCCCGAGGATGTTTCAAAATATGCGCTTATAATCCACTGCGGCGGCTGTATGCTTACCGCACGCGAAATGAAGTACCGCCTGCGCCATGCGGGTGACTGCAACGTGCCCATTACGAATTACGGCATAGCCATAGCAAAAATGCACGGCATACTTACCCGTTCACTTTCGCCGTTTGAGTAAGAGATGCCGATTTACCTAACGAAAATGCCCGCAATAGGCAATTAAGCACAAATACACACTCCTGTTCAGAGGGCCTAAGAGTGTGTATTTTTATTTGCGCCTTTGCACGACCCTTTCCACAACACAACAGCCGCCCGAGAGTACCCCGAGCGGCTGAATTGTACTAACTTTAGGTTATTTGGTTTTCAGCTCATAGCCCGCGGCAAGTACCGCATTCTTGGCAAGCACGCGAGTGGGATCCACTGTGGGGAAATCCAGCTCAAAATCCTCAAAGGCTATGGGCAGTTCGGTGCAGCCGAGTACGAACGCCTCCGCTCCGCGCTCCTGCATGGCGCGAAGGGCGGCCTTTACGGGCTTTGTATCAAAGTAAAGCTCGTTATCCGCCTTTATACCGTCGTATATCATGCTCATTATAAGCCTCTGCTCGTCGGGTTCGGGCAGCATATAATCTATATCGTACTTTTCAAACAGCTTTGCATATATGCCCGTTTTCACGGTGCCGTCCGTTGCGAGCAGTGCAACCTTTATGTGGCCGCGGCTCTTTATTTCCTCCGCGGTCAGCTTCAGCATGTGCAGTATGGGTATGTTCACCGCATCCTGTACAGCGCGGTAAAAGTAATGCGCGGTATTGCACGGCATAAGCAATATGTCCGCGCCCGCGTTTTCAAGCCGCTTTGCCGCCGCAATAAGCTCGTTCGTCGGGTCGGGGCCAAGGCCGAGTATGGCCGCCGTGCGATCGGGTATGCCCGTGTCGGAGTCTATTATGACGTGGATATGCTTTGAATCCTTGTCCGCCTTGGTAAGGTGCGTTATTTTTTCAAACAGATCAGCCGTTGCAAGCGGCCCCATGCCGCCGATTATGCCGACCTTTTTCTTTTGCGTCTGTTCCATTGATACCTTCCCTTGATGCTTTCCTTTTTCCTGCTTGCTTATGCCCTCGGTTCCACCACGGCGGCAGGGTCAACGGCAAACAGAGAAGCCGTTCCGCCGCTGTGCAGGAACACTACGGTTTCGTCCTTTGCTATTTTGCCCGTGCGTATAAGGTGCATAAGTCCCGCGAACGTTTTGCCCGTATAAACGGGGTCGAGTATTATGCCTTCCTTGTGCGCCATAAGGGTTATGGCCTCAAGCCCTTCCTTTGACGGTTGAGCATAGCCCGCACCGTAATAGCGCAGTATGTCAACATCATCGCTTGTTATGCGCACATCGCTGCCGATTATTTCGGCGGCACCGTTCACAAGTTCCGCCGCAATATCCTCAAACGGATCCTCGCACACGGCAACGCCCGTAACGTGACAGTCGCCGCCGTAAAGCTTTGCACCGAGTATAAGTCCCGCAAGCGTACCGCCGCTACCCGCGGTGGATACTATGCGGTCTATTTTTATGCCCAGTGCCGCCGCGTAGTCGAAAATTTCACGGGCGCACTCAACATAGCCTACCGTGCCGAGCGGTACACTGCCGCCAACGGGCACAAGGTAAGGCGTGTGCCCCGCCGCGCGAAGCTCATCGGCAATGCGGTCCATTTCCCTGTATACATCGTCATAACTGTCGCTGTCAACAAAGCGCACATCGGTACCGAGCAGTTCGTTTATCAGCAGATTGCCGCGCCTGCCCTGCACGCCGCGCTGTTTAAGCACGAGTATTGACTTTATACCGAGCTTGTTACAGCATGCCGCGGTAAGCATTGCGTGGTTGCTCTGTGCGCCGCCCGTGGTAAGGACGTAATCCACGCCCTTATCCATGGCATCTTTCAAAAGATATTCAAGCTTGCGCACCTTGTTGCCGCCCGTGCTTACGCCGCTCATATCGTCGCGCTTTATGTATATGCGGCGGCCGAGTTCCGCGCTTATGTTATCAAGCGCGTGCATGGGCGTTGGGAACTGGCCAAGGCTCAGCTTTTCGGGCATATGCATTAAAGTTCCTCCTTCAGCCTCGGAAGGTCGAGTATGTCAAACGTGGCAAAGTAATCCTTGTTGGTTTCCGCACGGCGTATCATTTCGGCCGTGCCGTCCTCCTTCAGAAGCAGTTCCGCGCTCCTGAGCTTGCCGTTGTAATTGTAGCCCATGGCAAAGCCGTGTGCACCGGTATCGTGTATGACGATAAGGTCGCCCTCGTTTATTTCGGGCAGCATACGGTCTATTGCAAAGCGATCGTTGCTTTCGCAAAGGGAGCCGGTTATGTCATACATATGGTCGTGCGGAGCCGTTTCCTTGCCGAGCACGGTAACGTGATGGTATGCGCCGTACATTGCGGGACGCAGAAGGTTTGCGGCGCAGGCATCGGTGCCGATAAACTGCTTATGGGTATCCTTATGGTGAATGGCGGTGGTAACGAGATAACCCGCAGGGCCCGTCATGTAACGGCCAAGTTCGGTGAATATTTTGGGGTGCATATCGGTGCCGCCGAACACCTCATCATATACCTCGTGAACCTTTGCGCCGACGAATGCGATGTCGGTTGCGGTATCCTCGGGCTTATAGGGAATGCCTATGCCGCCCGAAAGGTTGACGAATGCTATCTCAACGCCCACCTCGTCATGCAGTTCCTTTGCAACGGTGAAAAGCAACTTTGCAAGCGTGGGATAATACATGTTGTCCGTATTGCAGGAGGAAAGGAAGGAATGCAGGCCGAAATGCTTTACGCCGAGTGCCTTGAGCTGCTTAAAGCCTTCTGTAAGCTGGGCACGGGTAAAGCCGTACTTTGCATCCGCAGGGTTGCCCATTATGGCCGTGCCTATACGGAACTCACCGCCGGGGTTGAAGCGGCAGGATATGGTTTCGGGTATTCCGCCGTGCTCCTTGAGGAAATCTATATGGGTGATATCGTCAAGGTTTATGGTTGCATCAAGCTTGCGGGCATATTCAAAATCCGCGGCGGGCGTATCGTTTGAAGAGAACATTATGCCCGTGCCGGTCACGCCTATGGCCTCGCACAGCATAAGCTCGGCATAGCTTGAACAGTCCATGCCGCAGCCCTCGTCCCTCAATACGCTCATTATAACGGGGTTGGGACATGCCTTAACGGCGTAGTATTCCTTATACCCCTCGTTCCAGCTGAACGCCTGACGCAGTGCGCGGGCGCGGGAGCGGATGTCATGCTCATCGTAAATATGGAACGGCGTGGGGAATTTTTCCACTATTTTTTCCATTTGTGCCTTGGTAAAGGGCAGCTTCTTGTCGGTCATTTGTTATATCCTCCGTTTGTACAGTTTTGGGTGTTATATTTCTTTTATATCTATCATTTGGGTGCGGCGCGTAACGCTGCTTGAGGGTATGGCCGCGGAATCGTATTCGATTTCGCCAGTCTGGTTGTCATACGGGTCATAGCGCCAATTCTCAACGTTCGGCGTAAGCTGCTGCTGAAAACGGCTGTTCGCAACCATTCTGTACGGGTCAAGATTGCCGAAATAGTGGTTCCACCGCGCCATATTGCCCGCACGGAACGCGCTGCCGCCAAAGCTTATGTCCGCAAACAGCCAGCCGTGCGGCGCAATGTAAAACTGAGTCCAGTCGTGTGCGCCAACATCGGCAGGGGCTGCGTAAAGTCCGCTTTGCCATTTTGCCTTTATGCCCGCACAGCGGCACAGCGTTATGAACAGCAATGCCTGCACTCCGCAGTCGCCCTTCAGGTTCCTTGCGCAGTTTTCCGCAATGTTTTCAATGCAGAAATACTCGGGCATATACGAATACATGACTCGCGTTGTAACAAAATCATAAAATGCGCGTGCCTTTTCAAGCGGGGTAGTGCAGCCCTCGCTCAGCGTTTTTACAAGCTGCTTTATATACGGCGTGAACACAATGTGCGGCGAAACCTCGGCCGTGTCCTCATCGCCGCAGGGCTGAGCCTCGCTTGGCACAAGCGAATTCACGTCGCAATACGGGGCAACGCTGTCATACTCGTATTCAACGAAAAATTCCGCGTTTTCATCAAGCTTTTCTTCAAAATAAACCGTGCGTGCGGGGGAACTCTCGGGTTCGATATGCTTGGGCTCGTGCGAAAAGGCGATAAGCCTTATATTGCTTTGCTGTATGCAGTTAGCGGGTATGGGCAAATGCACCCTTACGGTTTTCCCGGGGACAAACGCTTCATCCTTTATCCTGATTGAAGCGCGCATGTGTATGTGCGCACCGAAACTGCCCCTTTCGCGCATTATGTTCATGGATCTGTCAAGCAGACTTATCTCGTCCGTGGGCTTATCCTCACCCTGACTCGTGCCCGTATCGGTCACGTTTGCGCGGCGCGCATATGCGGGATCCGTTTTCAAAAGCGTCGCATGGAAGCGGCCGAAATAATGCTTTTCGCCGTTTACGAATATCCAGCTGATGCGGTTTATATCCTCAAGATGGCGGAACTCTTCCTCCGTAAAATCCGGTATGTCCTTACGCACAAGCGCAAGTGCCTCATCAAACGTATAAGGATAGTTTGCGGGCAGTCTGAGCATTATCTCCCGCTCTATGCGCATGCACGCTTTAAGCGCGTCCGGCGTTTTTTTATCGTCAAGGCGCAGGTCGATAAGCCGTATGGCTTCATTAAAATATCCGGCGGCCTTGAGCGCGGCAATATCCTCGCTTAAACCTATATTAAGAAAGCGGATATCCTCGTTGCGGTTCATATGCTCTCCTTAAAATACGCTGCCCACGGCCAGCACATGGGTGGCAAGATCTTCCCTGTAATCTCTGTCGCAGGGGAGCAGGCTGTTTATGACAACGCCGTCGCTGCCGGGTGCGCTTGTGGAATGGATATAGCGACCGTCACCTATATACATGGCAACATGACCCTTGAAGAAAAGCATATCACCCTTTTTGATATCCTTGCGGTCGATTTCGTGTACGGGGAAGCCCTCAACAATGTCCG
The DNA here is from genome assembly GCA_964612925.1 of uncultured Clostridium sp. GTDB lineage: Bacteria > Bacillota > Clostridia > Christensenellales > CAG-138 > Phil1. The sequence continues at coordinate 16,542 of CAZTFU010000023.1, read as the reverse complement.
CATTGCGGTACATGTCAACGCCGTACATAAGGTAACAGCTGCCTACAAGACCCGAGCAGTCAATGCCGAGCGGAGTTTTGCCGCCCCAACGGTACTGTACGCCCATGTACTGCTTTGCAAGTTCGACAACGGCGTTGCGCAGCTCCTCTTCGCCAAGTGTGGGCTTTTCATAGCAGGGGCCAAGCTGAAGCGAACGCATATAACCTTCCGCCCCGCCGTAAAGACGAATGTGTGTCCAACCGCGGGGAGCTTCTTCATCCTCAACCGTTTCGACTATTGCGCCGCGGTAAAGCGTGAGTATAACATTGCCGTTGTGCTTGGGTATAACGTGTACGTCTCCCGCGCTTGCCCATACGCGCTGAAATTTGGTTTCCGCATTCTCCCTGCGGGCGATTTCGGCCTTATCAAACAGCATATCATCCTTATGGGCATAGGTTTCGTAACGATAGGGGGTAATTATTTTATACCAACCGCCTTCAAGCTTTTCGGTGCACGTTATAACGTGACCGTACCAACCCTCGTCATCGGCTTCGGCATCGAAAGCGGGGCCGCTTACATACAGTGCGCGGGGGGCGATTATGATAGCCTTTTTATTCATTTTGTTCTCCTTTTTCCGCCCGAAACGGGCAAAATAAACATTTTGTTGTCAGCTTGCGGCAAATCGACCGATAAGCCGCTATTATTGTACCCTTTATTCGCGCCTTTCGCAACGAATATTTGCTTTTATGCGGCGCATTTTACCTTGTTTTACTTGTTCATAAGCTCAAGCAGCGTTTCCCTTTCGTGAGCGCGTATGCCAACTATGTGCTCGGCATGGGTAAGGCTGCTTATCACGCTTTCCTCAACGCATTCTATTGCGGCACGGAACACATAATCCATGTCGTCCTCGTAGAAGGTATCTATGCTTATCGGCTTGTTTGGCGAATAATGCGGTATGCGGTTCACGGTGCTGAAAGCAAGTGCTATTTCGCCCGAGCCGTTGCCGCTTATCGTGCCCGTTCTTGCAAGGCCGCTTTGTGCGCGGCGGGCAACGCGGCGGAGCTGGCGAGAACTTAGCGGCGCATCGGTAGCGATTATTATTATCACGCTGCCCTTGTCGCGGTTTTCAAGTTCCTTTTTTTGATAAAGCTTTTCGCCCAAGTGTTCGCTGCCGACCATAAGGTCCCTCAGTGTGCCGAAATTCGTAAGCAGCAGTGCGCCAACGGTGTATTTGTTGCCGTAAAGCTCGAACGTGCGACTTGCTGAGCCTATGCCGCCCTTTAGCGAATAACAGCTCATGCCGCAGCCCGCGCCCACCGCGCCTTCTTCAAAATCGTCATCGGCGTTTTTAAGTGCGTCAAGCGCGTGTTGTTCGGTAACGTGCAAGCCGCGAATATCGTTAAGATGGCCGTCGTTACATTCGAATACCATTGGGTTTACGGTGCCGGTATCAACGCCTATGTCACTGTTGCGCTCAAGCATATACTTAACAAGCGCCGTCGATACCGTTCCCACGGAAAGCGTGTTTGTAAGCAGCAGCGGCGTTTCGATGGTGCCAAGCTCATCCACCTGAACAAGGCCCACGCTTTTGCCGAATCCGTTTATAACGTGGCTTGCGGCAATGCACTTATCGTGAAACATGTCGCCCGTGTGGGGCAAAACGGCGGTCACGCCCGTGTGAATATCACCGTTGTGAATACTCACATGCCCAACCTTAACGCCCGGAACGTCGGTTATCTTGTTCCTGCTGCCCTTATCCATTCTGCCCAATGCAAAACCGAGTTCTTTCTGTACGCCCATCGGTACCCTCCAATTACAAGTATAATGTATTTTTGTTTATGTTTTGGCGCATTTCGCCACATTAGATATTATATAACATCATAACGCATTTCGCCATTGCAATATTGATTTTACCCTATAGCATAATGGAATTGCTCTAAAGCGGCACGGAATAAACGCACGGCCTTGTACCGAGTACAGGCCGTTTTTTCGCATTATATGCTTTTAATTCGGACTTAGTGGGTTATTCGGCCTTACGGGCAGGCATATCGTGCGCCGTGCGCCGTATCGGTCAAATACGGATATAACGTCCATCTCAATGCCGTATACGGAATAAAGGCTTTCGCTTGTTATGGCCTCCTGCGGCTTGCCGAATCGGCTTACGCAACCATCCTTCATCAATAGTACCTTTGTGCCGATTGCAAAAGGATGCTCGGGGCTGTGCGTTGAGATAAGCACGCAATAGCCGTCCTCTGCAAGCTGAGCTATCACATCCATCAAAAGCCTGTGGTTGGCATAATCAAGATTTGCCGCGGGCTCATCCATTATTATAAGCTTTGACGCTTGGCATATCGCACGGGCAATCAGCACAAGCTGCCTTTGCCCGCCGCTCAACGCGGTGTATTTTTTATTCGCAAGGTGCAGTGCATTGACCTTTTTAAGTGCCTCGAACGCCGCATCCCTGTCCACGCTCTTTGGACTTTCAAATGCGGAAAAGTGCGACGCGCGCCCCATCGTTACCACCTCAAGCACAGTGTATTCGAACACGGGCGAATGGTACTGCGGAATGTAGGCAACAAGGTTCGCAAGCTCCCTTGCGCTAAGGGTATTAAGCTGTCTTCCGTCTATTTTTATGCTGCCGCCCGACATGGGCACAGAGCCGAGTATCAGGCGAAAAAGCGTTGTTTTGCCGCAACCGTTCGGCCCGACAAGGCACAATACATCCCCCTTATCCGCAAAACAGCTTACGCCCTTTACAACGTCACCGTTGCCATAACCGCCGCGGACGGAATCAATTTCAAGCAGCATGTTCGTCACCTCGCCTTTTTCCTTAAAATAAGGTGTATAAAGAACGGCACACCCATTATGCTTGTCACCACGCCAAGCGGCAGTTCCATGGACAGTACGCTCCTTGCAATGTCATCCATCAGCAAAAGATAGAGCGCTCCGAGTATTGCGCTTGCGCTAATAAGGCGCGAATTGTCCGTGCCGACAAGGGAACGCGCAAGGTGCGGTATCATCAGCCCAACCCAGCCGATAAGTCCGCCCAAGCACACGGATGCCGCGCTTAAAAGCGTGGACGCGATTATGAATATAAGCCTATAGCGTTTTACGTTTATGCCAAGGCTTTTCGCTTCCTCCTCATCAAGGGTTAAAAGGTTTATTCTGTAGCGGAATATGAATATCACCGCAAGACCCGTTACCATGGGTATAAAGCTCCACAAAAAGCTTTCCATGGTCGTTTTGGTAAGGCTGCCCATAAGCCAAAATGTTATCTGCTGAAGCACATCGTTCGGGTCGGCAACGTATTTTATCATAGTTACGCCCGCATTGCACAGCGACATTACCATGGAGCCCGTCAGTACAAGGCTGAGTGTGCGCGAATAGGGCGAAGCGCGGCTTATCATGTACGATGCGGCCACCGCGATAACGCCGCCCGCAAACGCGCTGAGCTGTACCGTCCAGCTTGCCGCGCCGCAAAGTATTGCAAATGCCGCACCAAGGCTTGCCCCGCTTGACACGCCCAGTATGTCGGGCGATACCAATGGGTTCCTGAACATGCCCTGATACGCTGCACCCGCAACGGACAGCGATGCGCCTATAAACAGTGCGGACAATATGCGCGGAAGGCGTATGTTCCAGAATATGGTTACGGCCTGCGGAAGTATTTCCCCCTTGTAGCCAAGGCGCGATAAAAACGCCAACACCACTTCGGTGGGCGTAAGCGGATAATACCCTATATAAAATGAAGCAAGCGTTATTACAACAAGCAACGCAAGCATTACTATAAGCGTTACGGAATATCTGCGCCGCTGTTCGGCCGCTTTCAGTATTTCAATATCGTTTGTTTCCATAAAACTCTCCGTGCGGCTACAATTATAAATCATTGACAGATAATGCAACCGATGGTAAACTTCACATAGCGTTATTCTTTCAAAAGTCATTCGCTTCCAAAAAGTATAACGCACACATCGTTCCGTGTCAATTCTATAATAAACACATACGGATTGACAATACGAATAATAAAATACGGAGGAAAGCACATGAAACAACAGAAAAAGCTTGTTGCTGTACTGCTTAGTGCGGTGCTGAGCGCAAGCCTGCTTGCGGGCTGTGCGAACGGCAACGTATCGGGCGGCGGCACGCGCACCATAACCGACATGGCGGGGCGCGAAGTTACCGTGACCGAAAATGTGGACACGGTATTTTCAAGCGGAGCCGTGGCCGCCATATTCATATATATGGTCGCGCCCGATAAGCTGCTCAACTGGAACTACGACCTTAACGATACGGAAAAGGCCATAATACTCGAACAATATCACGACTTGCCCAACTTCGGTCAGGGTGACGGCACGAATTACGAGGCCGTTATCGCCGCCGCGCCGAGCATTGCGATAAGCTGCGGCACAATAAACGATTCGCTCATATCTTCCTGTGATGAGCTGAGTGAAAAGCTTGGCATACCCGTTGTGGCGGTTGACAGCGACCTTGACAATTCAGCCGAAGCATTAAGGTTTGTTGGCAGCTTGCTCGGTGCCGAGGAACAGGCCGAAAAGCTTGCCGCCTATGCGGAAAAGACGTTTGAGGACATAGCTGCCCTTGCCGACATTCCCGAGGAAGAAAGGGTGCGCGTATACTACGGCAACGGTGAGGATTCGCTTGAAACCGCGCCCAACGGTTCTTCCCACGCGCAGATACTTGACAAGATAAACGCCGTAAACGTGGCGGATCTTGAGCTTGGGGACGGATCCCGCGTGCAGATTTCCGCGGAACAGTTACTCAAATGGGATCCCGATGTTATAATAGTAAACGGCGAACCCAAGGCGAGTATAAGCGGCGGCTCCGCGGCGGATGCCATTTTGAACAACCCCGACTATGCTTCTCTGAAGGCGGTGCAGGAACTGAAGGTATACGGCACGCCGAATGCGCCGTTCAGCTGGGTGGATCGCCCGCCGGGACCCAACCGCATAATCGGTATGCGTTACTTTTCCGCGCTTGTGTATCCCGAATACGTAAGCGATGACGTGACGGGCGAAATACACGAGTTTTTCGAGCTGTTCTATCACGTTGACCTGACCGATGAGCTGATGGAAAAGCTGCTTAGCGGCACATTGGCCTAACATTTACCTATTTTAATTCAAAGGGGAAACACTATGCGTCCGATACTTGAAAAGATGCTACATGAGCTTAAATGCGGCAACGAACTTGTGCTTGTCAGCATAGCCGCGCAAAAGGGTTCGTCGCCGCGCGGCGTGGGAACGCAGATGCTTGTCGGCACGAACGGGCGCATAACGGGCACCGTGGGCGGCGGCAGTATTGAGCTGATGTGCATTCACCACGCACAATCGCTTATTGCCAAAAAGGAAAACGACGTTGCGGATTTTGCCCTTCAGCATGGGCAAAACGCGGGCATGGTGTGCGGCGGGGACATTACCGCATGGTTCAACTATATCCCTGCTGAGAGTGAAGCATGGCTTGGGGTATGCTCTGCGGCACTCAACATGCTTGATGAAGGGCGTGCGGGTTGGCTTGTACTGCGGCTTGACGGGTTGCCATGCATCAAGGCCGAAAATGCACCGCGCTCCGATGTGTGCGACGTGCCCGCCGACATTGAAGCAGGCATGTACGCATTGATAAACGGCAGTTTTTTCATTCCCCTGCCCATAAAAGAAAAGGTGCTGCTGTTTGGCGGCGGTCATTGTGCGCAGGCACTTGTACCCGTGCTGAACGGCGTGGGCTTTGCCGTGACCGTAATGGAAAATAGGGCTGAGCTTGCCAACCCCGCTCTTTTCCCCGATGCGGAAAAGGTTATCTTCGGCGATTATAATAAATTGGACGAATATGTAAACCCGAAAAGCTACGATTATGTTGTTATAATGACCAGTGGCCACAGCCACGACCTTACGCTTCAACAGCAGCTATTGAAGGATCCGCCGTACTATGTGGGTGTTATAGGGTCGCGCGGTAAGCGTGCGTTCATAGATCAACATCTTAGGGAAGCGGGCATTGACGATGAAGTCATTTCGCGTGTACATTCGCCCATAGGCACGGCAATAAAGGCCGTGACTCCCGAAGAAATCGCAATAAGCATAGCGGGCGAAATGATATACTACCGCGCCCTTATGCGCGAAAGCCGCGGCATAACCAAATCCGGTTGCCCCATGCACTGACGAACGCATCCCAACCGCCACTCACCATATCATAAGTAAGACACGGCCGCTTCCCGCACAATGGGATGCGGCCTTAATCGTGGGGGAAGGGGAAGAGAAGTGAGATACTGTGCTTGGCTCCCCCTATGGGACGCCCGCAGGGTGTGCCTTGCGCTGAGCTGTCTGCGTAGCGTTAAGCGAAGCAGACTGAGAGGGCGCGAATGCGCAAACCGTGACTGAGAGGGCGAGAAAAAGTATCGCAAAGTCTCGGCAATCCCTCCGCCAAAATCGGAGATTTTGCCACCTCCCTTTACACAAGGGAGGCATACTGACATGGCGTAGTTCCCCCTTCCCCATCAAAAAAGGCCGCGCCGTTTTGTGCGGTGCGACCATATGGGTGCATGATCGACTGTTAAGGCATGGCTTCCGTGCGGCGTAAGTTACCTTGTGCGCGCTAAGTCACAAGACCCACTATGAAACCACAACGCTCTGCTCGGTGATCAATTCCTGACCGAATAGGTCGGTAACGGTCAAGCGAACGGTGTACGTTCCTGCGGCAAGGCCGCCAAGCTCCGCCGTGCGAACCTCGGGACGCGGTATGTCAAGCGAGGCGGCAACGGCGCCATTCCCGCTAAGCAGTTCAATACATGCGGTGCACTGCGGTGCGGAACCGATAAGGCTCCATTCCGCGTGCAGCGTACCGACTTCGGTTGTGAGCGTCAGTGACGGTTCAACGCACGCGGGAAACTCCGGCTCGTTCGGCTGTATGATGCGGAAAATATGCGTCAACTCGTCCGCAGTAATATCTTCCTTCATGTCGCGGCCCTTGCCGCAGGTCTTTCCCCAGAAGCAGTTGTCCTTGACGCCGTATTCATAGCCGCCTGTCTGCGAGCCGAAATCAATTGCCTGCATGGTTTCCGCACTCAGGCTGTGCCAATGCGCGGTCTGCTTTTCGCGCCCGTAGAGGTTTTTGAGCTTCCACGAACGTACCTGATCGTTTGTTTCGTTCACCCAGTTCTCAAGGAACTGACCCACACTGCTCAGCGCCGAATCGGGAAGGCCCGTGTCAAAATAAGAAATCAGCGTCCATTCATCGCTTTCAAGATCGCACAACCACTGGCCGACCAGCGTGGAGAGCGTGTCGGGATCATCCCAGCAGCGGATGACCATACGGTACCAGTGTGACGGTTCCCAAGTGATGTTCGTAAAATAATTCGTTCCCGTGCCCTCGTTGCCAAAGTGATTTGTCTCGCCGTCGGCGGGATAGAGACGCTTTGCCTCAATCAAGTGCCGCTGTCCGTCGGTATCGATGTATTCCGTGTGCCAAAACGACATGATGGCCGCAGGGCCGCTTTCATGCGTCTGAAGCCCTGCATACGCACCGCCTGCCATTGTGTTCATTTCGGTGTCGGGTAGAGACGCAAAATCAGACTGTGCGCGCAGGCCGTCAAGCGACATATAGAAGTCGCACAGGGCGTAGTAGGTATAGAGCGGCGCATCGTCGGTACAAAAATCGATTGTATAGATATCGAGGTCGCCGTAAAGAAGTGTGTCATAGTATAGATACTGCGCATTCCTGTCATAGGATTTATCGGCAGACGCCGCATCCTCATCCCAGTGGGCAATGATATCGTCAGTCGAATACTCCGTCGCATCGGATATAAATGCGTCAGGTGCTATCTCATCGCCGTCTCTCCAAAGCGTCCAGACATTGTTATCATCCGCGTCCTCGGTTCGGCCGAGCATGAACCGGCCGCCCGACACGCTCAATCGCAGTGACGGTTCGGCAAACGAGTCAATATAGAACGACGTATCGTCCCGTGCGGTCAGTTGCCATAGCTGCGCGGGATCGCCGGTATAGGCATAGGCGGTAACGCGATTTCCGATATCGTACTGCGCATTGTAAATATCCAGCATGACAGTCCGCGACTGTGCATCTTGAATCAGGAACGAGCCGTCGCCCCGGTTGTCAAAATACCACAGATACGGCGTATCGCGCAGCCCAAGTGTGCCCGACTCACAAAACAGATACTGTCCGCGATAATTGCGCAGGGCATAGTTGCCCGTCTCAATGCCAATATCGGTCTGACCCACGTTCAGCTTCAGCGGCTTCGGTTCGGATGGTTGATCGGGTGTAAGCTCGGACTCCGCATCAGAGACGGGTGCTTCATTTGGCGCACAAGCGCACAACACCGACAGCAGCAGCGCAAGCAGAACTGATAACATCCGTTTGTACATGCCAAATTCTCCTTTTTTCACCGTATGCGGCGTAAGTTAATCCTCGTCTATATCGTTAAGGCCGAGTTTTTTACTTATCGCACGACCTGTGGGCGTTGATGCACAGCCGCCGCGCGCGGTCTCTTTCAGATCGGGGCTCATCAGTCTGCCCACGGAGCGCATTGCCATTACCGTTTCGTCAAACGGGATAAGGCTGTCTATGCCCGCCAACGCCATATCCGCCGAGATAAGCGCATTCATGGCACCGAGTGCATTGCGTTTTATGCACGGGCATTCGACAAGACCCGCCACGGGGTCGCACACAAGGCCGAGTATGTTCTTGAGTGCCATTGCCGCCGCATGCAGGCACTTTTCCGCACTGCCGCCGTCAAGCTCGCAAAGAGCCGCCGCCGCCATTGCCGCCGCCGCTCCCGTTTCCGCCTGACAGCCGTGCTCCGCGCCGCTTATGCTTGCGTTTGTCGCAATTATACTGCCCACGGCACCCGCGCAGAGGAGACCCGAAAGCAATTTTTCATCATCCCAGCCGCGCCTTTTGGCACATGTGAAAAGCACGCCCGGCAGTATCCCGCTTGCGCCCGCCGTGGGAGCCGCAACTATTCTGCCCATGGCCGCGTTTACCTCAACCACCGCCATGCTTGCCGCCGCCGCACGCGCGGCCGCCTCGCCACACAGTGAATTTTCGGCGCGGTCGTTAAGGCGAACGGCATCCCCGCCGCTAAGACCCGACACGCTTTCAAGCTCCTCCGTCAGGCCCTCTTCAACGCTGCGCCGCATGGCATCAAGCGATATTTTAAGCTCCTTTAATATATTCTCGGCCGTGTCATCGCTCAGCTGTTGTTGCCGACGGAGCATGGCCTCGCTTATTTTTATACCATCCCTACGGCAAATTTCCAAAAGCTCTTCGCCCGTGGTAAAGCAATATTCCATCATACCGCAAGCACCCCCGTTATATTCTCGTTCCAGTCAAGTATAAGCTTGCACACCCGTTCGCTTACGGGCGAATCCGTCTCTATCACCATACAGGCATCCTGCCGCCGCGCATGGCGGAACACGCGCATGAACGCAACGTTCACCTGCTCATTCGCAAGTATGTTCGTAACGGTGTTTATAACGCCCGGCACATCCCTGTGGCGCACTATAAGGGTTGGGTATTCGCCGCTAAGCTCCATTTCAAGCCCGTTTATTTCGGTTATCACGATACTGCCGCCGCCTATGCTTGCCCCGCGAATGTGCATACGCTTGCCCTCGCGCGTTTCAACGTCTATTTCGGCCGTATTGGGCTTGTCGGGCATTTCCTCGCTCAGGTCAACGGTTATTTCGACATCCGCCTCCTTTGCAAGGAGCATGGAATATCTCAGCCTTTCGTCATCAGGTTCAAGCCCGAGTATGCCCGCAACTATTGCCTTATCCGTGCCGTGGCCGCGCCCCGTTGTGGCAAAGGAGCCAAGCAATGTTATATGCGCCCGCTTTATGTTCCCGCCCGCTATTTTGTTGGCCATGTACCCAAGGCGTGCCGCACCTGCGGTATGGCTTGACGACGGGCCGACCATCCTCGGCCCTATTATGTCAAAAAGGTCATATGTCTGCATAAAAGTTTCTTCATCTCCTTATATATCCGTCCGCGGTTTATTCAATGCTTATTACCTTCCCGTCAAGGTAGCCGAGCATGCTCTCCTTGGGAAAGTGCAATTGTGTCCTTACGGCGCACAGTTCGAGCGTGCGGCCGTGCTTTGCGTCGCGGTCACGCGGGCCGTATTTGTCATCACCCACAAGCGGATAACCTATGTGCGCCATGTGGGCGCGTATCTGGTGCGTTCTGCCCGTAACAAGCTCAATTTCAAGCGTTGTGGTGTCATTGTGCACTTCAAGCACCTTACAGCGGGTGATTATCTCCTTTGCACCCGCACGCGGCGTATCATATATGCGCACTCGCGCCTCGTTTGCATCCTTTATAAGATAGGCTTTAAGCTCCTTTTGCTTAAAAGGAACTCTGCCCCACACCGTGCAGTGATAGTATTTCTTTATACTGCGGTTTTCTATGGCCGCACTCAGCTCCGCTTCCGCCGCCCTATTGCGCGCAAAAAGCACAAGACCCCGCGTGGCAACATCCAGCCTGTGTACGGGATACACAGGGCAGTCGAGTGCTGATTCAAGGCGATTTTGCAGTGCATCGCCGCCATCGTCCGCGGCAACGCTCATGCCCGCCGTTTTGTTACAGCAAAGTATGTTTTCATCCGCATACACAACTCTTACCCCGCCGCAGAGTGCGCGCAGTTCCTCATCAAACATTTCCCATGCTTTGCCGTGCGGTTTTAGCGTAAACGTCATTTCCTGCTTTAACGTGGGGTGCTCTATCGTCAGCGAATATGCCCACAGTGCAACCTGCTGACCGACAAGGGCACTCGGATTATAGCGCTGATCCCCCCATATGGGGCAATGCGCATTGGCAAGCTGAGCGCGTATCTGGTGATGCCTTCCCGTAAACAGTGCAACGTCCACAAGCGTTACGCCGTCGCGCTTGCATATGCGGTAATATTCAAGCGCGGCGGGCTTTGCATCCTTTTCGTTCGCTGAGTAGATAACGGCACTGAGCGTTTTTTCATCCTTTTTCAGGTAATTCTCAAGCCGCGCATACGGCAGCGGTTCGCCCGTAACTATCGCCGCATAACGTTTTTTCGCCTTGTGGGAGGCAAACTGCGGTGCAAGGCGGCTTGCGGCCTTGCTTGTGCGCGCAAATACCATCACGCCGCCTACGGGTCTGTCCAAACGGTGGACAAGCCCAAGGAACACGTCCCCGGGCTTGTTGTATTTCTGCTTTATATAATTTTTAACAAGGGTAAGCATATCCGTGTCCCCCGAACTGTCCGCCTGAGTGGGGATGTTCACGGGCTTTTCCACGATTATGATATGGTTATCCTCATACAGTACGTTCACCGCAGTCCCTTTCAATCCTGTGTGCAGCCTTCAAACGCAAATGCCGCGGGACCCGTCATGAACACATGGCCGTTTTCCGCCCATTCGATGTGCAGAGAGCCAAGCTCCAGCTTAACCTCAACCTTTTTGCCCGTGTAGTTGGCCATTGCACAGCACACCGCCGCACTTGAGGAACCCGTGCCGCAGGCAAGTGTCGGGCCGCAGCCGCGCTCATATGTGCGCACCTCTATGGTGTTGTTGTCGAGCACATGGGTAAAGTTCACGTTGGTCTTTCGCGGGAAAAGCTCCGTCATCGGCTCTATAACGCTGCCGTACTTTACAACCTCGTCCGCAGTGGGCAGGTGATCCATGAACACCACCGTGTGCGGCACACCGAGAAGAATGGTGGAGAAGGTAAATTCACGACCCGCCGCATTGAGCTTTTGAAGTTGACAATCGCCCGTGCCAACAACGGGTATAAATTCGCGGCGCACTTCGGGTTCGCCCATGTCAACGCGGGCGGTCACGGCAACGCCGTTCTCAACGGTAAGGTCGATTATCATGGGGCCCGCAAGCGTTTCCACGCTCATGCGCTCATGCTTGTAAATGCCCTTGTCATACACATATTTTGCAAAGCACCTTACGCCGTTGCCGCACATTTCGGCCTCGCTTCCGTCGCTGTTGAAAAGCTGCATGCGCGAATCACACGTTTCGCTGTTCCTTACGAATATCAGTCCATCCGCGCCGACGCCCGTGCGCCTATGGCATATCTTTCTTGCAAGCTCGCTAAGATTTTGGGTGTATTTATTCTCCCTGTCGTCCACAATAACAAAATCGTTGCCTAAGCCGTGTGCCTTGGTGAATATCATATTAAACCTCCGTTGCAGTATTTCCTGCAATTTTATACATATATTATACCATCACTTTCGTGTGGGGCAAGTGGCATTTGAGTTTATTCCATGCTTAAAAGCGGCCGCGCTATGTCAAACTTCAAACTTGAATACTTCGTTTCGGCGGGCACCTCAAGCATTACAAGCACAAGGCGCGCATCTTCATCGCTAACGCCCGTTCTGTAGCCCACGAACCACGAAATTTCACGGCTTTTGCTGCTGCCTATTTCCGCGGTACCCGTTTTTGCCGCCACGGTACAGCCCTTTACCTTCAAGTTTCGTCCCGTGCCGTTTATCGTCGGGTCAACAACATCCTCAAGGAAGGGAGTTATGACCTCTATAGCGTGTTCGCTTATAACGCCTTCCTTCCAGTTTGAGTAGGTGTGGCTTTCCTTGCAGACGTAGCGTATGCCGTCCTCCTGATACAGTCCCTTTACAACATAGGGCTCTGCCACGTTGCCGCCGTTTGCGAATGCGGAAAACATGCTTGCAAGCTGAAGCGGGGTAACGAGTATCTCACCTTGGCCGTAACCGCTGTCCGCAATAAGCTTATAATCCATTTCCGTATCCTCGTTTTTAAGCTGAGGCTCGGCCACGTTTATGTCAAACGGTATGCTTTCGGTAAACCCAAGGCGCGTCATGTATTCTTCAAACACGTCCCACCCCGTAAGCAATGCGCAGTTTGCAAAATAGATATTGTCCGAATGTATAAGCGCCTTTCGCATATTCAGCGGCCCGCTTATGGGGTAATTTATGTGTGTGCGCTTTATGGCCGTCCATATCCATGCGCCGTAATCCGTCGGCGTCCAGTAATCGTCCTTTATTTGGCTTGTGTCGAATTCATAGTTTTCGTCAAGCACGTCGTTATCAAGCGCACAGGCGGCCGTAAATGCCTTCATAGTGGAGCCCGGGGGATAAAGACCCTGCGTTACGCGGTTTATAAGCGGCTTTGCCTCATCATTGAGCAGGTTTGAATACTCCTTTGACGATATTCCGCGGGCAAAAAGGTTAAGGTCATAGCTTGGGTATGAATACATGGCATCTATTGCGCCCGTCTTCGGGTTCATAACCACCACGGCACCCGCAGTCGAATCCCCGAACAATACAAGCTCCATAACCTCCTGCACGCGCCGCTGAAGATCCATGTCAATGGTCAGCTCTATGTCGTAACCGTCCTGCGCAGCTACCTTATACAGTGTCTTGCGGTTTGTGCCCTCGGATGTGCATATATATACAAGCTCTCCGTCCTTGCCGCGAAGCTCCTGTTCATAGGCAAGCTCAAGGCCGAGCCTACCGACCTTTGAATCGGAATTGTACAGCCCGTCGCGCTCCGTGCGCCCTTCATTCAGCCGTTCAAGCTCCGCTTCAAGCTCCTCCTCGGTCGCGCTCGGTATTGCCCCGACGTAGCCAACAAGGTGCGCAAGCAGATCGCCGCTTGGGTATTCGCGCACGGTGAGGTAGTTGCCGTTGTCTATGCCTATGCCCGTTATCTGCAAAAGCTGTTCTCGAACAGAATCGGCAAGTTCATCGCTGTAATACTGCTTGAGTATGGCAACGCCGCCATATTCCTTTTTAAGCTTTGCCTCCACGTCCGAAACCGTCATATTCAGCAGTACCGATACCTGCTGTAAAAAAAGCTGTGTATCTTCTATTTTATCCACCGCCGCATACACGCTCAGTGCGCCCTCGGTAGTTGCAACCTTTTCGCCGTCTGCTAATATTTCGCCGCGTTCTGCGCTAAGGCGTGCTATGCGCACGGTATCGCCCCACTCCATTTCGGGGAATATCATGGCGGGCGACCATTCAACCTTCCATTCGTCCCCCTCAAGCACGGCAATGGCACTGAAGCTGTTCGTAACGTCGCCTATATAATCGCTGTAATAGGTCGCATCATATGTGGCGCGGCAAAGTATGCTGCCGCTTTCGCAGGTGAAATTCGCGTATTCTATTGCGCTTATTTCAAGCGCACTTATTATGGATGTGTATTTGTCAACAAACTGCTTTTCCGTAACGCACTTGCTTTTTTCCGTATCCGTATCGTTGCGGCTTGAGGCCGACAGCAACGCATACGCCTCGGTGTATTCGCCCGCCGCTATGTGGTTTATGAATTCATCTATTACCTTGCCGCCGCCCTTTTGCTGCGGCTGTACCTCGCACGCGCACAATGCAAGCGCACTTACGAGTGCAAGCATGAGCGCCAAAGCTTTTTTCATAGGTATCCCTCTCCCGTTTTGTGGTTCGATCGCCGCTTTGGGCGAATGTATATATCTATTATAACTTGGCAACGCTTTGATGTAAACGCGGGAGGGCACCTGCTTGGCACAATTCGTTTATTTGACACATTTGCATAAAAGACGCTATAATAGGCGCATGGATAGCTTTATACAAAAAGTAAAGCAGCTTTTGCTTGAATCAAGGCGGCGCATGATTGAGCACCTTCGCAGTGTAAAGTGGTATTTCTACCTGCTGGACGCTTTTATAACAGTGCTTATTTTGGCCTCCGTCGTGTTTTTTTTGATTTCAAAGAACGCTCCCGACCCGCGCATAACCGTAACCGTATCGGCGGATGGGCGCACCACCGATTACCTTATAAATGAGCCTGAAGAGGGCATTTCGGTTTCATCCTTCCTCAAACGGCAGAATGTATCACTCGGAAGAAAGGATGAGCTTTCCGTTGAAGCATGGGAACTCATAGCGGACGGCCTTAATATCGAAATAACGCGCAGTTTTCCCGTCACCGTGCGCTCATTGGGTCAGGTGAGCGTGATTGAAACCACCGGCGGCACCGTGGGTGATGCGCTCCGTGAGCTGAATATAGAATATGATACCGTGGATGAGCTTAATTATCTTACGTTTGAGGAACTTACCCCCGGCATGAAAATAGTGCATACGGACGTTGTTACCGAGTATACCACCGCAAAGCGCACCATTGCGCACAAGGAAAAGGTGGTCTATGATGACAATGTTTATAACGATACCGACCCCGTGATACTTCAAAGGGGCTCCGACGGGTCAAAAAACGTTACACAGCGCGTAATAATAAAGGATGGGGTAGAGGTTTCGCGCGAAATAGTGAACCAGATAATAATAACCCCCGCAACGGATGAAATAGTCAAAAAGGGCAATAAGATCCACTATCAGACAAGCTTAAGCGGCGAATGGCGCATTTATAAAAAGGCACCCAAAGCCGGCAAGGACGGTTGGGTCGAAATGAAGATGGATTACATAACCGCCTATTGGCAGGGCTCAAAGACCGCCACAGGCACAAAGCCCAGGCTCGGCACGATAGCCGTAAACCCGTACTATATACCGTACGGCACGGAGATTTACGTTCCCGGCTACGGCTACGGCGTTGCGCGGGATACGGGCGCATTCCGCAATTACAAGCGGGAGGACGGCACGCCCGTCAACCAGCTTGACCTTTGGATGAATTCCGAAAAGGAGGGCCGCCGTTGGGGGCGCAAGCGCAACGTTACAGTGCTTGTAAAAATGGGATGATGTCCGTAAGCGATATAAAATCAGCTCTTGAGCGAATGAATATGCGGCCAAATGCCGCACTTGGGCAAAACTTCCTTTGTGATGATGCGGCCGTTGACACGATAGCTTCCGCCGCAACGGGTGACGGCAGTCTGAGTGTGCTTGAAATAGGCCCGGGGCTCGGTGCGCTTACGGGTGCTCTTATAAAGAGTACGCCCCGCGTTACCGCCGTTGAGATAGACCGCGGCATGGTCAATGCACTCAATTCCGCATTTGCCGATTATATTGCCTGCGGCAGGCTTTCCGTTGAGCATTGCGACATACTGAAATTCGACATGACCCTTTTAGGTGAAAACTTCGTTGTGGCGGGCAATCTGCCCTATTATATAACGACCGATATCGTGCTTTTGCTTATAAAGCACGCGCGTCGCATACCGCGCATGGTGCTTATGGTACAAAAGGAGGCCGCGCACCGCTTTTTCGCAGTGCCGCGCACAAAGCTTTACGGCCCACTTGCGATATGCGCTCAGCTTTATTATACTCCCGAAAGCATACTCTCACTTAGCCCCGCAAGCTATTATCCTCAGCCCGATGTCGATTCCGAGGTTGTTCTGCTCACCCGCCGCGACGATGTCACCCATCTTCCGCCGCCCGCTGAATTTTTGCGCTTCACGGAATCGGTATTCGCAATGCGGCGCAAAACGCTCCATAACAATCTAAAGCCGCTCCTGCCCTCCGCCGCCGCAGCCGCCGCCGCGCTCGAGCAGTGCGGAATAAGCCCGTCCGCCCGTGCGGAAGAGCTGAGCATAAATGAGCTTGTAACGCTTTACAACGCAATATATGCCAAAAAGCAGTAGCCTTTGAAAAAGTTAATTGATTTGTTATGTATCTTGGCT
>CAZTFU010000022.1:0-30645 GCA_964612925.1 uncultured Clostridium sp. | reverse complement strand
GCAAGGGACTGAAAATCCCTGTGTCGGTGGTTCGACTCCACTCTGAGGCACCATAGTGCGGGAATAGCTCATTTGGTAGAGCGCTGCCTTGCCAAGGCAGAGGTGGCGGGTTCGAGCCCCGTTTCCCGCTCCATTCGGCACCATAGCCAAGCGGTAAGGCAGAGGTCTGCAAAACCTTTATTCCCCAGTTCGATTCTGGGTGGTGCCTCCACAAAAACGACAGGTATTTGGCCTGTCGTTTTTTTATGCGGATAAAACGGCCCTGTGCGCCTAAAAGCGCACCGCTTGACAGAGAATGTCTGTTTTTGGTTGCTCTTATTTGAAATTAAGGGTATAATAAAATATCTGTAATTATAATTATACGGCTATGCAATGTGTTGCATAGCAATGGAGGATAGAATTTGAACAACAGCACTACATTTCTCGTTAAGGGATTGCTTATAGGTCTTGCGTTGGGGCTTGTTATGGGCATACTGAGCGGCTTCAGCACGCTTGGCATTTTGTTTGCGCCCGCATTTTTGGGATTTGTACTTGGCACATGGGGCTATGGTATATTTGCGGCCGCCGCTCTGGTGTTTTCGCTTGTATCGGGGCTTATTGTGGGTTGGAGTGAGCTTTTGTACGTGCTGTGCGCAGCACTGCCCGCTTCCTTTACAATAGGCTATGTTATAAGGAGCAAAAAGCCGTGGCGCACGTGCGTAAGCCTTTGTGCGCTGCTGCTTGGCGTGGGGCTTTATTTGTACGTTTGCCTGCCCGACATGCTTAACGGAGAGGAGCCGTTCTATTCCATACGCTATTTTATATCCGCACTGAGAGAGGAAATGGCCGCATCTTCCTATGCCGCAAGCCTTGGCGAGGATGCGCTCGGCTACATCGTTACGGGACTTGTGCTTTACGAGGAAATGGCCGATCAGCTTGCGATGGAGGTAATATGCGTTGCGGCCATGCTTTTTGCACTTGCGGATACGCTTATTGCCCGCGCGTTTACAAAGCGTGCCGGTGCGGATGTGAGGCCGATGGCACCCATGCCGCTTTGGCAGCTTTCAAAAAACTACACTTATGCGGCGGGTGCGGCCATAATCGGCGCACTGGTAGCATATGTTGCGGGGCTTAATAATTCATCGCTTGTGGTCACCGTGGCGGAGCAGGCGGTGCTTGGACCGCTTGCACTCATGGGCCTTTGCTATCTTGATTTTACAACGCGCATAGGCCGCCCGGGCAGTAAGGCAAGGCGGGTTATAATATACATAATCGTTATACTCCTGCCCATACGCACGAATATACTTGCAATAGTCGGCCTTATGGACAGAATAATGAAAACGCGTACACGCTTTGTGCCCAATAAGAATAGAAAGAATACCAAATAGGCATTGCGGAGCCTTCCGCAGCAAGCAGAAAGGATACTATTATGGAAAAAAGACCCATTGGCGCACTTATCCCGCTGCTCGTGGCCGCACTTGGCGGTGCAGCCGCGCTGTTGTTGCTGCCAAACACGCTTTTTGCAATCATATTGACCGTGTGCCTTGTGCTTAGCGCATTTGTCATAGGTTTTGCCGTGCTCAGTGCGCGTTGGCGTCAGCTTCAGCAGGAATGTGACGATATTTTCCTTGAAAATTCGTCCGCCGCTTCATCCATAATAAACACCATTGACGTTCCCGCCCTTATATTTGACGGCTCAGGTCGCATTATCTGGTCAAACGATGCCATGGAGGAAATATACCCCGGGCGCGATATTCACCATGTTATACCCTCGCTTGACTGTAAGGAACCCGCACAGGCATTGACGCTTGAACTCAACGGTCGTGCATATCAGATAATGAGCAGCCCCATAAAGCGTGAGCATCACTCCGCAAGAAAGCTCAATTTCCAATATTGGCTCGACAGGACGGAGGCACTGCATTACACTCGCCTTTATGAAGAGAACATGCCCGTGGTCGCGCTCATATACGTTGACAATTATGAAGAACTTAACGCCGATAAGCAATTCCATCGCAACAGCGTGCTTTCGGAGGTGGAATCCCTCGTAAGTCAGCTTGCTTCGGAAATTCACGGTACGTACCGCCGCTATGAAAACGCTCGCTTTTTCCTTATATTTGAGGCGAAGTACATGGCGGAGCTTGAAAAGGGACGCTTTAAGCTATTGGAGCTTGCCCATGCCGTTGACACGGGCACAGAGCAGACCGTTACGCTTTCAATAGCTGTCGGTGCGGAAAGTCAGGTTGGCCTAAGCGACGAATCCGCACGGCAGGCAATGGAACTTGCACTCGGGCGCGGAGGCGATCAGGCAGTTGTCAAACGCGGCACGAAATATTCATTCTACGGCGGCCAAAAGCAGATCGCACTCACGCGGCAGTCTCGCGTTAAGGCAAGGCTTTTTGCAAAGGCTCTTCGCCAGCTTATGGAGAATTCGGACATGGTGTTTGTAATGGGCCATAAGAATGCGGATATGGATTGCATAGGTGCGGCACTCGGGCTTATGCGCATGACCCAGTGCGTGAACAGGCGCGGTTACATAGTGGTTGACGGCACGAATGCCGCAACGGAGAGCGCACTTGCCACAATGGCCGAAAGTAAGCAGTATCATGACGTTGTGCGCACGAGCGACCAAGCAATGCAGATGATTCGCCCCAACAGCGTGCTTATAGTTGTGGACACTCAGCGCACAAGCAGTGTTCTTTCTCAGCAGCTATATGCAAAGGCGGCAAAAACCGTTATAATTGACCATCATAGGCGTCCCGTCGATTCGCTCGGCGCACCCACGCTCAGTTATTATGAGGCGGGCTCAAGCTCTGCCTGCGAAATGGTGACGGAGGTTATGCAGTATTTTGCGGACGGATTAAAGCCCACCGCATTTGAGTCAAGCGCAATGCTTGCAGGTATGACCATGGATACGAAGAGTTTTGCCGTAAACACGGGCGCAAGAACGTTCGAGGCGGCAGGCTTCCTAAGGCGCAGCGGAGCGGATACAAGCATGGTAAAGCTCATGTATCAGGACGATATGACAACGTTCCGCAACCGTGCAAAGGTGGTTGAGAATGCTACCGTTATGGATGGCGGCATTGCGATATCCACCTGCCCCAAGGATATGCCGAACAATATGCTTATCGCCGCACAGGCGGCGGATGCACTGCTTTCGATAAAGGGGATAAGTGCATCATTCGTGCTTGCGGAAGTACCCGCGGGAATAAACATAAGCGGCCGCAGTCTCGGCCAAACGAACGTACAGCTTATACTTGAACGCATAGGCGGCGGCGGGCATTTGGCGGTAGCAGGGGCATTGCTTAAGGATGTCACGATGGAACAGGCCATAGAGCAGCTTACCGAAAGCATATATTCCTACCTTAAAGAAATAGGTGCGGATATATCGAAATAAACAGAATCATACCAAAGGGAGGTTTAACCAATATGAAAGTAATTCTTCAAAAGGATGTTAAGGGCACAGGCAAGGCCGGCGATATCGTCGAAGTGAACGACGGCTACGCCCGCAATTTTCTTATCCCGCGCAAGCTTGCCCTGCCGGGAGACGCAAACACCATAAACGCGGCCAACGTTAAAAAGCAGGCCGATGCACACCGCCTTGAAATGCAGCGCAAGCGCGCCAAGGAGCTTGCCGCCGGCATGAACGGCCTTAATGTTAAGGTATATGCCAAGTGCGGCGAGGGCGGCCGCCTGTTCGGCTCGATCGGCGTGGCGGAAATATCCGCCGCTCTTAAGCAACAGCATGGTCTTGACGTGGACAAGAAGAAAATTCGCCTTGAGGAGCCGATTAAGGCACTCGGTAAGATAAACGTGACCGCACACCTTTATGAAAATGCGGATGCACGCTTTGAAGTAGAGGTGCTTCCCCTGCAAAAGGGCGAATAACGATTTTGTCACCCCGCATTTTTGATCGGAGGTAAATGTGGAACAGACTCCAAGAACCCCGCCACATTCGCTTGAGGCGGAAAAAAGCGTGCTCGGCAGCATGCTCATAAGCCGCGATGCGGCGGAGCTTGCATCGGAAATGCTTACACCGCAGGACTTTTATCTGCCGCAGCATCAATATATATTCGAGGCTATGGGTGACCTTGTAAACCATGCTCAGGCCGTGGACAGCGTAACCGTTGTGGATGCGCTTGAACGTGCGGGCAAACTTGCATCGGCGGGCGGACTTGGGTATATTGCGGAACTTTCGCTGTTTGTGCCGAGCGCGGCAAACGCAAGCTATTATATTAAAATAGTTGAGGACAGGAGCGTATTGAGGCAGCTTATTGCCGCAGGCGGCGAGATAATCAAAACCGCAAGTGACGGTGAGGCTCCCATTGCGGACATACTTGACGAGGCTGAACGGCGCGTATTCAACATATCCATGAAAAAGAATGAGGATACGCTTGTGCCCGTGGAAAAGAGCGCGCTTCAGGCATATATGCGCATAGGCGACCTCATGAAAACACGCGGCGAGATAAGCGGCGTGCCGACGGGCTTTCATGAGCTTGACGAGCTTACAAGCGGCCTGCAAAAGGGTGACCTTATAATAGTCGCCGCAAGGCCGAGCGTGGGCAAATCCACGTTTGCCATGAACATTGCGGAGCATGCCGCGATAGAGGCGGGCAAAAAGGTGGCCGTATTCAGCCTTGAAATGAGCCGTGAACAGCTTTCCACAAGGATGCTGTGCTCCATTGCAAAGATGGATATGCAGCGTGTGAACACCGGTCAGACCACTCAGGAGGATCTGAGCGTACTCAGTAGTGCCCTGCTTAAACTGAGCGATTCCAATATGTATATTGATGACAGCGGCAATCTATCTGTTGCGGATATACGCAGCCGCTGCCGCCGCCAACAGACGCGCTATGGGCTTGACCTCGTCGTGATAGACTATCTCGGCCTTATCCAGCTTGGCAATAAGCGCGGCAGCCTTGTTGCGGACATTGCGGAGGCTACCCGTGCATTGAAAATACTTGCAAAGGAGCTTCAGGTGCCGATAATGTTGCTGTGCCAGCTTTCGCGCGGCTCCGAATCCCGCAAGGAAAACGGCTATCGGCCTATTTTGGCAGACCTGCGCGATTCGGGCGCAATAGAGCAGGATGCCGACCTTGTTCTGCTTCTATACCGCCGTGCGCTTGCCATGCGTAACCGCAAGGATGATTCAGAGCATGGACAATCCGCGACCAACACTCCGCCGCAGGAGGAGATAGAGGACAACACCGCCGAAGTAATAGTCGCCAAGAACCGAAACGGCCCGCTAAAGACCGTAAATCTCACCTTCCAAGGGATGTTCTCAAGGTTCGCAAATCCGTAAGGACAGTGCATATTACGGCTACAAGAACGCATTATATGCTAAGCCTACAAAAAATCGGATAAATATATTTATAAATTCGCTTCTTTTTGATAAGACTAAGGTAAAATCATAAAGGAGCGTTTTTTTATGCCCAAAAAAGATAACATGCCGTGCAAGGGCTGTGTTTACGACGATATCGGCGGAGCCGTGGCCGGCACCGAGTGTACGGGGCTGATGCCCACATTGCCGCAGGACGAAGATGAGCTTATATCCTATCAGGAACTGCACGGCATGGAAATACCAAAAGCCGAAAACGAAAAGTAGCACCGTATACAAAACACCGCCGCAGTGCGGCGGTAATGTTGTATCTTGATTTACATTATTGCATTATGCGCATTGATGGTATGCCTGCAATCGAATAAGCATTTAACCGATTGTTAGGCGGATACTTTCGTTAATGAACATAAATTCCATTTACCGTGCCCGTAATACCCTCGGGCAGAGTCAGTGAGTAGCCCGATGCGCTTTCCCATTCGGGGTCTGCATCATGCGTATCATTTGTGGGGAATGCCTCATAAACGTGCGCGGTTCCGTCCTCATGCAGTACCTCAACATAAATGTGCTCACTTGAGGTATATGCCGCAATGCTGCCGAAAAGCTGAACCAAGCCCGATGAAAGCCGTGTGTCACACGAGAATTCCACCTCCGTGGCTCCAGCGGGAAGTTTGGTTTCGGCGGCGCACATTGTTGGCGCACTTTCAAGCAGGTTAGGTATGTTGCGTTCCACAAGCTCTATCATTACCATGTCGTAGCCTGCGTCCGCAAGCGAAACGTCATACGGGAACTGCTGTGAATATACCGCCCTGCCCAAATTTGAAGAAAGCAGAGGTATAAGCGCCTTGCCGAAGGAATCCCTGTAGAGCAAAAGTGATTTATCCGCATTTGTTTCACTGCTTGTGCCGAATGTCATATCCTGCTCCGCGCGGGCGCCCTCGTCAAGCGTGTAGCTTTCTTCTATATTATATTCGGGATAAACGAGCGTGGAACGCTGTGCGGGCAGTACAAAATTGTGCAGGTCGCCGTAATAGCCCGTTGCATCCGTGGGTTCAATGTCGGAATATGTTTCATATTTTTCACCCTGCATAATTTGTTCCATTATGGCATTGTATGCCACAAGCGCACCGCGTTGGTTCCAGTGCGTATCCTGACGGTAATAAAGCAAGCCTTCATCCTTATGCTCGGTTAAAAGTGCGGCAAAATCCATGGTAGAAACGCCCATATTTTCAAGCGCGGCATACAACCTTTCGCGGTTGGTAGCATTATTCGTGCTCTGTATCCTGTCCGGCATATATTCGCCGTATACCGTGTTCTTGTTGGGCGCAACTGAAAAAACAAAGTCGGCACCGCGGCTTTTTGCGTATTCGCTTATCAGGCGGATAACGTTTGCCGCGCGGAGAATATCCGCATCACTCATCGAATTAAGACCCGTGTAGTCATCAAGCGTTTCACTGTAGAAAAGGAAATCATCCTTGCCGGCTACAACTTTTTCGTTTAGCGTATCGTTAAACAAGAAAAGCGTTGTTGCGTGAAATACGGTAACAAGCTCCTCCCTGAGGCCGAAATGATCCTGCCAATAATCGTCAAAATCGGCAGCCGCGTTAAGGTTCAGCCCGTCACGGTCGACAAGCTTCGGTGCGCGTGCAAGTGGGCGGTTTTCGCGGTTTTCGGCAGTGTAGCCGAGTATGTTCGCGCCAAGCGGTAGCAGGCACACCGCAAGCACCACAGCGGTGAAGGTTATAAAAAAGCCCTTTTTCATATGCTTGCCACCCCCTAAAACCTGAAATAAATAAACGGATTATAGCTTGCCGTGGATAAACACGCAATGCATGCTATAAGCAGTGTAAAAGCGGAAAAGTACACCGCATATACCGCTTTGGGTCGATTTACCGTAAACTGACTTGCTATTCTATTTGCATATGGCATACAGGCAAAAACGGAGCCTATCAGTGCCACGGCGCAAAGCGGCGTAAGAAGCAGCGAAAGTTGCGATAAATACTCCGCGCCAAAGTTTAATCCCGTGAACATTTTTGTAATTATTATCCATGCGGAAGCAATATTCTCCGCACGGAACACGACAAAGCCCACCGTTACCGCAAGTAACGTGTACGCATGACGAATAAGCTTTGGCCAACGCTTGGGCTTCAGCACGCCATAGCTTTCAAGCATAAGAAATACGCCGTGATACAGCCCCCATATGGCAAAGTTCCAGCTTGCCCCGTGCCAAAGACCCGTAAGCAGGAACACGATAAGTTTGTTTATGCCCGTGCGAAGCTTGCCGCGCCTGTTGCCGCCAAGAGGGATATAAACATATTCCTTGAACCATGTGGAAAGGGAAATGTGCCACCTGCGCCAGAAATCCTGCATGGAATCGGCACAGTACGGGTACATGAAATTTTCGCGGAACGTAAAGCCGAATGACCGCCCAAGGCCGATTGCCATATCGCTGTAGCCCGAAAAGTCAAAATATATCTGCATAAGGTAGCATACCGCGCCAAGCCATGCTATCGGCATGTTCAGCTTCGCTTCATTCAGGGCAAATACTTTATCCGCGGTGTAGGCAAGCGTGTTTGCTATAAGCACCTTTTTGGCCAAACCGAAGCAGAACCGCCTAAGTCCCAATGCTATATCCTCCGCTGTTACGGTGCGCTGCTTTATCTGTTCTGCTACGTCCCTGTAGCGCACTATGGGCCCCGCTATAAGCTGAGGGAAAAGCGAAATGTACAATAGCACATCAAAATAGCTTTCGGCACAGACGGCATCGCCTCGTTCAACATCAAGCACATAGCTTATGGCTTGGAACGTGAAAAACGATATGCCTATCGGCAACGCTATGTTCGGCTGAACTATATTAAGTCCCGTTACGGAATTTATGCTTGCAATTATAAAATCCGTATATTTGAATATGATAAGCGTGCCTATGCCCCATATTACCGCAATGGCACTATATGTCCGCTTTCCCTTATTGTCGCTTTTTGCAACGCCGCGTGCGCACAGGTGACATATAAACGTTGTAAGTGCCATAAGCAGCACATACACGGGCTCTCCCCATGCATAGAACAAAAGGGAAAATACAAGCAAAGCCGCGTTGCTCCATTTAACGCTGCGCCTTAAACAAAGGCAGCACAGGAACACCGCGGGGAAAAACAAAAATATAAATGTCGGGGAGCTGAATACCATTTTATTTAACAGACCCTATACATCAATAGCTTGGGGAATAGATGTATATCCGTGTAACGGTATCAAGTGAGTACTCAAACTGTATGCGCTCGGAATGGATGTCCGTTTGGTCGGCGGAGAGGGAATAGGTAAGATAGCCGTCATCAAACCATGCATCGCCGTAAAGCACCTTTACGCTTTCAAGCGAATCGCCCACCTTTGCACCGCGAAGGGTAGAATACTTGTCCGAGGTAAGCGTTATCATTTCTATTATGTCCTTACCGTCAACGGGCACGGTGCTGACCTTTATACCGTCATAGGTATAGGTCTTGTCCTTGCCGTCATAAACACAGCTTACCATTTCGCTGTACTCGTAATCCTCACCAAGCGCACTTATAAGCGCCGATGAATCCTCGCGCAGGTAGTATACACTTGAATCAAGCTTAACGCCAAGATCCGCTTCAGTGAATTCGCCGCTCGGCATGGCGGATGGATCCGCGCAGGCCGCCAGCAAAAGGCAGAGCATTATTGCTATGCTGAGTACGATGCTTTTGTGTGAAGTATACTTCATTGTTGGTTTTCCTCCTGTTTTGGTAGCATTGTAAGCGTGCCAAGGTCAATATCCGTTGTCATGTACATTGCACTATCCTTATCAGAAAAGTGCCACCATTCGCTTTCTATGCTGTTAAAACCGCATTGGGCCATAACATCGGTTATATAATCCACGTTTGCGCGCGCCTCCTCGCTCCAATCCGTGCAACTCCTTGCGGATTGCTTGGTGAATGTGTGCATGGGCGTGGGCGTTTCCATCTCTTCGCCCGTTTCATCCACTATAAGCGAAAGGTCGATTGCACAGCCGCGGTTGTGGTTGCTTGCGGTGGTGTCGGGGTTGGCGATCCACTTGCTGTTTTGCACTATGTCATACAGTATTCGCTGTACGCTTATCGGTCTGTAGGCATCGTATACTTTAAGCGTATAACCGTCCGACTTGAATATTTCATATGCCTTGATAAGCTTTTTCACCGTGCCAAGCTGCATAAGCGGCACAGCGCGCGAATAAAGCGGAGCTCCCGTTATGTTCCTTTCGGTCGCAAAAAGCTGTTCATACACCGCATCGGGCAAATACAGCCGCATATCCACAAGCTCGTTTTTTACCATAACGGGCGTTGCGCCGTCCGCCTCATAGACAAGCTTGCCCGTCTTTATGTCAACCTTCTGCGCGGTCTCTTTCTCCAAATATGCGTAAAGCTGTACATCCCTTTCAACAAGGTATTCGCTGTAGCAATACACCTCCCGCCCGTCACTAAGCCTTAGTAGCGTAAATTCGCCCTCGGTGCCGAGATATTCGCCGCCTTCTTCAAAACCGATTTGGCAGACAATGTTAGCATCGCTAGTCTTGTCCGCGGTGCTTCGGCAGTTTAGCGTATTCACGCGGGATTTATAGTATACGGGCTCGGGCTCGGGCGTTGGCTGTGCGGTGGACTCGGGCGTATTCACCGCGTCGGGCTTTGGAATTATTATGGCGGAATCGTCATCCGCTACATAAATACACCCGCTTAGGCTGAGCGCGGCGCAAACGATAAGCATAAAAAGCAATGCCTTGGGAAAGATACGCTTCAACCGTGCCGCCTCCCTTCATGCCGCAGTGATGCTCTATTCAATGTAGCCCTTTGCGCGCAGTGTGTCATAATCGGTGGGGTCGATCCTCAGCCCGTTGCGGCTTGGAATATCCTCACTCGTTGTGCCGCGGGGAGAACCGTTGACTATTTCAAGCGTTGTACCCTCGGGGCAGTTTTCATATATAAACTTGCTTGCTTCCGTGACCATTCTCAGGCAGCCGCCCGTTGATTCAAGCCCTATGCCGTGGTCTCCGTTATAATACTTGGGCCACATCTGCGTGGGGTCGCTTGTTGCGTAAAGTGGGGAATGGATGTACAATCGCCCCTCGTAACGGGTAGCGTACTGCACCGTTCCTCCATCCGGGAAATCATGCCACCTTTCACGCACCTCGTCCCCGCCAAGGGTATATGTGCCGGCGGGCGTTTTGTTGCCGCCGTGCGCTATGCGGTATGTTTTATACACCTTTGTATATTCGCCGTTTTCATCCTTTTCATATATGGTAAGGGTAAAAGAACCCTTTTCCACATAAAGATAATACGGAAGGCCGTCATCCTCGGGTGTGGGTTCGGGCGTAGGTTCAACGGTGGGCGTGGGCTCCGCCGTGGCAGTAACTTCAACCGTGGGTTGCACCGACTGTGGAGCGTATGTGCGTTCGGGTATACTGACAATGTCGTTATCCGTGTTTACGCCGTTTTCGACCACCGCGGCATTGCAGCCGCAACAAAGTACAAGCATCAACACGGCCGATACCGCACAAAGCGGTTTTAATATATATCGCAAGGGTTTTGCCTCCAACAATTCAATGTGTGCCATAAAAGGCTCAGTCGCTATTATACAGCATATAAGAGCGTTTTGTCACCAATGTTAAGGTTTGTTTACTTATCTTTCACTATCCATTCGCCGCGTATTTCCCACAGTGCCGCCTGAACGGGGCGCGCATTGTCAATTAAACAGCCTGCATCCTCAAAAAGCCGTTGCCAGCTTTCAGATATGCGCTGCTTTATTTCGGGGTAAAAATCGGTCGTCATGGCGGAATACGCGCTTATTCCGCGAAGCGAAAGCTCTTTTGAAAAGCGCATTTCATCGGCGGGGGAGGTGCCTATGTAATTCAACTGCAATATCCTGTTCCACTTGGCATAATCAAAAAGCAGTACATTTTCCCTCGGCACGTCAAGCACAAGCACGTTATCCGACCGCGTTACATAGTTTTTGTCGGTAAATGCCCAGTACATAAGCTCCGCACCGTCGGGCTTTGGCACAAATCGTGCCGCATTTGACGCAAGCCACCTGTACGCAATAAGAAAGCCCACTGCGCTTTGAGCATATTTTGTATTCACATATTCCTCACGACAGTGGCAGACTCCGCTTTTTGTAAGCTCTTGTATAACGGCATCCGTCTGTGCGGTATACAGCCTTATCGTGTTACGTCTATCAGCCATTCTTTTTTCAGCTCCCATACGGTTGCATAATATGCATCGCTGCCGAGCATTATCGAATCGTCAAAAAGCCGCAGCCAGCTTTGCTTTATTTCCCGGGCAATATCGGGATAGAACGGAGTCATAACGGCCTTTGCATCGCTTATGCCGCGAAGGGCAAGCTCCCTTCTGTGCCGCGCAAGGTCGGCCTCATCGCTTGGGATGTATGAATAATTCAGCATACTGCCCCATTTTGCTACGTTTACGCCGTACACGAGAGAAGGGTCTATTTCAAACTCTATTATTACGCGGCCTTCTTCACTCAGCATCGTGGCATCCTTTGACGGGGAAAGCCATATGACGCATTCTGCATCATCGGGACGGATGGATTTGAGCGGGTGATTTTCATAAAGCCAATCGTAGGCCTTGAGCATTATGTCTGCGCCGTCCTGCTGTTCCGCATATACATAGTCGCGCCGTGCAACGTATCTTCCGCACTTAATAAGCGTGTCATAAACGCTTTCATGTTGCTTTGTCCAATAACGCATTGCGGTTTCTCCTTTGGTTGATTATTTATTATAACGCATGTTTGCGGCAATAATCCACCATATGCGCAATTATTCTTTACGCTTGTTCGTCAATAAAGCATGATGTGATACGCTAAAATCTTTATAATACTTATGCGAAAGGGCAGACTGAGATGGAAGCCAAGGGTTTGAAGAATATAGCGGCACGAATTGCTGACGTGCGAAACGAAACGGACCTGCAAAGGTGCTGTATTGAGGCATTGTGTGCATTTATCATGGCATCGGCGGGGCGGTACAGCTGTTCGCCGTTCGGCGGGGCGATATGCTGTGCGGCGTGGTTCTATGCACTCTCCCCCTGCGTTACGGCACTTGCGGCGACATTCGGTGCGGCGTGTGGCGGCAGCATGGTAAGCGTTGCCGCGTGCATGCTGACAGCGGGGGCGGAGCTGCTGCTCAGTGCCTTTAAGGATAGGCGCGGAGAGGAGACACCGCCGTATATACGCTTTACGGCGGCACTTGTTGCGCAAAGCGTGCCCCTTGCGGCCGTGTACGGCACGAACAGGAGGGCGTTTATACTCGGCGTGTGCGCACTGCTTGCAACGGTTCCGCTGTGCTATGCGCTTACTATTGCATGGAATGCGGTGTGGGCATATGTGCGCGGGAAGCGGCTGAGACGGGCGGAAACGGTAACGCTTGCAATATTTATGTGCGTGCTTGGCGCGTGTGCGTACATCGGCGGCGCAAAGTGCATAATGCCGCTTGTACTCTGTGCGGCATGTGCGCTTAGCCTTTCAAGATACAATCGGCTTGCCGTGCGCGAATTGAACGATACGCGATTAAAGCTGAAGGGCGCAGCGGCAATGGCACAGCAGATGGCCGAAACACTGCCGCATTGCGGAGCGTATTTGTGCGGCATGGGCGCGGCTATGGAGCGCATGAGCCTAAGCGGCGCATCAAAGCGCACAAGCCTTGGCGTGGAGGCGGCTTCGGCGGCCGTTGCAATGGCGAAAAGCCCCACAAACGGCGATTCTGTGGCGATACGGCGCATGGGCAGGGAACTTTTGCTTGTTTTAAGTGACGGCATGGGCTCGGGCCACGCGGCACACAGGGAAAGCACACGCGCGGTGGAAATGTACGGAGAACTTATGGCAATAGGCTTTATGGAGGAGGATGCCATACGGAGCATTAATGAGTTTATGTATTCGACCAATACGGACGAGCTGTATGCAACGCTTGATGCAGTAAAGGTTGACCTTGCAACGGGGGATGCGGTTATATTAAAGCAGAGCGCCCCGCCGGCATTTTTGATACACAACGGGAGCATAAGGGCGCTGTATGCGGAGGCACCGCCGCTTGGCATATTAAAAGAAACGCGCATAGGGCTCGGCAGTGCGCACATTCGCGCGGGGGATACGCTTGTGCTTATGACGGATGGGTTGAGCGATGCGCTCGGCACGGAGCTTTACGCCGCAATGCATGATGTGGTGGAGGAGGATTTGCCGCCAAGACAGGCCGCACATGCACTTATACGGCGTGCGGGCGGGGTCAGTGAGCGGGATGATATGAGTGCGATAGTGGCACGATTTTATTCCTGTCACAAAAAAGCCCAGTTTTAATGCTTTAATACGGAGCGCCATAATGATATACTTAATATGTAATAATACGCACGGGGGTAATGAAAAGTGGGTAACATTTGCATATTCGGCGCATCCTCGCCCAACATAAGCGATAAATATATAAAAGAAGCGGAAGAATTCGGCCGTATGCTGGCCGAAAACGGCTACGGCCTTGTTTTCGGGGGCGGACGCACGGGACTTATGGGCGCATGCGCACGCGGCGTAAAATCTGCAAACGGCTATGTAATCGGCATTATACCCGAAAAACTGAACCGACCCGGCATACCGTTCGAACGGTGTGACGAGCTTATAGTAACCAAGGATATGCATGAGCGCAAGGCACTTATGGAGCGCATGAGCAGCGGCTTTGTAACGCTGCCGGGCGGCGTGGGCACGCTTGAGGAACTGCTTGAAACGCTTACGCTTAACCAGCTCGGCTATATCGATGCGCCGGTGATAATACTCGATCAGGACGGATTTTATACGGGGCTGTTCAATCAATTCGAGCATCTTGTGAAGGAAGGGTTTATGCGCAGCGAATGCCTGACCCTGTTCGCACGGGCCGAGAATGCCGAGGATGCAATCGAAAAGCTTATCGGCTTTAAGCGGGCAAAACTGCCTGATAAGATAGAGGAGGCGGTGAAGGGACATGAAGAACGCAACAGAGAATAGCGTTGCCAAAAAGGTGATAATGGTGTGCGTAACGGGGCAAAGGAGCTGTGATCAGCTTATCGCCCGCGGAGTGGAGCGCGCAGGGCAGGACAGCAGCGTGCATGTTGTTCACTGCGTGGAAACGGGCAGGAACTTTATGAACACACCGTTTGAGTCCGATGCGATAGAGTATCTTTTTACGGCCGCACAGCTTGCGGGTGCGGAGCTTTCGCTTATCCGCAGTGAGGATGTGGAGGACGCATTGGTGGATTTTGCAAAGGATAAGGGCGCAAGCATTATCATACTCGGCGCGGCAGGCCACGGCGGCGGCAAGGAGCCGCTTGCCATGCGGTTGCAAAGAAGGCTTCCCGACGTTGAATTTGATATAGTGGCCGCAAGGGGATAAACTAATATGGAAAAACGGATGGGGAACGAAGCCGACTCTGCCGACAACGTGCAGGGCGGACAAAGCGAAAACAGGGGCAAAAGCAAATTCGATGCTATATGGCGCGGCACAAGGAGGCCGATTGCCGTTATAACGTTCGGAATACTTTTGTATGAATTTTTTGAGCACTTTACTGCCGTATCCGCAGCGGTGAAGGGCTTTTTTGACCTGCTTACGCCGGTATTCGTCGCGGTGGTTATAGCCTTCCTTGCGAATATGCCAATGCGCTTTCTTGAAAACAGGGTGTTCAAAAAGTGGAACGCCAAACGCTTGGGACTGAAGCGTGCGCTTTGCTTAACGCTTGCGATGGTGCTCGTGTTCATGGTGATAGCTGCCGTGCTGCTTATGATAATCCCAAAGGCCGCAGAGAGCATAACAACGCTTGCGGCAAGCTTTGACGGGTATATTGACGGGCTTGTCAAGTGGGCGGAATCCATACAGCAAAGAGTAACCCTTTCCGAAGATGTGGAGCAGATGCTTTACGATTTCGGTCAAAGCCTTGTGCTTTCACTTGATAAATTCGTAAGCACCGCCGCGGAAACAATACTGCGCTTTACATTCAGCGTGGTGGCGTTTGCGGTGGATATGCTGCTTGCATTGGTTATAAGCGTATATGCTTTATATAATAAGGAGAAGCTTATATTCCAGCTTAAAAAGGTAGTAGTCGCCATATTCAGCGACAAAACGGCAACCGCTGTGCTTGACATATGCACACGCGCAAACGAAACGCTGAACCGGTATTTGTACGGCATGATAATAGAATGTACCATTCTCGGCATTATGACGTTTATCGCCATGAGGATATTCTCAATGCCGTATGCGCTGCTGATAAGCGTTATAGTCGGTATAACGCAAATGGTGCCGATAATCGGGCCGTGGTGCTCGGGTGCGGTGGGTGCTCTGATAATATTTGTGACGGATCCGCCCATGACAATATGGTTTATTATACTGTTGCTTGTTGTGCAGCAGCTTGAAGCAAACCTTGTGTATCCCAAGGTTGTGGGGAACGCGGTCGGCCTTTCGGGAATATGGGTGATGATAGCCGTAATACTCGGCAACGGCCTTTTCGGCATAGCGGGCGTGGTGCTTTGCGTGCCCGTAATGGCGATATTGTATACGCTTATATCGGAATGGGTGAATAAGCGCGTTGAGCAGAAGCGTTACGATCTCGGCATGCGCCCCACACCGCCCACGGATGAGGAAATACGCACCATTACCGACAAGGAACGCAAAAATCAGTAAGATTACCCAAAAAACTTTTAGCTATGCCGCATATAAGGGTTTACAACGGCCGACAAAAGCAATAAAATTATTGTAGGTGAAAGGCCGTGTGTTTGATGCTTATGCGGCCGAATTTCCAATAATATTATAAACGGAGAGTAACCATGATCGACCTTACTGTGCATGAAGAACGGCTGCAACATGCCATAGACCGTGCAAAGGAGCGCAATATTCTTATTCCTACCTTTGCGCAGATGCAAAACCCCGCGCTTATTCCTCAGAACGTGAAGAATGCGCTGAAGAATGTCGGCTTGTGGGATGTTAATCCGCTTAACCTTTTCAGGATAAGCTGGCATAATGAACCCACCATGCACGGCGGCGGATTTGGCGGGGTAAACTTTATTGAGCTTCCCTCCTCACTTACGGGCGTTGATGCACGCATAATCATAATGTGCGGCAAGTGGTTCCCGACGGGCTGTCATAAGGTGGGCGCGAGTTTTGGCTGCTTGGCACCGCGCCTTGTAACGGGTCAGTTTGACCCAACGTATAATAAGGCCGTGTGGCCGTCCACGGGCAATTACTGCCGCGGCGGCGCATACAATTCAAAGCTGCTCGGCTGCGAATCCGTTGCAATACTGCCTGCCGAAATGAGTCAGGAACGCTTTGATTGGCTTTCCAAGATAGCGGGCGAGGTAATTGCCACACCCGGTTGCGAATCCAACGTTAAGGAAATATTCGATAAGACGTGGGAACTCAGGCGCACCAGAGAGGATGTTATAATATTCAACCAGTTTGAGGAAATGGGCAACGTGCTTTGGCACTACCAGGTAACGGGCCACGCCATAGCGGAAGCGTATGAAAGCATAAAGACCCCGAACAGCCGCTTTGCGGGTGCCTGCTTCACATCGGGCTCCGCAGGTACGATGAGCGCGGGTGATTATCTGAAGGAACAGTATCCCTATTCCAAGCTTGCCGTGGGCGAAGCACTCCAGTGCCCCACTCTGCTTGACAACGGCTTTGGCGGCCACCGCATAGAGGGCATTGGCGACAAGCATGTGCCTTGGGTACACAATGTACGCAATACCGACATGGTAATAGATATCGACGATGAGGACAGCCAGAACCTGCTCAGACTCTTCAACAGTGAAGAGGGTCACAAGTACCTCCGTGAGGTTGCGGGCGTGCCGCAGGAGACCATAGATCAGCTTTCGCTGCTCGGCATAAGCGGCATTGCAAATATGCTTTGCTGCATCAAGTTCGCAAAATACTACGAGCTTACCTCGGACGATGTGGTTGCAACCGTTGCGACCGACAGTGCCGTTATGTACGAAAGCCGCATAAAGGAACTTGACGAGCAGCAGGGCGAATACTCCATTCTTACCGCCGCACGCGACTACAGCGAGCATCTGCACGGCATCCGCACGGACAACATGGCGGAGCTTACCTATGCCGACCGCAAGCGCGTACACAATCTGAAGTATTACACTTGGGTTGAACAGCAGGGCAAGACCGTTGATGAGCTCAACGCCCAGTGGTATGACCGCGATTATTGGACGGGTATACACGATCAGGCCAAGGATCTTGATAAGCTTATAAACGAATTCAACGCACGCACGGGCGTTGCCGAAAAGATATAAGCGAGAAAACTAAAGATAAAACCAATGCGGGGCAGACAAAAACTGCTCCGCATTTTTGTATTGAAGGAAGCGGCTCTCTGCCATTTTTCCTGATGCTCTGAGTATATGGGCAGACATGAGCCTTTGTTTTGGAAGGCTCCCGCAATAAAAAAGGCGACGAGGCAGTATTTGTCCTTGTCGCTTAAAATTCGTCCGCACGGCTGATAGGCAGCAAACTTATTCTTTTGAATCGGAGTCGATAAGCTCCAAAACGGTATCAAGCTCAACATCTCTCTTCAAATGATCGGGTGTCCATGGAATGTAGATATCCACAGGTACGCCGTGATTGCGCATTTGCACACCCTTATCCAAATAAAGATTGCGCGAGGTCGGGTATACAAGTTGATAATCGCCAAAATCCGCATATGTGCAGTTTGAAAAATCCAGTATTCCCATTGTGGGGCGACCCACAACGGTAACGATTGACGATTTTCGCATCGTGTCAACAAATGCGTCGCCCGAGCTTCCGCAGTTTTCATCCGTGATTATAAATACTTTTTTGGGCAGGGGAGAGCCGATATAGGGATTTTCTTCACGAATATCGCTTTCATATTTAACAAAGCCCTTGCCGTACATTTCCTTCATCGATTCAAGGAATGATGTGAGCATACTTCGTGTGTCGGCGGGAATATCGCCTTTCAGATGCTCTTCAAACATTTTAATGCGGCTGTCGCAGTTGCGTGCGGAGTAGTTTATTTCCATGCCCGAATCGAATATACCGTCCTTTAGGTCGGTCGATTTTTCGCCTTCACCCAAGCAAAACTCAAGCAGTGGCATAAATGCGCTGTCATTGCCGCCGCCGTTTGCGCGCACGTCTATTATCAAATATTCACTGCTGCGAAGGAGTGCATCATTTTCCTTATACATATTTGCAATGGCGATATCGTCCGCAAAATCCATAAGGCGCATATACGCAACATTCTCGCGGAGCCTTTTGCAATAGTACTTGTCGGTATCGGGCCAATCATTCGTAAGCGGAACGGGGCAGAGACTTACACTGCCGTCGGCATGCCTTACGGTCAACTCGTTTGCAAATCTTAATAGCTTGCG
Source organism: uncultured Clostridium sp. (assembly GCA_964612925.1). Classification (GTDB taxonomy): domain Bacteria; phylum Bacillota; class Clostridia; order Christensenellales; family CAG-138; genus Phil1. The sequence goes on along the minus strand of CAZTFU010000022.1, from coordinate 11,951 downwards.
CCAGCATATGCCCTGCCGCTCTTCGGCTTCACCATACAGCATATCATTATGAAGAAGAGCGTATTCATCCACGCCGTAACCGTCTATACATTCTATTTTGTCCCCAACCTTGATGGGTGAATCGGGCGCAACCTCGGTAACATACAGTGCGTTTTTATAACGCATTACGCCAAATGACAAAAATGCACTGCTGTTTTGATAAAAGCTCAAATGCCCGAGCACATGGAACGAGGCAATATAGGATTGCATCAGGTATAAAAACTCCCTGTCATCCATATCGTCAAAAATCATGGAGCGGTATTTTTCACAGTCGGCGCCATGCTCATCCTTGCAGAATGAAGCATCCGTTTTTACTATATCGACTACCTCTTCGAATATCTCGGTTTTGGTCATGACAAACTCCTTTTATTGCGGATTTACACTGCATTTAATTATACTCCCGTACCAAAATAAAAACAATGCTGCTCAATGAAATGGCACGAACCGCCGCAACAGACAGCTCAAAAACAGATCCTCCCACACATATGTATTGACAATACGAAGTCGACGCGGTATAATTTAATGTACGTTCGGCAAAAGCCGTACTTTATATAGGCACTATGCCGCGCCTTTTTTATGGCGCAGTGCCGCTTTGGTTTATCTCTCCGTAGCTCAGCAGGATAGAGCGTTCGCCTCCTAAGCGAAAGGCCGCGCGTTCGAATCGCGCCGGGGAGGCCACGAAAAGCCGACAGCTTTTGCTGTCGGCTTTTCGATTTGGGTTATTACGGATGGTCAACAAGCGCTATCATATCAGCAGGAGTTGTCAGAACATCAATGGTTTCGCCTTCGGAATCGACAAATTCCACTTCATATGCTGTTCCATCATATTCGAGTACAATAGTACCCTCGGTGCCGGCAGTAAGACCTTTGAAATCTTTTACCAGTTTGACGACATCTAATTCTTTCATGATTATTCTCCCTTCTTATCAGGATAAACGGTTACAATCTTATATGTGACTCTTCCGTTGTCTTTTTGTATCACAATGACTACATTGGCACTAACTGATTTGCCATTTTTTCCTGTTATTTTAGTTTTGTAGGTGTGTTTGATACCAAACGGAGTGACTTCGCTTTTTGTAGGGGTTTTTCCGATAAGCGACGATACTACATTTTTATGAAATGTCTTCGCATCACTCTGTGAGTAGCCCAAAACATCTTCCATGAATTTGGCCTTCGCACCACCTTTGGGATGGCTGAGATTGAGCAAATACCCCTCAGTCTTCTTTTTACTATACCTCACGTCTTTGCTGGAATTGACCGGTGCGCTGTTTTCACTTGCGCCTTTAGTTCCACCAAAACCACCATGAAATCCTGCTCCCATCAGGCGTTCACCGCCTTCTTGTGTGCGATCATATAATCGCTGTCAAACTGCAGTATTTCAATACCTGCTTCCTTATATCTTGAAAAGATAGCATCCGGAGCTGTTCCGTAAACAATAATTGTTTTCGGCCTCAGCCTGTTCACAACATAATCAAGACCCTGTATAAAATGCTTACGTTCCTGTAAAAGCCTAATGCAACCATGAGAACCGATTGCAATTGTTGAATTGACAGGTACGCCTGCACAGCACAGCTCATATGTCCGACTGTCACCCCAACGCACATCTGTTATTACCGGCAAACCGTTTTCTTGCAACCAGTGTCCTATTGCTCGGCTTCGATAAATATTCCATTGTTGCATTACAAGCGGCATGTCACGATATACGCTGAAGTCGGGGGAAATAACACCTGCATATTTTTTGAGGATAGATAGGTATTTGTTCGGCTGATTCCATAGCCTTTCAAATCTTACATCGTCCTCATAGAAGTGCACCCACGTATCATAGTCTTTACCTCTTACCGCTTTTGAAAAGGGGGTAAGTTTCGCGGGTAGCCGATTCTCAGCTTCGATGCAAGGAATTTCCAACTTACCCGCATAGTGCGCATTTTTTACTAAAAACGCACGAAAAACATCTTTACACCCGGCGCGAGTGCAATTTTCCTTGGACATATTCTGTCCCTTCTCTGCTTTGCCCAAAGCAGATCCGATCCGGACGGGCACAATTTTGTCCGGACGGATTGACAAAGGGCAGAAATATGTTATACACTTTAGAATATAGGAAGTATAAACATATTTCTGCGAAAGCCACATGGATTTGCCGCTCCAACAGTTTGTCCATGTGTCTTTTGTTTTTTACGATAACCAACATGCATCATTCCCTCGACAAGTGCTTATACTGCGTTTGAGCAGCATCGTACGAAACGCCACATTGCTTAGCAATCTCGTGTGCGGTCATGCCTTTAACGCGATGCGCAGGTACCAACAATTCTCCTGCAAAACATTTTGCATGCCACTCGGGATCACGATACATGGGAATTTTCCCTCCGCTGAAATTTCGTTCCAATCTGAAGCCGCAAAAGCATAGGGTAAAATAATGACCTATCTCGTGCGCAATGGTCATTCTGTCTCTGCCTTCACCATTACATGCACCATCATAAACACTTTCCTTGATCCGGATATGTCCTGTCCGGATGTTCGTGTCTGCATGAACTCTTTTCGATAAGACTTTATCTTCAACTATTTCGTAATTAAAATCATTAAAAAGCTTGGTCATGACATCAAGCAGCTCCACAATCGGAAAGTACAGTACATCATCAAGGTGCAAATGCTCTCTGAACGTGCGTGCAAGACATCTGAGATCTGCGCGCGATTTCGCTTCAACCATATAATTACTCAATAGGTTAGTCCTCCTTACGCCGCTTCAAAATTTCAAAGATTTTTCTGCTTGTTTCATCGTCAAGGGAATCAAATTCTCTGGCAAACGAAATGGCAAGGGCTCTACTGTCCAGCGTTGTATTTTGCAGACTGAGTTCCACCACATTATTGGTATCAATAACTGCGGTTTGCAATTGTTCCGCTTGTTCTGCCGTGAGCGAATAGATGACCTTTAGCTTTTCCATCCAGCTCTCCGGCATTTTCTTCTTGCCGTTCTCAACCGCCGACAAAAATGCGGAAGAAACACCTAATGCTCCCGCCATGTCCTTTAGAATTTCTTCGTTGTCTATACGAAGCTTTCTTAAATACTTTCCTATACTTGTTAGCATAGCAAATCCTCCTTTTAACCTTTGCGGTTAAGGCCATTATAACTTGTAAGATTTAGCTTGTAAACCTGTGCGGTTAAAATTTTCTATTTATTGGACACTTAGAAATTGTGGCATTTGATACATACTTTATTTATTCCGCTAAAAAGGGGACAGAATTTCATTCTGTCCCCTTTTATAGCATTTTAATTATTTATATTGCACCTCAGCTCTTGCCCTTACTCATTATCATTTTGTCGCGCTCGGTTGTCGCGTGGGCGGCGGCGCTGATAGCGCGGCTTGCGCCGTTCACGCCTTGGGGCGGAGTCTGCCTCGTATTCGTCGGCCACGGTAACGTCATCGTCTGCGCCTTCCGTTGCATCGGCGGTTCTTTGCGGCCTGACCCGCTGCGGCTTTGTGCGCTTGCGTTGTTCGAATTGCGGCCTGGGAACGCTCTGCTGCGGCTTTTCTTCGGTAATAAGCAGCTCATCCTCATCAGCGATAACGTCAGCATCATCGTTAAGCGTCACTTCGTCCTCGTCGTTTTCAACAAGCTCGGGGTGACGACTGTTCAACAGAATAAGCTCCCTGAACGGATAATCGCGCACATCGAACGTACCGTCCGCAAGGGTAACGCGCACGCGGGTCTTTTCGGTTATAACGTTGTTTTCAAGCACCGTACCGTCACCGTCGGGCGTTCTTACATCGCGACCCGGGCGCGGCATTTGCTTGCGCATGGTCTCGTAACAGTCCTGCTCGTATTTAAGGCAACACATAAGCCTGCCGCATATGCCGGATATTTTTGAGGGAGAAAGGGAAAGGCTCTGCTCCTTTGCCATTTTTATTGAAACGGGTGCAAAGTCGGACAAAAACGCCTTACAGCACACGGGCCTTCCGCAGGAACCGAGACCGCCCAGCATCTTCGCCTCGTCCCGCACACCTATCTGCCTGAGCTCTATCCTTGTGCGGAAAACGCCCGCCAGATCCTTTACAAGCTCACGAAAGTCAACGCGGCCGTCCGCCGTGAAGTAGAACATTACCTTTGAACCGTTGTAAGAGTATTCAACATCAACAAGCTTCATGTCCAACCCGTGTTCGGCTATTTTATCAACGCATATGTCAAATGCATCCTTTTCCTTTGCACGGTTGGTATCCCTAAGAGAACGGTCATAGTCCGTTGCAATGCGGATGACACCCTTGAGCGGGGCAACGATCTTGCTTTCGTCAATTTCCTGCACATCGCCCACAACATCCGCAAATTCTATTCCTCTTGCGGTTTCGACAATAACGCCGTCCCCGTCATGTATTTCCAGTTCGCCGGGGTCAAAGAAATAGCTTTTGCCGCCATTCCTGAATTTAACGCTTATTACGCGCGTCATTTGTTACACTCCTTTAATATGCTCAAAAAAAGCCCGTCCAGCACGGCGGCAGGGTACATATCCCCTCCGTCGGCCTTAAAAAGGCTTTCACTCGCCTTTGTTATCATATCTATAATACACAGTATTTGCCTTGTTGTAAAGCGTGCGGCGCATTGCTCAAGCGCGGTTTGCATATCCGCATTGTCCGTTTCACGCAGCATACCCATGTTTATGCTAAGTACATCCCCCATAAAGGAAAGCATGAATGTCAGTGCATCTGCTGCACCGCCCTTGGCGATTGCCTTTGCCGCGGATGCTATTATTTCGCCGTTAAAGGCGGCAATAAGCCCATACAGGCTCTTTTGCCGCAGGGAACGGAACTCCGTATCCTCATAAAGCCGCGCGGCACGCTCTCCACTACCGCCGCATATGCGCGCAAATAAGTGCGCATCCTCTCTGTTTGCACCGTGTGCGCTCAACAGCCGTTCGGCTTCATATACCGTTGGCTGCCCGAGCCGTATCAGTGCGCAACGCGAAATCACCGTGCTCAGCATGCCGTCCGCATTTCCGCACAGCAGAAAAAACACCCCCTCGGGCGGTTCCTCAAGCGTTTTCAGCAGCGTATTTTGTGCTTCCCTTGTCATGCGGTGCGCATTCGATATTATTATGGCGCGCATGCCGCCGTCAAATGCAGCCTTTGAAAGTTCTTCTATAAGGGATCTGATTTCCTTTGCACCGGTTTCCTCACCGTGCAGTCTGAATAAATCCGTCTGCTCCGCTTCGCTTTGCTCATCCACATCGCATCCCATACACTCGGATGCAACGCGGTAGGCAAGACCAAGCCCCTCGGCACTGTCGGTAGAGGAGATAAAAAAAGCATGAAAAGCTTTCCCCGACCTTACAGCCGAGGAAAGCATGGAATAGGCTTTATCGGAAATTCTGCTCAAAATTTATGAAACTGCTCCACGTCAACGATAAATACAGTCGCGCCGCCAAGCGTTACCTGCACGGGCGTGGGTGAACTGTCCGCATAGCCGGGCAGCGTGGACGGGATCACCATAAATTCCTTGCGCGTGCTTGACTTGGACTTGATTATTTCAAGTGTTTCATCAAGCTTTTCCGCGTCAACACCTATCATAAGCGTTGTGTTGCCGCCGTGCAAAAAGCCGCCCGTTGAGGAAATACGGGTCACGCTTATGCGGTGCTGCACAAGGGTACGAATAAGTCTTTTTGAATCGTCGTTCTGCACTATTGCAAAAATAAGCTTCATCTATGGTTGTCTCCTTTCGGGATTTTATTTATATTTATCTTTGTTCGCCGCAAAGCAGCGCACAGAGCTCATCAACAGTTTTAACCATGTATTTCGGGCAACAGGAGGAAAGCTCCTCTTCATCTCCGTAACCGTAAAGTACGCCTATACCGTCAATGCCCACGGCACGTGCCGCGTCAAGGTCAAACATTCTGTCTCCGACCATGGCGATGCGCTGTTTTGATATGCCCATGTCGGAAACGGCCTTTGTAAGCAGCATTTCCTTATTTGCTCCGTTGGCACCTTCCTCGGCCCCACGTACATAATCAATGTATTCGCTTAAACCGAGCCTGTCAAGGTGCGCCTTGGCAACGGGAGTAAGCTTGCTTGTGACTATGCCGCGCTTTATACCGTGTTCCTTCAGCCGCGTAAGCATTTCCTTTACCCCATCATACGGCTTTATAAGGTCTATTCCCACGGTGCGTGCCTTTTCGATATACCTAAGAGCGGCTTCCTCGACCCTGTCCTCGGGTACGCCTACAATATCCCTGAGGCCGTGCCGCAAGGGTGGGCCGACCATTTTCCGAATATTGGCATCATCGGGGCCGCTTAGCCCCATATCCTTCAATACAGCCCGCGTTGCGGCAAATATGCCGGGGCCGGATTCAATAAGTGTACCGTCAAGGTCGAATAAAACAATGTCGTAAAGCAAAAAGTTCCCCTTTTTCAGCTTCGGTGCGCCGTGTGCGCATAAAAACCAACAGATAAACTATAGTAAAGTATACCTCTTTTTTCATCGAAAAGCAAGTAAACTTCCGTATTATACACATTTAGCGTATATTCGCGCCGTCACATTTATGCATGCGGTCAAGCAACGCCGCAATATCGCTTGGCAGCGAGGCGGATACGGTTACGGTTCGTCCGCTTATCGGGTGAACAAAGCGCACGCACTTTGCATGCAATGCTACCCTGTCTATAAGCGCAGAAGCCTCCCCGTACAGCCAATCCCCGACTATGGGACAGCCGATGTGCGCCATATGTACGCGAAGCTGATGCGTTCTGCCGGTTTTGGGGTGGAGCTCAACATGCGCCATTGCGTTTCCGCTTGAAATAAGTCTGTATTCGCTTACGGCATTTGCACCGCACTCACTTACCGCGCGCTTGTAGTGCGACCCTTCCGCCATGCCTATGGGAGCGATTATTGTGCCCTCGGCATTTTGAGGAACGGAGGAAAGCACGGCCTCATACACCTTTTCAAACTCGCCCGTGTCCATTATGCGCTTCATAAGTGCGTGCATATAGCCGCATTTTGCAACCGTCATAACGCCTGTGGTGCCGCGGTCAAGGCGGCTTACGGGGTGTGGGCGTTCGTCCGCGGAAAGGTATGAATACAATGCATCCTCAACCGTGTTCATTTCGGGCTCGTTGGTTGAAGAATGCACGGCCATGCCCGCACTCTTGTTTATTATTATAAGCCATTCATCCTCGTATAATATATCAAGCGGCAGATTCTTACCCATGGGACGGGGCGGGGAAGCATCATCGCTCACCTGTATGCTGAGCATGTCGCCTTCCTTTAATATATATGTACTGCGTGCCCTTTCCCCGTTTACCAAAATGCCCGCATCAAGCGTTTTAAGCCGCCGCAAAAGGGTAGAGGAGACCCCAAGTTCCCGCGCCATAACGCTTTGTACGGTTCGGCCGCACATATCGGTATCCGTTTTTAGCTCAAGTCTTTTCATGCGTTATATGATATCATTTATTTCTTATGCGGTCGATACTCTCTATTTTCGCACCGCTGTAATAGTGCAGAAGAATTTCCTCATAATCTGCTCCACGTTGTGCCATGGCATCGGCACCGTATTGACTCATGCCCACTCCGTGGCCGTAGCCGAGTGTGGTCAGCTTTACGCGGCCCTCACTGAATTCTATTGTAAAGGCGGTGCTGTTAAGCCCAAGCGCACGCCTAAGTTCTCTGCCCGTTATTGTTGTATTGCCCACACGCATAAGCTTCACGCGGCCGCTTTCGCTCTTTTCAATTATGCTCACCTGTTCTTCAAGGCGGTCTGCATCAAGCTTTGCACCGCTTATTGCCGCATTCACCGCCGCGGCGAATTGCTTTCGTGTAAAGGATACGGTATCGCTGTAATGCGCGGCGTTTTCTTCATTGGGGCTGAGTACGCTTTTAAGGTATGGCGCATCGCCGCCGAAAACATCGCTTGCATCCTCCGTCATGCCGCCTGAGGAGGAGTGAAACAGTGCCTCTATGGGTTCACCATCATATGTAAGTATCAAGCCGCGCGTGGCGTTAGTGGCACTATGCAGCTTTTCAAAATACATTTCGGCATTTTCGCCCCATGCCGATCTCAATTCCGCTTCATCTTTATATGCCTGACAGCAGGAACTGAGCGTACACACATCCGCTCCGCCCTTGCCGCAGGGGTCGGCCATTCTGCGCACGGTGTATGTGCGTGCGGCAACGGATTGCGCTTTTAATGCCTCAAGCGAAAAACTTGCGGGCATTTCGGCCGCGGTCACGCGCAGTACATATTCTTCAAGCGGCAGTGAATAGGTCAGGCCCGTTTCATCATCGTATATGCAAACCGTTGTGATATCATCATCACCCGTGCCTTGCGGCGAATCGGCCTCATGCGCAATAACACAGCCGCGTATGCCGAGCATAAGCAGAGATAAATTAGCCGCCGCAATTATAACTACAGCCCATTTTATATTCAGCCTTGATATAAACATATATAATCATATGCGATTGTGCTTTTATAAATTCGGTGAGGTCAATCGCCGTCAAATTCGGTTTTGTGCTTCATGAAAAAGGCATACAATTCGCGCATGTTGGCCATATCCGTCCAGTGCACCTGCCTTACGGGGCAATTATCCATGTCGTACACCTTTGCACCCTTTAGCGCAAGCATATATGGCGAATGGGAGGAAATTATAAATTGGCAGTTAAAAAACCGCGCCGCATTTTCGATATGCTCCGCAAGCCTTTGCTGGGATTGGGCACTTAGACTGTTTTCGGGCTCGTCAACTATGTAAAGGCGGTTTTCGTCTATCTTATCGGTAAAGAACAGCAGTGCACTTTCCCCGTTTGAATGGGCGCGAACGTTGTGCATAAGGCTTGAACGCACAAATGCGCTCTGCGTCATACGGCGTGCCTTGTTCTGCTGTACAAGTGCGCTGTAATCATCCATACTACGCACCTGTACGGGCTTATGGTTTGGGTCGCGCTCACGAAGCCAGTCCGTGAACAGCTCGTTTCGCCTTAGATCTATGCCGTCATTTAAGCTGCGTATATTGAATATGAAGTCAAAAACATCATCGCTTGCGATAAATTCGGAATCAAATCCGTCCGCTCCGTCCTTACCGAGTGTAAATGAGCAGAGATTGGCGTATTCTTCAAAAAAGGCACTTGAATTGAAGGGGGATGTACGCTTTGCGCCGATCGCTTGGGCTATTATATTGAGTGCTGTCGTTTTGCCGCAGCCGTTGCCGCCCGAAAGAATGGTTATCGGCTCGAATTCAAGTTTGGTAAGTCCCTTTTGCGGGAACAGATTAAAGGGGTACGCCGTTGAATAACAGGTACGCCTAAGAGAGATAAAGAAATCTTCCTCCATGGCCATAGATAGGAATGAAAAGTCCCTCATATAAAGCATTTGCGTTCACCTCCCCTTCGGCTTTTATTATACATAGGAGCATATTTATATGCAATATATGAACAAATTTTGAATTATTGTCACATATTATCCCCCTGATGGGGCTTTTTTTTATGCGTAAATGTGGTATGCTAAGAACCGATACACGATATGACTCGTTTTAGGGTCAAATGAAAGGTCATTTTGAGCCGATGAAGATGAAAGAGCGATTTATGCGATTTATGGCGGGCAGGTATGGTGCGGATCAGCTTTCCCGCTTCCTGAACATTGCGGTGTTGGTGCTTATTGTGCTGTCCACCGTGTTTGCCGCGTGCGGCCTTTACACCCTTTATGTAATAACGTGGGCGGCGGCGATAGTGCTTATGTTTGTCGTGATATGGCGCATGTTTTCAAAGAACATATCAAAGCGATATCAGGCAAATGTAAAGTACCTTACGCTGAAAAACAAGGTCACGGGCTTTTTCCGCAAAAAGGTATCTCGCATAAAGCAGAGTAAAACACACCGCTTCTTCAAGTGCCCCAAATGCGGCCAAGTAGTGCGCACGCCAAGGGGTAAGGGCACCATACGCATAACATGCCCCAAGTGCCGTGAAGTATTTATAAGAAAAAGCTGATGTTTGGTTATGTTATGGCCGACCACTCAAAGCTTTCGGCCGAAAATGAGAACCGCTATCGCGCAGCATACTGTGGCCTTTGCCATGAGCTAAGCACTCTGTTTCACCCGGGCAGGCTTCTTTTAAGCTTTGATATGACTTTTTTGAGCATATTGCTTGATTCGGCATATGAACCAAGCATTGAACAAAAGGAGCTAAAATGCATAATGCACCCGTTCAAAAGGCGCGTGTGCCACACGAGCGAAAACACGGTTTACGCCGCGGATATGACGGTGCTACTATCCTATAATAAAGCCATTGACGATATAAATGATGATAAAAGCGTGCTTGCTCATATAAAAAAGAGCGTGCTTGAGAAGCCGTATGCCGCCGCATGTGAAAGGCACCCGAACAAGGCTGATGCCATAGATGCGCGGCTGAACGAGCTGTATTCCATAGAACAGCGCAACCGCCCGGGCGTTGATACGGACCGTGCGGCCAATTGCTTTGGGTCACTGCTTGGGGAACTGTTTGCCCACGGTGATATGGCAGACAGGTTGAGGCCTTTTGGGGAAAGCCTTGGCAGGTTCATATATATAATGGATGCATGGGACGATGCCGCAAAGGATGAAAAGCGCGGCCGTTATAACCCGCTGCCGAATACGCCTACATTTGAGGAGGATACCGCGGCACTGCTGAATGCACTTATGGTGCGCTGTACAGACGAATTTGAAAGGTTGCCGCTTCAAAAGGATATCGACATCATGCGCAACATACTGTACAATGGAATATGGACGCGATATAACGTTAAAACAGCCGCCAAGGCAGGAAAGGAACGCCGCAAATGACGGATCCGTATAAAGTATTGGGTGTGCCGACTACCGCCACGGATGATGAGGTCAAGGCCGCATACAGAAGGCTTGCAAAAAAGTACCATCCGGATGCCAATCCGGGCGATAAGGTAGCCGAGCAGCGCATGAAGGAAATAAATGCGGCATATGACCAAATAATGAACAAGTCCTCTTCTTCAACGGCGGATGGGGGCTATGGCGGCTATTCGGGCTACGACCCGTTCGGCAGGAGTTACGGCGGCAGGAGTGCCCATAATGAAGGCGATCCCAAGCTTCAGGCGGCATACAACTATCTTTCCTTTGGCCGATACAGGGAGGCACTTAACGTGCTGAACTCGATAGATTCGCGCACTGCGCAGTGGTATTATTACAGTGCCGTTGCAAATTCGAGCCTTGGCAACACGGCGACCGCGCTTGAACATGCGCGTACGGCCGTCCGCATGGAGCCGAACAATTCTGAATATGCCGAGTTTCTTGAGCATATGCAATCGGGCGGCGCACGATATTCGCCCTTTGGCGGCTACGGTGGCGGCGGCTACGGCAGAATGTACAACTGTTCAGGCATAAGCAGACTGTGGCTCGGCCTGTGCGCCGTGCCGCTGATATTCAATCTGTGTTGCGGAAACAGTCTGTGCTGCGGCCGCGGTTACGGCGGCTATGGCGGCGGATTTATGTAAAATATGCAGGTGGCCATTGCGGCTGCCCATAAGACGATTAAGCATCGATGTGACAAGTGCCACGCCGATGCTTTTTGCTTGAAACACGGTCGCAATTCTAACTGTTCTCCGCTTCACTTCTCTGCCTGCGCCACAAGGCGCAGGCAGAGAAGTATGGTCTGTACTAAGTGAAACTGCTGTATGAATGTGCTGTAAGCTTGTGTTGTACAACGGCTAATGCCGTAGCCTGTTTTGTGCCGTAAATTGCTTTTTATTCTTTCTTTGTCAGAGGATTAAGGGGAGGATATCCTCCCCTTCAACCCTCCGACACCTCCCACATCCCCTCCTTATCCCGCTAAGCGCGGGGCAAAACGACACAAGGCAGGAACAGCTAAATTGAGTTTGCACAGCGATTTGTTCCCGCTGTAGGGACTTGCCTCCATCCCTTGCACAGCGGCTCCGCCGCAGGAGCTTT
>CAZTFU010000021.1:0-33301 GCA_964612925.1 uncultured Clostridium sp. | reverse complement strand
GGCGATAGACATTCGGTGTCAACTCCGTGACCCGTGGAAAGTCTTGCGCCGCTTGACGAGAGGATGATTAAGCTTTTATTGACTCACTTTACGGCGAGGTGATTATAGGTATATGGATATTGATTTTGTAATGCCGTGGGTTGATGGGAACGATCCCGCATGGCAGAAAGAAAAAGCAAGGTATCAAGGAAAGGTGACAGATGACAGCAACTCTGTCAATCGCTTTCGAGATTGGGAACTTTTGCCATACTGGTTCCGCACAGTGGAAAAATTCACCCCGTGGGTGAGGAAGGTACACTTCATTACTTGGGGACATGTACCGGCTTTTTTGAACACGGATCATCCGAAACTTCATATTGTGCGGCACGAGGATTATCTGCCGACGGAATACCGTCCAACGTTTAATGCAAACACTATCGAGCTGAATATACACCGAATTGATGGGCTGGCAGAGCATTTTGTATATTTTAATGACGACATGTATTTGCTCCGCCCGATGGCAGAAAGCAGTTTCTTCCGTGACGATCTTCCGTGTACTTACGGCGCGGAGGTTCCGTTCTCCGTCACGGGTCAACCCGGAATATGGCAACATTTGATATTGAATGATCTGCGCGCCATAAATACGCACTTTCATAAAACGACACAGGTGCAAAAAAACGCGCGGAAGTATCGCAACAGCGTTTATGGAATAAAGACAAACATACGAACACTTGCTGTGGAAAAACTATTCCCAGAGCGGTTTTTGGGATTCCAAAATCTGCATGCACCGGCACCGTTTCTAAAGCGTACCTTTGAGGAAATCTGGCACGAGGAGTCAATACTCCTTAATGAAACATCCAAACATCGTTTTCGTACATCCGACGATGTGAATCAATGGCTGTGCCTGTGGTGGCAGGTAGCGTCAGGAGATTTTCGGCCCTGTAGAGTAGATAACTTGGTCGAGGGAATTACGGCGGACAATATCGACAGATTGTGCAACTGCATTAAACTTCAGAAGCATGATATGATCTGCTTAAATGACTCCGATGAAGATGTTTCGTTTAACGAATTGGCCGAACAGCTAAAGTTTGCATTTGAAACCGTTTTACCTGAAAAATCTTCATTCGAAAGGTGAAAAGTATGGAAAATACAAAACGCTTAGAAAATATCGACAGAGCAAAGGGTGTGTTGATCATCTTGGCGGTGATCGGCCATATTTGGCAGGCAGGAGCGGTTCATAATTTTATTTACGCCTTTCATATGCCCGCATTTTTTATTATAAGCGGCATGCTGATGTCCCACACGAGATCTTATGAGCAAAAGTATATGCGGTTTATACTTAAACGAATATATGCTTTCGGACTTCCGTTTATATTTTTTGAAATTCTGGGAGTCCTGACGGACATTCTGCGGCATGGTGTAACTTTGAATGTAAAAGGATATATATTCAACACCTTATCGCTGCAGTTTAATGATGCCAATATGTGGTTTTTGGTTACACTTTTTTTGATTGAAGTAATTTTCTGTGCGGCGAAGAAACTTTTGAAAAAAGATTGGATAGTCGGTGTGCTTTGTTTAGCTCTGTTTGCGGTATACCTTCTACTGCCACGCGGAGGAAATCGATATGTGCAGGCGCTGATGCAGGCGTGTCATTACATGCTGTATTTTGCGGCAGGATTCTATGCCAAAGCATTATTTGAAAAAGAAAATAAGCTTTGTGCGGTAATCGGGGGGGTGATTCCGATTGTTATATCGGCAATTTACGGAAGATGTTCAAGTGATGGACCTTCCCTTGAAACGCTGGCCTTTATTATCAGCGGTGTCGCCGGAACATACGCGGTTTTACAGCTTTGCAAACCGCAGCTTCCCGACAAGATAAACAAAGTTCTCGTGACGGCGGGCAGAAACAGCATCATCATCTATGGCACACATCATATTATTTACGCAGCCGTAGGCGTACTGCTTGGCATTACGGACTTTTCGGCAACACCGCTTTGGGCAGGTATTGTTATGTTGTCGGCGGTTGCCGCCGCAGAGGTACCGATCATTTATACTATAAATCGCTATTTGCCGTTTTTAGCGGGAAAGCATTATAAAAAGAAGATGAATATACAAAGATTGGAGGGGTAACGTGAGTATTCGTAATTTTCTAAAAAAGCATCTTCCGTCATATCGAACGGAGCGGCGCATGATGGAGGAGATGGAAAAGCTCCGAAATGACATGCGCGAGATGAGCAAAAAGAACGAGATGCTGTTTTGGAACGCAATGATGCAGCCGGGCGAAACTATGCAGCAGACAAAAGAGCGTGTATATCTGAACATGCCAAAAGCTACCGGACGCCTGCGAGATATTCAACTGGCCGAAAACTATATTTTGCAGCGTGTTAAGAAGCTGTGCGAAGAGAATGGAATGCATGTGTTTCTGGTTGGCGGTACACTGCTTGGGGCGGTGCGGCACCACGGATTCATTCCATGGGATAATGATATCGATGTAGGAATGATGAAGGAAGACTATCTAAAGTTGCGAAAGCTTCTGGAAAACGATGCGGAATTGCGCGCGGAATATTGCTACAATTATGCTTCCGGGTTGCGGATGTCCAAAATTAAATACCGCGGAACGGATGTATTCTGGATAGATATTTTAGTGTTTGATTATATCGATGTAAAACCGGAAAATCTTGCTACCGACTGGCTGAAAACGCAGCAGGCAAACCGGGAATACGGAAGAAAAATACAGGAGCTTGCGGCAACGCATTTAGGCAAAAAATATTGCCGCCCAGTGGAGAATCATGCACTGGATGCGGCACTCGAGGAATATGAATCCGCGCTTCTTGCCGAGCTCCCCGCGTTTGGACACGGTGACTACTTCTGTGAGCCGATTGATTGCCCGTATTGGAGCCGTGATCCGCGCGGCATTATGAAAGTCGAAGATTTTTATCCGTTGTGTATCGAAATCGTCGAATTTGAGGGGATGAAATATGACGCGTGGAAGAACTATATGCACGCGCTGGAACTTGCCTATGGTGATATCTGGTCGCTTCCGTTTTCTGTAAGTGAGCCGCATACTACAGAATTTGACGAGGGATTCTCGGCGGGAATTACCTTTTTAAAAGAGGCGGGTATAATTCCGATAGAGGAGGACATTTCATGAATAACAGGGTGTTTTTGTTTGACCTTGATGCAACGGTTACAAAAATGGAAATTCTGCCTGCATTGGCAGAGCAGGTCGGTTTACTGGCGGAAATGCAGGAAATGACAGAAAAAACCATGCGAGGGGAAATTCCGTTCCAAAGCAGCTTTTTGGCACGACTTGAGATGTTAAAGCCTATTCCCGTAAGTCGCGTTGCTGAAATCGTGGAAAAGACTCCATTAAATGAGGAAGTGGTGCACTTTATTCAAACACATAAGGATCGGTGCTATATTGTTACGGGAAACATTGACGTGTGGATCGAAAGATTAATGCAGCGAATCGGATTGCCAATGTCACACTGCTTTTGCTCAACGGTTAGTGTTGCCGATGACAGAATCGTCTCGGTAAACAGCGTCGCAGATAAAGAGAAAATCACAAGTCAATTCATAGCTCCGGTCGTTGCCGTTGGAGATGGCAGCAATGATGCTGAGATGATTCGTCTGGCCGAGATCGGAATCGGATACGGCGGTGTTCGTCAGGTGGCGTATTCTTTAATGTGCAATGCTACACATGTGATTTGCGATGAACACCGTCTCTGTACGTTTCTGAATACACTTTGTGATGAATGAGGGGGGAATCATGAAAAACAACGTGTCCATTATAATAAGCTGCGCGGGTATGGGAACTCGGCTTGGCCTTGGCTGCACGAAGGCTCTGGTGGAGATTGAGGGAAAAACATTGATCGAGCGACAGCTCGAAATTTTGAAAGACTACGATGACATTCGTGTGGTGGTTGGGTATCAAGCTGGACAGGTGATTGACGTGGTTAATACGGTTCGTAAGGATGTATTATTCGTATTTAATCACGATTATCGTAATACCGGAACAGGGGCAAGTTTTACGTTGGGTGCAAAACACGGCCGTGAATACGTTGTGGCACTGGACGGAGACTTGCTTGTTCATCCGGATGATCTGATTGCAGGCATTGAATATGACGGTGGTTGCGTCGGCGGGACAACTCCCTCCACCGATAATCCGTGGGTCATGCCGATTGAAGTGATTAATGGCGTAAAAATGGTTACAGGCTTTTCGCAGGAAATAGGTCAATATGAATGGACGGGCTTTGCCAAAATGCGTTTGGATCACCTAAAGCCCGGTAAACGTCATGTGTTTCATTTGATTGAGCCGATGTTGCCACTTCCGATGATATACTTACGGACAAAAGAAATTGATACGATTGACGACTACGAACGGGCTGTGCAATGGATTCGAAACGGATATGAGGGGTAAGAAATGTATCAGGATATAATCGGTGTTTTAGGCGGAATGGGCTCTTATGCGACGTTGCATTTTTTTCAGGAACTATTGGATGCTTTCCCCGCAAAAAAGGAGTGGGAGCGTCCGAGAATCCTGATCGATAATCGGTGTACAATGCCAAGCCGCGTTTTGGCGGTTCTTGAAGGAACAAAACGCAGCCTGCTTGTGGATGAGATGTGCGATTCCGTTACGTCTTTGCTCAATGCCGGTGCGACAAAGATCGTATTGGCATGTAATACATCCCATTGTTTTCTTTCGGATATTTACAAGGCAGTCCCGGAATCAAAAGGGCGGATCGTCAGCATTATTGATGCCTGCTGCCGTGAACTTGCAGAAGCCAATGAAAAAGAAGTCTCATTGATTGCCTCGGAAGGAACGATTCAGTCCGGAGTGTTTCACCATGCACTTGAACATTATGGAATACCTGTTACTATTCCTAAAGCTGAACAGTATCTGAAACAACGAGAGCTGATTGAGGCGGTTAAGCAAAATAAAATCACAGATGATACGCTGGATGCTTTTGTTAAAATGATTCGATCCTTCTCAGGCGATGCATTAATTCTTGGATGCACCGAATTTCCTGTACTATTCTCAAAGCTGCCCAAGGGTGCTTTGATGGGAATTCGTGTATATGACCCACTGAGAAGCGCCGTGAAGGTTCTGCAGGCAGAGTGCAAGTAAATTATTGAACAAGAACCATGTCACTGATTTCTGTAATTGTTCCCGTTTATAAAGCTGAAGCCTATCTTCCTGCGTGTGTCGACAGTATCCTTGCACAAACGTACACTGATTTTGAGCTGATCCTTGTGGACGACGGCTCTACGGATGCATGCGGAGCGATGTGCGATACATATTCCGAGAAGGATTCACGAGTCCGAGTGATTCACAAGGAAAACGGCGGCGTGTCTTCGGCCAGAAATTTGGGGTTGGCATATGCACGGGGAAGGTATGTCGTATTTGTGGACAGTGATGATCACATTGGAGAAAACTATCTCAAGGATTTATGCTCTGCGTATCAGAAGACCGATGATCCCAACGTGCTTGTGATGTCGGATTATCAACCTTTTTCTCAAAACGGAAAAGTTGCAAGGGATTTTTCGGAGCAATTTAGCGTATCTTTTTGCGGAGAAAGAAATGATGCCGAGATGTTTCGCAAACTGGTATTCGGATTCCTGATTTTTCCGCCATACTGTAAGCTGTATTGCCGCGATGTGATTGAAAAAAACAGTCTGAGATTTAACCAAATGCTGCGGAGTGCGGAGGATTTCGATTTCAATTGCCGTTATATCCGTTGCGTGGATAAGATTGTTTATATTCCATCTGTACAGTATGATTATCGTGTTGACTATAAATGCTACTGCCCGTCAAATGATGGCATTTTGGGGCAATCTGAAATTGTAAGTGCCCATATCATGGCACATGGCATTTGGGAAGTTGCGGAACGCATGGGAGTATTGCGGGAAGTTTTACCGGAAATTTATCTTTGGGCAGCAAACAAGCATTACTTCAATAGGCTTGAAATGCTGTTTGCTCCAAATAAACAGATAGGATTTATGACGCGTAAGCACTTATATAGCGAGCTGATTTCAGACGAGTTATATTATGACCTTGCCCGAAAAGGCATTGACCAATTGCCCCAATCAAATACGAAGCGTATAGCACGGGGTGCGGACTGCTTTATTGCATGGTGGGCATTTTACCGCATCAGACAGCGAAAGGGCATTGCGAATCGTTATCAATAAACGGAGTATAATATATGCAAACCCAACATTTCGAAACCCTCATCCAACCCAAGAACGGTTGGTTTGACCTGAAGCTGAAGGAAGTTTACGCTTATCGGGACTTGGTATTCCTGTTCGTTAAGCGCAATTTTGTGTCCAAGTATAAGCAGACCGTGCTTGGACCGGCGTGGGCGATAATTCAGCCGCTGCTGACAACGGTTGTGTTCACGTTGGTGTTCGGCAACATTGCCGGGCTTGCGCCGGGCGGAGTGCCGTCATTCGTGTTCTACCTTTCGGGCACGATACTTTGGACGTATTTTTCAAACTGCCTCGCCCAGACCGCAAACACGTTCGTTGCGAACAGCGCAACCATGGGCAAGGTGTATTTCCCGCGCCTTGTTATGCCGCTTTCAACCGTGTTTTCCGAACTGATAAGCCTTGCCATACAGTATGTTTTTCTTATAATATTCCTTGTGTATTATGCCGTAACAAAGCAGGGCGTGCAGCCGAATTGGTGGGCTTTGATGACGCCGTTGCTGATTTTACAGCTTGCGCTGTTAAGCCTTGGCTTCGGCATAATCATATCCGCGCTGACCACTAAATACCGCGACCTTGCAATGCTTGTGGGCTTTGGAACTCAGCTTTGGATGTACGCAACCCCCATTGCATATGATATGTACGGCTTTTCGGTATTTGCGCCGGGTGGTAAGCTGCATGCGCTGTACATGTGCAACCCCGTAACGAGTGTGGTGAACATGTTCCGCTATGGATATTTGGGCATAGGCTCAATAGAATGGAGCTATTATTTTATAAGCTGGGCAATAACGCTTGCGGTGCTGTTCCTTGGCATTATGCTTTTCAATAGGGTTGAAAAGACGTTCATGGATACGGTTTGAGGTGAGAATATGGAAGAACTTGCAATAAAAATAGATCATGTTTCAAAAGAATACCGCCTTGGTGCAATAGGCGGCGGCACGTTGCGCGGAGATTTGCAAAGCCTGATGGCTCGCATCCGCGGCAAGGAGGACCCGAACAGCAAAATAGGCTCAAGCACGGCGCAGCGCATCGGGGAAAAGTTCCTTGCGCTTGATGACGTTTCAATTGAGGTAAAAAAAGGCGAGGCACTTGGCATAATAGGCCACAATGGGGCGGGCAAGTCAACGCTTTTGAAACTGCTTTCCCGCGTTACCGCGCCGACAAGCGGCACAATAGGCTATAACGGCCGCATTGCATCAATGCTTGAGGTCGGTACGGGCTTTCATCCCGAATTGACGGGGCGTGAAAACGTTTATATGAACGGCGCGATACTCGGCATGACAAAGGCCGAAATAGACCGCAAGTTCGATCAAATAGTGGAATTTGCCGAAATGGAGCAGTTTATAGACACGCCCGTTAAGCGATACTCAAGCGGCATGTATGTAAAGCTTGCATTTGCCGTGGCCGCGCACCTTGACTGCGAAATAATGGTCATGGACGAGGTGCTTGCCGTGGGCGACATGAAATTCCAGCAAAAGTGCCTTGGCAAAATGGGCGACGCCGCCAACAGCGAAGGCCGTACCGTGCTTTACGTCAGCCACAACATGAACACCATCCGCCAGCTCTGCACCCGCTGCATCGTCCTCGACCACGGCCGCGTCGTCTTTGACGGCGACGTGGAGGAGGCAATTGGGGTGTATATGAGCAATCAATATACAACAAGCTTGGTCAACGATTGCACGGGAATAGTCCGAAATAATGCTATTATCGATCAAAAAGTTTTTGTGGAAACGGTTACCTTTGTTAATACAAATACCACAACGTATACAGGAAATGAAAACATTGCGGTAAGGGTGGACTTTAAGTCAAAAAAGAAAATTGATGATATGGCATTTCGAATGACTGTGGAATCGGCGGATAAGACAGTGGTGGGGCTTGCAACGTCGAAGCCGTGCATAACCGTGCGGGAGGGACACAATCAGACGGAACTGACCCTAAGGACAGATTGCCTTGCTCCGGGGAAATATATAGTAAAGCTAACAGCATATTCGGTTAACGAATACGGTACGAACCAAATGCATGATGTTGTTGAAGGTGCATTCATGTTCGAAAAAGAAATGAACGATGATGCCAACAACAAAATGGAATGGAACCATAGGTGGTGGGGATATATGATGTTCCCCGAATTGGTCACCACACAAGAATAACTATGAAAAAAGACATTCTTTACCCGCTGAGAAAGCTTCACGGGTGCATGTATGAGGCGAGAAAATCAAAAAAGGCGGCAATCGAGCTGAAGCGACAGCTTCTGAAAACGGACAAAGGAACGCCGTTTTTTGTACTTTCGCCTACGCATGGGAATATGGGCGACCATGCCATTGCGGAAGCGGTTACAACAATGTTGACCGAACTGAAGCTTGGTTATACCGAGGTTACAACAAAGCAATTATCTTTGTTAAATCGGCATGGATACATGAATGTTATGGATGGGCATTTGATACTTGTAAACGGGGGAGGGAACCTTGGGACGCTTTGGCCCGAGGTGGAGAAGCTGTTTCGCAAGCTGATAATCAAGAACCCTAAGGCATCGATCATATGCTTGCCGAATACGATTTTTTACGAGGAATCAGAATATGGCGAGAAGGAAAAGCAAAAATCGCAAAGAATCTATAATGCACATTCAAATTTGATTCTTTGCGCAAGGGAACAGGTTTCATATAACGTAATGAAGCCGTTGTACAAAAACGTTGTGCTGATTCCCGATATGGCACTATCCTTAAACCATTGCATTGAATGGCAATCGAGGAGCGGATGTATGCTTTGCCTGCGAGCCGACAGAGAAAAAACTCTAACCGCGGTAATGGAAAATGAAATTAACGAGCAGGCAAGAAAGTTGTTCGGAGATAATGTATGGCATTCGGATATGAATATAGGAGTTCCCGTCGAGATATTTGAGCGAGAAGCGGAACTGGAGGAAAAGTATGCCGAATTTCGCTCAGCGGAGCTTGTGATAACGGACAGACTGCACGGAATGATATTTGCGGCCATTACGGGAACGCCATGCATTGTGGTCAACAGCAAAAGTCATAAGGTAAAAGGGTGTTACGAGTGGATAAAGTATCTTGAGTATATAAAATTCGCAGATGACGCGAAGCAAATAGAACTTATTTACCGATCGATTCCCAAGAAAGAATACGAATATAATCACGAGAAGCTAAACAGCTATTATGATCAGCTAAAGAACATAATTCAAAAAGAAATGAGGATGTTTACATCATGCCGATGATCTCCGTCATAGTTCCCGTTTACAAGGTCGAACCCTATCTTCATAGGTGCATTGACAGCATACTTGCGCAAACATATACGGATTTTGAGCTGATACTTATCGATGACGGCTCACCCGACAACTGCGGCGCGATATGTGATGAGTATGCACAGCGCGACAAGCGCATTCGCGTGATACATCAAGAAAACGGCGGCCTTAGCGCCGCGCGGAACGCGGGTATTGATATTGCCAGGGGCGAATATCTGTCGTTTGTGGATAGCGATGACATGATTGCCGAAACGTATCTTGAGAGACTGTTTGAAGTTTTGACGGAAGAACATGCGGATATTTCGGTGTGCGGGATGATGACTTTCACAGACGGAGAGGAACCTAAGCCCGATGTGGGGCGGCGGCATCCGACAGAAACGATGACGGGCCGAGATGCATGTATGAGCATGTATAAAATGGATGGGAAAATATGGGTTACCGCATGCGCAAAACTATATAGTGCTATGCTTTTTAACGATATCCGTTTTCCCGCGGGGCTGATACATGAAGATCAAGCAAGAATTCCGCAGGCTATATATATGGCCGACAGGGTTGCGCTTATAAAGGATAGGCTTTATATATACAGAAAAAGGAACGGAAGTATAACGAGCCGGTTTTCCGCAAAGCGTTTTGATGATTGCATAGCCGTAGAACAATGCATGGACTTTTATGTGAATCATAACGATGAAGAAATGGCAAAATGCGCCTCCAATTGCAAAAAACTGCTAAATTCCAAATTGGTTGTTCATGCTTATGAGAACAACATGCAAAAGCAAATTCCGACCAAGTATAAAATGTCTCTCCCGCAGGCATTGCACAACATCAGGAAGATGACATCGGACGATATCTATGTGTGGCACTTGTCACTTGTATATCCCAAACTGGTTCGACCGTATTACTATTTGGTGAAGCTTAGAAAAATACTTGGGATAAACCACTAACACACGGGAGGGTATGAAAATGAAGGGAATAATTCTTGCGGGGGCGTATCACCTTCACCTGCCACAGAATAGCATACCATGCGGAGGAATTTGTTGACGGAATCGTTAATTTGGTGCGGCGCATATGGAACAAGTTTATGAGAATGCTTCACATAAAGTGAAAAAGGGAACGCTTTTGATATTGATTGCGGCGCTGTGCGTTGCGGCGACAGCTTTGGCCGTGGTCATAGACAATGCGCGCATAAGCGTAAGCCGATACAGTGTGGTGCTTGAAAATGCTTCGGCGGAGTTGCGCATTGTGCTTGTGAGCGACCTGCATGGGCGGTCGTTTGGCAGGGGGAATTCGCGGCTTATTGAGAAAATTCGCGCGCAGCAGCCGAATGCGGTGTTTCTTGTAGGGGATATGATAGACGACGATGCGGATGAGGATGATGTACAGGGGCTTCTTGAATTGATAAAGGCGTTGTGCGAAATTGCGCCGGTGTTTTTCTCGCCGGGCAATCACGAGCTGAATTATATGGGAAAAGATGCTTCGTTACTTGATAAGATAGCATCCGTGGGGGCAACTGTTGTAAATGACAGCTATGTGGATATG
This sequence comes from uncultured Clostridium sp., assembly GCA_964612925.1. Classification (GTDB taxonomy): domain Bacteria; phylum Bacillota; class Clostridia; order Christensenellales; family CAG-138; genus Phil1. Next base: position 22,329 of record CAZTFU010000021.1, on the reverse strand, counting down.
ACCGTTGCGGCTCAGCCGCTTCGTATCGGAGGAACGATGGGGCACGCTTTTTACTTTGGCCGCACGGAGGAGGAGTTTACAACATCGGCGGAATATGTATTCTTGAAGGAATTTGAGGATACATCGCTTCCCAAGATATGCCTTGCTCACATGCCCGATACGTTTATATTCAACGGTGCGTATAAATTGTGGGATGTGGACCTTGTGCTGAGCGGGCACACCCACGGCGGGCTTATACGCGTGCCGTTTATAGGCGGCCTTTATGCGCCGATGCAGGGCTTTTGGCCCGAATATGACTGCGGATATTTTCACCTTGGCGAGAATATGCAAATGGTGATTTCGAGCGGGCTGGCGGGTCACGGGATTATCCCGCGAATAAACAACCCGCCGGAAATAGCGGTTATTGATATTATGACCGGAAAGGAGCTTCCTTCCACCCCACATGCCTAAAAACGAGTTTATTTTGATACTTAGGGATTTTGTGCTGTGCGCAGAGACGGGATGTGCTCCCGTTTCGGCGGCGGAGGCGTTTGGCCATGCGGCGCGGCAGAATCTGCTGCCGGTGCTCTCGTATGAGAATAAAAGGCGCGGCCTGTTTGAGGATGAGGATGTTTCAAGGCAGCTTGACGGGATACTGTACGGTGCCGTGGCCTCGGGGCTGAATCGCTGCCTTGACTTTGAGTCGCTTTCAAGGGAACTTAGCGCACAAGGCATTGAGCACATGCCCGTGAAGGGGTATTATCTCAGGCGGCTTTATCCTACGGAGGAGCTGCGGACATTCGGTGACATAGACTTGCTTATCCATAAAGAGGACAGGCAGAGGACGCACGAGCTTATGCTTTATCTCGGCTATACCGTGAAGCAGGATTGGGAGCCGACATATTCCTACATTAAGGGTGCCGAGTATTACGAAATACACACAAACCTTATGGACGGCAACCTTGACGAGCGTGCGGATATGCAGTCCTATTTTGAATCCGCATGGCAGCATGCCGAGAGGGATGAGGGGCTACGCTTCATGCCAAGCCTTGATTTTCACTTTATATACACTCTGTGCCACATTGCAAAGCACCTTTACGGCGGCGGCGCGGGGATAAGAATGTACCTTGATGTGGCTCTTTTTATAAAAAAACATGACAATACGCTCGATTGGAACGGCATTTGCAATGAGTTTGCCGCGCTGAAGCTTGATACATTCTTTTATACGGTGATGAATGCCTGCCGCGAGTGGTTCGGGGTGGAAACGGTGTGTCCGCTTCCCGCCGCCGATACGGCCGCGCTTGATGCTCTGCTTGAATATACGCTTGATTCTGACCTGTTCGGCCACACGCGGGACCATTCGGTAATAGAGCTTAGGAATGCGGGAGACGGGGAAGCCTCCCACGGCAAGGTTATATGGCGTATGATCTTCCCGCGTGCAAAGGATATAGAGGCACGGTATACGTTTTTACAAAAAAGACCCTATCTTTTGCCTGTGGCATGGGTGGCGCGCGTGTTTGCGAATATCGGCCGCCTGCCGTCAAGACTGAAAAGCATACGCCGCATATCAAAAACCGATACGGAAGATGTCAATTCCTATGATGCGTTTATGAAGCGCATCGGCCTGTAACACGAGAATAAACGAAAAATGCGATTCGATCCACGGTTATGCTGTGGGTCTCAGTGTCGAAAAAGTGGCAGTTGCCACTTTTTCGAGTTTTCTCGAGTTTTGCCTCTCACATTCGTTCACGGGCGGCAAAACTCGCAAAGTACGAAAACCTATGGGTTTTCATCCGTTTTGACGCACATGTCGTCAAAGCCGGAATTGATTTAAGGGGGCTGCCGCCCCTTAACAACCCCGCTTTTTCGACAGGCACAGACCCACGGTTATGCTGTGGGTCTTTTTATTTTCTTAATCGGATTGCGTGCTCGAGCGCATCATGTCCTCGCTCCACGCGCTGAGCCGTTCGAGTATGGGCATAAGTGCCGCGGCCTTGTCGGTCGGGGCGTATTCCACGCGCACGGGCACCTGTAAATACTCGGTGCGCGTGACAAGTCCTGCCGATTCAAGCTCACATAAGGCATTTGCAAGCACGGTATTGGATATGCCGCCAAGCCGCCTTTTAAGCTCATTGTATCTTAATGCGCCGCTTCCGTTAAGTGCGCAGATAATCTGCATTTTCCACTTGCCGCCTATTACGGACATGGCGAAATTCAGAGGACACCTTTCAAGGCACGGACAATCATAATGCGGTTCAAACACGGTAAGCTGCTCCTTACTTGGTCACAATTTTGTGCGTTATTGCCTTGCGGCGCACAGAGGTATAATATCATATTATAAGATAAGAAAAAAGGAGCGGGTATGGATATTTATCTTCAGGGGCTGTCGATAGGACTTGCATATGTTGCGCCCATAGGAATGCAGAACATTTTTGTTATAAACACCGCGCTTACGCAGCCAAAACGCCGCTGCTACATTACGGCGCTTATAATAATATTTTTTGATATTGCGCTCAGCCTTGCGTGCTTTTTCGGAATCGGGGCGATAATGCAGGCGTCAAAACTACTTGAAACGGCAATTTTGCTTATCGGCAGTATTATCGTTATATATATCGGCATCGGCCTTATCCGCTCAAAAAGCACATTGGACACGTCAACGAATGTGGATATGCCGCTGATAAAGGTGATATCCACCGCATTTGTGGTAACGTGGATAAATCCGCAGGCGTTGATAGACGGGTCAATGATGCTCGGCGCATTCAGGGCATCGCTTCCCGCAGGGAGAGAGCTTGAGTTCGTGTGCGGCTTTGCCTCGGCCTCCGTAATATGGTTTTTGTCCGTAACAACGCTCATTTCGCTTTTCAGCACCAAGTTTACGGACAAAGTACTGCGCGTGATAAACATAATCTGCGGCGCGGTTATGATATTTTACGGCGCGAAGCTGTTGTATTCGTTTATCATGGCGGCAGTGTGAGGGGGGAGCCAAGAGAGTGAAGGGTGAAAAATCCTTCTTATCTTTTCTTTATTATCTGTTCCGCCCTCTCAGTCACCTTCGGTGACAGCTCAGCACAAGGCACACCCTACGGGCGCCCCAGAGGGAGAGCCAAGAGGCAGTGGCTCGTTCGGTCAGTTTGCCTCCCCGCAAAAGCTCCTGCGGCGGAGCCGCTGTGCTAAAGAAACTTAATTATGCCCTACAGCGAGAACAAACCGCTGTGGGGTTTGATTTATGTGTTCCCTCCTTACTTCGTTTGCCCCGCGCATAGCGGGATAAGGAGGGGATGTGGGTGGTGTCGGAGGGTTGAAGGGGAGGATATCCTCCCCTTAATCCTCTGACAATAAAGAATAAAAAGTAGCTTGTAGTACATAAGTGACTACGGCGTTAGCCGATGTATAACACGATCTTACAGCAGATTCATATAGTAACTTCATTCAGTACAGACCCTACTTCCCTGCCTGCACCTTGCGGTGCATGAGGTTAAGCAAAACGAGTTTCTTTTGCCCTTTTTGCAAGGCGGGCTTAAGGGAGGGAAGTTTCCCCCTGTGGGGCGCCCGTAGGGTGTGCCTTGTGCTGAGCTGGCACGGCGCAAGCCGTGACTGAGAGGGCATGTCTGCGCAAGCCGTGACCGAGAGGACGCATGGGTGTGACTCCCCACTCAAGCGGGTATTTTTTGACTTTACACCCCCGATTTCGATTTACGCATTGCGATTTTTCCCTATTTTATGAACCTTGTGTTAATTTTTGCCTTTGGGGGTGCAAACATGGCCGCCGATTTGGTACAATAAAAGTGCGTTTATCTGCATGGTGGGCAGGTACACTCATTTTACCTTACGGAGGATGGATTGCGCCATGAAAAAATCAGGGGGAAGCTTTCTTGCGCGAATTATAAAGGGCTTTGCAATCGGCGTTGCGGCCATGCTGCCGGGGGCAAGCGGCGGCGTGCTTGCGGTGTCCATGGGCGTATACAAGGGCGCACTTGATGCCATATGCGGCATATTCAAAAACTTCATACCGAGCGTGTGCTATCTTTTGCCGCTTGGCATCGGCGGCCTGATAGGGCTGTTCGCCACGGGGCGCGTTGTGGGCGTGCTTATGGGGGCATTCCGCATAAGCGTTATGTGGGCACTTATAGGCATGGTGCTTGGCGGCCTGCCCTCTCTCTTTGGGGAGGCGAACCGCCGCGGCTTTAAGTTTCGCTATCTTTTGGGCACGCTTTGCGGCATTATGATAATATTCGGCACGGTGCTTTTACAGCGCACTCTTACGGGCGGCGAAAGTATGCCGTTCAACGGCTTCACCGCGGTGCTCGGCGGTGCGCTTATCGGCCTTGGCGCGGTGATACCGGGCATAAGCACATCGTTTATAATGATATATCTTGGCATATACGAACCGTTCCTTTCGGCATTCAACACGCTTGATATACCCATGCTGCTCTGTGCGGCGGCGGGTGCATTGGCGGTCGTGGTCGTGCTTATCGCGGCGGTAAGGCGGCTGTTCGACAAGCACTACGGCTATGCCTACTATGGCGCGATAGGGCTGCTGCTGTCAAGCATAGTGCTTATCTACCCCGGTGTGCGCACGGGATGGGGCATTGCGATAGATGCGGCTTTGTTCATAGCGTGCTTTATAGTGACATATCTTTTATGCAGACTCGGCGGCAATGATGATGCGGGTGCCGCAGATATAATAGACAATATAAGAAAAGCGGGTAAACAAAACGGAGGTAGCAATGCTTAAAAAGATTCTTGCCGTAATGCTTTGTATAATCTCTCTCGGCGCAATGGCGGTGTTCCCCACGGCGGCCAAAGCCGAGGTGCTTGACGGGTGGACCAGCAAAGTGGATTACGACAATACCGACCCCAATAAATACGTTATAGAGATTGACCTTAAAAACCAAGTGATAACCGTTTATGAGGGTAAAATAGGCGGCAACATAGTCGTGCAGAGCCTGTGTACCACGGGGGATGCAAGCCATGCCACAAATTCGGGCACATATAAGCTTGGCGACATGAAGGAGCGCTTCGGCTACTTTGTGGCGTTTGGGCAGTATGCGCAGTATTGGACGCAGGTGGTGCGCGGAATATACATCCATTCGATAATGTATAATTCCACAAGCCTTACATCCATGTCCCGCACGGCATATAAAAAGCTTGGCAAAAACGTATCCCACGGCTGTGTCAGGGTACTGCCGCATGTTGCGCAATTCATATTCTATAATTGCCCGCCGGGAACCACCTGCGTGGTGACCCGCAAAAAGGCTGAGGATGCCGCACTTGTAAAGCGGCTAAAGAGTGAAATTCCCGCATATTCCGATTATAAACAGCCCGAGGATACCAAGCCTTATCCCGCCGAAATACCGGGCGTTATAAGGTATGATAATACGCCGCTTCGCACGGGCTCCTCAACAAAGAACGATACAACCGTGTGTACGCTTGCGAGCGGAACGCGAGTAATGCTTTTACAGCTTGCAAAGGATTGGTGCAAGGTCGAAACGGAGGACGGCACATTGGGTTATGTAAAGACCGAATATATACTTGCCGACCCCGACGATACCGACGCCGTGACCGTAGCATACAAGGCAAAGAACAAAACATACGTCTATAAATCCATGAGCACGGATTCAAAAAAGCTTGTAACCATCCCCTCGGGTGCAGAGGTCAGCGTTACCTCAAACCCGAAAAAGGGCTGGTGGTACGGAAGCTACAACGGAGTTAGCGGCTATATGCGCACACGCTATGTCAAAAAGAGCGAAACCGTGGTATATCCCACGCTTGACACCGTGACATTGCCCGATACGAATGCCGTGGGCGGCACAAGCGGTTCAAACAGCACAAGCGGTTCTGACACATCGGGCGGCATGTTCTCAAACAACCGACTGAACCCGTCCGCAACGCCCACACCCGCACCAACCGCCGCTCCCACCGCAAATGAGCAGGGCAATGCCCGCATTGCAAGCGGCATAATCGCCAACATGCGCAGCGGCGCGGGAACCGCCTACCCCGTCACGGCAAGCTTCTCGGCGGGCACGGCCGTAACCGTGATAAGTGTTGAGGGCACATGGTATTATTGCCTTGTGGGCGGCCAATACGGCTATATATATTCGGGCTGTATTACAATTAACTGATTTAGTAACTGACTTAGGGGTGCTTTGAGGCATGAAAAGACTGCATCCGCGCTTTGACGGTACAATCGCATTAAAGCTTTTATCGGCGGCCGCCGCACTTATTTGTGTTGCGGCTATTGCCGTATTTTGGCAGAGCATGACCGATACCAAGCCGAAGGATACCGTCTCAAGCGAGCTTGACGCACTCTATTTTGCGGACGCCGAGGCCCAAACTGAATCCCCGTTAGCTACACCGCGGCAGCTGAGCACAACAATAGCGGACGACGCTTCCGCCACCGCCGTGCGTGAGCGCGACCTGTACGAATTTTCAATACAGGTGGAAAAACGTTCCTCCGTGGTCACATTAAGGGGCATGATGCGCCTTACATATGTGAACAAAAGCGAGGATACGCTGTATAATATAGTCCTTCGCATACATGCAAACGATGTTGAACCCGATTGCACAAAAATAAGCAGTGTATCTGCGGACGGTGTAACCGCCGCATATACCCTGAGTGAGGGCGGCAAGCTTCTTACCGTTTCGCTTCCGCACGAGATTGCACCCGACGAGCAGGCACAGCTGTTTTTGCGCTTTGAAATGACCGTGCCCGAAACCTCAAGCAGGTTCGGCATAAACTCCACGGGCTGTATGCTCGGTAACGCATTGCCCATCGCCGCGATGTATGAAAACGGAGCTTGGCGGACGGAGTCCTATATAGGCATAGGGGACAGTTTTTACAGCCGCACATCCGATTATAAGGTTGCGTTGAGCGTGCCGCGTGACCTTACGCTTGCGCACACGGGTTCGCGTGTGAGCGAAGAAGCGGACGGCGCATATACCGTATACTACATAAGTGCGCCGAGCGTTAGGGAATTTGCGTTTGCACTGATTACGGACGGGGTAGAATACACCGCCTCCGCCCGATCGAACAGGGTCACGGTGCACGCGATAGGCGAATCTAAGAAAAAGGCAGAGTTTGCCGCAAAATGCGCCGCGGCGGCCATAGATTTCTTCAGCGAAAAAATAGGGGAATACCCATATAATGACTTTTATGTCGTGCCGTTTGATTTAAGCGGCGGCATGGAATACCCCGGCCTTATAATGACCTATAAGGGCGATTGGAAGGAGGATAGTGCCGCAGGTATGCTTGTTATAGGGCACGAGGTGGCGCACCAGTGGTTCTACGGCGTGGTGGGCAGCGATCAGATAAATTCGCCGTGGCTTGACGAATCGCTTGTGGAATACCTTGGGTTCGAATTTTTGAAGGATTATGCTAACGAAACCACAGCCGCCGATTTTGAGCGGGAAAGATATGCCTTCTTCAGGGAAAACTATGTGCGCACAAAGCGGCTTGACGCTTCATTAAAGGAACTGTCGGGTGAGGATTACTTCTATGTGGTGTATGCCTACGGGTACAAGTTTTATTCATATGTTGTTGATTGGATAGGCGAAGGCGCATTTTATGAAGGACTGAAAACCTATTACAATTCAAACTATATGGGCATAGGCACAAAGGAAAGCCTTGCGTCCGCTCTCAGTGAGGCGGCAGGGTACAACCTTTTGAGCCGAATGGAAGCATACATAGCATCGGGGGTTGAGGAATGAAGCGTATATCGGCCATAGCCTTGGCGGTGCTGATGCTTATTTGTATGTGCGGCTGTGAATCCATGGGCACAGGGAAATATCAATACAGCTTTTTTGATGTGTTTGACACCGTAACGGAGCTGACCGTATACGCAAAAAGCGAAAAAAGCGCCGCAGAATGCGCACTTGCGGTGCACGAAAGGCTTATTTACCTCAACAAGCTTTTTGACATATATAATGAATACGATGACGCCGTAAGCCTGATGAGTGTGAACCGCACGGCGGCAAGTGCGCCCGTTTGTGTGCCGAATGAGACCGTTGAGCTTATACGGTTTGCAAAATACGCCTACAACTTGAGCGAAGGGGCAGTGAACGCGGCCATGGGCAGTGTGCTTTCCATATGGCACGAATATAGAGAAGCGGGGCTTGACGACCCCGACAATGCCGCATTACCGCCAAAGGATGAGCTTATTGCCGCATCCGAGCACACGGATATCGATTCCGTAGTATTGGATGAGGAAAACGGCACCGTCTATTTTACCGATGAGCATACACGCCTTGATGTTGGCGCGATAGCCAAGGGGTTCGCGGGTCAGCTTATAATGGAAGAGCTTCCCTCCATTTGCGAAGACGGAGAGGTTTCTGCGGCACTGTTGAGCCTTGGCGGCAACGTATGCACATTCGGCACAAAGCCGAACGGCGAAGAGTGGCAAATAGCCGTGCAAAATCCGTTTTCAAGCTCAACACTCGGCATGGTGGGCGTTGCGGGCGGCAATTATGTTGTAACCAGCGGGGATTATCAACGCTATTATACGGTGGACGGCGTGCGCTATAACCACATAATAGACCCCGAAACGCTGTCAAGCGCAAACGGATTCGCCGCAGTGACGGTGATTTGCGATTCGGGTGCCCTTGCCGATGCGCTGTCAACGGCTCTGTTTATAATGGATGAGGAGCGCGGCCTTGCGCTTATCGAAAGCATTGATTCTGCCGAGGCACTTTGGGTGAGGCATGACGGTACAACAATGCAGACGGACGGCTTTAACATAAACTGAATTTTTGATATAATCTATAAAACTTGTTTTGGAGGCAGTAAATATGGGCAGGATGGGACTACTGAGCAGAGTATACAATGCAAGCGCAAACCAGGTTGAGGGCTTTTGCATAATAAAAAGCGTTGCGGTGAAAAGCAACGTTAAGGGCGCGGCGTATCTTGATATGACGCTTGCCGATGCCGAGGGCGAATGCAACGCAAAACTTTGGGACTACGCAAGCGAGGTTCACGGCACATATGAGCCCAATACCGTAATAAAGGTGCGCGCCACGATAAACATGTGGAAGGATGGCGAGCAGCTTAAAATAGACCGCATACGGCAGCTTCGAGAGAATGAGGAGGTTGACATGTCGCTTCTTGTGCCCTGCGCGCCTATAGACCCGCTTGAAGCATATGAGCGCATATTCGCAACCGCAGACGAATTTACCGATCCCGATCTCAAGCTTATTACACAGTATCTTCTTAAAGAGAACCGCGAGGAGCTCTTGCGCTGGCCTGCGGCATTAAAACTCCATCATGCAATGCGAGGGGGACTGCTTTTCCACACCGTTACGATGCTTGAAAGTGCAAAGGGCATAATCGGTGTATATAAGCCGCTGTATCCTGCTTTGAGCAGTGAGCTTGTCTATGCGGGCATAATACTGCACGACATTGCAAAAACAAAGGAACTTGTCGTGGGAGATCTTGGCCTTGCAAGCACATACAGCACCGAGGGGCAACTGCTCGGGCACCTTCAGCTTGGCCTTGCGATGATAGAGCGGGCCGCGGCGGAGCTTATGATAAACGAGGATACAAAGCACCTGCTTGAGCACATGATAATGGCGCACCACGGCGTGCCGGAGTTCGGCTCCCCAACGCCGCCCATGTTCCCGGAGGCCGAAATAGTCAGCCAAGTGGACTTGTTGGATGCAAGGCTGTTTGAAATGTTCGATTCGCTTTCGGGCATAGTGGACGGCGGCTTTACCGAAAGGCTGTGGGCACTTGACAACCGCATGCTTTATAAGCACGGGCATAAATAATATTGCCCCAATATACAAAGGAGACTAACCGACTCTATGGAGACCGAAAAGAAGCTGACTCGGCGCGAATATAAACGAAAGAAAACCGCCAAAACCATGAAGGGCGCGGCCGAGCGCGTGGTCATTATGACGGCTGTACTGCTTTTGGCATCGCTCGTCATAATGGGCATAAACAAGCTGACCGACGTTATACGCGAAAAGAACTACCGTTGCCTTAGCGATGAGGAAATAAGCCTTGCCCTGAGTATAGGCAGAGAGAAGGAAGGCGAGATTGCCGACGCTTCAAGCGAAAAACGCCTTGCCTTTGCGGAGGCCGCATGCAGCATAGTGGGTGAAGTGAACTATTTCTGGGGCGGCAAAAGCGGTGCCGTGGGCAAAGACAGTGCATGGGGCGAAATACGGGAAGTAGAGAGCGGCGGCAGCGAATCCACGGGGCAATCAAAGCCCTATGGTCTTGACTGTTCGGGCTATGTAAGCTGGGCGTTTATTCAGCTCGGCTACAGCTTTGGCGAAATGGAAACGCTGTTTGGCAACGGCACATGGAACCAATGGGACAAGAGCGCGGACATAAGCTTTGACGAAATCCGCGTGGGTGACATCGCCTTTATGAACCGCTACCCCACGAACGAGGGCAACCACATAGGCATATGCATAGGCTTTCTTGAAAATGGGGAGCCCGTGTTTGCACACTGCTCAGCGGGCTTTGACAATGTTGTCGTGACCACGCGGGGCAACGTATTCAACCATGCGCGCCGCCCAAGTTCAATGAATTGAGGGCGGAAGCATTTGCCGCCATAGGCGTGTATTCGCAAAAACAATATACACCATACTCGAGCCGCTCCCTGCACGGGGGCGGCTTTTGCATTATTTATTTGAGTGATGGATCGTACAAGCCAAATATATAACCGATAATTTACGTCAGCTTTTGAATCTATCAGTTATAACTTATAAAATTGTGAATCGGCCATTGAAATTAAGATATAAATGTGTTACGCTTTGAGCAGATTAAAGTGAGGAGGCTGATTTTTATGATCAAACGTGAACTGTATATGAGGCGCATCCGTCCGTTTATCGGAACGGAGCTGATAAAGGTTATGACGGGTATTCGCCGCTGCGGCAAGTCGGTCATGCTTGAATTGATCAAAGAAGAACTTGTGGAATCGGGTATCAGTCCCATGCGGTTCATTTCCGTAAATTTTGAGGATATGAACTATGCCCATCTGCAAACAGCCAAGGCACTTCATGACGAAATCACCAAACGAGCGGCGGATATTCAGGGCAAGGTCTATCTGTTCTTCGATGAAATTCAGGAAGTCAAGGACTGGGAAAAGTGCATCAATTCCTTGCGCGTGACACTGGATTGCGACATCTACATTACCGGCTCTAACGCAAAACTGCTGTCGGGCGAACTGTCTACTTATCTCGGCGGTCGCTATGTGGATTTTGTCATTTACCCTTTCTCTTTTGCGGAGTTTTTGGAACTGTACCGTACCATCGCTCCCAACGAGTCGATTCAAAAGGCTTTCCAAAAGTATTTGCTCTCGGGCGGTATGCCCTACCTTGCCAACATTCGCTATGAGGACGCTCCCTCAAAACTGTACCTTCATGACTTGTTCAATTCCGTCCAGCTCAAGGACATTGTGAAGCGAAACAAAATTCGGGATGTGGATTTGCTGGAACGCATTATATCTTATGTGATTGCCAATGTGGGAACCACATTCTCCGCAAACTCACTTTCCAAGTTCCTGAAAAATGAGCAACGTACCGTAGCTCCCGAGACCATTTTGAACTATATCAAGTATTGCTCTGATGCGTATCTGTTCTATCAGGTAAAGCGTGAGGATTTACAAGGCAAGCAAATTCTTTCCTCCAACGAGAAGTATTACATTGCCGACCATGGCATTCGCGAGGCTGTCTTTGGCGGCAATATGCGGGATATCAATCTCATTTTGGAGAACATCGTCTATCTGGAACTGTTGCGTCGAGGCTATAATGTGACCGTTGGCAAAAGCGGAGATAAGGAAATTGATTTTGTTTGCGATAAACAGGGCGAGAAGCTGTATGTGCAGGTTTGTTACCTGCTTGCCCATGACGAAACCGTTCGGCGCGAATTTGGCGCATATGACGGCATTCGTGATAATTACCCGAAATATGTTGTCTCTCTGGACGAGCTCGACATGAGCCGAAACGGGATCAAGCACCGCAATATTCGAGATTTTCTTCTTGCTGAGGAGTGGAACTGAAAAGCGTTTCCACCGTGGTTGAATTACATTGGTTTGTACAGAACACGCTTTTCTGCCTGCGCCTTGTGGCGCACAAGTTTAAGCAAACGAACTGCTTTATTCCTTTTGCAGGGCGGGCTGGAGGGAGGGAAGTTTCCCTCCCTTGGAGCCCCCCTGCACCCCCTCCCAACCTACCCTCGCACGCTGGCGCGGACAAACGAAGTAAGTTGGGAACAGCATAGCCGAGTTACCACAGCGGTTTGTTCCAACTGTAGGGCATAATTGAGTTGCGCCTGCACAGCGGCTTGCGCCGCAGGAGCTTGGGCGGGGAGACTGGCTGAATAAACGAGCCTCCGTCTTGGCTCTCCCTCCGGGACGCCCGTAGGGTGTGCCTTGTGCTGAGGTGGCACGGCGCAAGCCGTGACTGAGAGGGAATGCGTGCGCAAGCCGCTCCTTGCGGCGGGTAGGCATATAAAACAGGCGCACTGTAAGCCTTTTGCCACAGCACGCCCGTTTTGTTTGTTTTGTTTTGTTGTTGTGTGGTTTTGTTCCGATTTACCTTGTGATTTGGCCTTGCCGTCTGCCGTTTATTGCGCTACACCGATTGTCGGCTTGTCGCTTTGCACGAGTGCGGCGCGCACGGTGTTTTGCAGCAGTACTGCCGTTGTGACCGCGCCCACTCCGCCGGGCACAGGCGTGTATGCGGAGGAAAGCGCGTAGCAATCGCTCGATATGTCGCCGCAAAGGCCGCCTTCGCCCATGTTCATGCCCACGTCTATAAGCACCGCGCCCCGCTTTACCATGTCGGCGGTTATCGTGTCGGCATGACCCGCACAGGCGATTATTATGTCCGCCTTTCTGCAATGCGCGGCCATGTCATGCGTTTTTGTGTGGCACACGGTAACGGTTGCATCGCGGTCGGTAAGCAGCAACATAAGGGGTCTGCCCACAACGCCGCTCCTGCCGATAATGCTCACGTTCTTGCCGCGCGGGTCTATTGCGTATTCATCCATGAGGGCAATGACTGCGCCCGCCGTGCAGGGAACGTGGCACTCTTTGCGGTTAAAAAGCAGTCCGCCGTTCATAACGGTCGCACCGTCAACATCCTTTATCGGGGAAATGAGGGATATAAGCTCCCCTTCGTTCAAATGGCGGGGTAGAGGGCGAAAAAGCAATATGCCGTGTACGGAAGGGTTATTATCAAGTGCGCGTATGGTGTCGGCAACATCGGAATACGTGCAGTCGGCATCAAGCGCATGTATTTCCACCTCCGCTCCTACGGAAAGAAAACGCTTTGTAAGTCCCCGTTCATAGGATAAATCCGCCGCGTTTTCGCCAATGCGCACAACGCCGAGCCGCGGCACAATGCCCATGGCGGCAAGTGCGGCTATATTCTCCGTTGCCTTGGCGCAAATCGATTGTGCGGCCGCCGCGCCGCGAAGTTCTCGCATGTTTATTCCTCCATTTGGGCAAGTATGGTGCGGTAAATGCGCTCACCCGCCTCTTCACATTCGTTCAGCAGTTCACTGCCCACGCGGCGTATTTCCTCGGAGCGTGCGGAATCGCGAATGCCGCCGAGATTTATTTTAACATTCAGCCATGCGCCCCGCGCACAGCTTACCGTATTCAGCGCGGCAACGCCTATATCGCTTGCACAGTTGGTGTTGCTTTTGCTTATAAGGCTCTCGGCAAGGAGCATGGCTTCATGTGCGGTTTTAAGCGTTTCAAGCGGCACAAGCGTTGCACCGAGCGTAGCTTCCGCTATTGCATAACTTCGCGCGGCCTTCTGCTCGTCGGTATCCTTGGGCAGCTTATATGCCGCGCTTACCCGCTCGAATGCCGCCGTATCTTCATCGATAAGGTGCATCATGCGCTCCTTTAGCTCAAGTGCCTTTTTGCATACCTCTTCACAGAGCGGCCAATGCTCCTCATATTTCTTTTTGCCTATCGTAAGCGCGGCCACCATTGCGCAAAGCGCAACGCCCTGCGCCCCGCAAAGCGCACTTGCACTGCCGCCGCCGGGGGCGGGAGCATCACTTGCAAGCAGATTCATATACTCGTTTATTTTTAATTCGCAAAGCATGGTTTTCCTCCGTAAATTCGCTTTATATTACTCTTTTGCCGCCCTTTATAACCGTGTGGGCAAGGTTGGAGCCCATTCTGTAGCACAGCGTTTCCAAATCCTCGGCATCCCATATAACAAGGTCGCCGCGCTTGCCCACCTCAATGCTACCCAATGTGCTTCCGCGGCCTATGGCACACGCCGCATTGAGCGTGACGGCGGTCAGCACCTCCTCGGGTGTCATGCGGTATTTAAGGTAGCCCATTGTCATGCACAAGCCTATGTTTAATGATGGGCAGCTGCCGGGGTTAAAGTCCGTTGCAATGGCCACGGGTATATTAAGGCGAATCATATCCCGTGCACGGGCAAAGCTCTTGTTGAGATAAAGCGATGTGCAGGGCAAAAGCACGGCCGTAACAGTGCTGTCCGAAAGGGCGAAAAGACCCGCATCATCGGTTGCGATAAGGTGTTCCGCACTCACGGCGCCAAGCTTTGATGCAAGCGTACTGCCGCCTATGCAGTCTATTTCGTCCGTGTGTACCTTTAGCCCAAAGCCCATGCTCTTGGCGGCGGAAAGCAGTCTTTCGCTCTCTTCAACGTTAAAAACGCCCGTTTCAAGGAACACGTCACAGAATTCCGCCAAGTTCTCACGCTTTATCAACGGGAGCATCTCATTTATTATAAAATCGATGTATTCTCCACTGCGCCCCGCGTATTCCTCGGGCACGGCGTGTGCGCCCAAGTAGGTCGCAACAACGTCCATGGCGTGGTTTTCTTTAAGCCGCTTTATTACGCGAAGCTGTTTCAGCTCCGTTTCCTTATCAAGGCCGTAGCCGCTTTTTATTTCAACCGCAGTCACGCCCTGCGCCATAAGTTCATCAAGGAAGGCGAAACTCTTCTCATAAAGCGCATCCTCACTTGCCGCGCGCGTTGCACGCACGGTTGACAGTATGCCGCCGCCGGCACGGAGTATGTCCAAGTACCCTGCACCGTTGATCTTCAGCGGTACTTCATTCTGCCGCCAACCGCCGAACACAAGGTGAGTGTGCGCATCTATAAGTGAGGGAGTTACAAGGCGGCCGTGCGCGTCTATCGTCACGGCATCCGCGCCAATGTTGGGCAGTTCGCCGTTCTCATATACGGCGGCTATGCACCCATCCTCAATAAGCACGGCGGCATTATGGTACTTAGCCGTGTCTGACTGCAAAAGTCCGCCGCGCGGCTTTGACCCAAGCGGGGTCACAAGCCTGCCTATGTTGTAAACAAGCGTTGTCATGCGGGCGTTCCTTACTGAATGTAGTTTTCAAGCACCTGCTTGTCCGCGTCAAAGTTCTCTATTTGCAGATAGTATTCCGCACTGTCCACAAGTGCGCGCATGGGCGTAAGACCTATTATCTCCGTGCCCACAACGTGTACGCCGTAACGTGCCGCCTCAAAGCGCACAAGCTCAAGCACGCGGTAAAGCGGTGTGCGGGTAAAATCGGTCATGTTTATTGAAACCTGCGCAATGTTCCTTTCGTCGATCATTATGCCAAGTGCCTTTACGCAATCAAATCCGCCGGAGGAGCGGCGAATTATCTTGGCAATCTTGCTTGCTATCGAAACGTCGCTTGTTGAAAGGTTTATGTTGAACGCAACAAGGGGCATTCTGCACCCAACGGCCACCACGCCCGCGGTCGGGTGTATGCGCCTGCCGCCAAAGTCGGGCTCCCATTCTTCCTGTTGTACCTTTTCGGCCATGCCCTCAAACTGCCCCTTGCGCACGGCGGCAAGGTTTACTCTGTGCGGTGCGGATGCGCTGTCCTCATAAAGGAAAACGGGAATGTCCGCCTCCTCACATACCCTTTGGGCAAGATGCTTTGAAAGCTCCACGGTTTCTTCATTTGTTATGCCGCGAATGGGTATAAGCGGAATCACGTCAACCGCGCCCATACGGGGGTGTTCACCCGTATGGCAGGTAAGGTCGATAAGCTCCGCGGCCTTTTTTGCAAGCTTTACCGCCGCATTGACCACCGCTTCGGGCTCTCCCATGAAGGTTATGACCGTGCGGTTGTGGCTTTCGTCACTTGAATAGTCAAGCAGCATTACGGAAGGCGTTGACCTTACCTCATCTACTATTGCCTCGATTATTTCGCTCCGCCTGCCTTCGCTTATATTGGGTACACATTCAACTATTCTTTCCATTTTTATTATCCTTTCGCTGTTATTTGTCCATTTTTGCGTTTACCGCATTTTGAATAAGGCAATCGTCAACAATATACGGAATGGTTATGTGGCCTTCACCCTTGCGGCGCATGTTGTAATCTGCCGCCGTTTCCATGCCGTGGGGGTTGCGCGCCCAGCTCCTTCTTGCAACGCCGCCCATAACGTCCCAACTCATTGCACTCTTTATAACGTTGTCAACACGCTCGCTTCCGTCAAGCACCAGTCCGAATCCGCCGTTTATGGCCTTGCCTATGCCGACTCCGCCGCCGTTGTGCAGTGCACACAGGCTCATGCCGCGAGATGCGTTGCCCGCAAAGCACTGTACCGCCATGTCCGCCATTACGTTTGATCCGTCCTTTATGTTGCTTGTTTCGCGGAAGGGCGAATCCGTACCCGACACGTCATGGTGGTCGCGGCCGAGCATTACGGGGCCTATTTCGCCGTTGCGCACCATTTCGTTGAACTTCAGTGCTATGCGCATGCGGCCAAGCTCATCCTGATAAAGTATTCTTGCCTGTGTGCCGACAACAAGATTGTTCTCCTTTGCGTCGCGTATCCAGATGTAGTTGTCCCTGTCCTGAAAACGGCGGTTCGGGTCGATACAGCTCATTGCGGCGGCATCGGTCTTGTCAAGATCTTCGCTTTTGCCCGACAAACATACCCAGCGGAACGGCCCGTAGCCGTAATCGAAAAGTTCCGGCCCCATTATATCCTCAACATAGGATGGGAAAATAAAGCCGTCCTTCTCGTCATAACCGTTCTTGGAAATCTCCTTTACGCCGCTGTCATACACGGCCTTCATGAACGAATTGCCGTAATCAAAGAAGTATGTGCCGCGCTTTGTAAGTGACTGAATCGCATCAAAGTGGCGGCGCAGGGACTTATCCACAAGCGCCTTAAAGCCTTCTCTGTCGGTGTGCAGCATTTCGGTGCGCTGCTCGAACGTAAGCCCTGCGGGGCAGTAGCCGCCTTCATATGCATTGTGGCAGGATGTCTGGTCGCTCAAAAGGTCAATGTGTATGTTCTTTTCAACCGCATATTCAAGAAGATCCACTATGTTGCCGTGATACGCTATCGACAGCCCCTCTTCAAGCTTTTGCGCTTTTGATGCAAGCGAGAACACCTCGTCAAGGTTATCGCTTACCATGTCCACCCACCCCTGATTAAAGCGGGTATCTATGCGGCTCATGTCCACCTCCGCGAACACGCCGACCGCATTTGCTATGTTGGCGGCCTTGGGCTGTGCGCCGCTCATGCCGCCAAGTCCGCTTGAAACGAACAACCGCCCGTGAAGGTCATCGGTCTTGCTTATGCCGAGGAATTTGCGCCCCGCGCCGAGTATGGTATTAAAGGTGCCGTGAACTATGCCCTGCGGACCTATGTACATCCAGCCGCCCGCGGTCATCTGCCCGTAATTGGCAACGCCCATTTCCTCGGCAACTTCCCAGTCGTGTGCATTGTCGAACATGCCGACCATCATGGCATTCGTTATTATCACGCGGGGAGCTTCGGGTCGAGATGGGAAAAGCCCCAGCGGATGCCCCGATTCAACTACAAGCGTTTGATTTTCGGTAAGCTGTTCGAGATATTTCTTTATAAGGCGGTACTGAAGCCAATTCTGGCACACGCTGCCCGTTTCGCCGTAGGTCACAAGCTCATAAGGGTAAAGGGCAATTTCAAAATCAAGATTATTGTCCATCATCACCTGAAACGCCTTGCCCTCAATGCAGTTGCCTTTGTATTCATCTATGGGCTTGCCGTATATGCGCCCCTCGGGGCGGAAGCGATAGGCGTATATGCGCCCGCGCGTTACAAGCTCCTCCATAAACTCGGGCGCAAGGGTCGAGTGAAGCTCCTCGGGAACGTACCTTAATGCATTCCTCAGTGCCGTTTCCGCCTGAGCCCTTGTAAGGCGGAACCCCCTGTCGGGTGCACGGCGAATGCCCTCGACGAATTTCGGGTATTCGGGCAGGGTAGAGTCAAGCTTTACGGTCATTGCATCGGCTATGGTGCTGTTCAGCATGTTGCATCCTCCTTTATTCTGTATTATTTAAGCTCTCCGCATACGCCTTCGGCAGCGGAAAGTATATGTCCGTTTATTATAAGTTCTTCCACCGCGTTCAGCACGGGGTACATTATAATATCGTTTTCTATGGGAACCATAACGCTGCCAATTTCATTCCAAACGGCGCGTGTGGCGGGAGATAGGAGCTCGACTCCCCTCAAATAAAGCGCTTGGAACGCCGCCGCAAGCTCAATTGCTATGACCTTTCTTGCGTTATCGAGTATCATAAGTGCCTTGCGCGCGGCGGTGGTGCCCATGCTTACATGATCTTCCTGATTCGCGCTTGACGGTATTGAATCCACGCTTGCGGGGTGCGCGTACACCTTGTTTTCGCTTACCATGCTGGCGGCGGAATACTGCGCTATCATAAAGCCCGAATTAAGGCCGCCGTTTTCGGTAAGGAAAGCGGGCAGACCGTTTGAAAGCTGCGGATTTACAAGCCGTTCAAGCCTTCGTTCGGAAACGTTAGCGTATTCGCTCAACGCAATACCCAAAAAGTCGAACGCAAGTGCCATGGGCTGACCGTGAAAGTTGCCGCCCGATATCGCATCGTCATCATCGGGGAAGATTATGGGGTTATCGGTCACGGCGTTTATCTCCCGCGTAACGGCCGAATAAACATAATCTATGGCATCGCGGCTTGCGCCGTGTATCTGCGGCACACAGCGTATGGAATAAGCATCCTGCACCTTGCCCTGCTGAGTGGGCGCACAAAGGCGACTGCCCTCAAGCAGACGTCTTATATTTTCCGCGCAGTCGATTTGACCCTTGTGGCCGCGCAGTTCGTGTACCTTTTTATCAAATGCTTTTGTAATGCCAAGCTGAGCCTCGGCGGTCATGGCGGCGGCAATGTCGGCTACCTTTGCAAGCTCAACGGCATCATATACCGCATGAAGTCCCACGCTTGTCATGACCTGCGTGCCGTTTATAAGCGCAAGTCCTTCCTTTGCGGCAAGCTCAACGGGCGCAATGTCGGCGCGGCGCATAGCCTCCGCCCCGCTTAGGCGTTCGCCCATGTATTCGGCCTCGCCCTCGCCTATAAGCACAAGCGCCATGTGCGCAAGGGGAGCCAAGTCTCCGCTTGCACCAAGACTGCCCTTTTGCGGTATTATGGGGTGAACGCCGCGGTTGAGCATGTCAATAAGCGTTTGAACCGTGCTCCTGCGTATGCCCGAATTGCCGCGGCAGAGGGCGTTACATCTTAATAGCATTATGCCGCGGGTTATGTCACGCGCAAACGGTTCTCCCATTGCACAGGCGTGGGATTCGATAAGGTTCCTTTGAAGCGTTGCCGTGTCCGATGCGGATATGTATTTATCCTGAAACTTGCCGAACCCCGTGGTAAGGCCGTATACCACCGCGCCCTGCGCAACCTTTTGCTCAACATAGGCACGCGCACGGTCCATGGGAGGTTCGGCCTCGGGTGCAATGCATACCGCCTCTTTATTGCGTGTAACACTTATCACCTGTTCTATTGTAAGATCCCGTCCGTTTAAGTATATCATATGGAAAGCACCCCTTTCGGAAGTTTCATGTGATTGTATATACATTATAATTATAAAGTAATGCACGACCCTAACGCAAATATATTCTACGGGAGCGTCGAACGAGCGGCGGAATGCCGACTTTTCTCGACAGGCCGATATTCCGTGTCGCAATGTGAGGGGCAAATAAAATATGTAGAATCTGTAAATTCGTATTAGGGCATTTGCGCCAAGGTGTATGATATGATATGATATTGCAGTACACAAATAAACTTGATCGGAGGAATGTTTGCATATGAAAAAGATTACTGCCCTATTGCTCACGCTTGTAATGGCGGCGGCACTTTTTGCGGGCTGCACGGGCAATGATGAGGAAAACAACCTGCCCGTGAATATAGGCACGGCTACCCCCGCACCCAATAACGGCGCGGAAGTCGGCGTGAACGAAAACGTTGCGCTCACGCGGGAAACTCTTGGCGGCACGGGTATGATAGCCGCGGGCAGCATACACAATATCGGCCTTAGGACGAACGGCACCGTTATCAGCGGCGGTCATGACGAATTCGGCCAGCGCAAGGTAAGCGACTGGAAGGACGTGGTGTTCATTGCGGCGGGCAAAACGGCAAGCGTTGGCGTGAAGAGCGACGGAAGCGTTCTCTTTGCGGGTGAAATGAGCTCAAGTGAAGCGCTCGGCGGCTGGACGAATGTATATATGGCGGCCGCGGGCGATGATTTCGTAGCCGCACTGAAGCAGGACGGCACAGTCGTTTCAACAAGCGGCGCAGCGGACGTTTCCGCATGGAGCGATATAGTGAGCATTGCCGCGGGTGACACGTTCGTTATCGGATTGAAGAGCGACGGCAGTGTTGTTTCAACAAGCAGTACAATAGATGTTTCCGCTTGGAGCGGCGTGGTCAAGATAGCTGCGGGTGCGGACCGCGCGGCGGCCGTTACCGCCGAGGGCAAGCTGCTTGCCACCATAGATACCGCCGCATTTGACGCAAACAGCGATTATGTCGCCGTTGACATCGGCGCCGCGGGTCTTGTTGCGGTGCGTGCGGACGGAAGCGTTGTTGCGGCAATGGAAGTTGAGGCGGACAATGACCCGCTTGTTTATGCGGATTCAAAGGATATTACCGCCGTTAAGAATGCGGTTGCCGTATCGGTCGGCGAAACGCATGCGGTCGTTATGGATAAGAACGGCTACGCATACGCCTATGGCAAGAATACCGATCTTCAGTGCGACGTGGCAACGTTTAATCTCAGACCCTATGTTGAATCCGTGAACGGCGAAAACTACATTCGCGGCATAGAAGTGGGGGACAGCGTTGAAACGGCAAAGGCACTCGTTGCCCTGTTCACGGGCGCAAACAGCGTTGACGTGACAAAGGCGGACGGTACGGCCGCACTTGACACGGATACCGTAGCCACGGGCATGAAAGCCGCGGCAGACGGAAGTGAGGTTGGCACTATAGTCATACTCGGTGACGGTAACGGCGACGGAGCGGTAACTCAAGAGGATGCCGCACTTGTTGACGGCGTGTTGGCCAACAGTGGCGAGGTAAGCGGCGCAAATCTCAGGGCGTTGCAGCTTAGCACCGCCTACAACGGCAGTGGTGCGACCTGCACCGCAAGCGATAAGGTCACTATAAGTGAATACGCAAACGGCACGGGCAGCATTGACCAGTTCGGCAAAAAGGTGCGCGGCACATATACGGATAAGTTTAAGGCCGCATACGAGGCCAATAACGATACCGTGGGCTATATTGAGATACTCGGCACAAACATAAGCTACCCCATAATGTTCGACCTTACGGGCAAATGGTATTATAACGACCATACACCCGCAAAGGAAAAAGCGGAGTCGGGCTCCATATATTCCTATTATTATGGGCCGCAGAAGAATGAGGCCATAACGGGGCATAATTCAAGACCCTCCGGCAGCATGTTCCACCAGTTGCACCATATTCAGGAATACAATATGGGCAAGACCACATGCGACCACACCAAGTATTGCGGCAAGGAGCTGAAGGATCTGCCCGATCTTACAATCTATTCCGAGCGCGTGTGGGACATTTACCTCTACGGTGAGGAGGCACGCTACGAAATATTCGCCATGTTTGAAACCACCGTTCCCGTTGCGGATGACGAATCCGTAATGGAATACATCTGGTGGCCGTACAGCGGCGACTATACGCGCGACACCGATGAGGAAATCGAGAAGTGGATAGAGGAAGTCAAGGCTCAGACCGAAAAGCTGAGCGGAGTGGAATTCAGCACCAACGTTTCCGCCGAAGATGAGTTTCTTACCATACTCACCTGCGCAAATGAGCACAGCGACGCCAATAAGGGCGCAAGACTTTATTATGTGCTGAAGAAGGTTGACTATTGATCGGATTAAGATGAAACTCTGATGGGGCGGGGCGCAAGCTCCGCCCCAATATGTTGTGTATATATAATAAGAAGAAACACAATTCAAATAAAAAATGAGCTTTTCAAAAAATAATTTCAAAAAAAGGGAAAAAGGTAGTTGACAAAGGGGAGGGGAGGTGG
>CAZTFU010000020.1:0-33927 GCA_964612925.1 uncultured Clostridium sp. | reverse complement strand
CCCCCCGTAACCCCCTTAAAACGACCGCTCCGCGGGGGATACTCCCAAGTAAGTACAGTTTAATCGAGCGCATACTGCGGTTACACAGTGAACGCACTTGGGTGCTTATGCTCCTTATCCCGCTGTGCGCGGGGCAAACGACACAAGGTTAGGACAGCTAAATTGAGCTTTTATTGCGGTTTGTTCCCCCTGTAGGGCATAACTGAGTTTCTATTGCACAGTAGCTCCGCTACAGGAGCTTTGGTGGGAGGCAGACAGTGGGGAGAAAAAAGCCTCCCCTGTGCAAGAGAGAGCCGAGACGGTAGCTCACTTGACGCTCTCCGTAAAACCATCGTCACTTGCGTCACTTGCGTCAAAAACGTAGATATTTAGGCATTTTTTAAGTGCCGATAGCAGTGACGATAGATTTTATCGGCACTTATCGTCCCCCGTTCGTGCACAAAGAGCTCAGCGGCGCAAGCCGCAACCGAGGGTGCAACACCCCCCACACAATCTTTTAATAAATAAAAAACGCAAAGGAGCGAAACACATGAATACAAGTACCGCAAACATACCCAAGGCAGGGTTGAGCGAGGGATTTGTCTACATTGATGAACTTATTGAGGACTGC
Organism: uncultured Clostridium sp.; assembly: GCA_964612925.1. GTDB lineage: Bacteria > Bacillota > Clostridia > Christensenellales > CAG-138 > Phil1. Next base: position 33,317 of record CAZTFU010000020.1, on the reverse strand, counting down.
ATAATTGATGCAAAATACGCGGGCACGGACAATTTTATGGGAAGAAAAGCCGCAGGATATGAACAGCCGCTTGTCGTGATGTGCATAGAGCTTGCCGAGCGCTGTATCGCCGCCGCAAACGCATTGCGCCCTAAGGGCTACGTTTTGAAGTTCTTCGATGCGTACCGCCCGCAGAGCGCGGTGGACGATTTCTGCCGCTGGGGTGAGGATATGCACGATATCCGCCGCAAGGCCATACACTACCCAAACCTTGAAAAGGCGGATATGTTCACCCAAGGCTATATCGCAAGGCGTTCGGGGCATACCCGCGCAAAGGCCGTTGACCTTACGCTTGTTGACATGGCAACGCATCAGGAGCTTGACATGGGCAGTATATTTGACTTCATGGACCCGCGCTCAAACCACGGTGCGGCAGGACTTACAAGCGCACAGCTATCCAACCGAGAGCTGCTTCGCCGCGCCATGCTCGATGTGGGACTTAGCGACTACACGGGCGAGTGGTGGCACTACAACCTGAAGAATGAGCCCTATCCCGACACCTATTTCAATTTCCCCATAAGGTAAGGAGAAAGGGTACGCCGCGTGCAAGAGCGGGTACAATATTCAAAAGGGGGGGACTGCTTATGGGCGCAAGAGAAAGACTTATAGGAGTTATAAATCTGCTGATAACGGAAAGCTCACCCGCGCGGCCGCTCAGCGCGCCAAGGCTGTGCAAGCTGCTTTGCGGCATGGGCATAAACGCGGACAGGCGGAGCGTGTATGCGGACATATCCGCTCTTATAAAAATGGGTTGGGGCATAGAGAGCACCACACGCGGCTATTATCTAAAGAAAAGAGCCTTCAGTGAGGAGGATGCCTCCCTTTTGTCATTATCGGCGGACTGCGCTCCGTTTATTGACACCGCTACTGCGGCACGGCTGAAGCAGGGCATTATGAGCACCCAGCACAGCCGCTTCACCCTGCCCCGCGGCGTGGAGCGCGGCATGGGCGGTGAAGAGAGGCTCAAGCGCATAATAAACACCATATGCGCCTGCATTGCCGCCTCTCGTCAGCTGAGCTATGTGCACGGCGGCACAATAGGCGTGTGGAACAGGCACTTTGTGGAGCCGATAAAGCTTATCTACACCGCGGGAGAATTTGTGCTGTGCTGTAACGGGGAATCGGAACACGAGTATATACCCGTCAGGGATATGCACGATGTGCGCCCCGAACGCCACGCAATACGGCGTCCTAAGCCAAGGCGGTGAGGGGGAAAAAGAAAAGTAAAGAGATAAGTGCACGAACGAGTGACGATAAGTGCCGATAAAATCTATCGTCACTGCTATCGGCACTTAAAAAATGCCTAAATATCTACGTTTTTGACGCAAGTGACGCAAGTGACGATGTTTTTACGGAAGGTGCGTCAAGCCGCGTTTGAACGTGTGCGGTTCAAAAACAGACTGAGCGTTGCAAGGCTTGCCGAGGCCATGGCGAGGGAGCGGTAGTACAGCGAATACGAAACAAAAAAGCTGAGCGTGAACAGCACCGCCGCGCACAGCGCATACCGCACGGCTCTGCCCGCGCCGAGCGCATTTGAGGCTCTTTTGCGCCGAGTGCGCCTGTTTTCGGCTGAACGAGTGAGTATATAGGCGTGTACATCGGCCAAATCGGGCAACTGCGCTGAAAGCGAAAGTGCTTTTGCATCAGTAAATACCACGTCTATCCCGTCACACCTGCTTGCAATAGCGCGTGCCGCCTCACTTACTGTAGAAGCCGAGAATATTGCAAGCCGTGCCGCACCGCGCTCCCTTGATGCACGGTAAGCCCTCAGCACCGTTTCCTCATCTATGGGAGATGCCGTCTGCACGGCATAAATAAGGCATTTTGTGCCGAAATCGGCCTTGTTTTGCCGTATATGCTCGCGTATTATGCCCATGAACTCATCTCGCGGCAACATACACAACCCCTCTATAAACAGCCGCCGCGCTATGTCGGCGTTTTCTTTTTCAATAAAGCGTTCAAGGCGCACGGCCTTTATAAGCTCCGCTAATACACATATCGCGCCAAGGCTTGCCGCACTCAGCACAACCGATATAAGGGCTGAGGGTGTGTTAAACGAAAACCACAAATAGAATGCGATAAACAATATCAGCCTAAGCGCAATAAAGTCCGCCGCACGGGCAAATGCGCCGCGCCCCGAATAGAAGCGGCGCTTATAGTAGTCATTAAGTATCCTTTTATCCTTTACAGTCATTTGCTTATACCGCCGTATTTTAATGCTAAGGTGAATTGTTCCCGCAAAATGCCGCCGTTATTCGCCGTTTACTAAGGCGAAAATGTGGTGTATAATAGCTATTGATGAAAATAGGTGTATTTGGGGGAAGCTTTAATCCCCCGCATAACGGACATGTTTATATCGCGCGGGAGATTAAGCGCCGCTTTGGCTTGGATGCGGTGCTGTTCATGGTGGCGGCAGACCCGCCGCACAAGAGCATTGCCTGCGGTGTGGGTGCGCTTATGCGGCTGGAGCTTACATGCGCGGCCTTGATGGGCGAAGATGGGCTGCTTGCCTGCGCGGATGAGCTTAGGCGCAGCGGAGTGAGCTACACCATAGATACGCTCAAGGCGCTGTATAACGGCCGTGACGAGCTGTATTTGATTGTCGGCGCAGATATGCTAAACTCCCTGCATACATGGTATGAGGCGGAGAATATCGCCCGCCTTGCAAGTATTATTGCCGCCCGCAGGGGTAATGATACGGACTTGGCGGATACGGCACGCGCTCTTGAATCCTCCATTGGGGCAAGGGTGCATATTGCCGATGTGGCAGGAGGCGAAATATCCTCAACGCTTGTGCGGCATAACGTGAACAATGCCGAGGGTATAGCCGCACTTGTGCCAAAGAGAGTGGAGGAGCTGATATATGCTAACCTTCTCTATCAGGATGAGCAAACCGTGCACCATGCCGCTAAGCTTAAACAGCTTATAAAGCCGAGCCGTTATGCTCACTCTCTGAGCACCATGGGGTACGCCGTGGAGCTTGCCTCCCTTTGGGGTGCCGATGGAAAAACACTGCGCACGGCAGGATTACTGCATGACTGTGCAAAGCTTGATAATGAGCTTATGCCCTCCCTTGCCGCACACTACGGCTACACGCCGAGTGAAGAGGAGCTTGCCTCACCCGCCATATTGCATGGTTCCGTAGGGGCGATACGGGCGGAGCGGGACTTTGGCATAACAGACAAGGCGGTGCTCAGTGCCATACAATGCCATGTATACGGCAAGGTAGGCATGAGCCTTGCGGATAAAATACTGTTCGTTGCGGATAAGGCAGAACCGCTTCGCTGCTATGAGGGCGTTGAGGAGATGAGGCACTTGGCCGAAACGGACATTGACCGCGCGACATATGCGGTTGCGGACAATTCAATAAATCACCTTATAAAAAAGGGCATTAAGCCGTGCTCCGCCTCACTTGAGGCAAGGCGTGGCATGAATAATGAAATCACGGTAAAGGAGTAAACATGATGAACGAAAGCTTTAATGCTCAATCTGCCCTTGAGGCGGCAAGCATAAAGGAACAGGCACTGGCGGTGTGCGATGTGCTGTACAACAAAAAAGCGCAGGACATAATGGCCATACACGTTGGGGACAAGACCATAATCGCAGATTGGTTCATAGTATGCAGCGGCCGCGCCACGGCACAAGTGAAAGCACTGAGCGATGAGCTTGAGGAAAAGGCCGCCTCCCTCAATCTTCAGACACGGCGTATAGAGGGTTATAACGAGGGGCGATGGATAGTCATGGACTTCGGTTCCATACTCGTGCACATATTCTATCCCGATGAGAGGGAGTATTACAACATAGAGCGGCTGTGGGTGGATGACCCGCGCGGCTTTATAAACTACACAAAGCTTATGAACGAAAAGGAAGCGGAGGGGCGGTGAAAGAGCACCTGTCTAAGCAAGTGCTCTTTCAGTGAAATAAATCCCTTTGGGATTTGTGAAATGCTCCTTGAGCGTGAAATATGGCTTCGCCATGTGAAATACGCCTGCGGCGTGTGGGATTTATTTTATTTCACTTGATGCGCAGCATCAAATTTCACAATCCGCACAGCAGATTATTTCACCGTGAGCGCAAGCGAATGATTTCACTATACGGCGGCAACGCCGCTTCACTGACAATGCTCCGCCCGATTTTGGGGCGAAGATAAGGCTTTTATATAACATTAAGAAAGAGGTGTATTATGCAGATACAGGCACCAAAGGGAATGAAGGACGTTACCCCAAAGGACAGCCACAAGTGGCAGTATATAGAGGCACTTATGCGCCGCCGCTGTGCCGCATTCGGCTACAGTGAGGTAAGAACTCCCGTGCTTGAGCACACGGAGCTTTTTGCTCGCGGCGTGGGTGACACTACGGATATAGTACAAAAAGAGATGTATACCTTTACCGACAAGGGCGACCGTTCGGTTACGTTAAAGCCCGAGGGCACTGCGGGCACGGTGCGTATGTTCCTTGAAAACAAGCTGTTTGCGGATGCTCAGCCCACAAAGATGTTCTATCTGTACTGTCCCGTGTTCCGCTATGAAAAGCCGCAGGCGGGCAGATTGAGGGAACATCACCAGTTCGGAGTTGAAGTGTTCGGCGCACCCAAGGCCAGTGCCGATGCTGAGGTTATATCGCTTGCGGTAAGCATACTGAAGGACCTTGGCATAACAAGCGTTAAGGCGAAGATAAACAGCATCGGCTGTCCCAACTGCCGAGGTGAGTACAACATAAAGCTGAAGGAATACCTTGCTTCTCGTTATGATGAGCTGTGCGACACATGCAAGACCCGTTACGAGAGGAATCCGCTCAGAATACTCGACTGTAAGGAAAAGCACTGCGGTGAAATTGCCGCAGCCGCGCCCAAGGTGCTTGATTGCCTGTGCAGTGAGTGCAGGGAGCATTTTGAGGAGCTGAAGGTATGCCTTGACGCACTCGGCATAGAGTATGAAGTAGACCCGATGATAGTGCGCGGCCTTGACTACTATACAAAGACCGTGTTCGAGCTTGTCTCGACAGAGGGTGCATACACGGGCACAGTCTGCGGCGGAGGGCGGTATGACGGCCTTATAGAGCAGCTTGGCGGCTCTAAGCTTAACGCGGTGGGTTTTGGCATGGGCATGGAAAGGCTGCTGCTTGTTGCGGAAAGCTTCGGTTCCATACCCGAAAGCGAGCCGTGTGACATATACATTGCCCCCGTTGGGGATGAAGCGCGGAATGTGGGACTGAGCCTTGCGCTAAAACTGAGAGAGCTTAATATAAAGACCGAATTTGACCATGTGGGTCGCAGTTTTAAGGCGCAATTCAAGTATGCCGACAAGCTGAATGCACGCTTTGTCGCCATAATAGGCGAAGATGAGGTGAAGCAGGGCGTAATAAAGCTGAAAAACATGGCAGACGGAACGCAAAGCGCACTTGAGCTTGACTCATTTGCCCAAAACGCGGCAGAGCTTGTGAAACAGGCGCAACGGCACGAATAATAAAAGGAGTGAATATAAAATATGATACAATCCCGTACACATAATTGCGGTGAACTGAGACTTACAAATGCAGGTGAGCAGGTAACGCTTGTCGGCTGGATGGAAAACGTGCGCACGGTGGGCAACAACTTTGCCTTTGTCGTGCTTAGGGACTTTTATGGCACAACGCAGATAGTTATCGAATCCGAAGATATGATGAACATCATAAAGGGCATAAACAAGGAATCGACAATATCCGTTTCGGGCACGGTGCGTGAACGCGCAAGCAAGAACGCAAAGCTGCCCACGGGCGACATAGAGGTCGTGCCCGATAGGATAGAGATTCTCGGCCGCTGTATATACAACGAACTACCCTTTGAAATAAACCGCAGTCGTGAGGCGGACGAGACTCAGCGATTGAAATACCGCTATCTCGATTTGAGAAATCCCGAGGTGAAGAACAACATAATACTTCGCTGCAACGTTATTGCGGCACTCAGGCGCGCCATGATAGAGCATGACTTCCTTGAGATAACCACGCCCATTTTGACCGCTTCAAGCCCCGAGGGTGCAAGGGACTATCTCGTTCCCGCAAGAAAGCACCCGGGTAAGTTCTATGCCCTGCCGCAGGCACCGCAGCAGTTCAAACAGCTTTTGATGACCTCCGGCTTTGACAGGTATTTCCAGATAGCCCCCTGCTTCCGCGATGAAGATGCACGCGGCGACAGGAGCCCGGGCGAATTCTATCAGCTTGATATGGAGATGGCATTCGCCTCGCAGGATGATGTATTCGCCGTTATAGAGGATGTTTTGCCGCCCATATTCGCAAAATACGGCACATATAATGTCGCATCAAGCGCACCGTTTAAGCGCATATCCTATGCCGATGCTCTTGAGGAGTTCGGCACGGACAAGCCCGATTACCGCATTGACCTTAGAATAAAGGATATAACAAGCCTTGTTGCGGGCAGTGAGTTCGCTCCCTTTGCAGAGGGTAACACCGTAAAGGCAATCGCCTGCAGTGCTTGTGACCTTACGAGAAAGCAGATAGACAAGCTCTGCGCGGATGTTGAGGTTCAGTCGGGTACAAAGCCCTACTGGTTCAAGGTGGAAGCGGACGGCAGCTTCGCAGGCGGCGTGGCCAAGTTCATGGCTCCCCACAATGCGGAAATAACCGCTATGCTCGGGCTTGAAGCGGGCACGCTTGTGGGCATCGCCGCGGGCAAGAAGGCCGTGGCACAGAAAACCGCAGGCGTTATGAGAAAGATGCTCGGCGCGGCCGTACCATCTCACATGGACAAGGAACGCTATGAATTCTGCTGGGTGGTGGATTTCCCCATGTACGAAATAGGTGACGAATCGGGTGAGCTTGAATTCTGCCATAACCCGTTCTCAATGCCGGGCGGCGGAGCGGAAACGCTCAAGAAGGCCGCTGCGGGCGAGATAGACCCGCTGACCATAACCGCACAGCAGTATGACCTTGTGTGTAACGGTATTGAGCTTTCCTCGGGCGCGGTTCGTAACCACGACCCCGAGATAATGATTGAGGCATTCCGCCTTGTACGCCTTGGTGAGGAGGATGTTAAGAAGAAGTTCCCCGCCATGTACAATGCCTTCTGCTACGGTGCACCGCCGCATGCAGGTATCGCCCCGGGCGTTGACAGGATGGTAATGTTGCTTGCGGGTGAGGACAGCATAAGGGAGATAATCCCCTTCCCCATGAACAAAAATGCGCAGGATATACTCATGGGCGCACCCGGAACGGTTACGGACAAGCAGCTTGAAGAACTGCATATAAAGGTGGATATTGATGAGTGAGCTTGTCAGGCAAACGGGCACGGTTATAGAGGTAAACGGAAAACGAGCCACCGTGCGATTCAAAAAGACCGATGCCTGCGGCCATTGCAATGCGTGCTTCCGCTTCGGCTCGAATGAGGCGGATATTGAGATGGACAATACGCTCCACGCCGAAAAGGGCGATGAGGTGTATATTGACATGCACGCAAGCACGGTGCTCAAAGCAAGCGCAATAGTCTATGGCGGCGGCATAATCGGCCTGATAGTCGGCGTTATTTTGGGTTCCCTGCTTGGTGAGCTTTATGCGGCGGCATTCGGCGTGGCGTTGAGCGCACTCAGCTTTCTCCTGCTCAAAAAGCTTGAGCCTAAATTTGCCAAAATGAATGAGTTTAAGCCGCGAATGACCGCCTTTGTAAACGAGAAGAATAAGGATTAACACTGCAAGGAGGTAAATTATATGGTAAAGCATTTGACAAAAGCCAATTTTGACGCGGCACTCGAATCGGACAAACCCGTGCTTGTTGATTTCTGGGCAACGTGGTGCGGACCGTGCCGCATGGTGGGACCCATAATGGACGAGCTGAGCGAGGATTTTGACGGCCGCGCGGATATATGCAAGGTAAACGTTGACGATGAGGGTGAACTTGCAAAGCGTTTCCGCATAATGAGCATACCCTGCGTTATCCTTTTCAAGGATGCGCAGGAAACGGACAGAATAATAGGCGCACGCGAAAAGGAAGAGTACGCTTCCGCCCTTGAGGGCATAATGGGCTAAACTCCCAAGCAAAAACCGCACAAAAGCTAAGCATCCCCATGGCGCACATAACTGCCCATGGGGATGTTTGTATGTGGGGATGGAGTTGTCGAGTACCTGCGCTATCTCTCTTGAACCTTCTCAATCACCTTCGGTGATAGTTTTTCCCCCCCTATGGGGGAGCCAAGATAAGCTAAAAGATAAGAGTGAGGAAACAATTCCGCTTTTCTCTCTTCTCTCTTATTTCTTATACACCGTCTCTCCGCCGACCATGGTCAGCACAGGCAGTATGTCGCGTATTTCCATGGGGTCGCAGGTAAAAATGTCCCTGTCGAGTATGACCATGTCGGCAACGTAGCCGCGCTTTATACGCCCCTTTTGGTTTTCCGCAAACTGCACGTACGCACTGCCTATTGTATAGGCGTCTATGGCCGTATACACGTCAACGCATTCATTGGGGAAAAAGCCGCCCTCGGGATAGCCGTGGCTGTCCTTTCTTGTAACGGCCGAATATATGCAGGGGAACGGGTTGCAGCTTTCAACGGGGCAGTCCGTGCCGTAGGATACATGCGCACCGAGCCGCGCCATTGTGCCGAATGCATATGAAGTTGATGAAAGCTCCTCTCCGCAGCGGGGTATCACCGCGTGCATATCATAATCCAAGAATATCGGCTGATACAGCACGGGTATATCATCGCGAACTATGCGTTCAAGCAGCGGCGTATCGGTTATCTGGCAGTGTACAAGGGCATGGCGCAGAGGATTTTTGCCGTTGTGCATAACGCCTTCGTAAAAGCCTACCGTATCGGATATCGCCTTGTCGCCTATAACGTGAGTCACGACCTGTATACCCGCATTGTCGGCCAAGCGGCACATTTCAGCCATTGTTGCATCATCCGTTGCCTCAACACCGTAATTGCCCCTGTCGTCAAGATAATCGTGGAATACGGTTGCGGTTCTGCCGCCGAGTGACCCGTCACGGAAAAGCTTGAGCGGCCCAAGCGTGACATACGGATGCAGTTCCCGCTTATGCGTATATTCGCCCGCGATATAGGCTTCAAACTGCTCAGTACGCTTATATGCAATCTGGTGATGATATCTCAGCTTCCCCCTGCCGCTTTCGTATATTTTATTTACCAAGGGGAAAACAATCTCCGCCTCCGCCGTGGTTCCCACATCGTTTGACTGCACGCTTGTAAGGCCGTGCGCTACGGCATAATCCATTGCGGCCATGAACATACCCTCTCGCTGTTCAAGCGTATAATCGGGAATGGTCGAAATTATGTGCCCGCTTGCGTTTTCGGTGAATACGCCGTTTGGATAACCGTCCTCCTCGAGCTCGAACGTGCCGCCCGCAAACTGAGGGGAGCCCACATTCAGCCCAAGCAGCTCTATCGCCTTGGTATTTGAGCTTACAACGTGCCCGCAAACACGCTCGAGCACAACGGGAATATCCGTCGCTATCCTGTCAAGGTCGTGGCGGTTGGGAATGCGCTTATCCTGCGTAAAAAGATCCTGATTCCAGCCCACGCTGTGTATGCCGTTTGTACAGCGGGAAGGGTACTTTTCCCTGAATGCACGCACGCGCTCTATCATTTCGTCAATTGACTTCACGCCCGTTATATCCACCTGATAAAGCCCCGCACCCATCATAAGCAGGTGCATATGGCTGTCGTTAAGGCCGGGGATTACCGTGCGCCCTTCGCAATCGATTATCTCGGCATCTTGCCCCACGCACGCGAGTATCTCCTCGTTCGTGCCCACGGCCGTTATTATTCCGTCCTCAATGGCAACAGCCGTGGCAAATGTGCCGCGTTCAACATAGATTTTACCGTTTACAAGTGCTTTTTTCATTTTAACCTCTCCCTGTTTTAATTTATTCTTTTGTATACGCATTCCCCGCCTATGAACGTGGCAAGCACCTTGGCATTCAATATGTCACGTTCGGGGCAGGTGGTAATATCCGTATCGAGCATTATAAGGTCGGCATACATGCCTTCCTTTATGCAGCCCTTTATGTGTTCTTCGCCCGTACAGTATGCACCCGCCGCGCTGTAACCGTACAGAGCCGATTCCCTATCAAGCCGCTGATTGGGCAAAAACGGGCCCGAGCCGTCAAGGCCGCATCTCGTAACGGCGCAGTATATGCCGTACAGCGGATTGAACGATTCAACGGGGCAATCCGTGCCAAAAGGCGCGTGTATGCCGAGTGCAAGCATTTCACGCCATGCATAAGATGTGGAGGCAAGCTCCCCTCCCACGCGATCGGACACGATATGCATATCGGAATTTATAAACACAGGCTGTATGTACGCCGTGATATCGGCTTTTGCCATGCGGGAAAGCAAAGTCCTATCCGTTATCTGGCAATGTACTATGCCGTGGCGCGGATGAAGGTGAGGCATTGCGCTTCGTGCATTTTCTATTGCCGTTATGCACATTTCAATTGCGCCGTCACCTATGGCGTGTATAATTGCCGCCATATTGTTTTGATGCGCGCACAGCACAAGCGCGTTAAGTTCCTCCTGTGTATAAACGGCAATGCCCCGCGTTGAAGGCTCGTCCGCATAGTGAGAGCGCATATATGCCGTGCGTGCACCGAGTGACCCGTCAGCCAGCAGTTTAACACAGCTTATTTTGAAGCGGCGGTTGCCAAAGCTGTCATCAAACCCATGCTCTGTGAAGAATTCGTCCATCTCTTCTTCCGTGGGCAGCAATGCTTGTTCCGCCATGCGCAGTTTCAATCTGCCGTCCTCCGATGCTTGGCGGAGCATGTGCATAAGCTCATATGTGTGGCCTTTTGGCGTATATTTGAAATCATCGGATTGTATGCTTGTTATGCCGCACTCAAAAAGATCGCTCTGACATTCAAGCATCATGTTCAAAAGCTGTGCCGAGTTAAGCATGGGCATACGCGATTTTACCTCATCAAGCACGCCTTCCTTTACAACGCCGTTTGGCTCGCCGCGCTCGTCAAGTTCTATGCAGTCACCATGCTCCTTTGCGGCGGAGCGGTCTATTCCCATAAGCTCCATTGCCCGCGAATTTAGCACGCCTATATGGAAGCAGGAACGCATTATAAGCATGGGGTATTCGCTTGTTACCGTATCAAGTTCTTTTGCCGTGGGGAAGCGTTTTTCATCCGTAAACAGGTCCTGATTCCACCCTTCACCCGTAAGCCAAAGGCCGAGTGACGGGTCAAAATCCCGCTCAAGGGCGATTTTCATCCTGTCAAGCGTTTCCTTCAGCGATTTGCATCCGCCAAGTTCCACCGATGTTTTCTTTGCACGTACATAGTGAAGAAAGTGCATATGAGAATCGTTAAAGCCGCTCATAACAAATGCGCCGCCGCAGTCGATCACCTCTAAAGTGTCCTTCACATGGGCGTTTATGTAGGTGCTTGTCTCCGCCTCACTGCCCACACACGCAAAAAAGCCGCCAACTATCACGGCGGATTCCGCATGCGGACGCAGGGCATCCATTGTAAGTATGTTTGCGTTTTTGAACCATATGCTCATTTGCGCTTTCCCCTCTTTGGCTCATTTTGCGCTTCAACAGCACTTGAAAAGTATTATATCATATAATCACTCGGGATACAGTGGCTAAATGTATCCGTTTTGTATGCATTTTTACCCGCACCGTATTGACAAGGGGCACTTTTTCAAATAAAATTGAGCAAACGGACTGTGATGCGGAACAGTAATCGCACGCCGCGGGCAAAGAGAGCCTCCTGTATGCTGAAATGGGGGAGCCGCGACACGATGAAGCTCGCCGCGGAGTCCTTCCGCATTTGCGGCGTTTATCCCCACGTTATAGGGGAAAGAAGCGGGCGGCACATGTGCCGTCAAGCGGAGTGGTACCGCGGAAAACATCCGTCTCCTGCATGGGGGCGGTTTATTTTTTTATTGAAAGGATACTTGCTATGTCAGAGCGTTATGACCACGACTCTATTGAGCTGAAATGGCAAAAGCGTTGGGAAGAGGCGCATTGCAACGAAGCTACAAACGATTATTCAAAGCCCAAGTTTTACGGCCTTATCGAGTTCCCTTACCCCTCGGGGCAGGGACTGCATGTCGGACATCCGCGTCCGTTTACGGCAATGGATGTTATCTGCCGCAAAAGGCGACTTGAAGGGTACAACGTGCTTTTCCCCATGGGATATGACGCATTTGGTCTGCCCACGGAAAACTATGCCATAAAGACGGGTATACACCCGGCTAAGGTAACGGAAACCAACATTGCCCGCTTCCGTGCGCAATTGAAGCGCCTTGGCTACTCGTTTGACTGGTCACGCGAAATAAGCACCGCAGACCCCGAATACTACAAGTGGACACAGTGGATTTTCCTGAAGCTGTATGAGCACGGCCTTGCCTATAAGGCGGAAATACCCATAAACTTCTGTACCTCCTGCAAGGTGGGCCTTGCCAATGAGGAGGTTGTGGACGGCGTGTGCGAACGCTGCGGCGGCGAAGTTATACAGATGGTGCGCAGTCAGTGGATGCTCAAGATAACCGAATATGCGCAAAAGCTTATCGATGACCTTGACAAGGTGGATTACATTGACCGAGTAAAGACTCAGCAGCGCAACTGGATAGGCCGCAGTGAGGGTGCGGAGGTTGATTTTACGATAGCGAACGGCGATGATAAGCTGACCGTTTACACCACCCGCCCCGATACGCTCTTTGGCGCAACATACATGGTAATAAGCCCCGAGCATCCTTATATAGATAAGTATAAAGAGCGCATAACAAATTGGGATGAGGTTGCAAAATACCGTGAGGAAGCTGCCCGCAAGAGCGAATTTGAACGCGGTGAGCTTAACAAGGACAAGACGGGCGTTGTGCTTGGCGGCGTCAGTGCGATAAACCCCGTAACGGGCAAGGAAATACCCATTTGGGTATCCGACTATGTGCTGATGAGCTACGGCACGGGCGCAATAATGGCCGTTCCCGCGCACGATACGCGCGACTATGATTTTGCACGCACGTTTAATCTGCCCATAATTGAGGTCGTTGCCGGCGGTGACGTTTCAAAGGAGGCGTATACCGAGTGTGAACACGGCCGCATGGTGAACTCAGGCTTCCTTGACGGTATGGAAGTGGCCGAGGCCAAGAAGGCAATTGCCGATTATCTTGAGGAAAAGGGCATAGGCCACAGGAAGGTAAATTACAAGCTTAGGGACTGGGTATTTGCCCGTCAGCGTTATTGGGGAGAACCTATACCCCTTGTAAAGTGCGAAAAATGCGGTTGGGTGCCGCTGCCCGAAAGCGAGCTGCCGCTTGAACTGCCCATGCTTGACGATTTCTCCCCGACCGATGACGGCAGTTCCTGCCTTGCCCGTGCAAAGGATTGGCTGCACACCACCTGCCCCAAGTGCGGTGCTCCCGCCGTGCGTGAGGCGGACACAATGCCCAACTGGGCGGGCTCAAGCTGGTATTTCCTGCGTTATACCGACCCGCATAATGACACGGCACTTGCCTCAAAGGAAGCCATGGACTACTGGATGCCCGTTGACTGGTACAACGGCGGCATGGAGCACACAACACTGCACCTGCTGTATTCCCGCTTCTGGCACAAGTTCCTGTATGATATAGGCGTAGCTCCCTCTCCCGAACCGTACATGAAGCGCACAAGCCACGGCATGGTGCTTGGCGAAAACGGCGAGAAGATGAGCAAGTCCCGCGGTAACGTTGTAAATCCCGATGATTATATCAAGGAATACGGCGCGGACTCCTTCCGTATGTACATAATGTTCATGGGCGCGTTCGACCAGCCCATTCCTTGGAACACGCAGGGCACAAAGGGCTGCCGCAAGTTCCTTGAGCGCGTATGGCGTTTGCAGGACATGATAAGCGATGAAAGCGGCGTGCGTGCAAGCATAAGCACAAGCTATCACGCAACCATAAAGAAAGTGGGCGAGGATATCGAGCGCATGAAGTTCAACACGGCCATTGCCGCGCTAATGAGTTTTGTAAACGATGTATATGCACTCGGCAGCATCACACGCGATGAGCTTCGCACGCTACTGATACTGCTCTTCCCCTTCGCCCCGCACATTGCGGAAGAGGTGAACGAGCTTGCCAAGCTCGGCTCTCCCATATACGAAGCCAAGTGGCCCGAATATGACGAGACCGCACTCACTGCGGCCACGGTTGAGATGGGCGTGCAGGTCAACGGTCGCGTCCGCGCCCGCATACAGGTTGCGGCGGACGCCTCAAAGGAAGATATAGAGAAGGCCGCACTTGAAAGTGCAGACGTACAGCCCTTTATCGAGGGCAAGACCATCCGCAAAGTAATAGCAGTAAAGAACATAGTGAACATAGTTGTGGCATAACAAGAGCCGCAAAGCAAAACAACATCGGAGCGCAGACCACACCTGCGCTCCGTTTGCGTATGGGGGAAGAGTAAAAAGCTCTTTTCCCCTTTTCTGCACAATAAAAGCCCCCGCCTTGCGGCGGGGGCAGTGTGCGTTAGGTTATGTCCCTATTGGGTTTAATTACGCGCGGACCTTCTTGACGGTCACGACGGCGGCGGCGATCATGGCGACAGCGATCATGGCGAAGCCGACGATGCTGGCGTTGTCACCGGTCTGGGGCAGTTCGGGAGTGACGGGAGCCACGGTCACGGAACCTGCGCTCCAAACGTAGGAAGCGGAGATCTCACCGATCAGGGAGAAGAACTTGGTGTAGTGAGCCTTGGTCATGTAGTCGCAATCTGCATACTCAAAGCCGAGGAATCCGAAGATGTCCTTGTAGTTATCGAGCAGAGTGTTGTACAGGCTGCCGGCGGCTACCCACTTGTCATTCTTGTAATCATAGAAGTCAACGGTGCCATTTGCATGGGAACCGACGCTGATTACGTACTCAACTTCGTCATAAACGAGCTTGATGCCGTTCTTGGTGATCTTGGTGCTGCTTACGGGGAACTTCACAAGAGCATCGCCATTGTCAACGGTGAAGAGGGTCTCGTCCTTGTTGACATCGGTTACGGTGTAAGCCAGCTTGCCGTTGGCGTTGTAGATCTTCATGACGTTGTCTTCCCACTTGTTGTAGAAGCCGGCGGTAGCAACAACTTTACCTTCCTTGGCGGCCTTGGCCTTTGCCCAAACTTCCCAAGTCCAAACAACGGTCTTGGTGTCATAGTCGGGGTTAACGAAAGTACGGGTGATGCAGTCATCGGTAACGGTGCTACCGAAAGCCTGCTGGCTAACCTTGGTGATCTTGAGGTTGCTGAGGGCGATTTCGACATCGAGGCCGACAGCCTTCATCAGAGCCTGAACAGCGGGGGAGAGGTTACCGTAAGGAACGGTGAGCTCTACCAGGAAGTGGACATCAGTGCCCTCTACCAGGGGGTAGGAAGCGGTGAGTTCTTCATAGAGAGTGCCGACCTTGCTGGTGTTAGCATAGGTGTTGAGGCCGTAAACGGCGATGGACAGGTCCTTATAAACAGGAGCGGTCTCAAGGGTGGCCCAACCGGTGGCCAGTGCGGGAACCGCAAAGGCAACGACGAGAGCCAGAGAAAGAACGAGAGCAAACAGTTTCTTCATCTTGTCTTAAATTTCCTTTCAAAAAATTCGTTAGTGCGCCGGGAATTTCACCCGGCATGGCCATGTGGCCTATGGGACTTTCCCGTTTGCACAAGCATATGTTAACATATCATTACGCAAGTGTCAACACTTTTATTACAAAATTGTAATAATTATTTTGTCCTCACTTCTTCGTCTTGGGTGTGAATATTGCCGCGTTCAGCGCGCCGAAAACTATAGCCGCGGTAATGCCGCCCGCCGTGGCCTTTATTCCGCCCGTGAATGCACCTATTATGCCCTGTTCCTCCACGGCCTCCAACGCGCCTTGGCAAAGCGAGTGGCCAAAGCCCGTAAGCGGTGTTGTCGCACCCGCACCCGCAAGCTCCACAAGCGGCTCATACAACCCAATCGCACTCAGCACCACTCCCGATACCACGAATAGCACCAGCACCCTTGCGCTTGTAAGCCGTGTCAAGCTTATCAGCAGTTGCCCGATAACGCATATCGCCCCGCCGATTATAAATGCAAAAATATAGGTAGTTGCCTGCATATTAGCTCCTTTCAATCACCACGCCGTGCGCGATGGAGGGTATGCTCTCGCCCTGCATACCCGCAGTGGGGCTCATCAGTGCGCCCGTTGCCATAAAGAGTATGCGCTTGTACTCCCCCGCTTCCATGCGCGGCAGTATGTACCCGTTCAGCGTTACCGCACTGCACCCGCATCCGCTGCCGCCGCACACCGCATTTTGCGAAGCGGAAAATATAATGTTGCCGCAGTCAAGGTGGCGCGTGGCGGCGTCTATCCCCTCGTCCTGTAAAAGCATGTTGAAAAGCTCACTGCCGAATTTCCCAAGGTCACCCGTTATAATAAGGTCATAATACTCTGCCGTGCGCCCTGTGTCCTTCAGGTGGCGAAGGAGCGTATCCGCGGCGGCAGGGGCCATTGCCGCACCCATGTTGGCGGCATCGGTTATGCCCATGTCCGTTACGCGGCCGACTATGCCCTCTTTTATATATATAGAAGAAAATGCGTCCTCCGTCCGCACATCGTGCGCGCACACAAGCGTGCAGCCTGCGCCCGTAACGGTGCGTTGGCTTGTCGGTACGGCCTGAGAGCCCATCTCAAGCGGCAATCTATACTGTCTTTCAGCGGTTGAAAAGTGACTGCTTGCCGCCGCCGCGATTCTTTGCGCAAAGCCGCCGTCAGCAAGCATTGCGGCGATAAGCAAGCCCTCTGCCATTGTTGAGCAGGCACCGTACAGCCCGAGGAAGGGCACTTGCAGCTCCCGCGCGGCATAATTTGCCGAAATTATCTGATTTAGAAGATCTCCGCCGAGTAATATATCAATATCCTTCGGCGCAAGGGATGCCTTATTCAGTGCGGTATGCACGGCATGAACGAACATTTTGCGCTCCGCCTTTTCCCAAGTATCCTCGCCCCAAGTGTCCTCCTGCAAGGCAATGTCAAAATAGGGGCCGAGCGGACCCTGCGCCTCAACATCGCCAACGACCGTGCCACCCGCCGCAATGCGCGGAGCGGACGGGAACAGCACCGTAGATGTGCCAATGCGTTTATTTTCCATGTTGATTCCCCTTAAAAATTGCCCGTGACACAGCACGCTATCAGCCCCACAAGCACACTTGCGCTTATGCCGTAAACAAGCACGGGCCCCGCTATTGAGAACAGCTTTGCGCCAAGACCAAGCACATAGCCCTCCCGCCGAAACTCCATTGCGGGCGAAACTATGGAATTGGCAAAGCCCGTTATGGGCACCACACTGCCTGCGCCCGCCCATGCGCCGATTTTATCGTATATGCCGACTCCCGTGAGCGTTGCCCCTATAAACACAAGTGCCATTGCCGTGAATGCGGAAACCTCATCCTCGCCCAATTTAAGCGTAAGAAGCGCAAAATCATGTATAAGCTGACCGATACAGCATATCGCCCCGCCGCTTATAAATGCACGCACGCATTGGGACAATACGTTACTGCGCGGTATTCTTTCATTCACGCGGCGCTGATAATCCCGCTCTCGTTGGGACGGGATATGTTCCTTTTTCATAGTAAGTCTCCTTTATCGGCACAAGCTGCGCCGTAATTATAAAATAGAGTATTTGCATTGCGGCCGCAAATTATGCCCTAACAGCCCTCGTCGGCGGCTTTGGCGCGGCCAATCACATCGAAAACGGACATAAGCCGAGCACAAACCTTGCACCTGCTATACGCTCCTCCCCGCCCGATGAGGTAAACAGCAAATACAGCACCGCACACAGCGCGGCCAGTGCGGCGGCGCCCAACAGATAAATAATCACACGCTTTGTTTTCATAATAAAAAGCCCTCCCACACTTAGTATTTGCAGGAGGTTAAATGGTATGCCTATTTACTTAAAAATCAAAGCCGAAGCCTATGCCGCGCATGTTTGCGGCCTTTTGAGATAGGTTGTCCACGGGAAAGCCGTTCATATTCACAACAAAGTTTTTGCTGCCAAGCGCATCAAACAGCGCATTCTTTGAAAAGTACCATGCGCCTATAAATTCACCCGCTTCATCATAAAAGCCAATGAATATCATGTTGGCCGAACAGCCACGCCCATCCTGACAGGTGAGTCTGCCCGAAAGCGTGGTCACGGCGGGGTAATTATCCGCGGCGTATAGCCTGTCCACGCTTATGCGAACACCGCTTGCCGCACTGCACTCGGCACTGAGGTGAACCTCAACGGTTACATTGCCACCCTGAGGAATGGCCGTATCTGAAAGCCAGCGGGCAATATAGCCCGTTTCGTCAGGCAGAAGTATCATGTATTCGTTAAGCTCCGGCACAAAGCTTGTGCTTTCGCTTATGCCGTCACACACGGCGGTCAGCTCAACATTTGATATGATAATGGGGCAATCGCCCGTATTTTTATACTCTATCGCAACGTAAAGTGCTTTGCTCTCGTCCTTGGGACAGGAATACGCCGCCGTTGCGGTAACGCTTACGCTTGCATCCGTGCCGTATACGGTGGGTGCGTAGCTTTGTTCCGGCGTACTTGATGCTTCGGCCGTAGGCACAGCCGTATCACTGCGATTTTCGGTGTCGGCGCAGCCGCAAAGAGCAAATATGAGCGCGAACGCACAGGCGAGGGCGCATGAGAGTACAGCATTTTTCTTCATATAAAAATTATAGCACACCGCGCATAAAAAGCAAAACGGCATTTATGCAAAAGGGGCACGGAAAGGCCCGCACCCCAATGCTTTTACTTTATCAGCTCACTATATCGCCCTGATGGGATATAAGTGCCGCATCGTACACACCGTCCACACGCATGAACTTTTCAACAAAGCCCGTTTCATTGTCCTTCAGTCTTAGTTCAAGCGTCATCTCTATTCCGTCACGCTGTACGGTCTTACTCTTCAGCCGCGGAGAGGGCAGCTGCTTCACAAGCTGCTTTATCTGACCCGAGGCAGACTCATCATAATGAAGAATGAGTATGTACGGCCGTGTGCCCTTAAACTTGAATGCGCCCATTGCCGCAAGCACAGCACCTATCAGCACGGCGGAAATTATGGCTATGTCGTAGAACTTCGTGCCTATGGCAATACCCTCACCCACGCTCCAGAACATGAATACCGTATCCATGGGATCCTTTATTGCCGTCCGGAAGCGGATTATGGAAAGCGCACCTACCATGCCAAGGCTAAGCGCAAGGCTGTTGTTTATAAGCATAAGCATAAGCGCCGTAACCATTGTAAGTACGACAAGGCTTAAATTGAAGTTGCGCGAATACATCACGCCGCCAAATGTCTTTTTGTACACAAAACAGATAAAGCCGCCCACTATAAGTGCCATAACAAGCGTTACTATCACCTGAAGCGGGTTCATGCTAAGCGAAAAGATGTCTGCAAATGTAAAATCGTTCATAATGTCCTCCCATATATTTATGTTTGTCGGTTTATTTTAGGTGAATGCCCAAGGCGGAGCTACAATTCAAACTTGCGGCAAAGCACATATTTGCTTATCGCGCTCCTCTGGCAACGGTCAAGCTGCAAAAGCGAACGTACATAGGTTGAAAGGTAGCGATTGAACTTTACCTCAAGCACCATCGTGTTCCCCTCAATCACGGGATAGGTCGCAAGATCGGCATTGAACATATCCGTTGCGCGATAGGCCGTGCGTATGTCCTTATCAAATGTTATTCGCACATCCTCAAGCGGAAAAACATACGGTTCCCGCGTGTAATCAACTATCACTCTCGGCTTTAATGCGCGGGATACAAACTCAACATACATTCTCTTTGCAAACGGTTCACTGCGTCTGAGCAAAAACGCATATCTGCCCTCAAGCAACATGTCATATTCTTCCTTCGTAAGGCGCAATGAATCCTTCTTTATGTATCCGTTGGACTTGTGCTTGCATTCAAGCTTTATGACATCGGTGCGCATATTGTATATTCGTATGCGAAACTTGTCCCGTTCGTCAATGCCGTCAAGCTTTTCACGGAAGGCGGAATCGTCCCTGTCATCAAAGTAAAGACTGCGTATAAAGTATTCGCCGCCGTTCTTCTTTGCAAACGGATCCTGTTCCATTGTAAGCATCAATCTGCGCTTTAGCAGTGCATAATCCGCTTCCGTTATATAGTATTTCAGCTCGTGGCGGTATCCCTTTTCGCCAAGCTGTTTTTTTACGCTCATCCGAACACCTCCGCCATGTAAGCATCGCTTAAGCCAAGCACGCTTTTAAGCTGTTTTTTAAGTTCATCGGGTCTGCCCTCGGCAAAGGACTTTATCTTGGCTATCTCCTTTTCAAAGCCCTCGTATGTGCCAAGTACCTCAGTGGGCTGCTTAACGCCCATAAAGGTTTCCGCATTGAACTTTTCGCGTTCGCGCGCTATTTCGCTCTGAACGGTGGAATAAAGCTCATCAACAAGTCCTATCACCCTTTCAGGGGCGAATGCCGTTTGCAAAAGCTCCGCAAATCGCCTTACAAACCTGTCCTTCCATTCCTCGTTTTTAAGAAGAGCCTTGAACAGTCGCCCGCTTGCGGCATCAAGTGCCGTATCGCCCATTCTTGCGGCAAGGGATTGGTGGCTGACATTCTGGAATCCCCAACAGAAATCGTAGTATATCCACTTCCATTTACCGTTTGGCAGCTTGTAGCATTGTATGTTATAGGTATCCGTATTGCCGGTATATATTTCGGCAATCATGTAATCCATAAAGCTGTCAACGTCCATGTTATCGGTAACATACTTATAGTTTTCGGCATTTGAAAGGTCAAGTGAAGCGGCCTTATCATAAAAGCTGACCCATTCGTTTACATCGCCATAGCTTGTCTGCTTATATCCCTTGGCAATTACCATGTCGGTAGTATCGTCCGTACCCTCGTGCTGAGCCACAAAAAAGCGGTTCCGCTTTTCCCTCAGGAAGTATATGCCCCAGTATTCGCCGTTAAGATAGACCACACAAGGCTTATATGCCTGATAGAGAAAGTTTACGTCAATCCCCTCGAACAGGGCAACGGCAAGCTCATCTCTTATTTTACTGCGGTTTTGGTCCTGTGCGCCCGCACGCAACACCAGTGCCTTATATTCCGTATAATCAAGTTCATCAAAGAACTTATAGTTCATGCGGTTATCGCCGTATTCATCGCGGGCAATTATGTTAAAGCCCTTCTGTGCGCGGCCGCGTCCAAAGCTGCCCGCTATGCGTATGCCGACATTTTGGTTAAACACCTGTTGCTTGGTTTCCTCGTCAAAAAGGGCAAAATTGGCCTCCCTTTCCCATGCGTTGGCATCCGTTTTATCCTTTTTATAGTAGTTTGCGGTTGTCAAAAGCTGAGCATACGGAAGGTCGGGGTCATATTGCTCGCCATATGCGTATATGCCCGTTTTATCATCCCAAAGGTTGTCGGGGTCGGTAACAAGCGTGACTATTGCAACGCTGTGGTCAACACCGTCACTTGTAAAAAGGAACGTGCCGCTTGTGCAAGCATTGGTTAAGTATCCATCCTTCATGGATATCGCCCGCACAACCGTATTCTTTTCTACCCTTATAGGCCCCGTATATACGGTGGATGCGGAGGTAGGCGTTGTACAATCAAGCGTATAGTATACGGTTTCACCCTCCGGCACAGTAATTTCTATCTCTATTGCGTCATCATAAACGCCGGGTGTTTTGCTGAACGTGGGCACGGCGGTTATTCCCTTATAACCGCTGCCGTTGGCGCGGCCTATTGTAGGGTTCGTAAAATAGGCAAGCTCGCCCGAAGCGTCGCGGCCATAGCTTACATCGGTAAGGAACGCGCCCGCAGAAAGCTTATCGCATATCACGCCCGATGGATCAAAAAGGTATACGCTGTCCCCATCCTTATTTATGCCAAAGGAGCAGCAAAGCTCGCTGCCCTCAGTCTTTTGTTCCGCGCCCTTGCCCGCGGCATATACTATTATGTATCCATGAGCGGGAATGCTGACATCGCCGAACACGAATTTTTGTGGGTTTTTGGGATTGTTGCTCAATGCGTACCCATAAAGAGAGACCGGCTCGGCGCCGGTATTCTCAAGCTCTATTATGTCGTAATATTCACCGTCCGCCGCTTTGTATGCGGATGTGTTTCTGCCCATTATCTCGCTTATCACTATGTTGCCGCGCGGCAGTGCGGTGTTTAGCATAAACTGCTCATACCC
Organism: uncultured Clostridium sp.; assembly: GCA_964612925.1. Taxonomy (GTDB): domain Bacteria; phylum Bacillota; class Clostridia; order Christensenellales; family CAG-138; genus Phil1. The sequence goes on along the minus strand of CAZTFU010000020.1, from coordinate 11,097 downwards.
CGCATCGCTGTTGGAGTAATTGGGTGTGGGGTGGCTTGTCTGCTGCCACTCACCCGCACCGTCAACAGTCCTTGCCGTTGAAGAATCCGTCTGCTGTAGGCCATAAGAGTAGCTGTCCACAATCGAACCGTTCCTTGAGGAAAGTACAACATCCTCATTATACGCCTTCAGTTTGAACGGTGCATGCAGTTCCCCTGTTTCGCTAAAGCCCTGATTGCCCGAGCAATATATAATAAGGAAGCCCTTTGCGGGTATAACGCTCCCTTCGGGCAGTACATATTTTTTAGGCTGAGCTATATTGTCGCTTATTCCGAAACCCGAAACGTCAATTTCCGTATCGTTTGAATTGTAAAGCTCTATCCAGTCGCTGTAATTTCCGTAACAATCGGCCACGGTGGTGGCGTTCGATGCCATAAATTCATTTATGTAAACGCCGCAATCCTCGCCCGTTTCCATAAGATAGGCTTCGTATTCGCTTATGCCCTCATCGGTATTGGGGTAAAGCGGACTTGGCCGCATTGCGCTCCACAATCCGTTTTGGCCAAGCGCATACACATATCCGCTGTCCACTGCCCGTGTAAGCACGCTGTCCACGGTGCCACCGGTTGAATTGTAGAGTATAATGCTTTCCCCTGCACTTATTGAAAAGGCCGCATACAGTCCGCCCTCGCGTTCCTCACCCGCGCACCAAACCACGGCCCTTCCGTACGCCTCAAGCCTTGTGCCCTGTGGGAAAACAAACTTCGCTCCCGCGGTTATATCGTCGCTCAGTCCGTAGCCCGATATATCCACCGCTTCACTTGTGCTGTTATACACCTCGACATAATCGAAGTATTCCCCGTTCTCATCGGGAACGGAGCCCTTGTTGCTTATCATTATCTCGCTAAGCCTTACGCCCGATTCGGCACGCGGGTTTTCCCTTGTGCTCAGCGACAAATATACTATCAACGCAACCACGAGCAGCACGCACATGAGCGCGAAGAACATTATTTTAGACTTTTGCTTCATATTTCAGGCACTACAGCGGGTATAAACTCAAATATCGCCGCGCTTACCCTTTCAGGTTTTTCCTCGTGCATAAGATGACCCGCATTGCGTATAACGGAATAACCGCAATCTCTTATCGCACTGTGATAAAGCTCCATTGCGGCACTTGAACTCTCGTGCCACTTATCCTCCCCGCCGTTGAGTATAAGCACGGGCACGCTAAGCTCCCTCAGTCGTGCAACTATGCCCTCATCGTCAAAATACTGAAGAGACTTTCTTATGCAGCGCCTTGTTATGCTGTCCGCAATGGGTCTATAGTATTCCTGCACAACGTCCTGCGTTATGTTGGTAAGATCAAATACGGCATCGTTGAGCAGCTTTTCCACGGAACCGAGATTGTACAGCATGCTCGCAACAAGCCCGAACACGGGGTTATCTATCATGCGCACCATAAGTGGCATTTCACTTGTTATGCTGCCGGGAGAAAGCAGCACAAGCCTGCCGACCCGCTCGGGGTTCTGCAATGCAAAGCGCATTGCGTACCCGTAGCCCATGGAAAACGCAACAATGTGTGCGGATTCGATATCAAGCGCATCCATAAAGCGGCCTATAACCTCCGCATAATCCTCCACACCGAAGCCGAAATTATCAGGCCTGTCCGAATATCCAAAGCCCGGCAGATCCATTGCTATCACCCTATAGCGAGAGCTTAACAGGTCAAACAGACCGCGCCACGTATAAAGTGACTGGCCAATGCTGTGTATAAGCAGCAACGGTTCGCCCATGCCCGCCTCCATATAATGGATACGGCAGCGTTCCTGCGCCGCAAATGCGCCGCCCGAGCGCGCGGAAGAATCGAATTCGGCATCCTCCGTATCGTCACACGGATCGTCCGGGTCAAGGCGGCTTACATCATCCTCGGTCTGCTCGTCAGCTTCATATTTTTTATTCCGTTTAAGCTTAAAGCTTATTTCGCTGTTTATTTCCGTCTCCGTAGGGAGAATTATGTCCACATACTCCCCGCTGTGTTCGGAGTTGATAAACTTTTTGACTTTAAGAGCCAGACTCACATGTACCTCCATCGCCGCAACGGTTGCGGCAAAGCATCTGTAATCGGTTTATTTTACTATTTTTCCCGCACTATTGCAAGTCATTGTGGGGCTTTACACGAATCGGTTACAAATTATTAACAAATACGGATGGAAAAAGTGCCGTGTGGCACCTAAATTCCGCTGTTGTAAAACGCGCCGCATGAATGTACAATATTGGCAAAGCTGAACGGAGGTTTTTAACATGAGCGTTTTTACGGACAAATGGATAGATGAACACAAGGATGAGCTTATTGAACGGTTAAGCCAATGCATAAGGATAAAATCCGTGCGGGACGATGCTACCGCGCGTGAGGGTGCGCCATTCGGCACGGGTGCGGCCGAATGCCTTGAAAGTACGCTTGCCGCCGCAAATGATATGGGCTTTGATACGAAGAATCTTGACGGTTATTGCGGTACGGTTGATTTTGGCAGCGGCAAGGAGATGCTCGGTATACTTGCTCACCTTGACGTTGTACCCGAAGGTGAAGGCTGGCTGTACCCGCCCTATGCCGCCGAAATACATGACGGCAAGCTGTTCGGCCGCGGTGCAATGGACGATAAGGGCCCCGCATTTGCGGCGCTTTTCGGCATGGCGGCGGTAAAGGCAAGCGGAGTTAAGACCCGTCGCCGCGTAAGGCTTATCTTGGGCTGTGACGAGGAATGCGGCATGGGCTGTCTGCATCATTATAATGAAGTTGAGGAAGCGCCTACCCTCAGTTTTTCGCCCGATGCAAGCTATCCCATTATAAACTCCGAAAAGATGATATACGGAAGCAGCTATGCAAAGTCCTACCCCTCCCGCATCCGCATAAGTGCGGGCACGGTTTCAAACGCGGTACCCGGCAAGGCACTGGTGTTCATACCCGTAAGTGCTCAGCAGGTGAAATGCGCCATAAGCAAGCTTAACAACGCCGATTTTGAATATGATATCGCACAATGCGACGGCGGCGTATCCGTTACGGTAAACGGCCTTGCGGCGCATGCATCCATGCCGGAGCTTGGCAAAAACGCATTTTTGGGTGTGCTTGAGCTTCTTAATGCGCTCCCGCTCGAGGGTGAGGACGCTTCAACCGTTGCGGCATTGGCGGACGTGCTCAAATTTGATAATCACGGTGAAAGCATAGGCATAGACAGTTCGGATGCTTCAGGCAGGCTGACCACAAACGTGGGCGTTATCGATTGGGACGAAACAGGCATAAAGCGCATGACCATGGACATACGCGCCCCCATAAGCGCAAGCGGAGAGGTTATAACCGCAAAGCTTCGCGAAGCCTTTGGCAAGGCGGGCATGCATGAAACTCACAGCGGCTACAGCAACGGTTACTATATGCCAAGCGACTGTGAGCTTGTAAGCAAGCTTTTAGGCGTATACAATACCCGCTTTAATACCGATGCAAAGCCCATAGCGATGGGCGGCGGTACATATGCAAGACACCTTTCAAACGCGGTCGCATTCGGCACCGAAAGGGAGGATGAGCCCGCCTGCATCCACATGGCGAATGAATGCATACGCATAGACCACCTTATTGAGGATGCAAAGATAATGGCAGATGCCATAATCGCACTTGCGGCAGAGGAATAAACCCTTCGCGGAGCGGCCAAAGCAAAACGGTCGCTCCGTTTTTCGCAGTGAAATGTTCCCGCGGCACAAGCCATCGTACCGTGGACATTATACAACGCTACTCGGCACACAGCCAATTATAATCAAGCAACACGGCAGCCCTTTACGGACTGCCGTCAGAGTGTCGAAAAAGTGGCAGCTGCCACTTTTTCGAGTTTTCTCGAGTTTTTCCTCTCACATCCGTTCGCGGGCGGCAAAACTCGCAAAGTACGAAAACCTATGGGTTTTCATCCGTTTTGACGCACATGTCGTCAAAGCCGGAATTGAATTAAGGGGCTGCCGCCCCTTAACAACCCTGCTTTTTCGACGCTCTCACACGGTAGCCCATTGCAGACTGCCGTCAGATTCATATTCAGTATTGTCCTTACTTGTGCCGCGCCTTAAATTTTGCCCGCAAGCTTATAGTACGCCACGGCCAATGCTTCGCGCATATAGTTGTTGGGCGCGGTGTAATAAACATCCTTTGCGCCAAAGCCGTTTATGTCAAGGCCCTGCTTTTTTGCGACAAGCTCTGCGCGCATAACATGAAAGTTGGTAGTTACAAATGCGTATTTTGCGCCGTTCGGGAACAGAGTTTCAAGTATTTCCCGGGAAAAGATGAAGTTTTCCTCCGTGCTTGTTGACCTATCTTCCTTTATTATGCGCTGTGCATCTATTCCGTGCGCTTCAAGGTAGCGGCGCATGGCCTCCGCCTCGCTTATGCTCTCACCATTGCCCTTGCCGCCCGAAACTATAACAAGCGTATTCGGGTTTTCGTTAAGGTACTCTATCGCCCTGTCAAGTCTGTAGCTTAAAGTAAGCGACACCCTTTCGCCGTGTACGGCACAGCCGAGCACTATAAGCGCATCAGCACCGTTTTCGGGTTCATCATGCGCGGATGTGTATATCATGCCGCTCATTACAAGCATAAATACGGCATAGAGTATGTATGCACCGAAGAATATCCTTTTTATGTGCAGCCATATACCGCTTGCGGTCAAGGAGCGCAACGGCTCAAAGAATATGCCTGCAATCAGAAGCGGCGCGCCTATCACCGCGGGCAGTATTATGCCAAGGTTCGCATTTGACCACAGCGACATTATCGCCGTGTCCATAACACCGAGTGCGCCTATTATTATCATTGCGATTCTTATAGCGTTCATGTTATGTTTTCCTCATCCACAGGCACCGCATTTTTGGGCAATGTGTTTGCGGCAGTGGTTCCTATAAGTATAAGCAGCGTGGCAATCCCTTGAAGCAGACTGAAATCGTCACCAAGTATAAGTACGCCCGAAAGCACGCTTGTAAGCGTTGTTATGCCCGAAAATGAGCTTGAGCGGTATGCGCCTATCTGCGAAATGCCGTATGTGTGCAGTATAAACGCCACCACCTGACAGCCAAGCGCAAGATATAATACGGCAACAAGGAACTGCGTATCGTTAAACGGCAGAGTGATGTATTCCTTCAGTGTACCCGCGCTTGCATGTTCCGCCACCGCGCCCACGGTGAACACTATTGAACCTATCACCGCCATAAGATATGTTTTTTCAAAGCTTGTAAACTCCGCCGCCTTGCGGCTGGTTATGGAGTACCCAACATCCCCCATTACCGCAACGAACAGCATTGCATAGCCCAATATATCAAGCGATGCCGAGAACCCCTTAACAAGGGCAATGCAAATAACGCCCGCTATGCTTATAACTATACCCGCCACTTGAAGGCGCGTGGGCCTTTCCTTCAAAACAACGCTGCTGAATATAAGCACAAACACCGGTATAAGCGCTATTATCGTGCCGCTTTCGCTTGCGGTGGTAAGCTTCATGCCCACGCTTTCGCCAATAAAGTATATCACCGGCTGAAATACGGCCATCATAAGCACCGTGCCCATGCGTTTGCCCTTAAAGTTAAGTTTCATCACACCCAACAACACCAGTATACTCATCACGGCAAGCGCCGTTACAAATCGCCAGCTCAAAAGCGTAAATGCGGACACACGATCCACCGCGCCCTTGGTAAACAGAAAGCTGAACCCAAAAAGCAGGCTTGCAACAAGCGTTGCCGCCATGCCGAGAATCTCATTTTTATTACGCATCATCTTATCCATAATTATAGTATACAGCCTAAATGGGCATATCAAAAGAGCTTTTTTGTAACCGAATTGTTAATTTTGCCGATATTGCGCTGTTCGATTGCCAAAATGCCCTTACCCATGCTACAATATGGTATTACGGTATAAAGTATGAAAGGCGGCATTTTATGGGCTTTATGGATAAGCTGCTGGGCAACACCAGCGAGGCCAAGCTTAAAAAGCTTGCGTCGCTTGTAAAAAGAATAAATGAAATGGAAAGCGGTATTCATTCCCTTTCGGATAATGAGCTGCGTGCAAAGACGGACGAGTTTAAGTCCCGCCTAATCAGCGGCGAAACCGAGGATGACATACTGTGTGAAGCGTTTGCTGTCGTAAGGGAGGCTGCCGTGCGCACCATAGGTCAGCGGCATTTTGACGTTCAGCTGTACGGCGGCATTGCACTGCACCGCAGCAACATTGCCGAAATGAAAACGGGCGAGGGCAAAACCATAACCGAAACGCTCCCCGCATACCTCAACGCATTGAGCGGGCACGGCGTGCATATAGTCACCGTAAACGATTACCTTGCCAAGCGTGACGCGGCATGGATGGGCAAGATATTCCGTTTCTTGGGTTTAAGCGTTGGCTGTGTTGTACACGAATTGACCAACGATGAACGCCGCAAGGCATACGCCTGTGACATTACATACGGCACGAATAACGAATTCGGTTTTGACTACCTTAGGGACAACATGGTCGTCTACCGTGAGGAAATGGTTCAGCGGGAGCTTAACTATGCAATAGTTGACGAGGTTGACTCCATTTTGATAGATGAGGCGCGTACTCCGCTTATAATCTCGGGCACGGGCGAAAAATCCACCGACATGTATGCTAAGGCTGACAGGTTTGTTTGCCGACTTGTACGGGGCGAAAATGTAGAAAAGCTGTCAAAGGCCGAAGCCATGCTGGGTGAGGGTCAGCAGGAAAGCGGTGACTACATGTGCGACATAAAGGCGCGCACGGTCGCACTTACTCAACAAGGACAAAGGAAGGCGGAAACCTTCTTTGATATAGAGGATATTTCCGCATCCGAAAATTCGGAAATAAACCACCACATAATTCAGGCACTGAAGGCACACGCACTCTTTACGCGCGACAAGGATTATGTTGTGCAGGACGGCAAGGTGCTTATAGTTGACGAGTTCACCGGCCGCCTTATGATGGGCAGGCGTTACAGTGACGGACTTCACCAAGCATTGGAAGCAAAGGAGCACGTCAAGGTTGAGCGCGAAAACAAAACGCTTGCAACCATAACATTCCAGAACTATTTCAGGATGTACCATAAGCTTTCCGGCATGACGGGTACCGCCAAAACGGAGGAGGCAGAATTCCAGTCCATCTACGGTCTTGACGTTATAGAGATCCCAACTAACAAGCCGCTTTTGAGGGTGGACAACAACGATGTTATATACGGAACCGAGCGCGGCAAGTTTGAAGCGGTCGTTGATGAAATAGTAAAGGTACATTCAACGGGTCAACCCATACTTGTTGGTACCATATCCGTTGAAAAGAGCGAAATGCTAAGCGACATGCTTTCCCGCCGCGGCATAAAGCATCAGGTATTGAATGCAAAGCTTCACGCCAAGGAAGCGGACATTGTTGCTCAAGCGGGCAGCTTGGGCGGCGTTACCATCGCCACAAACATGGCAGGACGCGGAACGGATATACTTCTCGGCGGCAACCCCGAATTCCTTGCAAAGCGCGAATTAAGACAGCTCGGCATGGATGAGTTGCTTATCGAGGCCGCCACTGGTCATGAAGAAACAAATGACGAAGCCGTGCTTGATGCGCGCAGGCAATACGCATGCGCATACGAAAGAATAAAGCAGGATACCGACAATCAGCATGAGGCCGTTGTTGCCGCAGGCGGACTGCACATAATAGGCACGGAAAGGCATGAATCCCGCCGCATAGATAATCAGCTTCGCGGTCGCGCGGGTCGTCAGGGTGATCCCGGCTCCACACGCTTCTATGTATCGCTTGAGGACGAGCTTATGCAGCGTTTCGGCGGAGAGCGTATAAAGCTTATGATGCAGCGCATATCGCCCGACGAGGAGATACCCCTTGATATGAAGCTGCTTTCAAAGCAGATAGAATCCGCACAAAAGCGCGTTGAAGGGCACAACTTTGAAATAAGAAAGAACGTGCTCCAATATGACGATGTAATGAACAAGATGCGCGAAATAATCTATTCACAGCGTCGTCGTGTGCTTATGGGCGAGGATATACACGCCTCCATAATGGATATGGTGCAGGAAAGCGTTATAGCAAAGCTTGACCAATGCGCCCCCGCCCACGCATCAAGCGCGGAGTGGGATATGCTTGCGCTGTACAGCGAGCTGAGTCAGCTTGTCGGGTGCGACTTTACGGGTCAGCTTCACGGTATAAACGAGCGCAAGGAGCTTGAGGAAAGAACCATGCAGCTGGTTTCCGCCCTGTATGAAAAAAAGGAAGCGGAAATAAGCGGTGCCGGCATAGACATGCGCGAAGTGGAGCGCGTGGTGCTGCTCAAGGCGGTCGATTCCCACTGGATGGATCATATCGATGCAATGGATCAGCTTCGTCAGGGCATAGGCTTGCAGGCACTTGGGCAGAAGGACCCCGTAGTGGCATACCGCAACATGGGCTTTGACATGTTTGACGAAATGGTACTCGGCATACGCGAACAGACCGTAAGGAACATATTCCACGTTTCCGTTCGTTTGGCCCCGCAGAAGCGTGAGCAGCTTGCAAAGCCCGTTGAAACAAGCGGCGATGATAAGCCAAAGCCCAAGCGCACCGACAAAAAGCCGGGTCGCAACGACCCCTGCCCCTGCGGGAGCGGACTGAAATATAAAAATTGCTGTGGAAGGAATTGACCCCTTCTTCGGTGAATATAAAACCAAAATACATTAAAAAAGGATGTGAAATAACAGTGATCCAACTGGATGAAACACGGCAGCAGCTTGCCGCGGCGGTTGAAACGCTGAAAGAGGCAGGTGGCTCCCTTTGACCTTGCCGCACTGAGCAAGGAAAAGGACGAGCTGGAAGCCGAAATGGGTAAGGAAGGCTTCTGGAACGATGTTGAAAACGCAAACAAGGTCAACAGGCGCATAAAGTCCATCAACACAAAGCTTGACAAGTATAAGCACCTTATGAGCAGGTGTGAGGATCTTGAAACGCTTATGGACATGGCGGATGAGGAAAACGATGTAAGCCTTGTGCCCGAGGTGCAAAGCGAATTTGCATCGCTCAGCAGTGATATCGAGGCATTAAAGCTTGAAGCGCTGCTCAAGGGCCCATATGACAGCTATAATGCTGTTTTGAGTCTGCACGCGGGTGCAGGCGGAACGGAAGCGCAGGACTGGGTAAGTCTTTTATACCGCATGTACACGCGCTACTGTGAAAAAATGGGTTATTCCGTCAAGGTCATAGACTATCTTGACGGTGAAGAGGCCGGCATAAAAAGCGTTACATTTGAAGTGGACGGCGACAATGCATACGGCTATCTCAAGGCCGAAAAGGGTGTGCACAGGCTTGTAAGGATATCTCCGTTTGATTCCTCGGGCAGGCGGCACACAAGCTTTGCTTCGCTTGACGTCACCCCCATATTCGATGACGACACCAATGAAGTTGAAATAGACCTTGACGATCTTCGCATAGACACCTACCGCAGTGGCGGCGCGGGCGGTCAGAACGTCAACAAGGTCAGTTCGGCAATACGCATAACGCACCTGCCCACGGGCATAGTTGTACAGTGCCAAAACGAACGCAGTCAGCTTCAGAACAAGGAAATGGCAATGCGTATACTGAAGGGTAAGCTGATGGAGCTTGCCGAGCAAGAACGCATGGCTCAAATGAACGAAATAAAGGGCGAAATGAAGCGCATAGAATGGGGCAGTCAGATCCGTTCCTATGTTTTCCAGCCCTACACATTGGTAAAGGATCACCGCACGGGTGAGGAAAACGGCAACATACAGGCCGTTATGGACGGCGATATTGAAAACTTCATAAACGCCTACCTTGCCAAATCCTGATTAAACGGGTAAATCAAAAGGCCGTGTATCAACGCGATACACGGCCCTTATATATTCTAAACTTATTCAAACCAATGGGGCAAAGCCTTGCTCTTTTTGATAAGAACATACAGCACGCTACCTACCACAACACCCACAAGGCCCTGCATCAAATTGCCGGGTATGCTGCTTGCGGCCGCCCAGCCCTTGCCGAGTATAAGCGAAGCATATACAAAGTAAAGCACCACCATTGCAAGTTCGGCAACCACACCGCTTACCGCAAGGGGCAATACAAGTTCCTTTGCGCTTTCGCCCTTCTTGCCGCGCCTAAGCAGAGTGAACAGCAAGTACGCTATAAGTGCTACAGCCGCCTTTATTATAAGTGTACCGGGTGCATAATGCATATATGATGAAAGCATGTCCGCAAGCATACTGCCTATGCCAGCCGCAAGTACGCCATAGACGGGGCCGAGTATCCAGCCGCACATAAGCACTATAACATCACCCATGTTGACATAGCCCTGCATGGGCGAAGGTATCTGAATTATCATTGTGGCAACACAGGTAAGTGCGGCCATCATTGCGGCAACAATTATTTTATACAGCTTTTCATTTTTCATTTCCGATACTTCCTTTCTCTTCATAAGCACCTTGATGTTTCGTAAGATATTATAATACAATGGCGTTCCGCAGGGTAATATTTTTTTGTTATTTTGCCATTATTCTTTTTTATATAATAAACGGGGACTCTCTAAGATGATCGCCGATGAGCAAAATCTATTAGGGCGACCAATGCCCATTAACACCCTTCTTGTATTGAACAAGTTGAAAGATATGCCCAAGAGTGATGCAAGTCAGCTATAGGAAACATTAAATTTATCGGAAGCGATGATTAAGACTGTTATTGCAGTCAATTTCTTTATACATCTCAGCAAACGCTATCTCTGCCGTTTTAAGCCACAGCGGCATATCATCTTGCATTTGTTTAACAACAGCGGAATATGTCCCAAACACTTCTTGAGGAATATATGATTAATGAATTAGGACCTCATTTTTTAATTTCATTGCCAAAGCCAAAACGGTACAGCAAATACGCCTGTTCCCGTTGACTGAGCCTGTCCAAGGCGACATACGGTTCTTCCATCCGCTCCGCTTCGAGCACAATCTGCGTGGGCGATTTTTCGTAAGGGTCAGCAATGGCCTCAATTCACAGTAACCATTCCTTGGTGCTGATGATTTCATCCGGATAAACCCGTTTCAGAGAAAAGCCTTTTTCTGCAAATTGGGACATTATAA
>CAZTFU010000019.1:0-33967 GCA_964612925.1 uncultured Clostridium sp. | reverse complement strand
CCTGCGACCTACCGGTTCGTAGCCGGGCACTCTATCCGCTGAGCTATGGGCGCATTGCTCGTTCATCGAACGTGCTTATGTATTGTAACGCAAAGTTTGTGCGTTGTCAACATTTATAAATAAATTTTGCCGCTCTTTTTTCGCGGCGGCTCTGCCCGCTTGCGCGTGCGTGCGCGCTGTGCTATACTTTTATTACAAAATAAAACGTGGTTTTAAGGCCCTCTGAAATAAGAAACACACGGTTTTGAGGTGCTATTTTGCACCCTGACTTTAGAAAAATGCTCGAAGATACGCCCCGGTATCTTACTGCGCTTTTTCTTCGTCATGGCACAAAATATCTACCTCAAAACTGCTTAGCACCTAAAAAGAGCAATGTTTGTGCTAAGCACAAGGCACGAGGGCGAAGCCATACAGGACCGTATGACGAGACCCGAGTAACGAAGTGATTGGCCAAACAGTGCCTTTTTAGGCGTATGTTTCTTATTTCAGAGGGCCTTACGGCGTTGTCTGCTTTTGCCGCCTGAGCTCGGGCTCAGTCGCTTGCGCCTTGTGCTGCGTGGTCGTTTTATAATACGGAGAAAGGAGCATTTTTTATGCAGGATAAAAAGAGGTTCTCCACGGAGCTTGCGTACGCACTCGGCCTTAGCATATTGGCCTTCAGCGCGGCACTTATGGAGGCGAGTGACTTCGGCGTATCCATGATAGTCGCTCCCGCCTATCTTTTATATTTGAAGTTGAGCACCGTACTGCCTTTTTTCACATTCGGCATGGCGGAATACACGCTTCAGGCCGTGCTTTTACTGGTGATGACAGCCGTGCTTGGCCGCTTCAGACTGTACTATCTGTTTTCGTTTGTAACGGCGGTGCTGTACGGACTGCTGCTTGACGGTGCAATGGCGGTGGTGGCTCTTTTTAATGTGAGCGGCACCGTGGCAAGGGCAAGCTGCTTTGCCGCAGGCGTTATCTGCTGCGCGGTGGGCGTTTCGCTGCTGTTTCACACATATATTGCACCCGAGGTGTATGAGCTGTTTGTGAAGGAGATTGCCGCGAAATACCGTAAGGATATAAACCGCGTCAAGACGGTGTATGACTGCGTGAGCTGCCTTGTGGCCGTGTGTATGTCCTTCGCGTTCTTCGGCCTTGGCCGCTTTGAGGGCGTTAAGTGGGGCACGGTGATATGCGCCCTTGTAAACGGCTCCCTCATCGGCATGATATCGCGCGCACTCGAGCACCGCTTTAGCTTTACCGATTCATTCAAGCTGAGACGCTATTTTGAGTAGCATACAATCCCGCACTTGAGTGCCTTGAGTGGACGCAACAGGGACGATAAATTTATCGACCCTGACATCGACCCTGAAAAAATGCCTAAATATCTACATTTTGGACGATTGGACGATTGGACGATGGTTTTACGGAGAGCCAATGGCAGTACCTCCCTTGTACAGAACAAAAAAGCCTCCCTTGTGTAAAGGGAGGTGGCAAAATCTCTGATTTTGACGGAGGGATTGTCGAGACTGTACAGTACGACTTTTACAATCCCTCAGTCTGCTCCGCAGACACCTCAGCGCAGGGCATACACTAAAGGGCATCCCATAGGGAGAGGGCTGAGGCTATGCGTTGCGAGGGACGGATTCCCTCGCGGTAAGATGTTTTATCTTATAAAGTTGGTGCTTATTCGTGCTTCGCGCGCGGGAGGCTCTATGCCGGCAGCCTTGCCCGCCTCGATGCACTTGAGAAGCCATGCCATGTTGCGGCCGAGTGTGCGCATTATTTGCAGCCCCTCACCGTCCTGCATGACCTCCTCGGGGGTGTTGCCGTGTACCATGCACCAGTATTGGCTTGGCACTATGGGCATGCCGCGAATTATAAAATACTTGTTCAGCACGTCAAGCGTTGCCGTGGTTCCCGCCCTGCGCGCGGATACAACGGCCGCCGCAGGTTTGTTTGCACAGCTTACGGTGCCGTTATAGAACAGCCTGTCAAGGAAATTGATAAGGCTGCCGTTCGGCCCCGCAAAATATACGGGACTGCCGACTATTATGCCGTCCGCTGCATTGACCTTCTCTCTTGCAACGGTGACAACCTCACCCTCCGCATCAAATACGCACTTGCGCGGCTTTAGATTAAAACAGGCCTCGCAATCCGTGCAACCCTGCACGGCCTTTGCGCCGATGTGGAATATCTCCGTCTCGATTCCCGCCTCGTTTAGCGTCTTTTCAACTTCGCTCAGCGCGGTGAACGTGCACCCGTGCGGGCGCGGGCTACCGTTGATAAGCAGTACTTTCATAGCATTTATCCTCCTTAAAAATTATTGCTCTTTACCCTGAATCATGTAGCAATCGGGCGTGGGCGTTTCCTTTGGCAAAAGACGTGCGCGCAACTCCTCATCACGCTCGTATTCATCCGTTATTGTAACGGTCGTGCCCGGGCAAAGGTAGAGATATACCCACTGCGCATCATCGGGCAACAGCCGTATGCACCCGTGGGAAGCTCCTTCTCCCAGCTTCCAAAACTCCTCTTCCATAAGGTAACGGTCGTCACGCTCGGAATACGGCACGGAGTGGAAATATATGCTGCCGCGAATCTGGCTCCAGTATTGGGCATAACAGCCAAAGTTCACAAAATAGGCAAAACGCTTGTAATCATCACCCATTTGGAATGTGCCGCGCGGGCTGCGGCTTGTTTCCTCTATGCCGCTTGAGCATATCATTTCGCGCACAAGCACGGTGTATTCGCCGTTTTCGTCTGCCGTATACACAAATACCACCTGATTTGTGATATCTACCACAGCCTTGAAAAGCGTTGGGTCGTCATTCAGCTTTTCCTCCTCCGCATAGCGGCCGCCTTCCTTTGTTCTCAGGCTTTTTGGTGCAAGAGGATACTCTTCGCTTTGATATGCAGTAGGCTCGGGCGTGGGAATTGGTGTGGGCGTGGGGGTCGGCTCGAGCGTTGGCGTGGGAGAGGGCGTTGGCACCTCACTCGGCATTACGGTGGGTGTTGCGGTGGATTGAACACGCGGTATCTCAACCGTTTCAACGGGCTCATAAGGCGAAATTATGCCGCACCCCGCCATGAGCCACGCAAGCGGTATACATAAAAACAATGTATACTTGTGTATTTTACTCTTTTTCATGTTTTTTATTGTATCATGTATCATGCTCCGCTTGCAATAAGCATTACTTCGGGGTATAATCTTTCTGGTTAGGGCAATAATGCCCAAAGTCGTACAAACGTGTACGTTGAAAGGAGCAATTTATAAAATGAGCGATTACATTGAGGCTCTTGGCATTGTTGCGCCCAAGGCCGTGTACAGAAATCTTACGCCCGCACAGCTTGTTGAGCATGCTCTGCGCCGCGGTGAGGGTACCCTTAGCGAAACCGGTGCGCTGGTGGTAACCACCGGCAAATACACCGGCCGTTCACCCGATGACCGTTTTGTTGTTGATGCACCCAATATCCATGACGATATAGATTGGGGCAAGGTCAACGTTCCCATAAGCGAAGAAAAGTATGATGCAATATATAACCGCATGACCGCATACCTTCAGGGTCGTGACATATTCGTGTTCGAGGGCTTTGCCGGTGCCGATGAAAACTATCATCTGCCCGTTCGCGTTGTAAACGAACTTGCAAGCCAGAACCTGTTTATACATCAGCTGCTTGTTCGCCCCACCGAGGAACAGCTTAAGGATTTCGTGCCCGGCTTCACCATAATAGCCGCACCCGGCTTCAAGTGCAATCCCGAGGTTGACGGCGTCCACAGCGAGGCGGCCATAATCGTCAACTTCAACAAGCGTACCGTTATAATCGCGGGCAGCCAGTATGCGGGCGAAATAAAGAAGAGCGTATTCTCCGTGATGAACTACCTCCTGCCCAAGCAGGGTGTGTTCACCATGCACTGCTCCGCAAACGTTGGTGCCGAGGGTGACAGCGCACTGTTCTTCGGTCTCAGCGGCACGGGCAAGACCACCCTCAGCGCGGATCCCAACCGCAGCCTTATCGGTGACGATGAGCATGGCTGGAGCGAAAGCGGCATATTCAATATCGAGGGCGGCTGCTATGCAAAGTGCATCAACCTTTCTCAGGAAAATGAGCCCCAGATTTGGAACGCCATAAAGTTCGGCTCCCTTGTCGAGAACGTAATTATGGATCCTGAAACCCGTAAGCTTGACTACGCGGATAATTCCCTTACCGAGAATACCCGCGTTGGCTACCCCGTGGATTACATACCCAACTGCCTTATCCCCGGCGTTGCGGGTCATCCCAAGACGGTTATATTCCTCACCGCGGATGCTTTCGGCGTACTGCCCCCGATCTCAAAGCTCAACGCCGATCAGGCCATGTACCACTTCGTTTCCGGCTACACCTCCAAGCTTGCAGGTACCGAACGCGGCATAGTTGAACCGCAGACCACCTTCTCCACCTGCTTCGGTGCGCCGTTCCTGCCCCTGCATCCCTCCGTATATGCGAACATGCTGGGCGAACGCATTGAAAAGCACCATACCAACGTTTACCTTGTAAACACCGGTTGGGCAGGCGGCAAGTACGGCGTAGGTTCCCGCATGAAGCTTAAGTACACCCGCGCCATGGTTACCGCCGCACTCAACGGCGACCTTGAAAAGGGCGAATTCGAGCTTGACCCGATATTCAACGTAATGGTTCCCACCGCTTGCCCCAATGTGCCCGATGAATTCCTCAGCCAGCGCAAGCTTTGGAACAACGATGCCGAGTATGAAGCCACCGCAAAGGATCTTGCGGCTCGCTTCGTAAAGAACTTCGAAAAGTATTCCAACATGCCCAAGAACATAATCGAGGCGGGTCCCAAGGCCTAAGCCGAGATTGAAGGCTTGATTCAACACAACAGGGTCGTTCCCCAAGAGGAGCGGCCCTTTTCTTGTGCCGATAACGGTTCATATTTAATAAATACGGAAAAATGTGCAAAGAGGGCACCGAAACAAGCCGAAAAATGTGGTGAAAAGAATAACAATGATATTCGGTATGCAATGGGTACAAGACTAAGACATACGCCGCCGCAAAAACGGTATCTTGTGCAAATAAAAATCCGACCCGCGGTGTAAACCCGGGGGTCGGATATTTTCAGCTTATACGGCCATGCCTGACGGATTTGTGTCAGGCGGACGGAGCATTACTGCTTCTTAGCCTTCTGCGCCTTGATTGCCTCGGTCAGCATAGGAGTGACCTTGAACAGGTCGCCGCAGATGCCGTAGTCGGCAATTTCAAATATAGGCGCGGATTCGTTGGTGTTCACGGCGATTATGCATTCGGAATCCTGCATACCGGCCTTGTGCTGAATTGCACCGGAAATGCCGAGCGCGATGTACACCTTGGGGTGAACGGTCTTACCGGTCTGACCGACCTGATGGTCTGCGGAAAGCCAACCGTTATCGATAACGGCACGGCTGCCGCCGACAACGCCGCCCAGAGCCTCGGCCAAATCTTCGGCCAGCTTTATGCCCTGTTCAACGTTCTTGCTTATGCCGCGGCCAACGGATACGATGAAGTCTGCGCCGACGAGATCAACGATCTTCTTGGCGGCCTTAACGACCTCGACAACCTCGGTGTGGATGTCGGCTTCGGTAAGCTTGATTTCGGGACGGACGATTTCGACTGCATCTGCCTTGGCATGGTCAAACTCGGCCCTGCGCATAACGCCGGGACGAACGGTCGCCATTGCGGGACGGAAGCGGGGGCAGATAATGGTCGCCATAAGGTGACCGCCGAATGCGGGACGGGTCATCTTCAGGTTGCGATCCTCCATATCGAACTTCATGTTGTCGATATCGAGAGTGGAGCTTGAACGCAGGAAGTCAAGGTACTTGGGTACGTCAACATCCAGATGCGTGCAGTCCGCGCAAAGACCGGTGTGCAGCCTTGCTGCGCAGCGGGGACCGAGGTCGCGGCCGATGGTGCTTGCGCCGACAAGGAATACCTCGGGCTTGAACTCTTCTATAGCATCGCAGATCACCTTTGCGTAGGCATCGGTGGTGTAATATTTAAGCAGGGGGGATTCGCAAAGCACTATCTTGTCCGCACCGTAGCCGGCAAGCTCCTTGCAAAGACCTTCCACATTGTCGCCAAGCAGCAGACCGCAAAGCTTAACGCCAAGCTCGTCCGCCAGCTTACGACCTTCCGAGATAAGCTCGAAATCGGTGGGCATAAGTTTGCCTTCACGCTGTTCGCAGAATACCCAAACATCCTTAAAGGCTGCTAAATCCATGCTGTTGTAAGCCATGTTCGTTCTCCTTTCGCCTTAGATAATGTGCTTGGCGGCAAGCGTTTCGGCAAGACCGTCGCAGGTGGCCTTATCGGCACCTTCAAGCATTTGACCGACACCCTTCGGCGGAGGAGTGAAGGACTTGAATATGTTGGTGGGTGAACCCTTAAGACCGATGGTGGTCAGGTCGATAAGCGGGTTATCCTTCAAAGTGTTGAAGTCGAATATGGTCATGGGCTTCTTAAAGCTTTCATATACGCCGCCAACGCTCATGTAACGGGGCTCGTTCAGCTCCTTGATGCAGGTGATGAGGCAGGGGGTCTTGACCTTAACGGTCATGTAACCGTCCTCAAGCATACGCTGTACGGTCAGAGTGTCGCCGGTCTTTTCGATCTTGGCGGCATAGGTGACCTGGGGCAGATGCAGCTTTTCCGCGATCTGGGGGCCGACCTGTGCAGTATCGCCGTCTATTGCCTGGCGGCCGCACATAACGATATCATCCGCTTCAATGCCGATGTGGTCTATTGCGGCGGCAAGGGTCTGACTGGTGGCATAGGTATCGCTGCCGCCGAATTCGCGGGCGCTTACCAGCACGCCTTCATCCGCACCCATGGCCAGCAGCTCGCGCAGCATACCCATTGCCGGCGGGGGACCCATGGAAACGACTATAACCTTGCAGCCGGTTTCGTCCTTCAGCTTGAGGGCGGCTTCAACGGCATTCATATCGTCCGGATTGGTTATGGTCTGCATGGAGGCACGATTCAGAGTGCCATCGGGGTTAACAGCAACCTTACCGGAGGTATCGGGAACCTGTTTTACACATACTATGATCTTCATGCTTGCCTCCTTACTTTACGCCAAGGTTTGCCGCGATGACCATACGCTGGACTTCGCTGGTGCCTTCGTAAATCTCGGTAATCTTTGCGTCGCGCATCATGCGCTCAACGGGATACTCGCGGGTATAGCCGTAACCGCCGTAAAGCTGAACGGCCCTGCGGGTAACATCGCTTGCGGCCTCGGCCGCGAACAGCTTGGCCATTGCCGCATCGGCAGAGTAGCTTTCGCCCTTCTTACCGGCAAGCTCAGCCTCGAGATAGGCCTGCTTCTTGCAAGCGGCGGAGTATACAAGGAACTGAGCAGCCTTCATGCGGGTGTGCATATCGGCAAGCTGGAACTGAGTGTTCTGCATCTGGGAAAGACGCTTACCGAACTGCTTACGCTCCTGAACGTACTTAACGGTTTCTTCAACCGCACCCTCGCCGATACCGAGAGCCTGACTTGCGATACCGATACGGCCGCCGTCAAGGGTCTTCATGGCAATGGCAAAGCCCTTGCCTTCCTTACCGAGCAGATTTTCCTTGGGAACTATGCAGTTTTCCATAATCAGTTCGCAGGTGGCGCTGCCGCGGATACCCATCTTCTTTTCCTTCTTGCCGACGGAGAAGCCGGGGAAATCCTTTTCGACAATAAAGGCGGAAATGCCCTTGGTGCCGGCGGACTTGTCGGTCATGGCGAATATAATGTAAACGCTTGCATAACCCGCATTGGTTATGAAGATCTTCGTGCCGTTAAGCACATAGTGGTCGCCTTCCAGCACGGCAGTGGTCTGCTGACCCGCGGCATCGGTACCGGCACCGGGTTCGGTAAGGCCGAACGCGCCGATCTTTTCGCCGCTGAGCAGGGAGGGCAGGTACTTCATCTTCTGCTCCTCGGTGCCGTTCTCGTAAATGGGGGCACAGCAAAGTGAGGTGTGTGCGGAAACTATAACGCCGGTGGTTGCGCAGACCTTGCTCAGTTCCTCAACGGCCATTGCATAAGCCAACACATCTCCGCCTGCTCCGCCATACTTGGTGGGGAAGGGAATGCCCATGAAGCCGTAGCGACCAAGCTTTTTAACGGTTTCCATGGGGAAGCGTTCTTCTTCATCCACCTCTTCCGCAAGGGGCTTCACTTCATTTTCAGCGAACTTGCGGTACAAATCCCGAAGCATTAACTGCTCCTGTGACAGGTTGAAATCCATGTTTCTCTCCTTTTTGGGTGTTTTATAAAAACTTTTTTACTTTGTGTAATCGTATATTCCGCGACCGCTCTTGCGACCCATAAGTCCAGCACGTACAAGCTGCCTGAGCTTTGTGTGTGCCCTGTACTTACTGTCGCAGGTTTCGGTATACAGCGTATCCATTATAAACAGGCAAACGTCAAGCCCTATCATGTCGGCAAGCGCAAGCGGTCCCATGGGGTGATTGCAGCCAAGCTTCATCGCGGTATCGATATCCTCCTTTGTGGCGATACCGTCCGCCCAAAGACCTATGGCCTCGTTTATCATGGGAATGAGCAGCCTGTTCACAACAAAGCCGGGGCATTCGTTGACCTCCACGGGTGTTTTGCCCGCAGCAACGGCAAGTGCCTTCGCTTTAGAGTAAACATCATCGCTTGTGAACACGCCGCGAATAAGCTCCGTAAGCTTCATAACGGTAGCGGGGTTGAAAAAGTGCATACCGACAACCCGCTCGGGATGCTTCGTTGCGGAAGCTATATCCGTTATGGAAATGGAACTTGTGTTGCTTGCAAGTATGGCATCCTCACGGCAAACGGCATCAAGCTGAGCAAATATCTGCTTTTTGATGTCGGCCTTTTCAACCGCCGCTTCTATAATAAGGTCCGCATCTTTGCAGTCCCCAAGCTCCGTTGTAAAGCTCATGCGGGAAAGAATTGAGTGCATTTCACTCTCTTCAAGCTTTCCCTTTGCAACGCGCTTGGCAAGAGAGGCTTCAAGCCTTGCTCTTGCGGCGGATATTATCTTATCGTTTATGTCGCGAACGGTCACATCGGCACCCGCGGTAGCGAATGCCGTTGCAATGTCAAGACCCATTGTACCTGCGCCTATGACGGCAATTTTTTCGTCCATGCTTATCATACTCCTTTGAATTCACCCTTTGGCCGCTTTGCAAGAAACGCGGTCATGGCATTTTGCTGATCCTCGGTTTCAAAACATTCACCGAATACCTGCGCTTCGTAATCAAGGTCGTTTTCAAGGAATCTGTCAACCCTGCGGCTCATGGCCACCTTGCAGTAATGCACGGCAAGCGGTGCGTTGCTTGCTATGGTTTCGGCCATTTCAAGCGCGCCGTCCATAAGCTGATCGTCGGGATATACCTTGTTGACCAACCGCATTATCAGTGCCTCTTCCGCCCCGACGGGTTTACCCGTAAGCGTAAGGGTCATTGCATTGGATGTGCCCACAACACGCGGCAGCCTTTGCGTGCCGCCAAAGCCCGGCGTTATGCCCAAGCCAACCTCGGGCTGACCGAACTTTGCGCTTTGGGAGCAGAGCCTTATATCACAGCACAGTGCAAGCTCCAACCCGCCGCCCAAAGCGTAACCGTGTATTGCGGCGATAACGGGAATATACAAATCATCGATCCGCTTAAAAGCACGGTGCCCCGCATCGGCAAAGGCCTGCGCCTCGGCACGGCTCAAACCGACCATTTCCCCTATATCCGCACCTGCGCCGAAGGATTTACCTTCACCGCTGATTATCAGCACCCTGACTCCCGGATCCCTTTCAACCTTTGCCGCCGCCATTTCGATTTCGTTCAGCATGGCGGTATTCAGCGCGTTAAGAGCATGAGGACGGTTAAGTTTAAGCAGCGCGATGTGCCCGCGCTTTTCAAGCTTGATAAATTCCATGCTTATTTGCCCATCCCGCGCTTTACCATTTCGGTAACGGCAAAGCTTGCAACGTCATCGGCGTACTTGCCTGCGCCAAAGCCGGCATCAAAGCCCAGTTCCTTGGCAAGTTCGTGAGTTATGCGCGGACCGCCGCAGCAAACCACAAACTTATCGCGCAGACCTTCGGCCTCAAGCAACTCTATAAGGTCGGTAAGGTTCTGGATGTGAACATCCTTCTGGGTAACGGTCTGAGAAACCAAAAGCACGTCCGCCTTCAGCTCAAGCGCCTTCTTGATGAAATCTTCATTGGGAACCTGAGAACCGAGGTTGTACGCTTCTATCATTTCATAGCGTTCAAGTCCGTAATGACCCGCAAAGCCCTTGCGGTTCATTATTGCGTCTATACCGACGGTGTGCGCGTCGGTACCGGTGCTTGCGCCGACCATAACTACCTTGCGGCCGATATGCTCACGGATGTAGTCGTTGGTTTCTTCCATGCCCATCACGTCGGATTCAACGGTTATAACGTGGATATCCTCGTAATTTACGGAATGCATACAGCTGCCGTACACCACATAGAAGGTGAATTCCTTATCCAGCGGCATATGGTGCGCAACGTTAGGCTCCTCAAGGCCCATCTTCTTTGCAATCTGACGGGCAGCTTCTTCACCGCGCTCGTCATCCTTAACGGGCAGGGTGAAGCTGGTCTGCACCTTGCCGTCGTTCATGGTGTCGCCGTATGGTTTGAGCTTGGTAAGGTCAAGCGTGGTATCAAAGTCTATTTTATGGGTATTGTAAAGTCCGCTGCTCATTCTGCAACCCTGCCTTTCATGGCTTCAATAAAGGGATTGAAGTACTTGTCATCCTTCACTACAACGCCCGCAAGACCCTTGCCGCCGTCCTTGGGACGCTTTACATCGGCAAATATGCCCTTTTCGATTGTGGTGAACAGGCCAAGCTTTTCAATTTCGACAAGCAGGTCTGCCGCCTTGGTAAGCACCTCGTTTGCGCGGGTCTGGATTATGCCGCCTTCCTTGTAGGTAAGCTCATCACCAAGATCCTTCATCGTGCGGAAAATGTACTGCGCGTTTTCTATTGAAAGGGCGCGGTCGCTCATGAAGGGGGTATGTATGGCCTCGGTAAGCATACCGAGAAGGTGCAGCTTCTGTCCCGTAAGTATGGTGACCATGTTGAACAGTGCATCCTGTATATGACCGCGGAAAATATTGCCGGTCATGAACTTCGTGGGCGGCATGTACTTAAGCGGCGCCCTGGGGAATATCTCGCGTGCCATCTGTGCCTGGGCCAGCTCGTAAAGGAAAGTATCCTCAACGGAAGGATCCATTTCGAACGCATGGCCAAGACCCATCTGCTCTTCCCTCATGCCGGCTTCCCTTGCGAAAGCTTCGTTTATGAACTGGGAAGCAAGCACGGTGTGTGCGGCAACTATGGCGTCGTCGGTAGTGAGGTAGTTATCCTCACCGGTGTTGATTATAACGCCCGCATAGCCGTTTATAACGCGGGAGAAATACTGGTCAACAATTGTACGCTGCATATTGATGTCGCGGAACAGTATGCCGTAAAGTGCATCGTTAAGCATAACGTCAAGCCTTTCGAGTGCGCCCATGGCGGCGATTTCAGGCATGCACAATCCGGAGCAGTAGTTGCACAGGCGGATGTAGCGGTGCTGTTCTTCACCGACCTCGTCAAGTGCCGCGCGCATAAGGCGGAAGTTCTCCTGAGTGGCGTATGTGCCGCCGAAGCCTTCCGTGGTTGCACCGTAAGGAACATAGTCAAGCAGACTCTGTCCGGTGGTGCGGATAACGGCTATAATGTCCGCGCCCTGCTTGGCTGCGGCCTTAGCCTGGGTAATATCTTCATATATATTGCCGGTAGCAACTATAACGTAAAGATACGGACCTTCCTTGTCGCCAAAGTTTGCAAGGTATTCGTTACGGTTCTTTACGTTGGAGTTGATGCGCGCAATTGTCTTTTCCACAATGGGAGTAATTGCCGCGCGAATATCGGCATCGCTGTGCGCGGGCAGCTTGCTCATGTCAAGCTCGCCGCGGTCTATGGCCTCGGCCACGCCCTGCGGATCAAGGCCGGTTTCTACCATGGCATTGCCAATGTACCATGCCGCGCCTACGGGCAGTATGGAATTGGCCATAAGGTGATCAACCACCACGTTGGGCATGGGAACGTCCATCTCGTTGACGCCGTCTATACCCAGCAGGCGGCAAACCGCACGTTCCACGGTAACCGTGGTGTGCTGATCGATAAAGCTCTGCGTGTCCGCCGCAATATGTGCTGCGGACTGACGGGCCCTGTCGACAAGCTCGCGGTTCAAATTAAGTTTGCTCTGCATCGATTTACCTCCCGATAAGTCATTCTTTGCGGGAGGAGAGACTCCTCCCGCAAAGCAGGGAATTGCTGATTATTTGTTTTCGTTCTTCTGCCTGTCGGCGTAACGATCCTTACGGAGCAGCTTGGTGGGCTCGAGATACTTCTGCTCTATGCCCTGTGCAAGGCCGGCAACACCGGTCTTGGCCGCTACTTGACGCTTGCCGGTGCAAACGTCGCAGTGGCATTCGTTCTTGTAGGTTTCAGGCTCGGTGTAGGTGGTGATAACGCCCTCAAAGTTGCGCAGTATGACCTTGCGCGGGGTCTGGCTTATCACATAGTTGGGCATAACGGGGGTCTTGCCGCCGCCGCCCGGTGCATCGACAACGAACGTGGGTACGCAGTAACCGCTGGTGTGGCCGCGCAGTGCTTCCATGATTTCAATACCCTTGGAAACGGGGGTGCGGAAATGGCTCAGGCCGAGGGAAGGATCGCAGGCGTAGATGTAGTAGGGACGGACGCGGATGCGAACAAGCTCGTTGACAAGCTTGAGCATTACGTGTACGCAGTCGTTTACGCCGGCAAGCAACACGCTCTGGTTACCGAGGGGAATACCGGCGTTGGCCAGCATGGCGCAGGCGCGGGCGGATTCTTCGGTGATTTCGTTGGGATGGTTGAAGTGGGTGTTCAGCCATACGGGATGGTACTTGCTGAGCACTTCGCAAAGATGCGGGGTGATCCTCTGCGGCATGACGACCGGAGTACGGCTGCCGAGGCGGACTATTTCGACATGGGGGATCTTGCGCAGCTCGCCGATGATGTAATCGAGCATTTCGTCGCTGACCATAAGGCAGTCACCGCCGCTGAGCAGAACGTCACGCACTTCGGGATGGTTACGCACATAATCTATGCAGGTATCGATCTGGCTCTTTGCCACTTCGCAGTCATGCTGACCCGCGAAACGACGACGGGTGCAGTGACGGCAGTACATGCTGCACTGGTCGGTGATAAGCAGCAGCACACGGTCGGGGTACCTGTGGGTAAGACCGGGGCAGGGGGAGTCGGTATCCTCATGCAGGGGGTCTGCATCCTCATAAGGAGCAAACTCAAGCTCATGCTCGGTGGGGATAGCCTGCTTGCGGATGGGATCAAACGGATCGTTAAGATCTATAAGGGAAAGGTAATAGGGGGTTATGGCCATGCGCAGTCTGCCAAGGGTAGCCTTTACACCCTGTTCTTCCTCTTCGGTAAGGTTAATGTACTTTTTAAGATCGTCAAGGGTCTCTATGCGGTTTTCTACTTGCCATTTCCAATCGTTCCACTGTTCATCGGGTACGTTCAGGAACAGGCCGTTTTCCCTGCTTTTCCTCATTTTAAGAATCTCCTTTACTTTATTAAAAAATTTTTGCTTGATGCTACGATGGGCCTACGGACTACCGCAGGCCCCATCGCTTCAAATTATGCTTTTATTAGCAATACTTCTCATCGAACAGCTTGCGGAGCTTCGGGTTCTCACGCAGCACGTTCAGGGTGATTTCGGCATGGTCCTTGGTGTAACCGTTACCGACTATCATGGTGACGTCCTTACCTACGCCTTCGGCGCCAAGGGCAGCCTTGGTGAAGCTGGTGGCCATGGAGAAGAAGTATACGAGACCGTCGTCCTTAACGGGCAGTATGGCGCTCATTTCGCAGGATTCGATGTTTACGCAGCAAATGGAGATATCATATTCCTTGCCGTCGTTGGCAGCCAGTGCAGCTTCCAGAACCGCAACGGGCTCGGTGGCGGAAGCAACTATGACCTTGTTATATACGCCAAGTTCCATCAGAGCGGGAACCTGCTTGGGGTTACGGACTACGCCGACTACGTTACCGTTCGGGCCGACCTTCTTCATGGCTTCATAGCCGCAAAGAACGCCGCTCTTGCCGTTTGCGCCGAGAATCAGGACGCTGTCGCCTTCCTTGGGGAGCTTGCGAGCCTGGGCGGGAGCACCGGCTACGTCGAGGGCTGCAAGGGCGAGAGGTTCGCTCATGTCATCGGGGAGCTTAGCATAGATGCCGCTCTCGAACAGTATGGCCTTACCTTCGATATCAACGCGGTCGATATCCTTGTGGATGGCCTTGATCTTGTCGATGCGCAGCGGAGTCATGGACAGGGAGACCAGGGAAGCGATCTTGTCGCCGACCTTCAGGTCGCGGTCCTTGAGGTCTTCGCCGATGTAGCAAACCTTACCGATGAACATGCCGCCGGAACCGGTAACGGGGTTCTGCTGCTTGCCGCGCTCGGCAACTATGCCAAGGATCATTTCGCCGATCTTCTTCTCGTCGCCGCCGCAGGCTTCGGAAATCTGGGTGAAGGAAGCGGAGTCGATGTTCAGGGAGATAACGTCGCACATGATCTCGTTGGAATAGAGCTTATCCATGTCGTTATCGATTTTGTAAGCAGCCTGGGTCAGAACGCCCTGGGGCTCGATTACGCGGTGGGTACCGTACTTGTTGCCTTTGATTGCCATTGTTGTTTTTCCTCCTGAAAAATGTTTTGTTGTTAATATGGTTAGGCTTGCCCGTTTTGAACAAGCCCGTTTCAATTATTTAAGGGGCTTGAGGGAAAGGATTTCCCTGGCCTCTGCGGGGGATGCTATGCCGCGACCGAGCTCGTTGGCAAGGCGCACGACCTTCTCGACCAGCTCGCCGTTGCTGCGCGCAAGCACGCCGCGGGAGAGGTAGAGGTTATCTTCGAAACCGACGCGAACGTTACCGCCCATGACTATTGCGGGTGCGGCAAGGGTGAATGCGTTGCGGCCTACGCCGGTGGCGGTCCAAGTGGAGCCGGCGGGTATGCCGTTTACAAGCCACGCAAGGTTCTGCACGGTGGCGGGGGTACAGCCGGGTACGCCAAGCACGAAGTTGAACTGCATGGGTGCGCCGGGAACCTCACCCTTACGAGCCATGTTCAAAATGGTGTCGAGGTGACCCATTTCGAAGCATTCGTATTCGGGCTTGATGCCGTTTTCGATCATGCGCTTACCGAAGGCACGCATGGTGGGCATGGTATTGTCGAATATTTCGTCACCGAAGTTGCAGGTGCCGCAGTCAAGCGTTGCCATTTCGGGGAACAGCTCGGTGGGCTGCAAACGCTCCTCGGGCTTCATGCCGGTCGCGCCGCCGGTGGAGGGGATCATTATAACGTCGGGCAGTTCGGCACGAATGGCGTCCATAACAACGCGGAAACGCTCCCTGTCCTGAGTGGGGGTACCGTCGTCTTCACGAACGTGAACGTGGATTATCGCAGCACCGGCGTCATACGCACTCTTCGCCTCACGCACCATTTCTTCAACGGTGTAGGGGACGTTGGGGTTCTGCTTCTTGGTTACTTCTGCGCCGCAGATGGCGGCGGTGATTATAAGCTTCTCCATCAGTTTATCCTTTCTTTTTTATATAAGCCTTGTATAAATGGGTATTTGGCTTATTTATGCTCTATGCGCTGGCAATCCTTCGGGGTAACGCAGGTGCCGTGCGCGCGGCATACAACGATGGGCTCCTCAAGGAACTCGGCGGCGGAGGCGCTTATGTCCGCACGGGAACGGATGACCTTGCGGGCCTCAAACGTCATGGTACGGCTGGTGTTGCCAACGCGCTCGATTTCGCCCACGGCCTCAATGTAGTCGCCCGCATATACGGGAGCAAGGAATTCCACCTTGTCATATGCACAGAAAAGGCCCTCGTCACCGTCGTAACGGATAAGCAGCTCGGTAGCAACGTCGCCGAACAGATGCAACATGTGTGCACCGTCAACAAGGTTTCCGCCGTAATGTGCATCCTCGGCACCCATTCTGAGCCTGATAGTTGATTTGATAGCCATAGTTAGTTCCTCCTGTTTGTTGGTATGGTTTTATGGAAATTCGTTAATAGCATATTCCGTTGTTCACCCGCCGCGGCACGACACAAGCGCGCCAAAGCACCGCAAACGCGGGCAGATAGCGCACCATCTGATTATAAAAACAAAACTACCGACACGGAAATATCCCGTATCGATAGCTCTTCATCCATAAAAAGATGACAGTCGCAACGCACTGGCCGCCGCGCCCAAGCAAGGCAGCCGGGATGCGCCGCCTCACTTTCGGCGGAAGCCACATTCATCGCACCATCGGGCCACCCCGCCCTTGTCGGTTGCGAACTACCTCAGCTCCCGCGCCTCTATCGTTTTTGATATTCAATTAACGCCTATATTATAGTATTTAAGGCGGCCTTATGTCAATGCTTCTTTAACCTATAATAGCATATTTTTTGTTAGGAAAACCGATGTAGGGCATCATACAGCTGCCCGGAAGCCTCCTTCATCCGCTTTATGCCGCCGATATGCCATGATGTGGCACCCAATACCACGCCGCCGAGCACATCCAATATGAAATGCTGCTTTACAAGCACGGTTGATGCGCACACGATAACGCACATAATTGCGCTCATATAGCCGTACCAACGCGAAATACCCTCCGCCTTGTGCGTACAGGCGGCGCACAGGAATGCGACCATGCAGTGTACGCTCGGGAAAAGGTTCAGCGGCGCATCGACTGCACAAACCATGCCGTATATGAAGGCCCATACGCCCTCGGTCTCCTCAAGCGGGCGAATTATGGTTGTGGGATAAATAAGAAAAACGGCAAATGCGGCGATGTAGCCCATCATTGCTGCGGGAAACAGACGCGAACACCCATTGCGCGTTCTGTATACCAAATAAAACGTTGCCGCCCAATGTACAAAACAGCCTATATACGGAATAAGAAAAAGCGGTACGAACGGTATATGCTCATCAAGCGGCAGAGAGGGCGTGTGGAGCGTAAAATCGGCTCGCTTTATTATAAACTGAGCAAGCCAATACGTTGCGCACTGCATGATAAGCGTTGCCGCGGCAAAAATAAGCGCACGCACGTTTACACCGCATCTATTATGCTTGTTCAAACGCTCCATTACATACGCTCCTTTTTATAAAAAGGCTTGCTTTGGCGAACACAAATAAGCCGCCGAAGCACGTTATAAACCGATTAACATCCTCGCCTGATAATATTATACACAAACGTCATTGTCAATTCAACTACAAAATTTAGTCTGAATATAAATTTTTTTGCCAAAAACGTATTGACTTGAAAGAAAACCTTATGTATTATGTGTAAACCAAACCACCAAAGCGACTAAAATTTAGCCATATGGAGCGGCAATGCTTCCGTTGGCGTTTTTTGGGTTTGTTGAGCCGTGTTTTTCGCAGTCGAGGCTGCGCGAAATAAATTTTCCATGGAGGGTTTCATAGTATGAACTTTCTTCTTTACGCCGCGCCGGTAGCCGCCGCGATAGCGTTGCTGTTCGCCTTTTTGAAGGCAAGGAGCATCAATCGTCGTGACGAGGGCAATCCGGGCATGGTGGAGATCGCTCGCGCAATAAGTGAAGGCGCGGACGCATTTCTTAAAAGCGAATACAAGCTGCTTTTGATATTCGTGGCAATAGTATTTGCGGGTATATGGCTTGGCCTTGGCAATATCGTAACGGCGTGCGCATTCCTTACAGGTGCGCTGTTCAGCGTACTTGCAGGCTACTTCGGTATGAAAGTTGCAACCCGCGCCAATGTGCGCACGGCAAATGCGGCGCGTACAAGTGGCATAAACGAGGCACTGCGCGTGGCGTTTTCGGGCGGCACGGTTATGGGCATGTGCGTTGTGGGTCTTGGTCTTATAGGTGCAAGCATACTTTATATCTTTACCCAAAACGGTGACGTGCTGACGGGCTTCTCACTTGGCGCATCAAGCGTTGCGCTGTTTGCCCGCGTGGGCGGCGGTATTTATACCAAGGCAGCGGACGTGGGCGCAGACCTTGTCGGCAAGGTTGAGGCGGGTATTCCCGAGGATGACCCCCGTAACCCTGCCGTTATAGCCGATAACGTGGGCGATAACGTGGGTGACGTTGCGGGCATGGGCGCAGACCTTTTTGAAAGCTACGTCGGCAGTATAGTGAGTGCCGTGGTGCTTGGCGTGTTCAGCTTCGGCAATGCGGGTGCGGTTTATCCGATAGCATTGAGCGGTCTTGGCATAATCGCTTCCGTAATAGGCACGTTCTTCGTGCGCGGCGGCAAAAACGCCAACCCTATGAAGGCACTTAAAATGGGCTCCTACACCTCTTCGATATTGGTTGCGGCGGGCTCGATAGGGCTCAGCTTTATCTGCTTTGACGAAATAAACACCAGCCTTGCGATAATCTGCGGCCTTATAGTGGGTATTGCGGTGGGCTTTTTCACCGAAATATACACTTCCGACAAATATAACCATGTGCGCAAGATAGCGGAGCAGTCCATGACGGGCAGTGCGACCAACATAATCTGCGGTCTTAGCGCGGGCATGCTTTCAACTTGCGTTTCAATAGTGCTTGTTTGCCTTGGAATACTCGGTGCATATACGTTTGCGGGGCTTTACGGCATAGCGCTTGCCGCGGTCGGTATGCTTTCAACCACGGGCATGACCGTTGCCGTTGACGCATACGGCCCCATAGCCGACAACGCAGGTGGCATAGCCGAAATGGCCGGCCTTGATGACAGCGTGCGCGACATTACCGACAAACTTGACAGCGTTGGCAACACCACCGCCGCAATGGGCAAGGGCTTTGCAATCGGCTCCGCCGCACTTACCGCAATGGCACTGTTCGTATCCTATGCGCAGGCAGCGGGCTTGCAGATGATAGACATACTCGATCCGTTTGTTATAATCGGTCTGCTTATAGGCGGCATGCTGCCGTTCCTGTTCAGCGCGCTTACCATGAGCAGCGTTTCAAGGGCCGCGGAGAGCATGATTTATGAGGTTCGCCGCCAGTTTAAGGAGCATGCGGGCATACTCAAGGGCACCGAAAAGCCCGACTACCGCACCTGCGTTTCTATTGCCGCAACCGCCGCACTTAAAGAAATGATACTGCCCGGCGCAATAGCCATAGTGGTTCCCATAGCGGTTGGACTGCTGCTCGGCACAGCCGCGCTTGGCGGTCTGCTTGCGGGCAGCGTTGTAACGGGCGTGCTTATGGCAATATTCATGAGCAACTCGGGCGGCGCATGGGACAATGCCAAGAAGTATATAGAGAGCGGCAACTTCGGCGGCAAGGGCAGCGAAGCGCACAAGGCGGCCGTTGTTGGCGACACCGTGGGCGACCCGTTCAAGGATACCTCGGGTCCGAGCATAAACATACTTATAAAGCTGATGACCATAGTTTCACTGGTGTTCGTACCGCTGATGAAGTAATACCGTAACAAATAAGAACGGAACAGTTTCGCGCTGTTCCGTTTTTGCTTTTGTGGGGGAGCCACGCTACTGCCCTTGGCTCTCCCTTTGGGGTGCCCTTTAGGGTGTGCCTTGGGGAGAGACAAGCTTTTTTGTTCTGTACAAGCGAGCTACTGCTCTCGGCTCCCCCTTTGGGGTGCCCTTTAGGGTGTGCCTTGCACTGAGCTGTCTGCATAGCTGTAAGCGGAGCCGATAGAGAGGGCGTAAGAGCTTACGCTATGACCGAGATGAAAAATTACGCTTTGCAACGCAAAACCGCACGAAATACGGAGTATACGCTTTTGCCATATGCGCGAAGTAATGGTATAATGAATCAAAAGAATACAGGGAGGATAAGAAAATGAGAAAACCTAATTCCTATGAATACAAGCGGCTTGCATGGGAAAGGTTAAAGGGCAAATGGGGCATAAGCCTTGTGGTGTCGTTTATAGCGGCCTTGTTTGGTTGCTACTCTTCTTATGTAAGCATAGATCTTGATTCAAGCGACCTGCCGAGCGCCATAAGTTCTGTCTTTGGCGTGAATGCCTTGCTTGTTATGGGCATAATAACCGCGCTTTCGGGCGTGATAACCATTATAGCGTTTGTACGCCTTGTGCTTGGCGGCGCGGTGCGGCTTGGCCTTTGCAGCTATTATAACCGCATAATAAAGGGCGAAGAGCCGCCCGTGAGCGAGCTGTTTTCCCGCTTTTCACTGATACGCAAGGCAATTTTCCTTACGCTTTATACCGCGCTGCTTACATTTGCATGGTCACTGTTGTTCATAATTCCGGGCATTGTTGCATCATATAGATACAGCCTTGCATTCTACATCCTTTCGGATCACCCCGAGTATACCGTGCGCCAATGCGTGAATGAATCAAAACGGCTTATGGCGGGGTATAAGGGCAGATTGTTCTGCTTGAATTTGAGCTTTATCGGTTGGGCAATGCTTAATGTGCTTACGCTTGGCATAGGCAGTTTGTGGCTCAACCCGTATATGAGCGCGGCGACAAGCGCATTTTATCTTGAAAGAGTGGGCGAACAGCCGAGCGAAGGCACTGCGGGCGGCGAAGAGGCTCAGCCCGAATTTGTTTTGGGGGATGACCAAGGGCCGCAGCAACTTTAATTTAAGTTAAGGAGGACCGTGCATGGACATAACTATGCAGATGAAAAGTGCGGAGCTTTTCATGAACTTTTTGCG
This sequence comes from uncultured Clostridium sp., assembly GCA_964612925.1. Lineage (GTDB taxonomy): Bacteria > Bacillota > Clostridia > Christensenellales > CAG-138 > Phil1. The sequence continues at coordinate 13,230 of CAZTFU010000019.1, read as the reverse complement.
GCATGATACGGAAAAGATACCGTTATATGGCTTTGTGCCGCAAAAGGAACGTTTTCTTCCCAAACCCAACGAAAGGCCGCTTCCGCGCTCTGCGCCTGAGATGCAGGGTGTGCCCTCAGAAAGCATAATGCGCTTTTATGATGCGATAGGCCGCGATGCGGACGGTATCGCCTGCCACGCCGCAATGATAGTGCGGCACGGTCACGTTATTGCCGAGGGCGCATTTAAGCCGTATAGACTCGATGTGCCGCATATGCTGTATTCGATGAGCAAAAGCATAACCGGCCTTGCCGTCGGCATTGCGATAGATGAAGGCTACCTTTCACTTGACGATAAGGTTACGGAGCTTTTTCCAGAGTACGTTACGGCGGCCAATGCCAAAATATTGAAGGAGCATACGCTCAGGCACCTGCTTATGATGTCAAGCGGCATACGCTTTAACGAGGTGGGCAGTGCGCTAGACGAAAACTGGCTTAAAATGTTCATGCAGTCCGTGCCGAAGTTCGAGGCGGGGACTGCGTTTGAGTATAATTCGCTCAATTCATATGTGCTTGCGGCGGCAGTGGTAAGGCGCACGGGCATGAGCCTTAACGAATACCTGACCCCAAGGCTGTTTGAACCGCTCGGAATACGCTATCATGAGTGGGAAAAATGCCCGCTCGGCATAGAAAAGGGCGGATGGGGACTTTCCCTCACCGCTGAGGATGCCGCAAAGGTGGGTCAGCTTTGCCTTAACATGGGCATGTGGCAGGGCAAAAGGATTGTAAGCGAAGAATGGATACGCGCCGCAACAAGCGTTCAAATACAAACGCCAAACGGCGAAATGCGCAACGGCTACGGTTATCAAATATGGATAAGCGATGAGGATGGGGCGTATCAGTTCAACGGCGCATTCGGTCAATATGTGCTGGTGTTCCCAAAATATGACACGGTCATAGTGCTGTTCAGCGGCAGTTCGAAATTGTTTGCCAACGGGCCGCTCGGTGGAACGGTAAAGGAGCTACTCAATAGCTTTGAAGATGCTCCGCTTGATGAAAATGCGGCGGCATACGGCGCACTGTGCGCGGCGCTTGATTCACTCGAATACGCACCCGAATGCAGTAAACTCCTCGGTACCGATGCGGCGGAGTTTGAACGCATAGCATATAAGCTTGACAAACATGAGTATATCGTCGGGCAGAATACGGGCGGACTTTTCCCGCAGACGCTTCAGGCCGTGCACGGCAACATGACAAAGAGTGTTACCATGTTGCGCTTTGAAAAGCGCGCGGACGATATTGCCATGTATATATATGAAAAGGATGAGCGCAACGTGCTTATCCTAAAGCATGACGGTTCGTTTACATACGGCGGTGCAACGCTGCGCGGGGAAAGGCAGATAGTGGCGGTAAAGTGCCGCTGGCTGCTTGAAGCGGGGCGGGTAAGGCTTAATATTATGATAAGCTTTATAGAAACGCCGAATACCCGCTTTATAAACCTTGATATAACGCCGCACGGCGTGCGCGCAACGTTTGACGAAAGGCCCGCGCTTGACAGAACCGTTGAAATGCTGTTTGAGCTTGTGGGTGTTTCGCGTATGTCATTTTACAGAAGGGTTATGCCTCTGCTTCAAAGAGAAGGGCTTATACAGCTTGTGAAGCGCTTTACAGAGCCCGTTGCCGAGTGCGGCATAATAAAGCAAAACGATACGGAGCCGCTGCCAAGGCTTGAATAAAAATACGCGACGGTTATTTACACCCTGAACATAAGGAGAAAAATATGGAAAACAAAATGCAGTTTAATGCCGTAACGGAGCAGAGCAACGCCCGCTTTGGCGATATGGACGCGATAAGCACCGAAGAACTGATGCTGCGCATAAACGATGAGGATGCCAAGGTTGCCGCCGCAGTAAGGCTGACAATACCCATGGCCGCAACCGTAGCCGAGCATGCGGCGCGGGGCATTGCCGCGGGCGGCAGGCTTATATATGTGGGTGCGGGTACATCGGGGCGGCTCGGAGTGCTTGATGCAAGCGAATGCCCGCCTACGTTCGGTGTGGATTATGAAACCGTGCAGGGCCATATTGCGGGCGGCTACGGCGCGCTTATAAAGGCGGCGGAGGGCGCGGAGGATGATGGCGTTGCGGGAGCGGAGCTTATTGATTCTCTGAACGTCGGTAGTAACGATACGGTTGTCGGCATAAGTGCATCGGGCGGGGCACGCTATGTTATTGAGGCGGTGAAAAGGGCGAGAGAGAGGGGCGCATTCACCGCGGCAGTAACGTCAAACGCAAATACGCGACTTGCTCGGGCGGCGGATGTTGAGCTTGCCGCAATAACGGGGCCCGAGGCGGTGGCGGGTTCAACGCGCATGAAGTGCGGCACGGCGCAAAAGCTTATACTCAACATGATATCCACATGCGCCATGGTAAAGCTTGGCAGGGTCAAGGGCGGCCTTATGACGGACATGGTGGCAACGAACGAAAAACTCAGGCAAAGGGCTGTAGGCATAGTCATGCGCGCGGCAAACGTTGACGAATGTCGCGCACGCTCCGCACTTGAAAAGAGCAATATGGAAACGGGCGCGGCGATAAGGCTTATCGAACGGGGTGAAGTATGAACCGAGAGCTTATAATACAAGTCGGCCAACGCATGATGACGGGCTTTAAGGGTACTAAAATACCCAAGGAGCTTATTGAAACCGTAAAAAAGCAGAAGATAGGCAACTTTATTCTGTTTGGCGAAAACATAGAATCCGCCGCGCAGGTGAAGGCACTTTGCGCTGAGCTTAGAGATATAGCGTTGTCCGAAACGGGGCATGAGCCGCTTATAAGTGCGGATCAGGAGGGCGGCCGCGTGGAGCGATTGCCAAAGGATGTCGTTTCCACTCCAAGTGCGCGAAAGCTGGCCGAGAGTGGCGATGAAAACGCCGCGTTTGAGGCGGGCAGGCGCATAGGTGAAGCACTGCGCGAGCTTGGCCTAAACTATGACCTTGCGCCCGTGCTTGACGTGGAAAGTGTTGCGGGCAGTCGCGCCATAGGCGACAGGAGCTTCGGTACGGATGCGGATACGGTTTCCCGCTTTGGCTGTATGATGATAAAGGGCATACAGTCCGCGGGCGTTTTGGCGTGCGCAAAGCATTTCCCCGGGCACGGGGGAACCGCAGTGGATACGCATAAGTCCATGCCCACGATAACACTTGACCTAAAAGAAATAGAGAATGTGCACCTTGCGCCGTTCCGTGCGGCCGCGGCGGCGGGGGTTAAGAGCATAATGAGCACGCATATACTGTTCAATGCACTTGACGACGAGCTTCCCGCCACGCTTTCACGCAGGGTGCTGACGGGACTGTTGCGCCGTGATATGGGCTTTGACGGCATTATAATAACGGATTGCCTTGAAATGGGTGCAATAGTATCACAATACGGCACGGAGCAGGCCGCACTTATGGCCGTAGGCGCAGGGGCGGACATGCCGCTTATAAGCCACAACTGTGACAAGGCGGGCAGGGCCGTTGAAATGATGGCGGAAGCACTTGACTTTGGCAAGCTTGACGGTGCGGAGCATCATGCCGCGCTTGAAAGAATACTGGGGGCGAAGGAATGGCTGAATATGCAATAGGGCTTGACGGCGGCGGCACAAAAACCGAGATTGCCATTGTGAATACACTCGGTGAGACGCTGTATACGGGCAGACTTGGGCCGCTGAACCCCGTAAGCTACCCAACGAGCGCAGACGATGTTGCCATGGAGCTTAATCGCTTTTTGGATGATGAGTGTGTGGGCATATCGGCGGCATGCGCGGGCGTTGGGGACGAAAAAATGGCGCAACATGTGCGCGATGCACTGAACAAGGTGTATAAGGGAGCCGTTTTCTTGCGCACGGACGGACAGAATTCGCTCTATACCGCACTTGAGGATAGGCCCGGCGTTGCCGTTATATCAGGCACGGGCAGCATATGCTACGGCCAAAACGGTGCAAACACCGCACGAAGCGGCGGCCGCGGCCACGTTTTTGACGATGCGGGCAGTGCCTATGCCATGGGACGCGATATTCTTTCATCGGTTGCGCGCTCGCTTGACGGCAGGGCGGACAAAACCGCACTTACAGAACTGCTTTTTGAACACTGCAAAACGGATGATTTTGCCGCGATAACCGCACGATATACCGACCCAAAATGCAAAAAAAGCGATATTGCGCTGCTTAGCACACTGCTTGACGCTGCCGCAGGGGACGGTGAAGCGCGGCGCATAGAACATCGTGCGGCAGAGGAGCTTGCGCTTATGGCAACGGCGGTAATAAAGCGGCTTGACATAGCCTGCCCAAACGTTGCACTTATGGGCGGCGTATTCTTAAACAGGCCGACCCTTAGCGCAATGACGGTTGAGCTGATACGGCAAAGCCATGCCGACGCACGCTGCTTCTTGTGCGATAAAAGTCCCGCTGTGGGCGCGGCGGAATACGCGCTGAAGATGATGAGGTAAATGAAAAACGGCGTTCCTCAGTTTCGGGGAACGCCATTTTCAGAGTGTCGAAGAAGTGGCAATTTGCCACTTCTTCGAGTTTTCTCGAGTTTTGCCTCTCACATTCGTTCACGGGCGGCAAAACTCGCAAAGTACGAAAACCTATGGGTTTTCATCCGTTTTGACGTACATGCCGTCAAAGCCGGAATTGAATTAAGGGGCTACTGCCCCTTAACAACCCCGTTTCTGACTTGACTTACTTTATTATACTTATTGAACCGATAAGCGGCAGGGGCTTCATTTCGCCCTTGCATACGTTTACTATTGCCATTATCCAAAGCACAAATTCAAATATGCCTATCACAGCGCCTATTATTGGGATTATGCCTGCAATGACGCCAAGCAGTAAAAGCAACAGTGCCTGATTTGCCCAAAATGTGCCGAATTCGGTCTTGGGCTGAACAACAAGCGGCAAAAAGAACAGTACGGGGAATATAACGGCAAGAATGGCCATGGTCTTGCTGTTATCCTGACCGCTTACAACGGGCGCGGAAGCCTGAGCCGCGTTTTCGCCCGTGGCAGCGCCGCAGTTGGGGCAGAATTTGGTGCCGTCGGGAATTTGGTTTCCGCAATTTGAACAGAACATTTTGTTTTCTCCTTTTGTATTATTTATTTCAGCGAAGTCAAGCTTCACAAATAATTATTTTTGAATGTATCCCAACCCAAGATATAACGCTTCTATATTGGACAGGGAAAGGTATTCCTTGCCTTCGTCGTTGACGGACAGCATTGATTCGTCCCCCAAGGCGTCAAAATTGTTGCCTTCGTTAAGATCGCGTACCGCAAATGTTGTAACATACCATGCTCCTTCCGTGCGATAGGTAACCTCAACAAATGGCATGTCCTTGAATTCTTCGGCATATTGGGCGCGAGTCTCTTTGTCAAGCCACTCTGAGTATTCATCGGAAAAATTCGTTGTGTCTATATATACCGTTTGTATCAATTCGCATACGGTATCGCCAATATACGCGATTTCTATAAGCTCAACATATTCATCGATATCCTCAAGGTCATTGTTTTTGGAGACCAAGGCCGTACTTTCAAGCTCACCGAAATCGTGAGCGATATAGGTAATGGAGTTATCGACAAACAGCTTTTCAAAATCGGAAAGCTCCGCCTCTGCCGTGGCCACGGGTGCTTCCGTTGTAGCTGATTGTGCGTTTGAAGCATCATCGGAAGGAATGACGCTATTGTCGGAAGACGGCATTTCCGCCTCGACCGATTGTGTCGGCGCGGTGCTGTCGGAAGGTTCCTCGCTCGGCGCGGCGGTAGCCTCAAGCGAGACGATGGCAGAATCAGGTGTTTCGGCTGCATTGGGTTCTGCGGATGCAACGCCGTTGGGCGCGGATGCGTTCTTATCGGCACAAGCACTGCACGCAAATATCAGTGCGGCGCACAGCACTATCAATGCGGCACGATTTCTCTTATTCGGTTTGGTCTTAATTGCCGCATCAGTGCCGCAGTCGGGATGGGACACGGTGCCGTTGGGAACTTGCTTTCCGCATTTCGAACAGAGCATTTTGATTCTTCCTTTCGCAATTGGGTTAAATAACGTATAATGTTTCATCAAGGTGTAATGCCTTGTACCGTGGATTGATCAACGCATGTTTATGCTTGTGGCAAACAATCATCTTTTTATATAGCCGCTTGAAACCAAAGCATCCTCGGTCGCGGACATGGATATGTAATCCATTTCATCCGAATCCACACTCAATAACTGCATTTCGATTGCGGAAGCGAGAATATCGCCGTTGTCAAGGTCATGTACCTTTACCGTGACAACATACAGCGTTTCGCGCATTTCGTATGATATTTCCGCAAAGGGGAGACCGTTAAACACATCGAGCGAATCCCGCATGCCGCCGTCAAAGGCATCGCGGTCGGCTTCGGCCACATCGGATATGTCAATATATATCGTTTCGGTCATCTCGTAAACGATATCGTTTTTATAACCGAACTCGAGACAATCGATTGTGCCATCGGTATCGCACACAAAGGCCGCGCTTTCAAAACCGTCAAACGCAAAATCGGTGTGCTCTATGCCACGCTCATCAAAGAAGGCGTTAAACTCGGATGTTGCATCGTCCACGCTGTCAAAGCTGACCACGGCCGAATCATCGGTGCCGTTGACCGATATGTCGGAATCGGCGGCGGTTTGTCTGCCGATAAGGAACGCCAAAACGACTGCGACCGCTAAAACAAGTGCGGCGCATATTATGATAAGCGGTGCGCGGTTTTGCTTGATGGGCTCGGCCTTGGCGGCCTGTATCTCGGGAGCGGGAGCATTCTCGGGAGCGGAAGCGTTTTCCGCCGCGCCCACGGCCGCGCCGCAGTTGGGGCAGAACTTGGTACCGTCGGGCAGCTCATTGCCGCAGTTGGTGCAGTAAGGCATTGTAAGCGACTCCTTTCTGATTTACCGTATGTGATACAAAATATGATACCATAAATGCTGACTTATGTCATTACGGGTAGATTATCAATTTTTTACATTATATAGCACAGCGGAATGACGATAAATATTGCGGGCACGTAGTCCATGACCTTCAGCTTTGTAACACCGAGCATGTTAAGGCCGAGTGCCACTATCAATATACTGCCTATGCAGGTCATTTCGGCAACAACGGCATCCGTAAGCACGGGCGCGACAAGGGAAGCAAGCAGCGTCAATACCCCTTGATAGACAAACACGCTTAGAGCTGAAAGCCCCACACCTATGCCAAGGCTTGCCGTAAGTACCATTGAGGATATGCCGTCAAGAAGGGCCTTTGTATACAGCGTTGAGCAGTCGCCCGAAAGCCCGCTTTGCAGACTGCCCACAACGCTCATTGCGCCAACGCAGTATATAAGGCTTGCCGTAACGAATGCGCTTGATAAGCCGCCGTCACCCTTTGAAAGGCGAGCTTCCACCATTTGCCCCAACCTTTCAAGCTTGCCGTTAAGGTCGAAGAACGTGCCCAGCGCGCCGCCTGCCGCCATTGCGATTATAACGGCAAGGGTTTTGCTGCCCTCAAGCATGCCGTTAATGCCTATGTATATAACGCACAGCGAAAGTCCTTTCATCACGGCATCGGTCATTTTTTCGGGTATGCCCCGTTTCAGCAGCAGCCCGAGCGCACAGCCGAGCAATATGGCGGCGGTATTTACTATGGTACCAAGCATATAATCAGCTCCACATTTCAAAATTTGCGCATAAATAATACCACAATGCGGTTAATTATGCAAAACCGCATGCTTGTAATATTGACCGTTTACAAATGGCGGCTCCATCTGGTATAATCGTGTGGACAAAGGGGAGTAACCGGCCCGTGCATGCGGGCGGTTGGGGCGTCATCACGATCGAAAAAAGGGTCCGCTCCGCCTTGAATGGTGAGACTTTTGCCGCATTATATCCGCCGCACGCCGTTGTGCGGGGGTTGTGCGCGGCAGGAGTTTTTTTATACCGTAAAATAATAACTGCCGTAAACCATTATTTTATATTGGAGGAAACATCAATCGTGGAACAATTTGTTGAGCTGTTTTCAAATGTGGTCAACTTCACATGGCAGCAGCTGCTTATGATAGCAATAGGCGGCGTGCTTATCTACTTGGCCATAAAGAAGGACATGGAGCCTACGCTTCTTTTACCGATGGGCTTTGGCGCAATACTTGTGAATCTGCCCTTTGTAAATACGGAGGCGATAGAAACCCTGTTTAACGCGGGCATAGCGACGGAGCTTTTTCCGCTGCTGCTTTTTATAGGCATAGGCGCAATGATAGACTTCGGCCCCTTGCTTTCAAACCCTAAGATGTTCCTTTTCGGTGCGGCGGCGCAGTTCGGAATATTCTTTACGTTTATAATGGCGCGCCTTATAGGCTTTACGCTTCAGGATGCAAGCAGCATTGCAATAATAGGTGCGGCGGACGGCCCGACATCCATTTATCTTGCGAACTATTTTAAGTCGAATTATCAGGGCCCCATAATGGTGGCGGCGTATTCGTACATGGCGCTTGTGCCCATAATTCAACCGCCCGTTGTAAAGCTGCTTACAACCAAAAAAGAACGCCGCATCCGCATGCCATATAACCCGAGCGCGGTCAGCGGCACAACACGCATACTGTTCCCGATATTCGTAACCATAGTTGCGGGCACGATTGCACCGAAAAGTGCGGAACTTATCGGCTTCCTCATGTTCGGCAACCTTATAAGGGAATGCGGCGTACTTGGCGGATTGTCCGACACGGCGCAGAAAACGCTTGCAAACCTTGTAACACTGCTGCTCGGCATATCCGTTGCATTCAAAATGAAGGCCGAGCTGTTCGTTACGGTGGAAACGCTTGCGATAATCGCACTCGGCCTTGTGGCATTCATATTCGATACGGCGGGCGGCGTGCTGTTTGCAAAGTTCTTGAATCTGTTCCTTAAAAACAAGGTGAACCCCATGATAGGTGCGGCGGGCATTTCCGCATTCCCCATGGCAAGCAGAGTTGTGCACAAAATGGGTCAGCAGGAGGATAAGCAGAACTTCCTTCTGATGCATGCTGCAGGTGCAAACGTTTCGGGGCAGATTGGCAGTGTTATAGCAGGCGGACTTATGATAACGCTTATTGAAGCCATGCTTTGATGTCAGGCATAAAGGAGGAATGTATAAATGATGTACTTACATAATGCAATGCAGTTCAAATGGTCGCCCGAAACGCTTATTCCCTCGCTCTTGCTTACGATTAAGGGCATGGTGGGGATATTTGCCGTAATACTTGTGATATGGGCATTTGTTGCCCTACTGAACAGGATAACGGGTAAAAAGTAGGCGGCACATATTGCTTTCAACATGGCGGCGGTGCTATAATCAACCGTGAAGTAAATATTGCAGCAACGCCGTGGCTTCGGGCGAAAACCCGAAGATCAACAAGGAAAGCGGGGGAAGCAGCCCGCGCTTGCTGAATGCAAGCTGTAAGCGTTGAGCGGAACATCCGTTGGGGCCGAAAGGTCCGGTCATTGGGCAACCGAGAAGGCTGATGTATTCCGTGCAGGCGGCACATATGCGCGCCATAAACGCAAGCCAGAAGACCTACGAACGTTTAAACCATACCGTCAGTGCAGAACACGCGGTGCGTTGAACGCGCCCGAAGAACGGGCACAAAACGGATATGGAACGATATAAAGCAGAATAATGCTTATCCGCGGCAGCATCGGAATAAATACCGATGCCGCCGTTTTTTATTAGAGCGTTGCGGTAAGGAGCATAAATTGGGGCTTTTAAGAAACGCACACGCACGATTCTTTGATGCACTGCATCCGCTGGTAAGCATGGCTTATTTTGTTGCGGCCGTGGCACTTACGCTTGCGTGCAACCATCCCTTATTTGCACTTATATCGCTTGTGGGGGCAGGGCTTTTCAGCCTTATGCTTCGCGGCGGAAGGGAAACGGTGCAGACGCTTAAATTCATCGTGCCCATGGGACTTATAGTGGCACTTGGCAACCCACTTTTCAACCATCGCGGGGCGACTATGCTGTTCATGCTGTTCGATCAGTGGATAACGCTTGAGGCGATAATATACGGCGTTGCCTCCGCAAGCTCTCTCGGGGCGATAATAATGTGGTTCGCATGTTATCAGCGCGTTATGACAAGCGATAAGTTTCTGTATATATTCGGCAATATTGCGCCCAATACGGCACTATTGATAACGATGACACTCCGCTTTATACCAAAACTCAAACGAGATGCCGCAGAAATTGCCGCGGCCGAGACCATGCTCAACGGTAAGCCCATACGCCTTACAAAAAAGATAGGCGCGGCCGTAACGCGGCTGAGCGTTCTTTTGACAATGAGCCTTGAGAATGCCGTATGCACTGCGGATTCCATGCGTTCACGCGGATACGGGACTGCGCGGCGCACCACGTTCCATCTTTTTCATTTTGATATGCTCAGCGGCATTGTGCTTTGCATTGTGTTTTCACTTGGCGGTATATGTACGCTTGCAAGAATATTCGGTTATGGATACATGCAATTTTACCCGAGAATAGAGGATAGCCTGTACGGTATGGGCGGGGCGATAACGTGCGCGGCTTTTGCGGCGGTTATGCTTTTCGGTGCGGCAATGGAGTTAAAGGAGGCTTTGGTATGGCGATACTTAGGTTTGACAAAGTAAGCTTTGCATATCCGAATGCGGGCGGAAATGCCGTGGAGAATGTTGAACTCAGTATTGAGGAGGGCGAATTTGTACTGCTTATAGGCGGCTCCGGTTGCGGCAAAACAACGCTTATCCGCCAAGCAAAGCCACAACTTGCGCCCGCGGGCAGATTGAGCGGAGAGGTGTATTTTGACGGTGTACCCGTTGCAAAACTCAGCGCGGAGCAGTCCGCAAGGCAGATAGGCTTTGTTCAGCAGGATCCCGATGCGCAAATAGTTACGGATTTTGTATGGCACGAGCTTGCGTTCGGCATGGAATGCTTGGGATACGATGTCGGCACGATAAGGCGCCGCGTTGCGGAAATGGCGGCGTATTTCGGCATGGAAGGGTATTTTCGTTCAAAAACGCACGAGCTGAGCGGCGGACAGAAGCAGCTGTTGAACCTTGCTTCGACCCTTACGCTCGACCCGCGCATAATAATACTCGATGAGCCTACCGCCATGCTTGACCCGCTTGCCGCAAGGGAACTGCTTGAGGCGATATACAGAGTGAATAAGGAACTTGGCGTGGCCGTGCTTATAACCGAACACAGGCTTGATCAGGTTATGCCAATGGCCGACAAGGTTGCCGTGATGGACGCAGGAAGGCTGACGGACATAGGCACGGCAGAGAGCATTGCGAAAAAGATATGTGGTGAGGGCGAAAGTAACCGTGCGTATTTCGGCATGAGCGCGGCGGCGAAGATATTCTCCGAAATCGGCATAAATGATGCTTCTCCGCTTCCATTAAGCGTGCGTGACGCAAGGATACGGCTTAAAGAACTGCTTAAGGGCAAAACGGCACCCGCATTTAAGGCTCCGACTGCGCCAAAGCATGGCAACGAGGTGCTGAACGCAAAGGATATATGGTTTCGCTATGATGAAAACGGTGCGGATGTGTTGCGCGGGGCAAGCGTTTCGCTTTATGAGGGGGAAATGCTGTGCCTGCTTGGCGGGAACGGCGCGGGCAAAAGTACGCTGCTTTCCTCTTTGTGCGGACTGAATAAACCGTATCGCGGCAAGGTAAAGCTTAAAAAGGACAAAAGGCTTTGCCTGATGCCGCAGAACGTGCGCACGCTGTTCAGCACGGATACGGTGGGAGAGGAGCTTATACTTTCCGCAAAGGGGGACGAACACCGTGCCATGGAAATGGCCGAGCGCCTTGAGATAGCTCGGCTTGTCTCCGCACACCCGTATGATCTGAGCGGCGGCGAAACACAGCGGCTTGCGATGGGTAAACTACTGCTAAACGATGCGGACGTACTGTTGCTTGACGAGCCCACAAAGGGGCTTGATGCATATGCAAAGCATGAACTTGCATCGCTTCTTAAAAGCCTTTGTGCGAACGGTACATCCATATTGACGGTTACGCACGATGTTGAATTTGCGGCACTTTATGCACACGAATGTGCAATGATGTTTGACGGCGGCATAATATCCCGTGCGGAGCCGCACGAGTTTTTTGCGCAAAGCCGTTTTTATACAACCGATGCCGCACGCATTGCGGAAGGCATGCTGACGGGCTGCATAAACGTAGCGGAGGTGACGGCTCAATGCAAAAGCATATTGGGTTGAAGAAAACAGGCATCGTAACGGCGATGACCATAGCGGTGCTGAGCGTACTGCTGGTAGCGTTTTCCTGCTTTCATGCAAACAGGGACGCCATTGACCCGTACGCCGACAAAACCGTGTGGGACGTGGTAGTCGAAAATTCCGACATAATAATGGGACTTGTGTTCCTTGCGGCGTGTTCCGTGCCGTTTTTTATGCGCTTTGAAATGAAAAAACCGCGTGCGCGGGAGATGGTGCCGCTTGCGGTAATGGCCGCACTCGGCGTGGTGGGGCGCACGGTGTTCCAGATAATACCGCTGCCAAATTTCAAACCCGTAAGCGCGATAGTCATAATGACGGGCGTTGCATTCGGTGCGGAGGCGGGGTTTATGACGGGCGCACTGACGGGCTTTGTTTCAAACTTTATATTCGGACAGGGACCGTGGACACCGTGGCAGATGTTCTGCTGGGGCATGATAGGCCTTATTGCGGGGAAAATGGCGAAAAGGAGCTTTTTTAAAAAAAAGAACAACAGGGAATACTTTTCGGCTGCGTTTTGGGAAAAACTTTGCCCAAAGGAAACGATTCGCGGCGATATTCTCGACTACATTCGCACAACGAGCAGCCGCGCATCAATGCGGCTGTGCGTGTTTGGGCTTTTAAGCGGCTTCGGATACGGCTGGGTTATGAACCTTTATTACATAATAGGCTACATAAACCCAATAACATGGCAGACCGTGGCGGCGGCCTATGTTTCAAGCTTTTTCTTTGACCTGAGCCATGGTGTGTGCACATTCCTTGTGCTTTTTGCGGTGGGCACGCCGTGGATAAAAAAGCTGAACCGCGTAAAGCTCAAATTCGGCCTTGCAACGGAGTGAAAGGGGAGTTGGCACTGCCGCTCTATGCAAGACATGCCCTAAAGGACATCCCAAAGGGGGAGCCAAGGAAAGATAAGAGATAAGGGTGAAGGGTGAAGGGTGAAGAGACATTTTCGCTCTTCACCTTCTTTTCACCCTCTCAGTCTGCTC
>CAZTFU010000018.1:0-34566 GCA_964612925.1 uncultured Clostridium sp. | reverse complement strand
ACGTCTGCATGTGTGCGGCCAAGTCTGCCTTGTCTATGCTACTGCTGTACTCCTTAGCTAATTTTCCCGCAAGGCCGTCTATAACCGTAGGCTTTATCTTGTGCCCACCCGAGAGCTTTATTTCCTGCTTGGCTATGGCAAGCTGCTTTTTCAGTGAGTCATTGCGCCGCTGTAGTTCCTGCACGTCCTTTTCCGTGGCGGGTGTGCCGTCCTTGCGGGAGAAACGTATGTCGGGATTGGTGTTGGTGTCTACAGTGCTGTCTATAGGTGCATATTGCCCCTGCGTTGGGTCTATCCATGCTATATCGTTGATATTAACGGTTTTTGAATAAACCTTGCCGCTTGCAGAGTAGCTTTCCGCTTCCATTTTTGACGGAGATACGAACACGCCATTGCCGATTTTGTTTGAGCTATAGACTGTTATGTTTCCGCTTTGAACCGCTTCCTCGGCCATTTGGCGCGTATAGTCGGGGTCGTATTCCGTATACTCGCTCCATTCGGGGTCAGTCAAGGTTTCCTCGAGCGTCTTTATCTCATCTGCACTTCTTATCCATGTATGATAATCATCCTGCGCAGCATTGCTGTTCTGGATAACGGTAAACTGAGCTTCCTTTTGCGTTGTGGCGGTTTGTTCGGCAGAGTTCTTAGAAGATTGCTTGACATTTTGGCTTTTGTTTGATAATCTATTATAAGAATCCAAGACTGTGGTCGTTTCGGACGTTCTGATGTCAGCTTTTGCATTCATCGTCACGGCGGGATTCTTTTTTTGACCCCATCCATATATTGTCTGTAAAGTCAATGCGTTCTTGCCGGCAGAATAATATTCTACAGCAATTTTTTTGCCACTAATTTCAAGCTCAAATATAAATGCTTCTCTACCGTCATTAGCTAATCCATCATACTTAACTGAAATAAAGTTATGCAACGCTTCTGGTAACTTTGCTAATATCTGCGGTGTTATAGCAACTTGCCCTCTACTTGCTTCCCGGTTCGCATTAAAGTGGCTTTTTTCTAACTGAGACGTAATAATGACGCTTGCTCCATACAAGTTTTTCCCAGTAGATTGTTTTATCCTTGATGCCGTCGCACGGTCTATTTTACCGCAATACAGTTTTTCTTGAACACTCGATGAGTTGGCTATATTGTCGTAGAACTTTAATATGTCTGTTTCGGAGGAAGCAAGTATATTATTAGGAGATTTGGTTATCTTGCCTATTTCCTTCTCCGAGTATCCTTCTAAACCCCACGGCAAACTGTTCCCGATTGTTTTTATATCTTTCGTACTCTCCAATGCATCAAAGTACAACTCGGCAATTAAGTCAACCGCTTTCTGCTGAGTGCGTACAACCTCCATCTGCTCCCAGCTCTTTTCACGCTTTAGAGCATCATAAGCTTTTTTGAGGATAGAGCGTATCTTCTCTATAATCCCCTCGAACCATTTTCTTACGGTGCTGTCGGAATTGACTATCCTATCCGTAAACCGTTTGGCTTGCTTTTCATCCGTAAGTATTGCGGGCACGGTGTTTGCTATAAGCTCGGTCTCTGCGTCACTGCGGCTCAGGCCGTGCGCGTCCATCTGATACTCAATTAGCTCATTGACTTTTTTCTTAGCATCATCATAGCTAAGCCCGTCTTGGTGCATATAACCTTCAATGAGAGCCCCCTCTACAACGGCTTCTATTGTGTTATATGCTTCTGGGTTCTTGACCTTTATCTCGTGGATGCTCTCATGTGTAAGCACATATGCATAAGCATCTCCTGTTGCGTCTTTTGCAAGGTGGTATACATCGGCTTCGGGGTCATAGTAGGAGTTTGCATCCCAAATCATAAAAGCACCCATTTTGAGTATGGGTGCTTTGCTTTATTCTGCGTTGCTTATGCCTTACAGCTCAATAAGCTCATAATCCCGCGTGCCGTAGCCGAGTGCGGCGGCCGCCTCTATCGTGTGTACACCATTGCGGCTTTCAACGCGCTCTATAAAGTGCGCCTTGCCGGGGTCATCGCTCATATATACGGCATCTATGCAGGCTTGGTCAATGGCAACGGGGTCAAGCGAAGCCATTATGCCCATATCTGCAATGCAGGGGTTCTCAGCCTTAGCACAGCAGTCGCAATCAACGGACATATTCTTCATTACGTTTATAAATACTGTGTTTCCCTTGAAATATTCAAGCACTGCGCCCGCGGAATCAGCCATTGACTCAAGGAAAGAGTCATGATCGGCAGTCCACAGCTTTTCGGGATCGCCTGCGCCGTGAATATACGCCTTGCCGTAGGAGGATGCACACCCTATCGAAAGCTGCTTCAATGCGCCGCCGAAGCCGCCCATCGGGTGACCCTTAAAATGAGAAAGCACGAGCATTGAATCATAATTGGCCGTGTTCTTGCCGAGATAATCCTTCTTTATGCGTTTGCCGTTTGGAATGTCTATTTCAATGTCGGGACCTTCCGCATCCAGTATATCAACGTTGAAAAACGCACTCCAACCGTGGGTATCCATCAGAATGCGGTGCTTTTCGGTGGTGTTGCGCTCCCCCTCATAGGCTGTGTTGCATTCAACTATGGTGCCGTTTACGGCCTCAACCATAGGCCGCCAAAATTCGGGCCTGAGAAAGTTCTGATTGCCCTGTTCGCCCGAATGTACCTTCACGGCAACGCGGCCGTCAAGCTTTTTGCCTACGGCGTTATACAGCTTTAACACGGCTTCGGGAGTGATTTCGCGAGTAAAATAAACCTTGGCTGTCATATTATCCTCCTTATGCAATTCTGCTTATTGTATTATGATATACCATGAGAATAAGCTTGTCCATATAAAATACTTATGAATTTATGCTTGATTTTGCAACAAAAAGTAATATAATAAGATTTAGAATCATTATTGATGTTAGAGAGATTTATTTGATGATATATTCGCGTCAAAGGGAAACGATACTGAAAGTGCTTCGGGAAAATCCTGTTCACCCAACGGCGGATGAGCTGTACTCGCTCGTCAGGGAACACGACCAAAATGTCAGCATTGCAACGGTGTACCGCAATTTGAACCAGCTTACAAAGGCGGGGAAGGTGCTGAAAATACCCAATCCCGATGGAGCGGACAGGTTTGACGGCAACATTGCAAGCCATAACCATGCGGTTTGCTCGTGCTGCGGCCGAGTATTCGATATAATGGTTCCGTTGCCCGATGTTTGCATGGCTGCAAACAAACAGAATGAGATACATATTGATGGGGTGACGATGCTGTTTTCGGGCGTATGCTTAAAATGTGCCGCAAAAACGGAGCATGAATAAGCGCAAAACGGCACAACATAAAAAGAAGAAATCTGAAGGGAGAAATTGAAATGGAACTCAAGGGAAGCAGAACGGAAGCCAATTTGATGGCGGCATTCGCGGGCGAAAGCCAAGCAAGGAACAAGTACACATTCTATGCATCAGCCGCCAAGAAGGAAGGCTACAACCAAATTGCCGCCATATTTGAAGAAACCGCGAGCAACGAGAAGGAACATGCAAAAATATGGTTCAAGCTGCTGCATGGCGGAAAAATGCCCGACACTCTTGCAAATTTGAAGGATGCCGCCGCAGGTGAAAACTTCGAATGGACCGATATGTATGCTCAGTTCGCACGCGAGGCGAAGGAAGAGGGTTTTGACCACATTGCATATCTTTTTGAAGAGGTCGGCAAAATCGAAAAGGAGCATGAGGAACGCTACAATAAGCTTATTGCCAACATAGAAGGCGGCAATGTATTCGAACGCGACGGCATAGTGGTTTGGATATGCACCAACTGCGGCCATATACACATCGGCCCCGCCGCTCCCGAGGTTTGCCCCGTATGTGCGCACCCGAGGGCGTACTTCGAAATCAAAGCACAAAACTATTGATAAATGCAACAAACCCGCAAACTGCGTATCCTGTGCGATGCGCAGTTTTTTGTATCAAACACATTGGAACAAAGTCGGCTTATAAAAATGCGCATCGGGTACAATATACGGTATAAATATACATAAACAAGTTATAAATATACTGTATACATGAATACAAGAATACGCGAGTCCCTTTATTCGGTAATACTAAAATCCAGAGAAATAAGCACATATTATGTATTACCGCTTAATGCAAGTATATCGGGAAGAATGAATAAAAATATAAAAAAGTTATAGACATTTTGGCGCATATGCAGTACAATCATACACGGTGGAGTATGAATTGACGCTCTGCCCAAAATGATTGCAGAGGTTTTTATTGATGAACAGAATCGAAATCAACCGGAAATGGTGCAAGGGCTGCGGCATATGCGCGGCATTCTGCCCCAAGAAGGTACTTGGCCTTGAAGAAGAAACAGGCAAGGCCATGGTGGTTGACCAGGAAGCGTGCATAGCCTGCCATATGTGCGAGCTGCGCTGCCCTGATCTGGCGATCAAGGTGATAAAGGAGGGCGACAAATGAGCAAGGCAATTCTGCTGCAGGGCAATGAAGCCTGCGTTATGGGCGCAATAAAGGCGGGCATGCGTCTTTTTGCCGGTTATCCTATAACTCCTTCTTCCGAAATAGCTGAACAGTCCAGCATACAGCTTCCCAAGGTGGGCGGCAAGTTCCTGCAAATGGAAGACGAAATTGCTTCCATAGCGGCCGTATGCGGTGCAAGTCTTGCCGGCAAAAAGGCAATGACCGCAACCAGCGGCCCGGGCTTCTCCCTTAAACAGGAACTTATCGGCTATGCTTCAATGGCGGAGCTGCCCATTGTTGTTGCTATGATAATGCGCGCGGGTCCTTCGACCGGCCTTCCCACTTCCCCCGCACAGGGCGACGTTATGCAGGCCCGTTGGGGTACTCACGGCGACCATCCCATGATCACGCTCTGCCCCAGCTCCGTTAAGGAAATGTATGAGCTGACCATAAAGGCATTCAACTTTGCCGAAATGTACCGCACTCCCGTGTTGCTGATGACGGATGAGGTCATTGCGCATATGCGCGAAGGCGTTGAGCTTGAGGACGATTATGAAATCGTGGAGCGCAAGCATCCTGCCGAAGCACCCAGCAAGGCATATCTGCCTTATAAGGTAGAGGAAGGCAGTATGGTACCGCCCATGGCCGCTTATGGTGATGGTTATCATTTCCATGTTACCGGTCTTTCCCATGACGAAACCGGCTTCCCGACCAATACCCCCGCCGTGCATGAAAAGCTTATGCAGCGCATAAACGGCAAGGTAAAGGAAAACGACCCGAATTTCGCCATAAACGATAAGTACATGACCGATGATGCAGAGCATATATTCGTGGCCTACGGTTCGGTTGCGAGAACGTCGATGAACATAGTAAAGCGGTTGCGCAGTGAAGGCATAAAGGCCGGACTGTTCACCGTTAAGACGCTGTGGCCGTTCCCCAAGACCGAATATCAGTCTCTGCTTAACGAAAACGTGAAGAACGTTATCGTACCCGAAATGAACCTTGGCCAGTATGTTGGCGAGGTGGAACGCTATACCGAAGGCAAGGCGAAGGTAAGCCTTATTGCCAAGGCCTCGGGCGAGCTGTTCAAAACTGAAGAACTTTACAACGACGTAATGGCGGTGATTTCAAAATGACTAACGTAACAGATTACCTCAGAGAGTCCCACATGCCGCACATTTGGTGCCCCGGCTGCGGCAACGGCATAGTTATGGGCAACATAATCCGCGCGATAGACGAACTGGGTCTGGACAGGGACAAGACGGTTATAGTTTCCGGTATAGGTTGTTCCTCCCGTGCCCCCGGCTACATGGATTTCGATACACTGCACACTGCACACGGACGTGCCCTTCCCTTTGCCACGGGCATCAAGATGGCCGATCCGGAGCTTAACGTAATAGTCGTTTCCGGCGACGGTGACGCCACCGCAATCGGCGGTAACCACTTTATCCATGCCTGCCGCAGGAACATCAACATAACGCTCGTCGTTGTGAACAACTGCATCTACGGCATGACCAGCGGCCAGTTCTCCCCGATGACGCCAACCGGCAAGTTTGCGACTACTGCCGTTTACGGCAACATAGACCGTCCCTTTGACCTTGTGAACCTTGCAAGCGGTGCGGGCGCAACATATGTTGCACGCGGCAGCGTATACCATGCGATGCAGACCAAGAACTACATCAAGCATGCAATAGAGCATAAGGGCTTCTCCGTTGTGGAGTGCCTGTCCACCTGCCCCACCTATTACGGCCGCAGGAACAAGATCGGCGATGCGGTCACCATGATGGAAAGACTGCGTGACGATTGCGAAATGCTAAGGCCCGGCGTAACGGAATATGAAAAGCCGTTCGTTATAGGCGAGTTTGTCAATAAGGAAGCCAAGGAATATACCGAAGCTTACGATGAAATAATAATTAAGGCCGGAGGAAAGAAATAATGGGTAAGCGTATTGAATTCCGTTTCAGCGGTTCCGGCGGACAGGGCATAATCTCTGCCGGTATCATATTGGCCGCGGCCGCCGTGCATGACGGCAAATATGCCATACAGAGCCAGAGCTACGGCCCCGAAGCCCGTGGCGGTTCTTCAAAGGCCGAAGTGGTAATAAGCGAAGAACCTATCGATTATCCCAAGGCGACAACGCCCGATTATCTGCTTTGCCTTACCGATGATGCATTCAAGACCTATGGCCTTGTTGCGGATGAAAAGACCACCATATTTGTGGATTCTTCCATGCATACCGACGGCAGCGGCAAGAACGTTATAAAGGTTCCCATTCTTCATGCCGCGCATGAAATAAATCCGCAGGGCGCGAACGTTATAGCCGTTGCGTTCCTTGTGGCCTACACAGGGCTTGTAAGGCGTGAAAGTGCGCTTGAATCCCTGAAGGAACAGTTCCCGCGCTTTATCGAAAAGAACATGAAGTGCGCCGAAGCGGGCTTTAAGTTCGCGGACGAGCTGCTCAACAAGTAAAAAACACTGTATCCCACCTGCTTTTTTGCAACAGGTGGGATATATATGTATACCCAAAACGCGAAAAATAGTGTAAAATTATATTTATATAAATTTGCTTTAATGCTTAGAAAGGATGGTACAGCATGGAACCACTCAGAATTGACCATGTAGGTATTGCGGTTAACAGCCTTGATGAAATGAGGCCGTTTTATGAGGCACTGGGCCTTAAGAGCACCGGCATAGAGGAAGTTAAGGAACAGCAGGTGCGCGTTGAGTTTTACCCCTGCGGAGACAGCGAATTGGAGCTGCTTGAAAGCACTACCGAGGACGGTCCCATCGCCAAGTTCATTGAAAAGAAGGGCACGGGCATACAGCATATCGCCGTTCGCGTACCGGACATAAAGGCTGCCATAGCCGAAATGCAGGAAAAAGGCTTCCGCATGATAGACAATGCGCCGCGTTACGGCGCGGGCGGAGCAAGTATAGCCTTTATGCACCCCAAGGCTTCCGCGGGTGTGCTGCTTGAACTGACCGAAAGAAAATAATATTTGCCATTACATAAGGAGAAAAACAGATGGAAGTAAACAAAATCGATCTGCTT
This sequence comes from uncultured Clostridium sp., assembly GCA_964612925.1. GTDB lineage: Bacteria > Bacillota > Clostridia > Christensenellales > CAG-138 > Phil1. The sequence goes on along the minus strand of CAZTFU010000018.1, from coordinate 27,071 downwards.
TACGAGAAAAAAGACAAGATTGCTGCCGGCGGCGGTGAAAAGCGCATTGCCAAGCAGCATGATTCAGGAAAACTTACCGCACGCGAAAGGCTGAATTATCTGCTTGACGCGGGCAGCTTTGTCGAACTTGATGCTTTTGTGGAAAGCCGCTATGACGCCAAGGCCCCCGGTGACGGTGTTGTTACCGGCTACGGCATGATAGAAGGCAGGCTGGTGTATGTATACGCTCAGGATTTCACCGTTGTGGGCGGTTCGCTCGGCGAAATGCATGCAAAGAAAATCTGCAAGGTGCTTGACCTTGCGCTGAAGATGGGCGCACCCGTTATCGGCCTTAACGACAGCGGCGGAGCAAGGATTCCCGAGGCCGTTGATGCTCTTTCGGGCTATGGTAACATATTCTATCGCAACACCATAGCATCGGGCGTTGTGCCGCAGATATCCGCAATAATGGGACCCTGTGCAGGCGGTGCCGTGTATTCGCCCGCACTTACGGACTTTATATTCATGTCTGACAAAACCTCTTACATGTTCATAACGGGTCCGCAGGTAATAAAGACCGTTACCCGCGAAGAAGTTACCAGTGAAGCACTTGGCGGTGCAATGGTTCACAACCAGAAATCCGGCGTTGCGCATTTTGTGTACCCCGATGAATATCAGACACTTGAAGGAATAAGAAGGCTTGTAAGCTTCCTGCCCTCCTCCAACCGCGAAAGCGCACCCGTAAGGTATTCGGGCGATGACGTAAACCGCGTTTGCGAAAACCTGAATGAGATAATGCCTGAAAGCAGCAATAAGGCTTACGAAATGAAGACCGTTATAAAGAGCGTTGTTGACGACGGCGATTTCTTCGAAGTGCAGCCCTACTATGCCAAGAACATGATAACCGGATTCGGTCGCGTCGGCGGCAAGAGCGTTGGCATACTCGCCAATGAGCCTACCGTTATGGCAGGCAGCCTTGACATAAACGCTTCCGATAAGGCGGCAAGGTTCATATCCTTCTGCGACAGCTTCAATATACCGATAATCACGTTTGTTGATGTTCCCGGCTTCCTGCCCGGCGTAAATCAGGAATACGGCGGAATAATCCGTCACGGCGCGAAGATGCTCTATGCATATTCCGAAGCTACCTGCCCCAAAATAACCGTTGTTACCCGCAAGGCGTACGGCGGAGCCTATCTTGCGATGTGCTCCAAGGACCTTGGCGCCGACATGGTATTTGCATGGCCTACCGCCGAGATAGCCGTTATGGGTCCCGATGGTGCGGCAAACATAGTGTACCGCAAGGAGATCGAGGCCAGCGAGAATCCGCAGGAAACCCGCAAGCAGATGATAGAGGAATACCGCAAGAACTTTGCAAATCCGTATCAGGCGGCATCCCGCGGCTTTGTCGATGACGTTATAGAGCCCGCACTTACCCGCGTGCATATAGCCAGTGCGCTTGCAATGCTGGAAACCAAGAAGGAATCCAGACCCGAAAAGAAGCACGGCAACTTCCCCGTTTAAGCCAAGGAGGAAAATTATAATGGCAAACGAAGAAAACTTGTTTGTTAGGCCGTCCCTTGATGAATTTCCAGTACCTTCCTATGATGAATGGAAGGCTGCGGCGATAGAAACGCTCAAGGGTGCCGACTTTGACAAAAAGCTGCTTACCAAAACCTATGAGGGCATAACTCTCAAGCCTATTTATACCGATGCGGATTATTCCGCAAATCCCGAGCGTCCGGGCGAGGGCGATTACCTTCGCGGAACCGATCCTGCGGGTTATCTGCATAACCCTTGGGCAATAGCGCAGGAAGTTTACGCCGTTGAACCGGAAGAGGCTAATAAGCAGATACTTCACGAGCTTGACCGCGGCGCTACCGCCGTTAACGTGAAGCTTTGCGGCGGCGTGAAAGTTGAAGATGAAGAGGATATGGCAAAACTGTTTGACGGTGTTGTACTGCCTGCGGCAAGTCTGCACGTCACGGCGGGCGGTTCTGCGATAAAAAAGCTTAAGCTTGCAAAGACTGCCGTAAAGGATTTTGACAAGGCGGAAGGTTGCTTCGGCGCAGACCCCATTGGCATGATAGCACTTCGCGGCGGCATAGGCAAAACACTTGAAAAGGCATATGACGACATGGCGGAATCCGTGAAGTTCGCAAAGGAAAATGCACCCAAGCTCCGTACCGTTATCGCGGACGGCAACGTTTATGCAAACGGCGGTGCGACTGCCGTGCAGGAAGCCGCATATGTTATAGCCACCGCAAGCGATTACATTGCCGAAATGATTGATCGCGGCATAAGTGCCGATGATGCGGCCGCAAGCATTCGCCTTTCCGTATCGCTCGGTTCCAATTTCTTTATGGAAATTGCTAAGCTTAGGGCACTGCGTGTTGTGTATGCGCGTATGGCTCGCGCTTACGGTGCGGGGGATGAGGCCGCAAAGGCAGACGTTTATGCCCGCACATCCGCATTTACAAAAACGGTATTCGATCCCTATGTAAATATACTGCGCACAACTACCGAAGCATTTTCGGGCGTTGTCGGCGGCATAAACGCGATGAGCGTTTCCGCACTTGATGAAGCAATAGGCGAAAGCGATGAAACGAGCAAGCGTATAGCGCGCAACATGCAGCTTATGCTTCGTGAAGAATTTGACCTGCTGCACCCCGTTGATCCCGCAGGCGGAAGCTGGTACGTTGAAACCCTTACTCAGCAGCTTATAAAGGCCATTTCCGACAAGTTCAAGGAAATCGAAGCCGCAGGCGGCATGTATGCAATGCTTGAAAAGGGCGAAATACAGGCCGAGGTTAAAAAGGTACTTGATGAAAGGTTCAAAAAGCTTGCTACCCGTGCGGACAGGGCAGTCGGCACCAATATGTATGCCAACATGACCGAAAAACTGCTCGAGCGTCCCGCAAAGCCGCAGGGCAAACCCTGCTGCTGCGAATGCGAATTTGCAATGCATGTTGAACCCATAGCTCAGCACCGCTGGACGGAGCAGTTTGAGGCCGTGCGTATGGCGACCGATGCCGCAGCCGAAAAGACGGGCAAGAGGCTTAGCGCATTCCTTGTAAACATGGGCCCCATATCACAGCATAAGGCAAGGGCGGACTTCTCACGCGGATTCCTTGAAGTGGGCGGAATAAACGTTATCGGCAACGATGGTTTTGAATGCCCCAAGTGTGCCGTTAAGGCGGCAGTGGAAAGTGGCGCGGACGTTGCGGTTATCTGCTCAACGGATGATACCTATCCCGAGCTTGTTCCCGCCATTGCAAAGGGTATAAAGGAACAGGCACCCGATATGCTTGTCATGCTTGCGGGCGCACCTGCCGCGGAATACAAGCCGAGCTATGATGAAGCGGGCGTGGATGAATACATACACGTTAAGGCAAACTGCCTTGAGATACTTAAAAAGATTCAGTCCGAAAGGGGAATAGGCTAATATGAGCACCAGACCCGATTTTTCAAAAGTAGATTTTACCGCCCCTTGCCTTGAAAAGGAAACAAGGGAACAGTGGGCCGAGCGTGTTAAAGAAGAAACCGGTATGAGCGTTGAAGAGCTTGTAACGCATACCATGGAGCAGATAGACGTTCAGCCGAACTACACCCGTGCGGACATAAAGGACGCCGTACACACCGGTTACACCGCCGGTTTGCCACCCTTCCTGCGCGGACCATATCCCACTATGTATGTTACCCGTCCTTGGACGGTGCGCCAGTACGCGGGCTTTTCCACTGCGGAAGAATCCAATGCATTCTACAGGCGTAACCTTGCGGCAGGTCAGAAGGGTCTTTCGATAGCGTTTGACCTTGCTACCCACCGCGGATACGATTCCGATCACCCAAGAGTGGTAGGTGACGTTGGTAAAGCAGGCGTTGCCGTTGACTCAATACTTGATATGGAAATCCTGTTCAAGGGTATTCCGCTTGACCAGATGTCCGTTTCAATGACGATGAATGGCGCGGTTCTGCCGATAATGGCATTCTATATACTTGCGGCTGAAGAGCAGGGCGTTGACAAGTCAAAGCTTGCGGGTACCATACAGAACGATATACTCAAGGAGTTTATGGTCAGGAACACCTACATTTATCCTCCCGAAACTTCAATGCGTATAATCGGTGACATATTTGCTTACACCGCAAAGTATATGCCCAAGTTCAACTCCATATCCATTTCCGGCTACCATATTCAGGAAGCCGGCGCAACCGCGGATATAGAGCTTGGTTACACATTGGCCGATGGTCTTGAATACATTCGCACGGGTATTGCGGCAGGACTGAGCATTGACGCATTTGCACCGCGCCTGTCATTCTTCTGGGGCATGGGCAAGAATTACTTTATGGAAGTTGCCAAGATGCGGGCAGGCCGCGTACTTTGGGCAAAGATAGTAAAGGAATTCGGGCCGAAGCTTGAAAAGTCCATGGCACTTAGAACTCACTGTCAGACCTCGGGCTGGAGCCTTACCGCGCAGGATCCGTTCAACAACGTGGGGCGCACCTGTATGGAGGCTATGGCGGCGGCACTCGGCCACACGCAGAGCCTGCATACCAACGCTCTTGATGAAGCCATTGCACTGCCCACGGACTTTTCCGCTCGCATTGCAAGAAATACTCAGCTTTATATTCAGGATGAAACCCGCGTTTGCAAGGTTGCGGATCCTTGGGGCGGTTCCTATTATGTGGAAGCCCTTACGGACGAGCTTATAAAGCGCGCATGGGGTCACATCCAGGAAGTTGAAAAGCTGGGCGGCATGGCCAAGGCAATAGAAACCGGTCTGCCCAAGATGAGAATAGAAGAGGCCGCTGCGCGTCGCCAAGCTCGCATAGACTCCGGTCGCGAAAACATTGTGGGCCTTAACTATATGCAGCTTGAACATGAGGATGCGATAGACATTCTTGAAGTTGACAATACCGCCGTGCGCGAAGCACAGATAGCTCGCCTTAACAAGCTCCGCGCCAATCGCGACAATGAAAAGGTGCAGCAGTGCCTGAACGCCATAACCAAATCGGTTGAAACGGGTGAAGGCAATCTGCTTGAGCTTGCGGTTGAAGCGGCTCGTGCCCGTGCAAGTTTGGGAGAAATATCCATGGCAGTTGAAAAGGTTTGCGGTCGCCATAAGGCCGTTATACGCTCCATTTCGGGCGTGTATTCCAAGGAATCTTCCGATACGGATGCCATTGAGCGCGTAAGGAAGATGACTGACGAATTTGAAAAGAACGAAGGTCGTCGTCCCCGTATAATGGTCGCAAAGATGGGTCAGGACGGTCATGACAGGGGTGCCAAGGTTGTTGCAACGGCATATGCCGATATGGGCTTTGACGTTGACGTGGGACCGCTGTTCCAGACTCCCGAGGAAACAGCACATGATGCCGTTGATAACGACGTGCATATAATCGGCATGAGCTCACTTGCCGCAGGACATAAGACACTGCTTCCTCAGCTTATGGAAGAGCTGAAAAAGCTTGGCCGTGAGGATATAATGGTCATAGCCGGCGGCGTTATACCCGCGCAGGATTATGATTTCCTGTACAACGCGGGCGCGGCCTGCATATTCGGGCCCGGTACCCGTATACCCGAGGCGGCAGAGGAAATGCTTACCAAGCTTAATGAGCGGCTTGGCTACGCCAATAACTAAAAAATGGCTGAAAACAGGGAAAATTACAAACCCGAATGGACGCCTGAAAACGCGGGAAGCGAATTTGCTTCAAGCGTTATGCCCGGAATAGAAGGAAACGGAGTGCAGGTGACTGCACCCCGCATCTTTTCGCGCAAAGTGTTGAGCGTTGACGAATACGTTCGGGGCGTGCTGAACGGGGACAGGCGCATACTTGCGCAGGCCATAACCGTAGTTGAAAGTAATTCGGAAAAGCATTTTGAGCTTGGTCAGGAAATAATTCGCCGTATTTTGCCACATACGGGCAACAGCGTGCGCGTTGGCATAACGGGCGTTCCGGGTGCGGGCAAAAGCACGTTTATAGAATGCTTCGGTAATATGCTTTGCGATAAGGGCAGGCGCGTTGCCGTGCTTGCGGTGGACCCCACAAGCAGCATTTCCCGCGGGAGTATACTTGGCGATAAAACCAGAATGGAAAGACTTTCCCGCAGGAATGAGGCGTTTATTCGCCCATCCCCTTCGGGCGGCACGCTTGGCGGCGTTACACGCAAAAGTCGCGAAACAATGCTGCTTTGCGAGGCCGCGGGCTTTGACACCATACTTGTTGAAACGGTAGGCGTTGGGCAGAACGAAACTTCTGTGCGGGCAATGGTAGACTTTTTCCTTGTTATAACCATTGCGGGTGCAGGGGATGATCTTCAGGGAATAAAGAAGGGCGTTATTGAAACCGCAGATGCTATTTTGGTCAACAAGGCCGACGGAGACAATAAGACCCGTGCTCTGGCCGCACGATCCGAATATGAACAGGTGCTTCGTTACCTTAGACCTGCAACGGAAGGTTGGACCACGGGTGCATACACCTGCTCCGCAATAACGGGTGAAGGTGTTGAGGGCATTTGGAACGTTATACTCGGCTTTATAAAGCAGACAAAGCGCACGGGTGTGCTTGACCACCGCCGCGGTTCGCAAACCATGGATTGGGTGAAGAGCATGACGGATGATTATATCCGCACCATGATATACTCAAATCCGCGTGTACAAAGCTGTATGGATGCATTAAGCACACAGGTGATGAGCGGTGAAATGCCGCCCACGCTTGCCGCAAAGGAGCTTATCGACACGATAGAGACTGTGCTTAAAGCATAAAGAAGATACAAATAATGGGCAGATCGTATGATTGCGGTCTGCCATTTTTGCATAATAATACGATTTACATATCAAGCTTTTCAAATTTTGAACAGGATATACGCAACGATACATATGTAAGCACGATGTAAACTGCGATTCCTATACCGAGTACCGTAAGCTTTTCCGTCATGTACAGCGGGGAAGGGGTATCCAACTTGTCACGGAAAAACGGAACGATGAACGAGCAGCTTTCGACAATGGCAATATAGAAAAACGCCGCTATGCTTACGCGAACAAACACTCTGCCGACCTTGTCGGGGGCGGTAAAATAGCCCGTGAAGAAAATCAGATTGAACAGTGCAAGCAATATAAAGCTCAGACCGAAAAATGCCGCATTTGTATCCATGCCCGCCGCATTTTGTCCCATGCTGATAGTACCGCGCAGCAGAGCGAACCCAACGGCAAGAAGCATTTGCACCATTTGCAGCAGTACCGCGAAAAGAATACGCGCACACACAACATCGTGCTTTGCTACGGGCAACGAAAGGGTATAAACATAGTCGTGGTTTTCGCGCCCGCTTAAGCAAATAAAGTATATTCCGAGCATGTTGTAAAAGAATACCACATACATTGGATAGTTGGGTATAAGCAGCATTGCGCTGAGCAGCAGAAAAATCACCGCCGCAGGGTGCAGCGCAAGTGCGAATTCTTTGTATAAAAGCTTCTTTAGCATGTTAGCGTTCACTCCTTTTCCAAATGTATCATGACCGTTTCAAGATCGGCGGGAGATAAATGCACAAAGCTCGGCACGGAGTCGGCAGCTTCTTTGTGAATTATGGCCGTGTAGCCGTGCTTTGCACTCTTTGCGCCGATAAGTAGCGGTGCAAGCTGAGACGGTATGGTATCCGCATCGATTTTAGCGGCCAAGTATGCTCCCGTGAAGCGGTCAAGAGGCATACTTGCAACTATTTTTCCACGCTTTATGTATGTTATCATGTCCGCACAGCGGTCAAGGTCACTTGTTATGTGGGTGGAAAACAGTATGCTTACGCCTTCACGCTGAAGCGATAGGAAAACATCCAAAAGATCTTCGCGCGAAACGGGATCAAGTCCGCTTGTGGGTTCATCGAGTATCAACAGCTCCGCACGGTGACTGAGCGCAAGCGTAAGTGCATATTTAACCCGCATCCCTGCGGAAAGCTGCTTTGGAGTTTTGCTTTCGTCAAGCTCAAAACGTTCCATAAACTTAATGTATGTGTTCTCATCCCAAAGCTCATAAAACTTGCGCGTAACGGCTGATATGGTGCGGAGCGGCTTTTTTTCATAATAATCTATACCGCCCGAAACAAAACCTATTCTTTTCTTGATCTCCTGCTCGTTTTGGCAAAGCTGCCTGCCGAAAAAGCGTATTTCACCGTTGTTTGGGCGTACAAAGTTCAGCATGGATTTAAGCGTTGTTGTCTTGCCTGCGCCATTGCGGCCTATAAACCCCATTATGGTGCCGCGCTCCATGGAGAACGAAACATCCTTTAGGCTGAATGCGGGGTATTCCTTACACAATCCGTTTACGCTGAGAACTTCCACTTGACACTGCCTCCTATATGGTAACAAACTTTGCGCAACACATGTTACCTATATTATATGCGTATTGGTTCACCTGTCAAGTGGTTCATGCGCTGTGCATTGCAAAAAAATACAAGCTCGAGTATAATTGCATTATGCAAAGTAAAGTCGGGGGGAAGCTTTATGGGCATATACTGTGTCTTTTGCAGAACGGGGTTTGAAAACTCGATAGAGGGCAGACTTAAACTGCGCGGGTATGAAACTCTGTTGCCTAAAATAAAAAAATGGAGACCTTATAACGGCAAATTGACGGAAAAGGAGCTTTGTCTGTTGCCGGGCTATGTTTTCTTTGAAACGGAGGAACCAATTGACCCGGGGGCGATAAACATAATGCCCAACATTATAAAGCTGCTTCAATATGATGACGGAGAGTACGCACTGCGCGGCAGTGACCTTGAGTTTGCTGAGTGGGCACGCCGTCACGGCTGCATGATAGAAAGCACAAAGGTAATAAAGGAAGGCACAAAGATAAGGTTTATCGAGGGGCCGCTTTGCGACATCAACGGCAAGGTTATAAAGGTAAACAAAAGCCGCCGTCAGGTACAGATAGAACTGAACCAAACCGGCGGACTGTTAAGCACTATTTGGTGCGCAATAGAATATGTTGAACCGCAGCAAACGCTTGCCGACTAAACTGTTTTTTGGTTTAGCCACATGATAACAAAGGCAAGCGCAAGGTTAAGCACCGTAAGCGCGGGCATGCCGAGCTTAAATGAGGTATGTTGCGTTTTGTGACGAAACACATTCATGCCGAGTAAGCCGCCTATACCGCCGCCAAGTGCCGCCGTAATAAAAAGAGACTTTTCGCTTATGCGTCGAGCACCACGCTTCGCCTTGGACTTATCTATGCCCATCATTATAAACAAAATCAGGCTCATTAGGGCCAAATATGCGATTATTATAAGGAAAAGAGTCTTTTCATTCATCCTGTTCACCGCCTTCCTTTACAATGGATGCCGCATTATCTATGATATCCCTTGGCGGTAGGCGAAGTCTGTCCCACATGCCGTATTTTTCGGTGTCCGCAATGGCGTTCATTATGCGTTCCTCGGCATCGGGTATAAGGCCTGTGAAAAAGCGCATTACCTGCTTCATTTCTTCGCGCTTGGTGAAGCCCGCTGCAGGGCAATTGGGCTTGCGTATGGGCAATTCAAGCCGAGTGGCAATGCTCAGCGCCTGTTTTTCGGGCAGGAACACCATGGGACGGATAACGGTAACATCCTTACGGCCAAGGTATGTTACCGGGCCGAAGGTATTCAGCCTGCTTTCGTAAAGCATGCTCATAAAGAACGTTTCAATAACATCGTCACGGTTATGCCCAAGCGCAACAAGATTGCAGCCGCGTTCCCGCGCGGCATCGTTCAACGCACCGCGCCTAAGCTTTGCACATAGGGCGCAGGGGTGGCTTTCCTTGCGGATATTGAATACAACATCACCTATATCGGTTTTGATTATGTCAAACGGCACGTCTATGCTCTTTGCAAAATCAACCACGGGGGTAAGATCCTGATCCGTAATGCCAAGGTCAAGCATCACGCCGCAAACGTCAAAATGCCTATAGCAGAACCGCTGGTAAAGCTTCAAACCGTACAACAGCAAAAGACTGTCTTTGCCGCCTGATACGCCAACGCATATTTTATCCCCGTCGCGGATCATACCGTAACGCTCGTCCGCACGGCGGATGCAGCCCAAAACTCGCTTCATATCTTTTGTTCCCTTTTTATCGCTCATTCAAACAGTATACCACATTGCGGAGCCAAAATGAACGCATAAATTGCATTTATGGTTTTTTGTAATTTTTATATAAACCGCTATTGCCCAAATGGGTCAAAAAAGGTTATAATAACATACGACCATTTCATTAGCGTATTAACGCAGAGGGAGGCTCATCTTGATAAAGGTAATCTTTGGCGAAGCCGGCGCGGGCAAAACCAAGCGCATAATTGACATTGCTAACGAAACGCTTAAAACGGCTAACGGAAGCATAGTGTTTATCGATAACGACAGCCAGTACATGTATGGCTTAAAGCATGACATTCGCTTTGTTGATGCATCGGAATATCATATAGACAGTCCGAAAATGTTCTTCGGCTTCGTGTCGGGTATTGCAGCGCAGGACTTTGACCTTGAGTACCTTTTTGTGGACGGATTCATGAAGATAGTCCACCATCCGCTTGAAACGCTGGAAGAGCTTTTCGCAGAAATGGCGGCATTTGCCGACCGCCGCAACGTGAAGCTGGTGCTCAGCATCACCGGCAGCGTTGAGGATGCACCCGCGTTCCTCAAGCCCTACATAGTAGAGTAAATCATATCATAAAGCACGGCGGCGTGAACACGCCGCCGATTTATGGCGCACAAAACCGATTATGGTTATTGCAAACTCACTTAACCTGTGGTAAAATACAAACCACGCCGGAATGATGGAATTGGCAGACGTGACGGACTCAAAATCCGTTGTTGGCGACAACGTGTGGGTTCGAGTCCCACTTCCGGCACCAAACCAACGTAATCCGAACCGAATCTTCTTAATTGGAGACGGGTTCGGATTATTTGTTTATTTTGAGAAGTTTGAGAATACTCATTTCAAGAACGGCATTATCAAGCGTCCGAACTCCAAACCAAGAGGCCAAAGAAAGAAAACCTGACGCGATCATGACGAAAAAAGCACTCATTGTCAATATTTGACTACATGATTCTTCTTTGTACCATAAAAAACTCTTGACTGTTATATCGTACTGCGATATACTACATACATCGAGGTGCGATATATTGCACCAAAGTTTAACGGAGGTCAATCAGATGGATCCGCATATTAAAAAAGTTTATGTTCCCATGACGGAAACGGCTTTTTTTATTCTTTTGTGCTTACGAAAGCCGAATCATGGATACGGTATTGTTCAAATGGTTGAAAAAATGACCGACGGTGGTATCAAACTTACGCCCGGCACCATGTACGGCAGCTTATCAAAAATGGAAAAGGACAAGCTGATCCGATTTGTCAGGGAAGAAGAGAAGCGAAAAATCTATCAAATCACCGATTTGGGGTTAGAGGTCTTGCAAATCGAACTCGCGCGAATTGAACGCTTATATCGAATTGCACAGGAGGAAATGTAACATGGAGACGAAAAAGCAATTCAAATGGTTTACGATCTTTGAGTATGAAAAAGAGCAGGATTATCTGCGGCAAATGCACAAAGCCGGTTGGAAGTTTGTCAAGGTAAATGGTCTGGGAATGTATCATTTTGAAAAGTGTACTGCGCAGGATGTGGTATATCAGTTGGACTACAACAAAGATGGCCTTGCCCATAAGGACGAATATCTGAAAATGTTTGATGACTGTGGTTGGGAATACATACAGGACTATGTCGGGTACAGTTATTTTCGAAAGGCGGTCGAAGTGGGCGGTACAGCTGAGGAAATTTTCTGTGACGAAGAGTCGAAGTTTCAGATGATGCAGCGGGTGATGAAATATAGAATGACACCTCTGCTAATCATATTCTTCCTAATACTACTGCCACAGTTCCTCATTCACCTTTTGAGTACGCACAATTATTTTGTTGCGTCCTTTGTTGGTGGAGTTTTGGTAATGTATCTTGTGATATTCGGTATGTGTTTTGAGAAATACATCCGGTATAAAAGAACCGGAGAATAATTTGGAGGTAAATACAAATGAAATCAAATAAAGTCAGTGGGATACTTTTCTATGTTGTTGCGGCACTTTTCTATTTGGCAGCCATTATCAATTTTGCAAGTGCAGATCGTTCATTGGGCACTATTTGGCTGGCACTTGGCTCAACATTTCTCTGCCTTGGTTCCATGAATGCAAAGAAGGCAAAAAAGAGTAAAAACGACGAGGAGAAAAAATAAATTCTATATTTGCAAGCTGACAGCCGAGAAAGCAATTATCCATGCACGACACAGGAACAGCACCCACGGTGCGTAGCCAATTTCACTGAAATTGTTGAAGGGCTTGGGATGGCCTCGCCTGCTGACTCGGTCAAACGCTTCAAAATGCGTTGCATTTTGAGACCGCCACAGGCGACCCGCACCCCCAACAAGTTTTGCACGAGAGGGTACTGCTGTGCATTGCTTGCCGCATGATGAAGACTTTCCGCTCGGCTCTACGATTCTGCTTTTGTGACGGTGTATTCGGTTACATTTGAAACTGTTTCGCCGTCAATCTGAAGCGGGGTCGGGCGGTCGAATGTCACCGTTATGTTGTGACCCGAGAGAATCGCAACATGCTTCGTGTACCGCGTGTGTGTTCCGCTAAAAATGGACGGAAAAATCAAAAGCGTCCTTAGCTTTCCCGCTCCGTGCATCACCATTAAGGTGACTTTATTATCGCCTTCAAGCCGCTCTTGATCGGGGGTGGGCATCATTCCGCCGCCGTAGTATCGGCCGTTCATGGTCGGCGCCAGCCAAACCTTTCGGAATGCATATCGCTTCCCGTCAACCCTAAGTGTTGCATTTACGGGCTTGTAACGGAACAATAATCCCTTGATTGCAATTGCGGTATAGTTGATCGGCTTTTTCTCCCTACCTTGACACTCTTTCTCACGAAGTCGGTCACCAACTTCACAGCAATATCCATCAATGCCAAAACCGATACCGTTCAAAAACAGGTGCCTTTCTCCGTTTACCGTTACCGTTGGCAGGTTTTCGATATAACGGTTTATCTTATATGTCGGATTGCTGCCCTTTTCTTTGCCGATGTCGCGGGCAAAATCATTACCGCTGCCGATCGCATAGTAATATATGCCGTTTTTGACGGCTATGCCTTGTATATCGTTTACAAAATGGTTTAACGTGCCGTCACCGCCGCAGATAATTACCTCATCCGATTCATCAAGTCCGTTGAAAAAAGCTTGATAATTTGTGATTTTTCGAACCTCAATCAGTTCTGCGTCATCAAAAGCGGCCTTCAACAGTTCGGACATCTTTTTGCATTCCCCATCTCCTGCGCGCGAGTTATAGATAATGTATTTTTTGTTCATAATTTCTCCTATCATCCTTTATAAATATGTATGGTCAGCTTTGCCGAAATCCTAAAAACAAATAATCTGATTTCCGCCAAACTACCCTTCAGTTCGCTTTTTCATTTGTCGATATATCCTTTCGGCCGCATTTCCCATTTCCGAGGCCGCAAGATTTTGAACCATTTTCTCTCGCTTGGAATTGTCTTTCATTAAGGAAATACAGGTATCGGCCAAACCCTGTACGGTAGCGGCTGTTTCGGCACCACCTTTTCGCAAGAAATAAAGGCGATTGTACTCTTCACAGCCTGCCACCGCATCGATAAGCACCATAGGCATCTTTTTTATAGATGCTTCGGAAACGCTGATCCCGCCGGGCTTTGTCAGACACAGGTCCGCACTGTCCATAACGAGGGACATGTTTTGTACAAATCCCCTAACATGAACATATGAATAATCCCGATAGCGTGTTTTTAATTTCCGTTCGAGCTTTTGGTTCGTTCCGCATATAACGGTCATTTCCCACTCGCTGTTCCAATCTTTCAGTATTCTTCGCAGAATCTTCTTTATTGGGCCACAGCCCATGCTTCCGCACATTATAACAAGATGCTTGTGCGTAGGCACTATCCCTTGTTCGGCTTTTGCCGCCGCGGAATCGTGAGAAACGTAGAACATTTGTCGGACGGGAATACCGCACGCAATCATCTTCTCCTTCGGGATATTGACCGATTCAAAATCCGACATCAGCTTGGCAGCGGGAATAAAATAATAATCAAGATTGCTGTCCTTTGTACCGGGACTGCATGTATAATCGGTAGCAACAAGCGATGTGGCAATGTCAATAGGATGCTTTTTCAGCATGTCCGTCAGCATCAGGGCCGCAAATATGTGTGTGCAAATAACGGCATCGAATCCGCCGTCGATTATGTAATGATACATCCGCTCGGAACCGCCGCTTATCATGCGATAAGCCAAGGATTTTTCGTGAAAAACGGTCGGGTGCCTTTCCGCGTATCGATATCCAAACTTAAACAGCATTGGAACGTGCCGATACATATAAACATGCCCCCAAGCCATAATCTTGGATACGGTAGGTGAAACAAACCGCATGCCATCGCATATGGTGCATTCGTCTCCTACCATATCGTAGTACTCTTTTATGGCTTTGGCGCAGGAATTGTGTCCTTCGCCCGCATTGCCGCTTAAAATTAGTGTTTTCATGTAATTTCGTTTAGTCCTTCGGTTGGATATATTGCTTGGAGATTGTGCGCTGTTCAAATTGCTTTTGCAGGCGCAATAATCGCGGCCTGTTATATCGTTGAATCAACACATACGGAAGATTTCCAAGTTCATATAAAACGGTAACAATAATGCCGCCGCTCCCCTTCCATATCAATAGGCAATTCAGCGCAAAAATGCCCAACAGGATATGAATCAGCTCCGCCACACAGGTTTCACGGATCATTGTGGGCAGTCTTTCTTCTGAATTGATATCCATTCTTTTGGCGGGCATCAATTTGGGGAAATACCTGCTCATGTCGGGAAGCTTGTTTTGCCACTTTCGAATTTTCAGTTTTTCATATATTTTTCCGTCTTTTTCAAAGGCAAATGCCTTATATGGGAATCGGTCAACACATATCCTGCTTGCGGGAATAATGCGGCCGATCCAAAAGCCGACAATGCCGATTAAGACCAGATAAATAAAGCAATTAAGAAAACTCATATCCGCCTGTACGAGCCGTTCTCGCGTCTCCTTTCGCATAGTGTCTTGTGTATGTCGAAAATTGTAGTCGGGCTTTTACAACTGACTTTCAACTGACTTTCAAATCCGGTTGAAAAAGCACGAAAGCGGCAAATATCGTTTGCCGCTTTCGTGCTGATTACATGTTAAGAATGCTTATTTATCAGTCAAGCAGAGTGATATCAATATCTTCCGTCAGCTTTTCTCTGAATACCATCTTCCATTCAATATCGTTTGTCGGCTTAAAGTGCAATGCCGACAAAGCCGTATGAGAAACGGATTCTCTGCCGCGTTTTTTGCCCGACAGAATAACGGCTGTCGGGCCGTCCGCGCCGCCAATAATCCCGATTGTACGGGCTTCACAATCGCTTTGCCGTTCGCGGGCAGCCATCGCCTTGAATTTAGGCTCATCATTGTCAAGCCGATCTCGCACCTGAAAACGCTTATTCGGAATATCGGGCTCCAAGGAATAGACCATGGCGATATGCTGCGTTGGGAATTCATATTCTGAGTTTTCAAAGGCCAACTCCTGTGGCTCGTATTCCAACACTGTCAGCCTGTGTTCCGTTCCGAATACGGGATGGGTAAAGGTTATTACATCACCGACCGATGGATTTTTGAAGCATATTCCATCAAGCTGCACCGCATCCCGTTCAAGCTTTAAGGACATGGATTTTATCTTTGGCTTTCTTGCTGTAGTCCATAAGGACGCAGTACGATGGAAAGACCATGCCCGTGTTTCGTCAAGTCCGTAATGCTTTATGATTCGCGCGGCCTGTTTGTCGTTCTGAACATCGCTCGGCAGACAGCTTGCGGGAATCCACGATGTGGCCGTACTGCATTTTGTTTTAAGCGGTTTTCCGTTTACCGTAAGATAGGGAAGGAATTCAATGTTCAGCGGATTTTCATTGCCAATCTGCCTACGCAGTTCCCGTGTTAAGTTTTCTTCCGCAATCTTTGACGGTTCCCATTTTTCAATAAAGGCTTTCATGCGTTCGGGGTCGATTTCTATGCAAAAATCCATGACAATGCCTTTTGGAAAAACATAAACAGCGGGAATGTGCCATATTTCATCATTCCATGTAAAACGGGCGTTTAGGATGATTTCTTCACCCGAACGGTCGGAAACCTTTCGCTTTCCGAAATAGCCGCCGTCAAAGTAGACCTCCCACACATCATCACGCTCAGGCGTCGCGGGGTTCATATCGGGATCATAAAACTCCTCGGTATACGGGATTTTAGACAAATCAAATTCGGCTTGCAGCTTTTTGACATACATAAAGGCATTGTCCATCGGCTCAAGTCCGTATTCCTCACGAATGCGCTCAAGCACCGCTCGCTGTTCATCGGTGGCGAGATTATCCGTCAAGAATGCCCTGAACTGCTCCTCACCCCAAGCATGGAATTGTTCAAGTGCCGCCATATCGGTTACCGCAAGGAGCAGACGGAGTAAATCCTCAACGTTTCGCGCAATCGGGTGTACGCAGTCCCCAAAATCCATGGGATTTACGGAAAAGATCATTTCTCCAAATTGCGGAATGGTGCAATAATGAATACCGTCCACACCCGCCCAACCGAGTATACGGGCGTTTTCGGGTGTGCAGTAATAGGTACTGTTGCCGCTACGGTGACAATCAAAGCCTACGGCGGAAAAATTTATATCAGAGCTTTTTATTTCATCATAGGATACCATCTGAAAACCTCCTGTTTCAAAACGTTATAGTGTTACGATAAAGCGACAGCCGCCCAAATCAAGGTTTTGCACTGCTATTTTACCGTTTTCCGATTGGAGTATCTGCTTTACCATGGAAAGCCCCAGACCGTTTCCCTCTTCCTTGTGGGAACTGTCGGCCTGATAGAAACGATCGAAAATATGCAGCTGATCCTCCTCGTGAATGCCCGGCCCTTCATCATCGATTGTAAATACGGTATGCTCGCCTTCCCTGCAAAGGGTTATCCGAATCATGCCGTTTTGCGGGCCGAACTTGACGGCATTGTCTATAAGATTGCTCCAAACGTGGAATAACAGCTTTTCATTGCCCGTATACTCTATGCTGTCCATATCCACATCGAAGTCCGTACCTTTTTCTGTCCAGCGTTGCTCAAGCGAAAGAATAACCTGACGAATCTGCTCATCCAGACGATATTTGGATTTCGGGGCAGGTATGTTTTGATTGTCTAACTTTGAAAGCAACAGTACATTGCCGACCAGACTTGACAACCTGCGTGTGTTATCCTGTATTTCTTTTGCGTATTCCGCCTGTTCTGCGCTGAGAGGTTGTTCACAGCCTTGCAGCAACGTCACATAGCCCTCGATTGCATTGATTGGGGTTTTGAATTCATGAGAAACATTTGATACGAAATCCGTTTGCAGAATTTCGGTAGCACCAAGTTCTTTAACCATCAAATTAAAATCGGCATTGATCTGGCGAATTTCTCTAAAACCCTTGGTTTCATCAAGCCTTATTGTAAAATCGCCTGCCGCCACACGGTGCATAGCCTCCCCCAATTTGGTAATGGGCGCAAAAATAGCCTTTCCCAAAAAATTGGTAATGGCACAGCCGAGACAGGCACTGAGCACGATCAGATAAATGACATCGGGAACCTGATATGTAATATCGATCCATGTATGCAAAACGGTTACCAGTGCGGATGAAATAACAATAATAATCAGCAGTTCAACAATGACGTATATTGTGAAGAACAGCCGCATGGAAATATGGGGTTTGTGCTTTTGCTTCATAGTTTTTCCACCTTAAATCCCACGCCGCGCATTGTGGATATTTTGAAATCCTTATTGTCGCGAAAACGCTCTCTGAGCCTTCCAATATGCACATCGACCGTGTGCGTGTTGCTCTCGCTTTCATACCCCCATATTTCATCCATGAGCTGTTGGCGCGTAAAAATACGGTTTGGATAGGATGAGAGCTTATACAGAAGCATAAACTCCTTTTGCGGCAATACTACGGCTCCCTGTTCCGTGATAACCGTATAAGTATCCCATTCGAGAATGGTATTTCCGATCATCTGGCGTCTGTCATTGATCATTTGAGCGCGACGGAGCAACGCTTCAACCCGCAAAACCATTTCGTTTATATTTACGGGCTTTACCATGTAATCATCCGTGCCGTAACGAAATCCCTGCCGCATATCGTCAAATGCATCCTTGGCTGTGATCATCAGAATAGGGACGGTATAATTCGCATTTCGCAGTTGATGCACCAATTCATAACCATCCATTACGGGCATCATGATATCCGTAATGATTAAATCATAAAAGTCACTGTCCATTGCATTTAGTGCCTCCTGACCGTTGGAAACGGCCTTTACGGCATAGCCTTCGCGAATCAATACCCGCTGAAAAAGCTGACGCAATTCCGAATCATCTTCCGCAATCAACAATTTGTGCATGATAAGCCTCCCTGACGTTGATTTCTGCCTCTTGCCGAGTTCATTTGAGCCCTTCTGCGATTTGGCAATCCGACATGAATCGACATTCCCGCATGAATGGAAGCCAAACTCTTTTTATCTTAGCTCCCATAGGGAACTCCTTATAACAGATCAAAAATGAACCATTCAAAATGATACTATGGGTTTTGGAAAGCGCAATGAAGAAATTGTAAAATTAAATGAAACTAACTTAAATGGTTGTGGGTTTGAAACAGATACCGCTCGTGTGCAACCGAGGCGGGCGGATGGCGGCATGATTCCCTTGGCTTTACCGAGTAGATATTCTTTCATTCACAATGAAGGAATAATGTATTGAGGGAGCTTATTTATCGCTTGGCAAATATAATCCCAAAGTATAACTTGGAGGCCCCAAAAGCCCTTAATTCCAAAGTAACCTCGACAGTCCCGCTCCTTGTGCGGCGGCAAGCGGCGTGCTATAATCTGAACGGCGGAGGTGAGAAAAATGGCGAACGAGGCAAATAAAGACTTTAATGCTATGCTGCATAACAGTAAAGATATGCCGCGTATTGTGACGATAACGGATAAAAAGAGCATCGACAAATACGGCGGCAGCAGAATGTTACTTGCGCCACCCGCTGATTATGATGCGCTTATGCGCCAAATACCCGAAGGCAAGCTTATTACGGTTGGCCAAATTAGGGAATACCTTGCCGAAAAAAACGGTGCCGACTTTACCGACCCCATGACGGCGGGTATATTCGTGACGATAGCGGCATGGGCAAGCTTTCAACGCACGCAGGATGAAACTCCGTATTGGCGCACGCTTAAAGCGAACGGCGAGCTTAATTCCAAATACCCGGGCGGGGTAGAGACACAAAGGACAAAACTCGAGGCGGAGGGCCATTGCATATTTGCCAAGGGCAGAACGAACATAAAGTATTTCGTTAAAGATTACGAAAAGAATCTATTTACACTGCAACGGTAAACATAACCCCCAATGTGCGGCAGGGCCATTGGGGGTTAATTATGACTATATTATGAGATCTTATTTTTGCATATAGGGTTCACGCTCGTCACCCATGAAGAAAACGGCAACGGTGCCGGGGCCGCAGTGCGAAGCGATTATCGTGCCTATATCGAATATTTGTATCTTGCCGACCAGATTAGGGAAACGCTGCTCAAGTGCAACTTTGAGCTGCTCTGCTTCTGCAAGGCAGTTCGAGTTGCAGATAAAGCACTTGCCGTTGTACTCCTCCGCGCCGTCGGCGTGTGCGGCCATGGTGTTCACGGTTTCCTTTATGGCATTCTTCTTTCCGCGCACCTTGCCGTAGGCTATAATATGCCCGCCGTCGTCAAGACGCATTATGGGGCAAATGTCAAGTATTGCGCCGAGCATTGCCGCCGCGCCCGACATGCGACCACTGCGCCTGTAGTACTTCAAATCGGTCGAAAAGAATTGATGGTGCACATTTTTGCGGTGTGCAAGTAACCATGCCTTGGTTTCGTCAATGCTTGCGCCTTCGTCCCGCATGTCGGCCGCGTAATCCACAAGCATACCGAAACCCGAAGAGCTGCACATGGAATCAACCACCTCTATGCGGCGTGAAGGGTATTTCTTTTTAAGCTCCTCGGCCGCTTCAATGGCGTTTACAATGCTCTGCGTCATGCCCGAACCGAAAACCACATGCAGTATGTCCTGCCCGCGTTTCAAAAGCCCTTCAAAAAAGTCTATGTACTCATAAAGATTGAGCTGAGATGTTGAAGGCAGCTTACCGTCATTCAGATAGCCGTAGAATTGCCCGAGTGCACTTGGGTCACGCCCCATGTCATCCGTGTGCTGTACGCCGTCCACGGTGTAGGAATAGAAAATGATGGGTATGTTGCGCTCCTCGGCATAGGAATAGGGCATATCTATAGTGGATTCACTCGATAGAATAAAATTAGTCTGACTCATGCATATAACCTCCATAATAATATAGCTTATTATCAAAACTACTTTACTATATTATTTTAGCAAATGCAACGGTATATGAATATGTGCAAATTGCTTATTTTGCGCAATTTTGAGCTATGACAAGATATACAGCATTGCATTTTCGGGAACATATGAAGCGTAATAAGACTATTCCTCTATGGTATAAAAGACCATGCCGCCGGCATTGTCGCAAAGCTGAACGGTGTTAGCTTTGCATGAGGAATCGCTTAACCTTGAACCGACGGCGGGGAAAAGTGTATATTCTGCGGCGCGAAATGTGCCGTTACAGTCTATGTGACCAAAGGCCATGAAAGCAAGGCCGTATTTGCAGGAAACCGAATCGACGGATGCATATTTGCCGAATGCATCCTGCGAAAAGCTTATTTCAGCCCGAATGTCCCCCGTGGGGCAGGCGGGGTAGCTTAACAAAAGCTGTGAACTTTGTTTTATGAGGGATGCCTCATGCCCTACGGAAAGCAAACGTTTTCTTGTAACCCCGAGTGCCGCGCTTGATGCATCCACGGCTAAAAAACGTCTGTTAAGCTTGGCCGCAACCGCGGCCGTTGTGCCGCTGCCGCTGAAAAGATCCGCGACAAGGCCGCCTTCGGGACAGGAGGCGCTGATTATGCGCCTAAGCAATGCCTCGGGTTTTTGAGTGGAGTAGCCTGTGCGCTCAGGGTCACGCTGATGCATATACTCAATATCCGCCCACACGTCCGTTGGGTAGATGGGCGTATCCTCATAATACGTATATGTTTTGCCGCCGGAACGAATGGAAAAGCAAAGCCTGCCGTTTTCGTCAACGGTGCGCTTCATGTTGTTTCGCTTCATGGGTCCGCGTGGTATACCAACGGCGGATATGTCAAAATATGACTTGCTTGTTTTCTTGTAGAAGAGTATGTTATCGTGCTTTTTTGAATATTGGCGCGTGGAACGACCGCCGCTCTTATATGCCCAAATTATCTCGTTTTGAAAACAGTCCTCACCGAATATATCGTCCAGAATAAGCCTTATTTTTGCGGACATTCGGCTGTCCGTATGAACATAAATCGAGCCCGTGTCCTTTAACAGCGCATGGCACAATTCAAATACGCCTTTAAGCATATCAAGCTGACTTTGCTTATCAAGATTGTCAGAATACGCAGGTATTTTCAGCTTTTCGCGCACAGTGGGCACCTTTACGGAAAGGAAGTCGCTTGTATCCGACGGAGGATCCAAGTATATAAGATCCACCTTGCCCTTGTAATCGTGTATAAGCTGCTGTGCCGCATTTTGCACGGTGCCGAGTATAAACTGCCCCGGCCCGCCAAAAGGGTATTCTTCTCTTACGGGAAAAGATCTACCGGTCATAACGCTCCCCCTATGCCGATGATAATAAAAAGCGCGCAGGAAGGCTTATGCTCCGACACGCTTAAATTGAATTACTGATTTTCGGTATTTTCGTTCGCTTCCGCACTTCTGCGCTTGCGTGCGTTGCGCACATGGGATTCCATGGCAACCTGCGCGGTGGCGGCATCTCTACGTTCTATGGCTTCGAATATGGCCCTGTGTTCGCTTAGACTGTGGACGGGCCTATCGGGTGTGCTGAGCGAATTTACGCGCACCTGACGTGTGTTTCGGTGCAGAGACGTCAATATATGGCGCAAAATTCGGCTGTTGGATGCCGAGAATATGACCTCATGAAACTCAGTATCAAGCCGCGCAAGGTTTGCAACATCGTTTTTACGGGTATACATTTCCATAAGCTCAACTATTTCGGTAAGGCGCGCAAGATTTGTTGGGTCGATACGCTCCGCCGCCCAATATGCCGCCTGCCCTTCAAGCAGGTAGCGCACGGTGAATATATCATCTATATCCTGACTGCTCATTACCTGAACCATTACACCGCGATTGGGTATACTTACTACAAGATCCTCAAGCTCGAGCTGCTTTAACGCCTCCCTTATTGGGGTACGGCTTACGTCAAGTTCCTCGGCAAGCTTGGTTTCAACAAGGTAAGCACCGTTGGCATAGCGGCCTTCGATTATATCCTCGCGTATATGTTCGTATACTTTTGCGGTAAGTGACTGCTTATCATTGGGGTCAAAATGCATTTTCTGACATCCTCCTGTCATTTTATTGTAGCCCATTACGATTGTTATTGCAAGCATCAAAAGCTCATTGATGACAGTTTTTTTTGAAAGAACGGCGCGCCCAAAATGCAAAATGGTTATATTTCCTTGCTTTTATGCGCCGTAATGTGCAAATACTAAACCGAAAGCATATTGATAGGGAGGAAGGAGCATGAAAAAGGCGTTTGTACTTGCCATTGCCGCGGCGGTATTTATGCTTGGCGGCTGTACGTTAGATCAATATAACGCATTGGAAGAGGCCGTGCGTGCGGGTGAACACCTGCCAAACGGCGTGTCGATAGACGGTATAGACGTTTCAAACATGGAAATAACGTCGGCGCGGCGGCTTATAAACCAAAATAATGAAAAGCGTGCAAGGGAAATTCAATTTACTGTAACGCTTATTGACAAAACGGTGCATGTCAGCGCAAGTGAGCTGAACGTGCGCTTTAATACGGATGAGGTGCTGCTAAATGCCGTAAACGCCGGCGCGTCGGGCATATTTAATACAGGCGAAAAGGCATTTACAACAAGCATGGATGCAAGCCTTGGCGATATAGAACGCGGCATACGCTCCATGGCGGCAGAGCTTAAACATGAAGCGAAAAACGCCAAGGTAAAGCTCTCTTCAAACGGCGAATTTGCCTTCAGTGCAGATGAGGTGGGGTATGAGGCGAACATAAGCGAGCTTGCAAAGCTGCTGAAGGAGAAGCTGCCGCTTGGCCAAAGCACACGGATAGAGGCACCATCAAAGCCCGTTTATCCCGAATACACAATAGAGCAGGCCAAAAACGATACGCAGCTTATAGCTGAATTTACGACCTATTTCAAGGGCAGTACATACGGAAAAGCGGAAAGGGTGAAAAACATTGTAAAGGCGGCGGAATTGCTGAATAAAAGCGTTGTCGAAAGCGGGGAGATATTTTCCGTAAATCAAGTCCTTGGAGAGCGCAACGAGGAAAACGGTTGGAGCATAGCCGCGGGCATAAAGGATGGCGCATACGTTCAGGAGTATGGCGGCGGCGTGTGTCAAGTGAGTACAACGCTTTATAATGCGTTGCTTATGGCGGATATGCGCATTGTGGAACGGCATCACCATTCGTGGCCGCTGGGCTACATCGACATAGGAAGGGATGCGACAATTTCGACGGGCGGACCGGATCTTCGCTTTGAGAACACATCGGGGGCCACGCTTTTCATATTCTGCGAAGCGGATGAAAGAAAAAAGCAGGTCAGCGTAAAACTTTACGGCAGACCCCTTGAAAACGGCGTAAGCATAACCCTTTCCTCCGAAAAGGTGAAAACGCTCGATGACCTTGGCACGGAGATGGAGGAGGATGCATCCCTTGCGCCGGGAGAACAGCAGGTGGTAAGAAAATCAAGGCAGGGTAGCGTTGCCGTTACATATAAGACATATTATTCCGCGGATGGCGAAAAACTCGAAACGGTAGAGGTTGTAAGGGATACATATCATTCGATAAAGGGACTGATAAAAGTTGCGCCGTCCGCCGCGGCCACAAGCGCAAGCGGCGAAGAATAATTGTAAAAACACTATTGACACGGCACCGAGCTTAATATATTATATATGGCAATGAATGAGGAAAGGATGCAGCCATGATAGAAATTCGCGCTATGTACATGTGCATGATGATGCCCGGCAGACAATTTGCGGGGTGTGTAGTCGTGCGCTAACGGCGAAGAGCTAATAAGGCTTTAGCGGAGCGGCGGGCACAGACCCACCGCTCCTTTTATGTTTTGGCAAGGAGTGCGGCAATGAATGAGATAATCACGGTAAAGGGCTTATCCAAAAGCTTTACGGACGGCGAAAAAACCGTAACGGCATTAAGCGGGATAGACCTTACGGTATACGAAGGGGACGTGTTCGGCGTAATCGGTCTGTCGGGTGCGGGCAAGAGCACGCTTGTGCGCTGCCTTAATCGCCTTGAGGAACCCGGCGATGGCAGCATAATCATAAACGGGCAGGATATGCGCGCATTGGACCGAAAGGAATTGAACCTTGCACGGCGCAATATAGGCATGATATTTCAGCAGTTCAATCTGCTGAACCAAGCTACGATACTTGAAAATGTATGCTTTCCCATGGAAATTGCGCGTTGGAACCGCGCACAAGCCAAAAGCCGCGCACTGGAGCTGATTGAGCTTGTTGGGCTCAAGGGCAGGGAAAATGCCTATCCCGCACAGCTGTCGGGCGGCATGAAACAGCGCGTTGCGATAGCAAGGGCACTTACACTTTCACCAAAGGTACTGCTTTGTGACGAGGCTACAAGCGCACTTGACCCTGCCACTACGCGCAGCATACTTGCTTTGCTTAAAAAGATAAATAAAGAACTTGGCGTTACGATAGTTATCATTACGCACCAAATGAGCGTTATCGAGGAGGCGTGCAATCGCGTTGCTATAATAGACAAAAGCCACATTGCCGAATGCGGTGAGGTTGAGCAGGTGTTCAGGCGCCCCAAGAGCGACATTGCAAAGCGGTTGATACTCGGTGAGGGTGCCGAACGGAGCGAATTTACCCCCAACGGCAGACGCATAAGGATAGTGTTTGACGGTAAAAGTGCTTTTGAACCGATAATTGCGGACATAGTTATGAACTGCAAGGCCGCAGTAAACATACTGTTTGCCGACACAAGGACGATAGACGGCGTTATTTACGGCCAGATGATAGTTCAACTGCCCAACGATGAGGAAGCCGCGGAAAGAATAAAAGCCTACCTTGAAGGTACGGGCGTGCATTTTTATGAGGAGGGAAACGGCAATGTTTGAAGAGGGCTTTGTTGAGCTTATGCTCAAAAACATAGTTGAAACGCTCTATATGACCCTTGTGTCCACCGCGGCGGCACATATTATAGGGCTGCCCGTGGGCGTTATACTCAGCGTAACGTCGCAAAACGGCATAAAGCCCAACAAAACGGTCAATGCCGTGATCGGCACGGTTGTGAACATACTGCGCAGTGTGCCGTTCATAATATTGCTGGTATTCGTTATGCCGCTTACGCGCTTGATAATGGGTACAACGCTTGGCAGCTCTGCCACAATAGTTCCGCTTGTTATAGCGGCGGCACCGTTCGTTGCAAGACTTGTTGAAACATCGCTTGCGGAGGTTGACTCCGGCGTGATAGAGGCGGGCCGCAGCATGGGAGCCGATACGTGGCAGCTTATAACCCGTGTGCTTATAAGGGAAGCGGCACCTTCGCTTATATCAAATGCCACCACTGCCGCAACAACAATACTCGGGTATTCGGCAATGGCGGGCTTTGTGGGCGGCGGAGGACTCGGCGCGATAGCCATAAACTACGGTTATTACAGATACGATACGCCCACCATGGTTGTTACGGTAGTGCTTATGGTGATAATTGTTCAGCTTATCCAGTCGGGTGGATCAACTGCGGTAAAACGTACCGACAAACGCAAAAAATAAAGCAATCACAGCTTGCTTTAATATAGATTTAGACCAAATAAAATTCAGGAGGAAATTAAAAATGAAACGTATCTTTGCATTAACACTCTTGCTTGTACTCGCCCTTTCCTTTGTGGGCTGTTCAAACGGCGGCGATTCCAAAACGCTGCGCATCGGCGCGTCCCCAACGCCGCACAAGCTCATACTTGAGTTTGCCGCAACCCTTATGGAAGAAAAGGGCTATACGCTCGAGATAAGTGAATATCAGGATTATGTTATTCCCAACACCGCCGTGGAATCGGGCGAGCTTGATGCAAACTTCTTCCAGCATCAGCCCTATCTTACGGACTTTAACGAAAGCAACAACACTCATATTGTTTCCGTTGCGGTGGTGCATTATGAACCGTTCGGACTTTATGCGGGCAAGACCGCTTCCATCGCAGAGCTTGCGGACGGCGCAACCATTGCCGTGCCCAATGACGGATCAAACGAAGCGCGCGCACTTTACCTGCTTGAGCAGGAGGGTCTTATAACCATGAAGGAAGATGCGGGCTTTACCGCCACCATACTGGACATAGCCGAAAACCCCAAGAACCTTAACATAATTGAGGTTGCCGCGGCTCAGATACCCAGAAGCCTTGAGGATGTTGACATGGCCGTAATAAACGGCAACTATGCAATTCAGGCGGGCCTTAATGCCGCCACCGATGCAATAGCCGTTGAAAGCGCGGATGGTGATTCCGCAAAAACATACGCAAACATACTTTGCGTAAAGGAAGGCAATGAGAATAACGCGGCCGTTAAGGCCCTTGCGGAGATACTCACCGGCCCCGAAGTAGCCAACTACATCAACGAAACCTTTGGCGGTGCGGTTGTCCCCATGAACAGTGCCGAATAATCAAAACCACATACGGCAAATCAAAAAAGGAGCGTGCAAACGCTCCTTTTGTAGTGTCGAAAAAGTGGCAGTTGCCACTTTTTCGAGCTTTCTCGAGTTTTGCCTCTCACATTCGTTCGCGGGCGGCAAAACTCGCAAAGTATGAAAACCTATTGGTTTTCATCCGTTTTGACGCACATGTCGTCAAAGC